>JAAEZH010000037.1 GCA_018222965.1 Bacteroidota bacterium
CACCTTTTTATATGCTCTTAGGTTTCTGGCTCAGACACTACCCAGTTTTTAACGCATTTTGACTCACTGCTCACTAAATAAAATAAGGCCGGATAAAATACTTAAAGATTGACCCTAAGTAATTAAGCCAGGACACCTAACGGTTAACGGAAAGAACGGTATCAACGAAAAGAACGGCATCAACGAACCTCCACCGGAACCCCATTTCCCCAAGCCCGAATTTTCCATATCTTCACCCGACCTATAAATCACTCCCTATGATCCGAGTTGAAAATGTAAGCAAGACCTTCTCGCTATCCCGGCAACAAGCCAAAGAATTAAACACCAAAGCCCGTTCCGTTACTGCCGTAGACGACATCAGCTTTGCCTGCAAACCAGGCAGAATCTTTTCTTTGCTGGGGCCTAACGGAGCCGGAAAAACCACCACCCTGCGCATGATTGCCACCATCCTCAAGCCAACTGCCGGCACGATCCATGTAAATGGCTATGACGTGGTCCGGGAAGATGATAAAGTGCGGGCATCCATCGGTTTCCTTACCGGCAGTACCGGACTGTACCACAGGCTTACGCCGAATGAACTGGTCAACTATTTTGCCAAACTCTACAAACTGGAACAGCGTGTTTCGAGGAAGCGCAAAGAGGAATTATTTGAATTGCTCGATATGAATGATTTTGCCAATAAGCGTATCGGACAACTCTCTACCGGGATGAAACAAAAGGTTTCTATTGTACGAACCATGATTCACGATCCCGACATTGTCGTTTTTGATGAGCCCACTTCCGGACTCGATGTCATTACGGCCGAAAACATCATTCAACTCATACGCCGCTGCCGGGACGACAATAAAACGGTAATCTTCTCCTCACACATAATGAGCGAAGTAGACCTGCTATGCGACGATCTGGCCATCATACACGAGGGAAAACTTATTTACGAATCTACAATGGAGGACTTCCGCCAGACACATCAGGGAGTTAGTCTCACTGAAGCTTTTATTGAAACCGTTAATGCGGTATAGAATTTCCCTAAGCAGCTTGCTTTGGGTATCTTTAAGCAATGAGTGCATCCATTTTGCCCGACACCTTTACAGAGTACTGGATGACTGCCAGTATTCTGATAGCCCTTGCGGTGATGACTCTTTATTTTTGCAGAGCCTACGGAACACGCAAGGCCAATTACTGCTACGGCTTTGGGCTGTTGGTTTTTGCACTCGCCCAGATCAATATCCTGCTGGTTCATAAATCGATCGAAGGTTTGCTTTTCCTGCCTGTGTGGTACCCCTTATTATTGGGGCCCTTGTTCTTTTTCTATATTAAGTTTACCCTTTACCCGGCCTACCGACTTCGATTTTCCGACCTAAAACATTTGTTTTTGCCTATCCTGCAGGCCAGTTTTTACTGGATCGTCTTTCTCGCCGACCCCGAACGCAAACTCGAGATCTACAATCAACTATATCTGCCCTGGTTTAAGACCATAGAAGGAGGTTTATACATCCTTTCCTTCTTTGGCTATCTAGCCCTCTCCTATCGCTATCTTAAGTATAAAGAATCCGTATTGCGCCTGCATGGTTTTTCCTGGCAACGCAGACAGATTAGATGGATGAAAGTCCATGTGCGGGTTTTGTTTCTGCTTGCCGGTCTAAACACTTTTTACATCCTGGCCGATTTTGTCGCCTACAACTTTCTAAAGCTAAATCTGTACAAGCTTCCCGGATTCGGAAACCTGATCGATCTGTCTTTCTCGGTCGTCGTTATTTGGGTATCCTGGAAAGGCTGGGAATGGGCCAAAAGCAAGCGGCTGCTCAAAAAACTATCGCCGGCTAATTCAAATGATTTAAGCTGGGATCAACTCGCCACAAAAGAAAAGCGATTTCTGGACCCGGAACTCAGCCCCAAACTACTGGCCCTTGCTACAAACTCCGAAAGTGCACTGGTAAAAAATCAGATTGAAAAAGAAAATGACATGCCGTTTTTGCAATGGCTGGCCACGTTTCGCCTGCAGGAAATGGAAAAACGAAAAACCAATCCACTCTATCAAAAATATCATCCACTCAGCCTTGCCCTGATCTCCGGTTTCCCCTCCGAAAAAAGCTATAGGAAAGCAGTCGAACAATTATCAAAAAACGCTCAACAATAAACGTTCCCAACTTATCCTCTCGGATTTCCATTAAAAAATACGATCATCAATCCGAAATTGAATAAATTTTCTTCAAACTCAGAGGCGGGATCCGTGCTATCCGGGAAATTAGCCTGCTCAAAGCCCTGGATGTTGAAGCTCTCCCACGGGAGCTGAATATAAGGCCTGAAAGAAACAGACAAGAAATCACTGGTTGATATTTCATAACTCAGGAAAAAATGACTCCCCATCGAAAATCCGTCTACGATCTTTTCCGTATCGGAATAGCCGGTTCCATCCACTTTGTAATTTAAATCCGTCGCATCAATGCTCCCGCCAAATCCAAAATTGCTCGTCGGATAAAACTCCAGGCCGGCTGAAAAGGTATTCAACCTGTAATAATAGGTCCGTGAAAAAGAATTACCTGTGGAGGGATCCGGCCCCTCACCAAACTCCCGGTTAAACTTGGATGTCCAACTTAGATCCAGTCCCACAAAGTCCCAGCTGTTGCGGAAACCGATCACAATACCGCTCATCAGATTCAGATCCTTAAAGTCATTCTCCAACCACTGATTTTCCAGATTGTATTGCCGCAAAATATCATTGGTAATCCCCGGGTCAAACAATCCTATACTGTAACCAATCTTTAGGTTTAGCTGGGCTTTCGCCGAAAGGCTAAAAACAATCATGCCACAAACAAAGGCAAAGCGCAAAATGGGGACACGCTTTCGCGAATATGGGTATAAGCTCTTTATCACCGATTCCTGTTTGATTCAAAGGTAAACATACGCCCGAACAAAACGAATCCCTCCCCCGGATGAAGTATCTGTTTATCCGATTTTATCGCTCTTTGGTCGAGGGGCTATTGCGCCGTATTGCCAAAAAGATTATTTTTGACTAAACGTTCGTTCAATAAAAGATGTCACCAAAATCTAAAGAGCAATTTAAGGTCATGCGCCAGCAAAGCATGGCCGCCATAAAAGAAGCAGCCCTGGAGCTTTTTGCCGAACGGGGTTATGCACATACCTCCATTGCCCGCATCGCCAAAGAAGCAGGCATCTCCAAAGGTTTGATGTATAACTATTTCGATGGAAAGGAGGGTTTGCTGCGCGCCATCGTGGAAGATGCCATCGAAGAAGGTCAACAGCTGATGGATGAGGGATTGCACACTTCGGAAAAGCCCGAAGAACAATTGACAAACCTGCTCAACCTGACCTTTAAAACGGTAAAAGACAACCTCCACTACTGGAAACTGATTACGTCGCTGGCTTTTCAACAAGACGTTTTTGAAGGAATTCAGGACATCATCGGCCCGCAAACCATGGAAAATGTAATGGCCATCATTCCAATACTCGAAAAACTCGGTTATGAAGACCCCGAAAAGGAGGCCATGCTTCTCGGAGCCAGTCTCGACGGCATTATGATCGCCTACATGTCTTTGGGAGACGCCTACCCTATTGACGACATGAAAGAATATCTCATAAATCAAATAATCCAAAAGGCCCCGGCCAAAAACAATAAGTGATGAAACCGATAACCGTAAAACTATTTCTAAGCTTTTTCTCCCTCTTGCTGTCGGCTTCTGTCTTTGCACAAGACCCCGCAGAGATTGTCCAAAAATCGCAGGACAAACTCAATGGTGAATACAGCATCTCCGAAATCAAAATGACCATCGTACGCCCCGACTGGCAACGAGAAATGCAACTCAAATCCTGGTCGAAAGGCAACGATTATTCCCTCATTCTGGTTACCGCTCCGGCGCGCGACAAAGGAACGGCTTTCCTCAAACGTGATCTGGAAATGTGGAACTGGCAACCATCCATCGACCGGGTAGTAAAAATGCCGCCTTCCATGATGACACAAAGCTGGATGGGATCTGATTTCACCAACGATGACCTGGTAAAACAAACCTCCATCGCCGATGACTTCACCTACAAAATGCTCTCCAGCGAAACCATTGAAGGCCATGATTGCTACGTCATCGAATTATACCCCAAAGAAGAAGCCGCAGTGGTTTGGGGCAAACTCAAAATGTGGATCAGCAAGGACGAATACCTCCAGTTAAAAACGGAATTCTACGACGAGGACGGATTCCTTGTAAACACGATGCGTGGTACGAATGTGCAGGAACTGGGCGGCAAAATGCTGCCAAAACGCCTGGAAGTAATCCCGGCAGATGAAGACGGACACAAAACCGTGCTGGAGTACATTTCTCTCGACTTTGATACACCTGTAAAAGAAAGCTTCTTCTCCGTGCAAAACCTGAAACGCGTTAAGTAACCTTAACAAGCAATTATGAACACCATATTTAAAATAGCCTGGCGAAATATCTGGCGCAACAAACGCCGTACCCTGATCACTGCCGGCTCCATCTTCTTTGCAGTCCTCCTTTCGGTGGTCATGATGTCTATCCAGAAGGGCGCCTGGGATAAGATGGTAGACAATGTGGTCAACTTCTACTTTGGCTACGGGCAGATCCACGACAAAGGATACTGGGACGAACAGACCATTGATCGCTCCTTTGCTTTAAGCGAAGAGATCAACGCCCTGCCCGGGCAGATAGAGAACCTGGACAATATCGTACCCAGACTGGAAACCTTTGCGCTCGGATCACACCAAAAGAACGCCTATGTGGTTCGTGTCACGGGTTTTGATCCGGAGCGGGAAGATCAACTGACGGAGCTTTCAAGCCGCCTGACCGCAGGCGAATATCCGGCAGTCGATGATAAAGCCATTTTGATCGGCGAAGGTGTCGCTGAAAAATTCAAACTCGGTATAAACGACACCCTTGTACTTATCGGCCAGGGTTACCACGGAGTGAATGCCGCCGGAAAATACGCGGTAAAGGGTATCGTTCGATTTGGCTCGCCCGAACTCAACAAAGTAATGGTTTACCTGCCACTTGCGGAAGCCCAACGCATGCACGGAGCAGAAGGCCTGGTCAACTCCCTGGCACTCGACATAAAGGACCGCAGGGATGTCCCTCAGGTCCTTACCGACATTCGCGCAAGCGTAGACACCAGCGCTTATGAAATTATGAGTTGGGAAGAAATGATGCCCGAATTGCTCGAGGCCCGCGAGGTAGATACAGCCGGAAACGTGATCATTCTATTCATCCTGTATGTCATCATCACCTTCGGCATTTTTGGCACTATTCTCATGATGGCCAAAGAACGCGAATATGAATTTGGCGTGCTCACAGCCATTGGCATGCGGCGCGGCAAACTGGGCATTATTATCTGGATTGAGACCATTATCCTTGGATTGGTGGGGGCTTTCGCCGGATTGCTGGGCAGCCTGCCGATTGTCATCTACCTCAACCGGAATCCGCTCAACTTCAATGAGATGTCGGAGCAGATGGCCGAGACTTATGAGAATTTCGGGTTTGAACCCATATTTCCGGCAGCTATTTCACCGGAAATATTTTTCAACCAGACATTGATAGTGATTTTAATTACTACTGTTTTGGCTCTCTATCCCCTGCTGAAGATCTATCGGCTAAAGCCAGTCGAAGCGATGCGGGCCTAATATTAACCTGAAACTGTAAACCATGATATTCAAAATAGCCTGGCGAAATATTTGGAGGAGCCGTACCCGAAGCATCGTGGTCATCCTGGCTGTGATGATCGGGATTTGGGCCGTGATCTTTATGCTCAGCTTCAGCAATGGTATGATCGAAAGTTACATCGACAATGCTATTGAGAACCAGATTTCCCACATTCAATTGCACAATCCGGACTTCAAAAAAGATCAGGAATCGCAATACTTTATCGAGAATGCTTCCGGGCTCGAAGACGACCTGCGCAGTCAGGTCGAAGTAGAATCTGCAACCGTGCGGAGCCTGGCAACAGGGATGCTCACGACTTCCAAAGGGCAGCGAGGTGTACAGATCCGCGGGGTACAACCGACCTCAGAAGCATCCGTCACCAAGCTCGATCAAAAACTGGTGGAAGGCGAATACTTCGATCCGGAAACAGACAACCGAATCCTCGTTGGAAAAAGCCTATCGGAAGAGCTCAATCTGAAGATTCGCTCCAAAGTAGTACTGGCTTTTCAATCACTCGACGGGGAGATCATTTACGCAGCCTTTCGCGTCATTGGCATGTACGAGACCGACAACAATGCTTATGATGAATCGAATGTATTTGTCACCCAACAGGACCTCAACCGCCTGCTCGGAAAAGAAAACATCGGCCACGAAGCCGCCATACTCCTGCATTCGCTCGACGAAATCGATCCGGTGCAAAGCAGGTTGACCGAAAGCCGGCCGGACCTGCTGGTGGAGAATTACGCAGAAATATCTCCCGAGATCGAACTGTTCAACACACAAATGCAAATGTCGAGTACCATCATTATTGTCATTGTGATGTTGGCTCTGATTTTCGGCATCATCAACACCATGCTCATGGCTGTATTGGAACGCTATAAAGAGCTTGGTATGCTGATGGCTGTCGGCATGAACAAAGTTCGCGTTTTTTTCATGATCGTCCTCGAAACGCTGATGCTCGGACTGATCGCCCTGCCGCTGGGGATGGGACTCGGATATGGAACTGTGAGCTATTTGTCCAAATACGGGCTCGACCTCTCGACTTACTCAGAAGGGATGCAGGAATTTGGAATGTCGGAAATTGTTTATCCAACTGTAAACTCAGGGCTTTATATCCAACTGGGATTAGCTGTATTGATAACGGCATTACTTGGCTCCATTTATCCGGCATTCAAAGCCATACGTCTGCGCCCCGTTGAGGCCATGCGCAAGGTCTAAACCTCTTCCAAACCATTAAAGAACGACTAATGAACATCATAGAAGCAACAGGCATCGAAAAAGTCTACAATCCGAATAAGATTGCGGTACATGCGCTCAACGGAGTAGATCTCACCATTGAGCAAGGCGAATTTACCGCCATCGTAGGTCCTTCCGGATCGGGAAAAACCACCTTATTAAATATCATTGGGGGGCTTGATCATCCCACTGCCGGGTCCGTAAAAGTAGAAGGAACAGATATTTCTACCCTGAATGACAACCAGCTTATCGACTTTCGCAAAGAGCATATTGGTTTTGTTTTTCAAGCTTACAATTTAATCCCGGTACTCACTGCAAAGGAAAATGTAGAGTTTGTCATGTTGCTCCAGAAAAGGAGCCAGCAGGAAAGAGAAACCCGCTCCATGGAACTACTCCGGGCGGTAGGACTGGAAGATCAGGTCAACAAACGGCCATCGCAACTTTCAGGGGGGCAACAACAGCGGGTCGCCGTGGCACGGGCATTAGCTCCCAAGCCAACCTTTGTCATGGCCGATGAGCCCACGGCTAATCTCGATTCGAAGTCTACGGCAAACCTGTTGGACATCATGGCCCGGCTAAACAAGGAAGAAAACATCACCTTCCTTTTCAGCACACACGACCAGCGGGTTATTGATCGGGCACGCCGGGTAGTCACGCTCGTAGATGGTCGCATTGAAACCGATGAAACCAAGTTCTAGATCATGAAAAACGCTTTTCTGTTCATACTGGCGCTTTGCTTTTCGAGTTTCCTTCCCCATTCGGCGCAAGCCCAGGAGGAGAAGGAGCCATGGTTTGGCCTTTCGGCGAATGGCTATGTCAAAGATTTACAAACGCTGATTTTAATCGACAATCCGACGGGTGTGGGTCCCTCCACTTTTGTAACACAGTACAACTTTCTGCACCACCGCCTGAATACCCGCTGGGATTTCGGACAAGCAGTAAACCTGAAGCTGGACTTTCGAACCCGTTTTTTCTGGGGAGGAGCTACCAGTATTAATAAAACCTTCATCGAGCAACTGGACGGTAGTAATGACTACTTCAATCTGGCTACAGGTGCTGCCAACGACCAGGGAATTGGCATCCACTCCATGATCGATCGTGCTTATCTGGAATATGCCAAAGGCAGTTGGGAAATTCGTTTGGGACGGCAGCGAATCAATTGGGGCATCAACACCCTCTGGAATCCCAATGATGTATTTAATGCTTATGCTTTCACGGATTTCGATTATGAAGAACGCCCCGGCTCCGACGCATTGAGAGTACGTTATTTCATGGGCTATGCGTCCAGTGCTGAGATCGCCGTGCGCATGGCAGACAACTGGAAAGACGCCATATTAGCCTCCCGGGCCAACTTCAATATTAAACAATACGACTTTCAGGTCATTGCCGGTTATGTCCAGGAAGACCTGGTATTAGGCGGAGGCTGGGCCGGAAATATTGGTAATGCCGGATTCAAAGGAGAGTTTAGTTATTTCCAACCACTGCCAGAAGATCGGGATCCGGCTTTTGCCATGTCGGTCGGAGTCGATTACATGACGGCAAAATCCCTGTTCCTCACAGGTGGAGCCCTGTTTAACAGCCAGGGGCAATGGGAGGGAAATCTGGCTACTCTTTTCAACTTCGAATTATCTGCCAGAAATCTGTACCCCTACAAATTATCGGTTTTTTCACAGGCTGCTTACCCGATTTCGCCCTTGCTTAATGCGGCTATGGTTGTGGTGTACAGTCCGTCAAAAGCACATGCTTTATTCCTTAGTCCGACGCTCACCTACTCCATCGCCTCCAACTGGGATCTGGATCTAATAGGCCAAATCGCCTTTAATGAAGACGATGGGTATATAAGTCCGGTACAGGCGATGTTTCTTAGGGTGAAATTTAGCTATTGAGAGTCCATTTTTTCACTCGACATGACATGTGGCGTAACATGACATGTCATACCGCCCAAACCTCAACAATACACAATCAACTAAAATCCAGATACTTAACAACAAAAAACGCCAAAATTCGGGATGTTGTTTGGAAAAACATGATTACTCGACATGACATGTCGAGTGACATGTCATGTCGAGTTTGGACAAAAAAAATCAGGCCCTCCGATTATCGGAAGGCCTGAAGTGTTCATAGCTAATTCTAAAAAGAATTAATCGCTTATTTGTTCAATACGATCTTGCGTACAACAACTTCTGAACCGATGGTAAAACGCGCAATGTAAATGCCGTTTGAGTATTGGCTCATATCCAACTCATAGCGAGGATTGGCGTTGTTTTGACTATTCTCAACAGCAAGTATCTTACCAGAAAGGTCTTGCAACTGCAACTGTACCTCAGCTGCTTCTGTCATATTCAACTCAAGCAATACATTACCGCTGGTTGGGTTTGGCACAACAGACAGCGATTCCAGAATCTCAAGCTCTGTAGTTCCAACAAGTTCTCCGACTGTTACGGTAACCGTTGCATCTTCCAAACAACCACCAAAGGAAGCATTTGGAGAAATGATACAGGTATAATCACCAGGGGCTAATCCGGAAATAGATGGGGTGTCGTCGCCTGTGTCCCAGGAATAGGTATAATTTCCAATTCCACCGGCCACTTCAACCATTGCAGTACCGTCCATGGCACCTGCATTAGCATCTGTAGCTGTACCGGTAGCAGTTATTGGATCGAGGGTAGCACAATCTACACTTGCTTTATAAACCACATCGTCGATGTAGTAAATATTACTGGCATCAATCGAGAAAAAGTCGATAGAACCAATGTGCAAGTCTGTATAATCAAGACTACCATCTACCAGATTTCCGTCGATGTAAAGGGCCAATCCGCCTTCATCTGTATCGATGATCTGACGAACCATAAACCAACTGTCTTCCGGATAATCGAAAGTTGCACCAGTCTGGTCAACGACCCCGGTACCCGGAGAACCTCCACCGTTGTTGAAGAATACATCCATATTCCACGCTACGGCAGGTACCTGGTCTTCCTGAATGTTGTAATAAGCGGTTGCACCAGCCGGTACATACTGCATCCATTGCAGGGTGTAAGAACCAGCCTGCTTATCGCCCAACAGCAGGATCACATCCTGAGCCTGGCCTTCAGAGATCTTCATCGAGTAATCACCACTGGATGCCTGCTCATCACTAACCGTTCCATCTTCAGAACCACCGTCGGCAAGACTCCAGGTAGTCCACCAGGAAGAATTAGGACCTACAGTAGAAGATCCGGCGTAAGCTTCCATATCATCACAAATGATAGACTCAGCATCCAGCGAACAATCAGGCTGAGCTTCAACAATGATATCGTCTACATAAAAAGCATAGGTCTCATCCAATGCGTAAAAGTCAAATCCACCCAAAGAAAGGGATCCACCGGTAGCAATTGCTTCATGACTGTATGGCCAGGAGTACACCTGACGGCCATCAATTGAAAGCGTTGTCCAGTCGTTGTCAATATCAATTACCTGATCAATTACAAACCAGGCATCATGTGGAAAATCCACCGATGCTGCACTTTGCATTCCGGCATCCAGCTGAGCTACCCCGGAAGGATCAAAAATCACCTGATGCGCAAACTCCGTACCTGGAGTTTCAAACTTCTGAACGTTGTAATACCCGCCAAAACCAGCCGGGATATACATTTTGAACTGAACATGGTATCGACCTGTGGTTTGATCGCCAAAAAGCAATACCACATCCTGCGGACCACCACCGACACCACCAGTAATACTCAAAGAGTTTGATCCACTGGCTGCCTGATCAGTGCTAACGTCACCATCTTCAGCACCGCCTTCCGTACCACTCCAGGTGGTCCAAACTGCCGACTGAGGCCCAAGTGGCATCGTGTCGTCGTAATTGTCGAAATCTTCACAGACATAAGCTATGTTGAGATCGCAATCTGCCTGCGCCATAATATTGCCGGCCAGGCTAATTAAAATAAATAAAGGGAGTAAAAGTCTTAACTGTCGCATACACGTTCGATTTTATGAGTAAATATGATTGAAATTCAACCTGTTAGACTGATAACAGTCTACAACTAATTCTGCTTTCAAAAAGGACAATGTCCCAAATTGTTCAGCGGGCGTACTTATTATCTCTACTCACGGGATTATTGAAAAGCGGGACGGGGCTATCCCAAAAAAGGGCAAGGAATTTATTCTTGTCGTAACTATGAAGTTAACAGAATTCAATCGGAAATAAAAACCAAATAATTTCCCTCTTAAATAAAACAGCTAATGACCGGCCTTATCGAATGGCTTTAGCCAGACTGGCTTCCACGATATCTGTTGCTTTCTCCCAACTGAATTTGTCGCGTTGGATTCGCCCTTTTTCTACCAACCTTTCCCGTAAAGCGGAATCGCTGTCGACCTCCTGCATGGCTTGTGCAATTTCTTCGACTTTCGTCGGATCTACCAACAATCCGGCTTCTCCACAAACTTCCGGCATTGAGGATACCGTAGAGCTTATAACGGGCACTTCTGCCCACATAGCTTCCAAAATGGGCACTCCGAACCCTTCAAAAAGGGAGACATAGGTCAGGGCGCGACACCCCCCCAGCAAATCGCTCAATGCACCGGCTTCGACATACCCCAATAAAACGATATCCTCTTTGAAAGGAGAATTTTCATAGGCCCGACGCACCCCTTCAGATTTCCAGGCAAAACGACCGGCAATCAGTAATTTTGTGTCTGATTGACTCTTCGCCTTAAAGGCATTAAAAGCCAATAGCAAACGCTCCAGATTTTTGCGGGGATGGATGGCTCCGATGTAAAAAAAGTAGGGTTTCCCCTGAGCATATTGATCCCTTACAGCTTGTTTGGCTTTCGCCGAAAGGCGCCCAAATTCAGGCCTCACACCGTTACAGGCTGCCTGAACTTTATCTGCCAAAATTCCATACGCTTTTATCACATCCTGTCGCGTGTATTCACTGACGGTTACAATCTCTTCAGCCCGTTGGTGAAACTTTGGCACATAGTGTCGATAATACTTGCTAACCATACCGGATATCTGCTCCGGATAATGCTCAAAAGCCAGGTCGTGAGTGACCATTACGGTGGGCACCTTTGACCGAAGAGAGGCATAACCATCCGGCGAGAGAAAAACATCTGTTTCCCATTGTCGGAGCACTCTTGGCAAAGACCATTCAAACCACAAATACCACAAGATTGGATGCCGGGCTGGCGGATAAACCACACGGCCTTCCACATTAGGACCAAAAATGTATTGGGAGTCAAAGGGCCGGTCAAACAAAAAGAGAAAATTGTCATCCGGTCTGCGCACCACCAAACGGCGGGCAACTTCCCGGGTAAACAATCCGATCCCCTCCAGTTTCCCGGGAAGGAGGAATCGCGTATTTATGGCAATGCGCATGGATGCAAAATCACATTTTTTTTTGACTTTTTGATCAATTTTCTTCCTTTCCTATTGCCGGGTTCCTTCTCCAAAATTCCTTACCTTCCGGGCTCAGAATCTGCAAATAGCTATGACCAAAACAGATGTCCTAATTATCGGTGCCGGTATTGCCGGACTGACTACTGCCATCAAACTGGCTCGCAAACGACCGGACCTTAAGATTCTCGTCCTCAATAAAACCAAGGAAGGCGAAACCAATACCAGCTATGCACAAGGAGGCGTAGCAGCTGTTTGGGATGAATCTTTTGATTCTTTCGAAAAGCATATTGCCGACACCCTCGATGCCGGCGACGGACTATGTGACCCGGAAGTAGTAGAAATCGTGGTCAAAGAAGGCCCGGAGCGGGTTCGGGAGATCATAGGCTGGGGTGCACGATTCGACAAAGAAGACGGAAAAGAAGAATACGACCTCGGAAGAGAAGGTGGCCATTCGGAAAACCGTATCCTCCATTATAAAGACGCTACCGGTTGGGAGATTCAGCGCACGCTGGGTGAGGAGGTAGATCGCCATCCAAATATCACCCTGCACGAGCACTACTTTGCTGTAGACATCATCACCCAGCACCATCTGGGTTTCACCATAACACGTGTCACTCCGGGTATCGAATGCTATGGCACCTATGCCCTCAACCGGAAAACCGGTAAGATGGAAACCATCCTGGCAAAAGCCACGGTTATTTGCACCGGAGGCACCGGCCAGATCTATAAAGACACTACCAATCCGGTCATTGCTACCGGAGACGGCATTGCCATGACTTACCGGGCCAAAGGCCGCCTGGAAAACATGGAATTTGTCCAATTTCATCCTACCGGCTTGTATGATACGGCCGGAGAAAACCCCACTTTTTTGATTTCGGAAGCGGTTCGGGGAGAAGGAGCCATCCTTAAAACCAGAGAGGGGGAAGAATTTATGAAGCAATACGACAAACGCGGCTCCCTGGCGCCAAGAGATATTGTAGCACGGGCCATTGACAAGGAAATGAAAATGCGGGGTGCCGAATGCATGTACCTCGATTGCACGCACATGGATAAAGATGCCTTCGTCAAACACTTTCCCAATATTTACGATAAATGCCTGAGCATCGGTATTGATCCGATGAAAGACATGATTCCTGTCACGCCTGCTTGCCACTATATGTGTGGGGGCATACTGGTAGACAAAAGAGGGCGCGCTTCCATTGATTACCTCTATGCCTGCGGCGAATGTACCAGCACAGGCTTGCACGGTGCCAACCGCCTGGCTTCAAATTCATTGCTGGAAGCGATGGTCTTTGCACACCGCATTCACCTGGATCTGCTCGACCGTATCGACGATATCGACTGGCAGGAAGGCATTCCGGAATGGGATACCCTCGGCACCAAGCAACCCAACGAAATGGTCCTTATCACGCAGGAACTCAAGGAACTTCGGGAGATCATGAGCTATTATGTGGGCATCGTACGCTCCAACCTTCGTCTCAAAAGGGCTATGGATCGACTCTGGATCCTCTACCGCGAGACGGAAGCGCTCTACTCGGCCAGTACCATCTCTCCAAAACTCTGTGAGCTTCGCAACCTGATTACAATTGCCTATCTGGTCTCCCGATCAGCAACCATGCGCCGCGAAAGCAGAGGCCTGCATTTCACAACAGACTATCCCGAAAAACTGGACTTTCTGGATCGGACGGTGGTTTGATGATGGTTGGTTCCGTTGGTTCCGTTGGTTCCGTTGGTTCCGTTGGTTCCGTTGGTTCCGGTCTATTAATTAAAATTAAACCCTAAGAATTAATAATTATCAATTCTACCCCCCCATACGTCAGGTTTCTAATTTCCACAATTCCTTTCATTTCCAGGTAGTTTCCGTTAACTTGACGGTTATAATCGGTATGCATGCCTAAAACGCCATCCTCCAAATTATACGACCTGATTAAATCTTTAAGTGGCAGCGAGAAGCGCTACTTTAAGCTATTTGTGCGTGGGGATGAGCGGGACAATAAATACCTGCGGCTCTTTGAAGCCATTGAAAACCAGGACAGCTTTGAGGAGGAAGCACTCAAAAAAGAAATCTATGGCGACGAACCCATAGAGAGCAGGAAATATTCCGAACTCAAATCTTACCTCTATGACCTGGTCCTTAAATCCCTCCAGCAATACGACGAAAAGGGATCTATAGATGCCCGCTTAAAAGCATACCTGCTCGACATCCGGGTACTGTTTAAACGCTCCCACTTCGGCGAGTGCTTTGAGCGCATGCAGAAGGCCCGAAAAATTGCGCGGAAATACGAACACTTTACGGCCTTGCTCGAACTCCTGCAATGGGAGAAAAAAATCGCATATGCCCAAACCAACATCGCCCGACTGGATAAACAACTTCCCCGCATCCAGGAGGAAGAGACTTTTTATCTAAAGCAACAGCAACTCATTGCACATTATCGAAACCTGCTTTTGCAACTCCTGATCACCCTGCGAAAAGATGCCAGCCTGCGCTCCAAAAACCAGGCCGGATCACTCGATGATATTATGTCGGATCCGCTCCTCAAAAAACTACCAAAAGAGTCTTCATACAAAGCCAAGGTTTTGTACCACCGGATTTACGGGGTGTATCACTACGGCCGACAGGATTTCAAAAACTTCTTTGAATCCAGCAAACAACTGCTGGAAATCATGGAATCCCAGTCGCACTTCCTCCGCGAAGATGTATCTGAATACATCTCTGCACTCTACAACTTTATATTCAGCTGTGGATGGCTTAAAGCCTATGACGAACTGGAAGACAGTCTTGAAAAACTAAGAAATGTACAGCCAATAACCCTGGACGACGAACTAAAGGTGCACCGCCAGTTCTATATGGCCAAGTTTAGTTACTGTATTCTAAAAGGAGACTTTGAGGAAGGATTGCACGCACTAAACACCCATCAGCAGGCCCTAAAAAGATTCCCGGATCCATCCTTCCGGAAAAACACTTTTTTCTTTCAATATTTCTATATCCTGTTTGGAAACCAAAATTACGAGGACGCCCTCTCCTATCTCAACGACTGGTTAAATATGACCGGAAACATTGAGCGGCGCGACCTCCAAAGTTTGGCCAGAATCCTCAATTTGATTTTGCATTACGAGATGGGAAATTCACTATTACTGGATTCCCTGTTGCGATCTACATATCGATACCTGCGCAAACAGGAAAGAATATTCCGGTACGAGCAGTTGATGCTCAATTTCTTCCGTACCCTGGGACGGGCAGCGGGACGTTCTGAAACAAAAGAAGCCTTCCTTCAGTTGAAAGAAGACTTACAACCTTTGTATGATCTTCCTTCCGAAAAACCCATGCTCGAATTATTTGACATTCGTGCCTGGGTCGAAAGTAAGATCAGACAAAAAGATTTTTCAGAAATAAAGCAAGAGCAGTTTGCTCAATCTTTATCCGATTGATTTAGTGCCGGAGAAATCTCCAGTCCACGCTACTGCTGCCGGAGGATCTTCGCGGATTTCCAATTCGCCCCAGTCTACCTGTCCGTTTGAACCGGCTCCACCAGGCATACCTGGAACCCACTTATATCCACCTTTAACAGATTGACGTTCCTTATCGGTTAAAGACTTGCTTTTAAATTGATCAAGTGTAAATTTTTCCTTTGACATAAGCCGCTTTTAAAAATGTGAAAACTTGCGCAGTATAAATATAAGGCAATACCTAATGGATAAAAGACCAAAAAAAATTAAAAGTCAGGTTTTTGACCCCAAACTCAATAGATAATCTCTTCCTACTAGCATATATCAAACGAATTTTTGGATCAATTCACTCCCTTAACAATTTGATTTGCCACGGGGACGACCAAATTCGTTTCAAATCCGCGGCTAAACCCGTATTTGATCAGATCCTGGATCCGCTCATAATCATTCCGAAAACCGCTTTTATTCCGAAATCGTTTTTCCAATACTTCTCGCAGGGTTCTGTGATAAGCATCTTCTTCAATCTCTTCCCGGGCTTTCCGGATACAATAAACAGAAATCTCCCGCTGCTTCAATTCTTTTTGAATCCGTATCCAGCCCCACTTTTTCATGCGAAACTTTCCACGAGCATAGGAACGGGCGAAACGCTCCTCATTTAAAAATTTCTCCTCTACCAGCTCCGCCATTACTTCTTCCAGTTCGTCACCATAGACCCCCAGATCCAGCAATTTCCGCCGCACCTCCTGATGACAGCGGTCCTGGTAGGCACAATAGCGCTGAAGTTTCTTTAGCGCATCTGTTTTGCTTATATATTCGGGTTTCTTGTGCTTCACTCAAAGACCTCCAATAACTCAAATACCTCATCCAGATCATCAAAAGACTTATAGCCTGTTTTTTCTTCCGCTCCTCCGCGCACATAAATGCCTTCCGGCGAAATGTCCTCCAAAATGCCGGGTACTTCGGTGGGTTTCCAGGCCATTCCCAACAAGATAGGAAAGCGCTCACACAACTGCTTCAATGCCAGATCCGAAAACGGGCGGCCCTGTTGCAATTGATCCCGTCCGATACCATTAGAATCCATATTTAGCAAAAAAAGGCCGGCTTCTCCTTCCATTTCTTCCAACTGACTTTCCAAATCACTCCAGGATGTATTCCCGTCAATGACTATCTCCTGAATCAAAAACCAGTCTTTCAATCCCATTCTGGTGGTCGAATCCGCAAAAGGCCCCAGTTGAATAGCATCAAGCTCTGTTTCTTCTGCCTGGCGGCGAATGTCCTCCAGTGCCTGCATGCCAAACTCGCCTACAATTTTTACACCGTCTACCCACTCGCGTATCGCAAGAAGCATATCAGCACCGATATATTCCGGAGCGTTTTCATCCAGGCTAAACCCGAGCCAGTCGACCTCCCAGGCCGCAAAATATCTGGCATCCGTTAAATTGGTAATGGAACTCGCTTTTACTTTGGTCTGCAGCATACTTTTATTTTCTGCTGCAAAGATAAGGAGGCTAAAGGAAAGGGGGAATTTTCAAGATGAATGGAAGAATTATTAATTGATAATTTTTAATGCGTTTCATGCAGCTTGCACAGATCACCCGTATAAAACGAATCAAACGTGTGAAACGTCTAAAACATACGAAACAACATAATCCCCAACCTCAGCCGTTGTCATAGGCGCGTCCGAATTCAGATCCTCTGTCGTTTTATTTTCCGCCAGACTTTTTGAAACTGCAGCTCTGATTTCCGTTGCTGCATCATGCAGTTCCAGACTTTCCAGCAACATGGCAGCGGAGAGAATGGTAGCCAGTGGATTGGCCCGATTCTGTCCGGCAGCCTGCGGGTAAGAACCGTGGATGGGTTCAAACAGACTCGTTTGAGCTCCAATCGATGCAGACGGAAGCAGTCCCATAGAACCTGCGATCACACTGGCTTCATCGGAGATGATATCTCCAAACATATTGGAGGTGAGAATAACGTCAAACTGGGTTGGCCACTGGATCATCTGCATGGCTGCATTGTCGACAAACATATAATCTACCTCTACATCGGGATAGTCTCCGGCCATACGGCGCACCACTTCCCGCCACAAACGAGATGTTTCCAGCACATTGGCTTTATCTACCAGCGTCAGTTTTTTGCGGCGAGTCTGAGCAGCCTTAAATGCAAGAGCCGCAATGCGCTCAATTTCCGATACAGAATAGGCGCAAAGATCGGAAGCGTATTGGCCATCTTCACTTCTGGTCTTCTCTCCAAAATAGATTCCACCAGTCAACTCCCGGTAAACCACAAAATCAGCGCCTTTGATTTTCTCCGGGCGCAGGGGAGATAAATGCAATAAAGAATCATAAGTTGTAACCGGACGAATATTGGCAAACAAGCCCAGATTCTTTCGGAGCGCCAACAATCCCTGCTCCGGACGGACTTTCGCATTTGGATCGTTGTCGTACTTTGGATCGCCGATGGCTCCAAACAGGATGGCATCTGATTTTAGGCAAAGGTCCAGTGTCGCATCGGGCAATGGATTCCCCGTCGCATCAATCGCACATGCCCCCATAAGCGCTTCCTGAAAATGGAAGTTTACTTCGTAGCGATCTCCGATAACCTTCAACACCTTGATGGCTTCTGCAACAACCTCTGGTCCGATGCCATCGCCTGCCAATACGGCTATATTAAATTCCTTTTGCATAATTTTTGGTTTAAAGACCCATCATGAAATAACGAGGAGCCTTCTTTTCAAATGCCTCAATTTTCTCTTTTTGGCTCAACAAATAATCAATATCGTCGTAGCCATTTTGCAGACACATCTTTTTATATGGATCAATCTCAAAGCGCTCCTGTCCTGCGCCTTGCAGGCTTATGATCTGCGCTTCCAAATCCACTTCGATTTCTACAGATGGGTCATCCTCAACAGCCCGAAAAATCTCCTGCAAAAAAGCTTCAGACACCTGAATGGGCAACAGGCCGTTATTCAGCGCATTCCCCCGAAAAATATCGGCAAAAAAGCTGGATACTACTACCCGAAAGCCAAAATCATACAAGGCCCAGGCTGCGTGTTCCCGACTGGAACCACATCCGAAATTGCGGCCGGCAACCAGAATCTTTCCAGCATAAGTGGAATCATTGAGTACAAAATCCGGAATTGGATTGCCATTCGATAAATAACGCCAATCGCGGAAGAGGTTTTCGCCAAAGCCTTCGCGGGTAACCGCTTTCAAAAATCGAGCGGGAATGATTTGATCAGTATCCACATCCTCAATTGGAAGTGGCACCACTCGGCTTGTCATATTTTCAAACTTTTCCATTTGCTTGCTTTAAATCAATTCGCGTACATCAACAATTTTACCGTGGATCGCCGCAGCTGCCGCTGTTATCGGACTGGCCAAAATGGTCCGTGATCCGGGTCCCTGACGGCCTTCAAAATTCCGATTGGATGTAGAAACACAGTATTCCCCTTTTGGCACCTTATCCTCATTCATGCCCAGACAAGCCGAACAACCTGGCTCCCGAAGGTGGAAACCGGCAGACTCCAGGATGCGATCCAAACCTTCCGCTTTAGCCTGAGACTCCACTTGCTTAGAGCCGGGAACGACCAATGCGGTCACGTGATCGGCCTTTTTCTTGCCGGAAACAAATTCGGCGACAGCCCGCAAATCTTCTATCCTCGAATTGGTACACGAACCAATAAACACATAACTAATCTCCTTGCCCAACATAGCCTGGCCGGCCTCCAGCCCCATATAATCCAGCGATTTTTTGAAGGAATCCGTGTTGGCTTCGCTCGTAGGTATATTGCCGGAAACAGCCATTCCCATGCCTGGGTTGGTTCCGTAAGTAATCATGGGTTGAATCTCCTCCGCTTTGTACGTGTATTCCTTATCAAATACCGCATCCGGATCAGAAGGCAGACTAGACCAATAGGCTTTTGCCGCTTCAAAGTCTTTGCCTTTCGGCGAAAATTTACGGCCTTCCACATATTGAAAAGTCGTCTCATCGGGCGCAATGATGCCGCCACGAGCACCCATTTCGATGCTCATATTGCAAATGGTCATCCGCTCCTCCATACTCAGCTTACGAATGGCCGAACCGGCGTATTCCACAAAATATCCGGTGCCGCCACTGGCAGTCAGTTTGGAAATAATGTACAGGATAATGTCTTTGGCAGTAACCCCCTGTTGCAGGGCTCCGTCTATGGTGATTCGCATGCTTTTGGGCTTGTTTTGCAACAAACACTGAGTAGCCATCACCTGCTCTACCTGACTGGTACCGATACCAAAAGCGATCGCTCCAAAGGCGCCATGAGTAGAAGTATGACTGTCGCCACAAACCATGGTCATACCCGGTTGAGTGAGTCCGAGTTCCGGGCCGATCACATGCACGATCCCCTGAAACGGATGTCCCAGACCATATAATTCGACACCAAATTTTTCGCAATTGGCTTCAAGCGTTTCCACCTGTGTGCGGGAAAGCTCATCCTCGATCGGCAGATGTTGGTTGATCGTGGGTACATTGTGATCTGGCGTAGCTACCATTTGCTTCGGACGAAACAATTGCAGTCCCCGTTTTTCCAATCCGCCAAACGCTTGCGGGCTGGTCACTTCATGGATCAGGTGGCGATCAATGTAAAGCACTTGCGTACCTCCATCTACCTGAGATACCACATGTGCATCCCATACTTTATCGAAAAGTGTTTTTCCGGCCATGTCTATTAACCTCTTATTATTTATCGTCCAGTGTACTTTCAAAAAAAAGCTCTCCGAAGGGCGTGCCTCCGGAAAGCTCTGAAAAATATCAAATGGAGATGGTTAAACGTAAATCCTGTGTTTCTCCATGAGAACATGGAGATCTGTGTCGAGCACTTCTTTCTTCTGATCCGCTACTTGCAGAAAATCGGCATAGACCATATTCAAAAGCTCCGCATCCATGGAATACCCCAGGCGGTTTGCCCGGAAATTCAATGCAGCGCGACCGCTTCTGGCGGTAAGTACGATTTTCGACTCATGTGCTCCCACTTCTTTGGGGTCAATAATTTCGTAGGTCTCCCGGTTTTTGATCACACCATCCTGGTGGATTCCGGAGGAATGCGCAAAGGCATTACTTCCTACGATAGCTTTGTTTGGCTGTACAGGCATACCCATCATTTGGGAAACCAGTTTACTCATCGAACAAAGCAGTGGCGTGTTGACACCGGTTTCAAACTCCAGATCCGGATGCTGACGTGTAATCATCACCACTTCTTCCAGAGATGTATTTCCGGCTCTTTCGCCTATCCCGTTTATTGTGCATTCAATTTGTCTGGCACCATTGATAATGCCTGCAATTGAATTGGCCGTAGCCAATCCCAGGTCATTGTGACAGTGCGTCGAAATGATTGCGTTCTCAATACCCTTTACGTTGTCGACCAGGTATTTAATCTTTTGTCCATATTCTTCCGGCAAACAATATCCGGTTGTATCCGGGATGTTTACCACAGTAGCACCGGCAGCAATAACTGCTTCGATCACCTTTGCAAGGAATACATTGTCTGTCCTTCCGGCATCTTCGGCATAAAACTCGATATCATTGGTATACTTCCGGGCTTGTTTTACGGCCCATACCGCACGCTCAATGATACGATCCGGAGTAGATTTCAGCTTGTGGTAAATATGTGAATCGGAAGTACCGATCCCGGTGTGAATCCGCCCGCGCTTCGCATATTTAATGGCCTGGCCAGCTACTTCAATGTCTTTTTCCACGGCACGGGAAAGCGCACAAATGGTTGGCTCGCTCACGGCTTTACAAACCGCTTCGACCGACTGAAAATCACCCGGACTGGAGATCGGGAAGCCCGCTTCAATAACATCCACTCCCAAATCTTCCAGGGCAATCGCTATCTCTACCTTTTGATCGGTATTGAGCTTACAGCCTGGCACCTGCTCTCCGTCGCGTAATGTTGTGTCGAAAATTTGAATTCTTTTACCCATGCTCGCTAAAGATTTCTAAGTTTGTCCCGGAAATGCAGTTCTCCCTGTAATTGAATTCCTGCACTTCCAATCCTATTGTTCGGGCGTAAATGTATTTGAATTGACGACACAGACCAATCCAAATATTTGGATGGCTACGATGTCCAATCGGCAAGTACTTTTGCGCAAAGCCCTGACCAACAACTAATTGTGCTACAATTTCTAGCATCTAATTACAATGGCTAACCGACAAACTGATCATTTATTTCAGCTTATTAAAGCCCTTTCAAAGTCTGAAAAGAGAAACTTTCGGCTCTTTGTCAATCGCTCCGGCAATAGCAGCGATACTAAGTTTGTGCGTCTTTTTGACATTTTGGACAAGCAATCCGATTATGACGAAGAGCAGATCTATAAAAAGGAGCCTTCGATTAAGCGGTCTCAGCTCAGCAACCTAAAAGCCCACCTCTACAAGCAACTGCTGATCAGCCTTCGAATGATCCACCGAAACCACGATCAAACCATTCAGATTCGGGAAAACATTGACTATGCGAAGGTTTTGTACAACAAGGGCCTCTACAAACAGAGCCTCCGCATTCTGGAACGCACCAAAAGCCAGGCCTATGCCTGCCACAACACCAATCTGTTGCTGGAGATCATTGAATTTGAGAAGCACATTGAATGCCACCATGTCACACACAGTCTTCCTTCCAGGGCCGAAGAGCTGACCAAAGAAGCGACAGACATTCACCAGTGGGTTAAGCAGACTTCCATCTGGTCTAATTTGTCGCTAAAAATGTACGGGCTTTTCCTAAAGATGGGATACATCCGCAACGAAGAAGACTTTCACGGGGTGGAAGATTACTTCTACTCCCAGCTGCCGGAATACGATACCGAGCAATTTACCTTTTTCGAGAAGCTGTATTACTACGAAGCCTTTATGTGGTTTCACTACATCATTCAGGACTTCCTGAATTGTTATAAGTACTGCCAAAAATGGGTAGATCTATTCGAAGAAAACCCGATCATGCGGCAAGTGTATCCCGACATCTATATAAAAGGGATTCACAACCTGCTGGCAACCCTTTTCAATTTGCAGCACTACAAGAAATTTACAGAGGTCATTCAGAAGCTGGAAAATTTTGGCCGGGAGGAAAAAACCAGCCTTTCTGCCAGAGATGAGGCAAGCCTGTTGGCCTACCTTTTTACACATAAGATCAATGCCCATTTTATTGCAGGCACTTTTTCGGAAGGGGTAAAAGAACTCGCCGGACTCGAAGGTCGACTCCATGAGATCGAAGCCATGGTGGATGTAAACCGCAGTACCCTTTTGCAGTACAAACTCGCCTGCCTCTATTTTGGGAGCGGTGACAACCACAAAGCCATAGAGTACTTAAACATGATCATCAATGCCCGACTTACTGAAGTACGGGAAGACATTCATTGCTTTGCCCGTATCCTAAATCTCATCGCCCATTACGAACTGGGAAATGACACCCTCGTAGATTACCAGATTCGATCGGTCTACCGCTTCCTGATCAAAATGGATGATATGCAGGAAGTTCAAAAGGCCATTTTCCAATTTCTCCGAAACCTGCGACGCATCCGCAGGGATCAAATCCGCGATGCCTTTATGAATCTCAAGGAAAAACTGGAAGTCCTGGAGAAAGATCCTTACCTCAGCCGTCCATTCCTCTACCTCGACATCATCTCCTGGCTCGAATCTAAAATCGACAATGTTAATGTTGAAGATGTTATTCGAAGAAAGTTTTTGGGGTAGTTGTTCGTTTGATTGGTTTGTTGTTTTTGCAAAACACGACACAATCATCGCTTGCCACAAGCAAAACGGCGCCTCTGCAAGAAACCTGCATTTTTAAACCACATAAGGCCACAAATGAAAGTTTTTTAGGAATTCGCAAATTATATTAATCAATTCTTCACTCCCCTCCCAGGGCAGGATGAAACTTCCACACTAGAGTGGACAGAGAAAACCCCTTGTCAGTATCCATCCCAATTCAAAATTAATTTTCCCTACCTTAATCGTCGATGGCCAAAAAGATCAATCCATTTCAAAAGAAGAACCCCTCTTACTACGACAAAGTATTTGAGGTGACCCGGCAAATCCCTTATGGCCGTGTCTCTACTTATGGAGCCATTGCGGATTATCTCGCCTTAGGATCTGCTCGCATGGTAGGCTGGGCGCTAAATAAAAGCTTTTACGGCATTCAGGTACCCGCTCATCGGGTTGTAAACCGCAAAGGAGAACTATCCGGCCGCATCCATTTCCCTACTCCTACAATGATGGAAGAATTACTTACTCAGGAAGGGGTGGAAGTATACCAACACAAAGTTGTCGATTTTAATGAGCGTCTCTGGAAACCTGCCGAACACCTGCCCCCGGTTAATCCCGAGGATTGATAATCCAGTGGGGTTTAAACTTCTTACATTCTGACAGTCTAATCCAGAAAGAAAACCACATAAGCATGTACAAAGGGTACACACTTTCCCTATTCTGTTCCATACTTTTTTTCTCCGCTATTGCACAAGTCGAACTTGGTCCAGGTATCGGTATTGGCACACTCCCGGAAAACGCAGACCCCATTTGCGACATACCGCTTTATCTGGATGATTTTGACATATCGGGCTATCAGGCAGGAGAACTCATTCCTGAGTTTAACTTGTTTGATCTCGATGGTAATGAAATTATCATGTCTGAATTGCTGGACAATGGCAAACCGGTTTTAATGGTAGCCGGCAGCTATACCTGCCCCGTTTTCCGAAATCGGGTTCCACTGATCAATCAGCTGGCGCTGGATTATCCCGATGAACTTGAGATAATTATTATTTATGGAGTTGAAGCACATCCCCATATTGACATTAGTCCTTATTTCGGCTATGTAAGCACCACCAATCAAAACATCAATGCAGGCATTCTTTACCAGCAACCAACTACCTACGGAGAGCGTAAGAGTATTGTGTCTGACATGTTGAACGACATGGATATTCAGGTACCGGTTTACCTTGATGGCCCCTGTAATGAGTGGTGGAGCCACTACGGTCCGGCACCAAACAATGCCTACCTTATCGACACGGATGGAATTATTCTGGCCAAACACCCCTGGCTCGACAAACATCCGGATGATATCCATTGCGATCTGGAGGCATTATTGGATTTACCGGCAGATTGTAATGCGGTAGGTGGTGGGGATTTCAGCTTCGAAATCACAAGCGATCCGTTTTCTTATGGTACGGCCGGAAACACCCTTTACGTGACCGGACTATTAAGCAATAATTCCGACAGCGGCGTTGAAATTGAGATTGCTAAGATCGAACAAGAGCTGCCGGCAGATTGGGCAACATCCATTTGTACCGACATTTGCTATCCAAGCACCGTTGATCATACTTTCGTCTGGTTGGAAGCCGGTGAAGAACTTATTTACACCCACTATTTCTATACCGGTGAAACACCCGCAACAGGCAATGTGCAAATGGGCTTTAGAAATACCGAAGACGCCTCCAATTTTTTCACTCAATGGATGTCGGCAACTTCTTCCGAAGCAAGCAGCACTAAGGACATAAACTCCAATGATCTAATTCAAGTTTATCCCAATCCGGTAGTGGCCGGAAGCGAGATAACCTTCGCCGAAAGGCCCATAAAAAACATTGAAATCTGGAACGCCAGTGGCCAATTGGTCAAAAGTTTTTCCCCTTCCGGGAATGGCGAAACGACCTTTGAAGCACCAAGTGTCCCTGGAATTTACCTCTATCGTTGTCACCTTTCTAACGGCTCAACCCAATCCGGCCGAATTTTGGTGCACCAATAAAGGCCTAAGCCCTATCTTGATAAAAAATTCAGGATATGCGACTTTTCCTTTTTTGCCTTTTGGCATTCCCGCTAACGCTTTCAGCTCAGTCTGACACCCAACAGATCAAAGCCGCGATCAATGAAATGTTTGATGGCATGCGTGCTGCAGATACCAGTCGCATAGCGGCCGTATTTACTCCAGATGCTCAACTGATTCGGGTAGGAAAAGATCGAGAAGGGGTACTGCGTACCAGAAGCAGTTCGGTGCAGGATTTCCTCAATGGGCTGGCTTCCGCCGAAGGGGCGTATCTGGACGAAAAACTATGGTCTTTCGACATTCGCGTGGACCCGCCACTGGCAACGGCCTGGACCGATTACGCTTTCTATCTCAATGAGGAACTGCATCATTGCGGCATCAATACATTCACCCTTTACCAGACAGCCGAGGGCTGGAAAATCAGCCGCGTGGAGGACACCGGCTATCCACCGGAAAAATGCACTATGACCGCTACCAGTAATGAGGAAGCGATCAATCTCCTCCTCGACAATTACCACAAGGCAGCAGCTGAAGCCGATGAAGACACCTTCTTTGGTTCGATGACAGCAGACGGCATGTACCTGGGTACTGATGCCTCCGAGCGCTGGCTTCGCGACGAGTTGAAAGCATGGTCTGCCAAATACTTCGAAAGAGATACTGCCTGGGATTTCACTCCGACACAAAGACATGTATACATCTCAGACGATGGCACCACTGCCTGGTTTGATGAATTATTAGACACCTGGATGGGTACTTGCCGCGGATCGGGAGTCCTGCAAAAAACAGAAGCGGGCTGGAAAATTAAGCAGTACAATCTTACCATGATGATCCCTAATGATGAGGTGCAGGGGGTGATTGAGGTGTTGAAAGGGGGAGAGTAGTTTTTTTGGGTTGAGGTCGGTCATTCGCTTCGCTCAGTCCCTCCGGTTGAGTTTGGTTGAGTCGTCCGCCTACGGCGAACGGTGGGTTGAGCAGAGTCACATACGTTCCACCTACCAACGGAAAGAACGGAATCAACGGAACAAACGGAATGAACCACCTCCAAGAGATAGAAAATATCCTCCTCCTCCGGCACCACAAAGTTTTAGGTAATAATCTCCGGAATGAAGACCTTCTTCCCATAGCTTTTTGAAATCCTCCGGAATCATGGGTTGAAACAATTCCCATTGGAGTTGACTGATTCTTACCCAGCTTTCGCGGAGATCCTCCGCATCTTCCTGAAGATAAGCACGAATAGCTTCAGCGACCAGTGGATTGAGATCGTTTTCGATCCGCAGTTTATAGGCGGGATCTTCGCACATTTCCAGAAACTGGCGTACCAATGGAGCGGTTGAGCGGGAAATACCCGTATCCAGCAAGTATAATTCCGTTTCATTTGAGATTTCGGGAAGAACCTCCAGCACCTCAAAACCGTCCATCCCTTTGAGGTGTACGCCGGCATTCAGGTAGGAAATCAAAGGATCTGTTCCGGAACTGGAACCATGAAAGAAAGCCTCCAGGGCCGCCAGGGATTTGCGAATATCTGCCGGATCTTTTTGCTTTTCTTTTCGGAAAGCATCATAAACTGCTGCGGTGAGTGCGCCCGAACTACCTACTCCGTATCCAATCGGAATATCGCTTTTATAACACCATCCATTTGCAATGGCTTTCCGGAAAGCGGCCATATCGTACGCATCCTGCGATTCGAGCCAGTCAATGAATTCATCCAGAGGGGGTGCTTGCTCGCCCGCTTCCCATCTCCCTCGAAATTTGGGCCAGGGAACCGCGATAGCCTCCGAACCGAGGACCACGCTGTACTCTCCAAACAGCAATAACTTTGAAGGATAGGTTCTGTCAGGAAGCATTTCAGGCATTTTTATCCAGGAGCAAATCGCTATAAGATCTGTCGATCAGGAGGTCATCCGTGATCTTAAATTCTTCTTTGAGGGACTGGCATTGATTTTCCAGAAATTCCTTTCCCAGTGTCCCGTCTGAATCAATGGCCTCGATTTCTACAAAGGTGCCGAGTTCTTCCACCACATCCAGGTGAACTTTTACATTATCGACAAAAAAGATTTGCCGCTCTTTTACCACCCGTACCTTAACCCCCAGAGCATGGGTCAACATAGATTTCAACTCAGAATCGTGATTTACCCGCACCATCTCTACCTCAGAAACCTTTGCATGCGGCTGATCTTTCCGATAATAATGGATGAGGGAATTCTCCACCTGACCAGAACGCCATTTTAATCGTCCGGTGGGCACATGGAAGTAGGTATCCTCCTGTTTGTCCTTGCCAATAAAACGTGCCCCACGTTCTCGAAGGTGGGCTTCCAACCACTCGAGATCTGTGTATTTGGCTTTGATTTCAACAATAAAAAAGTTCATCTGGAAAACTTTACAGAAATTTAATTTGACAAAATCGAACAAATTCGGAACTAAACCGGTATATTATACTGTAATTCCAATTTATTTATTATGAAGACCCATAAGCGCGAAATTCTAATCTATTACAACCCTGAATCTTCTTCAGATCGTAAGACTGTTGCACATGCACAGGGACTTGTAACACATGTGCGTACCTTTTCATACGCGCAGGCACCATCCAATGGTACGAGTTGGCAGCAAATATTGTGGGCCCTTAACATGGATCCCAAGTTACTGCTAAATAAGGCACATCCCTACTACCAGTCCAACATCCGGGGCAGGGATTTTGATCATGAATCCTGGGGTAAGGTACTCCAAAGAAATCCGGATATCATAAAAGCACCAATCGCCATTCGCGGAAAGCGGGCTATACAATGCCTGACTGCTACTGATATTTATAAACTATATATGGTAGAAGCCTGAGATTGAATAACATTTATTGCTGCCTGTTTAATACAGGTGAATAAGACCATTTTGAGAAAGAGGATAGTTCAAATTATCCTCTTTTTCTGTTAAGTAAGCGAGCAAATCTAAATTATCTTTTTAAGGTGGCTTCTTTTTGCCGCCTTCTAATGCCCTGGCACCACATGATTTTATTACTTTTGGGCATTATTCGTTGAACAAACAATCCGACGGCCCTTCGGGGAAAGATACAAAATTGAGATGGCTATGTCTTTTGAGATTGAAGGAACACTTTACAAAAAATTCGACACCGAAAAGAAGACGGAAACTTTCCAGGCGAGAGAATTTGTGCTGCAAATCCAGGATGGAAACTATCCGCAATACATCAAATTCCAGCTTACGCAGGATCGTTGCGATCTGGTAAACGACTACAACGAAGGCGATGGCATGAAAGTCCATTTCGACCTTCGCGGAAGAGAGTGGAATGACCGTTTTTTCACTAACCTCAACGCCTGGCGTGTGGAGAAACCGCAGGCAGAGGCCGCTGCTCCTCCACCAGCTGCTGAAAACGGAGCCGGTGATTTCCCGTCACCTACAGACGAACCACCAGCAGGCGATCTAGACGACCTGCCGTTCTAAACAAAAGAACCATACACCATAAATAAAAGCTCTGTAGCGATCATTGGATTACTACAGAGCTTTTTCATTTTTCCCGGACTCGTCTGGCTGTCAGGTGCCGCACCTACGGCGCTTAAAGTGAATCCGATATTTTTTGTTACAAAGGTGTGCCTCCTCTGGAGGCTCCAACGCAGCCAAACCTTTGTAGCATTTTTTGCGATTTTGATGGTAAGCTCCAGCGGAGCGACACCAATTCGCAATTCCTGTTTTGATCCTAAGATTAAGGTTCTAACAGTTAGGAGATAGAATTACGCCAGTATCTGTGCTGCGTGGTCTTTCGTTTTCACCTTGGCAATCACCTCTTCAATCTTACCCTGCTCATCAATTACAAAAGTGGTACGGTGTATGCCATCAAACTCGCGTCCCATAAACTTTTTAGGTCCCCAAACACCGAAGGCATTGATCACCTCTTTTTCGGTATCAGCCAGTAAAGGAAAAGGCAAATCAAATTTTTTGATAAAGTTTTGGTGCTTCCGCTCAGAATCGGCGCTTACGCCCAAGATCTCATACCCGGCCTTTTGCAAGCCGGCATAATTGTCCCGCAAATTGCAAGCCTCTGCGGTACAGCCGGGAGTATTGTCTTTCGGGTAAAAGAACAACACCAGTTTCTTTCCTTTATAATCCTCGAGCTTGATGGTTTCACCATTTTGATCTACGCCGGAAAAGGCCGGTGCTTTATCTCCTGCTTTTAAGTGGGTCATATTTTCTCGTTCTTTTTTTGATTGGTGTACCCGGAAATAACAGCTGGAAGGTGGTTTAGTTTATTGTTGAGAGGGGAGAGTTGAGAGAAAATTAATGGCGAATTTGGAATGATGAATGTTGAACTGGTTTCTTACAAGCCTTGCAATATTTGGGTATATACCAACAAACCAGCCAACCAACTAACGAACAAACCTTCGTTCATATACCGTCTCATTCCCAACAGCATCTGTAACCACGAGTTTTAATTCGTGTTCTCCGCGCTCCCAGTTGCGATCGAATCGATGAGTTATGCGGCGACTCTTGGCGTCGTGTGTCATCAGTATCCACTCGCCATCGATGGTGGCCCGGTATTGGATTCCCTCTACTCCCCGGCCTGTTGGAATGTTGTCGGAGATGCGCAAGCTGAAAGAATTTCTTCCGCGCATATCAGAGCGGAGGCTGATATTGTCAACATCGGGAGCCACATCGTCTGTGAGAATCGCGAAGTTGCCAAAAAGGCGTGATTTGGCGCGCAACATGCCATTGCTCTGCCATTCGCCCCCGAGATTTAATACCTCTCCGTGGGTACCACACCAGGCAATGAAAGCCCGGTCTTTTTCTTCGGGAGTCATTTCTTTATTCGGCCGTAAAGCCACATCATAAAATCGATGAACCGGAGTCAGTTTATCCTGGATATGCAGTACCTGGCTGTAGTGCCCGTAAGAGCGATCATCAGAGAAATACAGTTTCAGGTACAGATCTTCGTACAGGCTTGATTCCGGAAAATAGATGGCAAAATCTTCCTCCTGAATCAGGTTTGACTCCCCGTGTGGCAGCACATAGTGATAAGTCATCTCTTTCGGCTGGGCATATTCGGCGGAAGCCCTGACCCAAAAAACGACCTTCGCTTCATTGCCGTCTACATCATAGGTCTGGATCTCAATTTTATGCTTCCGCGAATCGGTAAACGTGAGCAGGCCATTGTTTTCATTCGCGGCAAGCATCGAAAGGTCATTCCCCGGAAGGGAAAAACACCGATAATAATAGGACCGATTTTTTATGCGCTCCGGATAATCCAGCAGGGCGTTGATGTAGCGGGTCTCATCGAAAGAAAACCGCTCCATGTCGTATTGATACACCAGCGAATCATCCACCAGCATTTTGAGTCCGAAGATGCCATTCCAGTTGGAAACATTATCGTGGTGATCGAAAGCTTTTACCGCCACTCCAAAGTTCGGCCAGGCTGTAGTCAACGTATCCCCCGATACCCGGTATTCGCCAGATCTGGCACGCAGGCTAAAGTCATTGTCTTCCATTTCGCGACCCAGGGCGTCAAATCCATACAGTTTTACTTTGTGCAGACGCGGCGGACGGCGGTCCGGAATCTCAAGGCCAAACAAAAGTGGGTTTACAGGCATTTCCGATTCCGTATCCCGGATCTCAAAATGCAAATGCGGTCCTTGAGAACTTCCTGTCGAACCCATGTTGCCAATGTAGTCGCCCTGTTCCAGCGGAAACAAATCTTTGGTCGGATACAAATCTACCTCAAAAGACTCTCGCTCGTATTGTTGTTGTTTAACGTATTCCGCAATCTCCTCTGAAAACTGTTGCATGTGCGCATACACGGTCGTATACCCGTTGGGATGATCGATGTAAAGCGCATTGCCATAACCGGCAGCCTGTACCTTGATGCGGGAAACATGCCCGCCTGCTGCAGCCCGCAAGGGATCACCAGTACCTCCCCGATTGGACTTTAGATCTACTCCCGCATGAAAATGATTGGGGCGCAACTCACCAAACGTACCACTTACCTTTATAGCATGTTTTACCGGCCACACAAAATCATCCTGCGGATAATCAAAGCGGTCACTGCTAAAGGAAAATAAAAGAATGGAAATAAGTAACAGTCCCCAAAGGCGCATAAATATCTTTTTTGCCAAATATAAGTTAGAAAGGCTTAAATGGGTAGTGAGAGATTAATGTAGAATTGAGAATGGTGAATTAAGCATTTTTTCCAACATACCCAATCCTGCATTCGACATTCCTAATTCTACATTTTACATTCTACACGCCACTCTCCTCTCTCCGTCTCTTCCGTTTCATTTTTCTGAAGAATTTCCAAAAACTTGCAGCGGGGGATCGTTGTAGCCCCCATACTGCGCAGATGAGCTGTTTCCTGTTGACAGTCAATCAATTGGTAGCCTTTCGCCGAAAGGCGCTGCACCAACCGAATAAACCCAAACTTGGAAGCATTGCTTCGTTTGCTAAACATGGATTCTCCAAAAAAGCACTTGCCGAGGGCAATGCCGTACAATCCACCGACGAGTTCATCTCCTTCCCAAACTTCTACTGAATGGGCGTAGCCAAGTGCGTGCAACTGACAATAAGCCGCTTCCATTTCAGGGGTAATCCAGGTACCCGGACGGCTCGTTCCGCAGAGGTGGATGACCTCCTGAAAATTTTCATCGAGCGTCCATTCAAATTTGGGTTGATTGAGATAGGGGCGCATGCTTTTCGCGATCTTCAGATCTTCCGGAAATAACACACAGCGGGGATCGGGGGACCACCAGAGTATCGGACTGCCATCCGAATACCAGGGAAAAATGCCTTTGCGATAAGCTTCGATGAGTCGATCTGTAGACAGGTCGCCACCAACGGCAAGGATGCCCCGGTGATCAGCCAGTCCGGGGTTGGGAAATTCTATGGAGTTTTCTGGAAGTAAATGTATTGGCATAAAGCTACTCGATGACAGCCGACAAACCACGGTCAACCAGTGCATCTTTTTTGGGCTTCAACTCCGAGCGGGGAGCTGTTTTCACGGTAGCCTTGCCTTTGAAGTGAATAATCATGGAGAGTTGTTCAGCTTGTTCGGAAGTATGCTGAAGAACCTCCATAAAACACTTGATCACCCAGTCGAAGGTATTGTGATCGTCGTTGTAAACGATCAGGTGAGAAGATCCACTTTGATCCACCTCTTCAATTTCCTCCTCTACGAGAACTTCTTCTAATTCTTCCTGAAAGTGATACTGATCCATTATAAAAATTCTTTTCTCCACGAAAATCCCGGACACATAAACATCCCGATGAAAAACGAACTCAATCGCTTTCTACAGGAATAACTACTTTATGGCGCCAAGAGTTTCCTCGATAGCCGTAAAGTTCGGAAGATCCCCTGCATTTTCCAAAACTTCAGCATAGCGGATGATGCCCTGGCCGTTAATCACAAAAGCCGAACGCTTGGAAACACCCCGCAATCCCAGCACAAATTCTTCATACAAACAATCGTATGAGCGGGAAACTTCCGTATTAAAATCGGAAAGCAGCGGAAAATTCAGCTCTAATTCCGACTTATATTTATCCAGCACAAAAGGAGAGTCTACACTAATCCCAACAACCTGCGCATTGAGCTTGTTGTAGGTGGCAATATCGTCCCGCATGTGGCACAACTCAGTGGTACAAACACCGGTAAAAGCCATAGGGAAGAACAAAAGCACCAGTGGTTGTCCGCGGAAGTCTGCCAGAGAGACTTCCTTCTTTTCATCTGATACAAGCGTAAAGCTGGGAGCACGATCGCCTTTTTTTAGAGCCATGGATGTTACTATTTTTTCGGTCTGTAAGATAATTAGTTTTTAGTCGGTCTGGCCCGCCATTCGGCAGGGTCTAATTCGTTGCTTTCGCAACTCAGTCTAAAACATTCGCTAAATAGCGAATCAGTTGTCTAAATTGCGGGCATAAAGTCTATCATCCATAGGGAATAAAACAGACACCCCATTCGCCGAAAGGCGCACCAGACATAAATAATAAACTGCAAACAACAAAACATGCAAGCAGTTCAAAAAGCCTACCTGCAATTGCACCTTGCCGTTCTCCTCTTCGGATTTACGGCAATTTTGGGTGATTTGATCACCCTTGCAGCCTTTCCGATAGTCTGGTGGCGCGTATTGATCACTTCCGTCAGTTTGCTTTTTTTGGTGCGCTTAAAGCGAATGGTGAAAGAGATCCCGCGAAAACTTTTCCTTCAATATGCCGGAATTGGCGTTCTCGTTGCCATCCACTGGGTCACCTTCTACGGAGCTATAAAGCTTTCCAATGCCTCCATTACGCTGGTTTGTATGGCGACAACTTCCTTTTTCACCTCCCTGCTGGAGCCGCTCATTCTGCGTCGCCCGATTGCCTGGTACGAACTGGCACTTGGAATCCTCATTATCCCGGGCATGATGCTCATCGCCAGCGACCTCGAAAGCGGTATGATGCTCGGTGTCTGGACCGGCCTGGCTTCTGCTTTTCTGGCAGCGCTCTTTGCTATTTTCAATAAGGTGCTGATCGACAAGGCAAGGCCAATGGCTATCACGCTCATCGAACTGAGCAGTAGCTGGCTTTTCCTGACGCTTTGTCTGCCGCTCTTTTTCTTCATACAACCGGAGGCCCGCATGATGCCCGAAGGCCTGGACTGGGGCTACCTGGTCATACTCGCCTTGCTTTGCACCACCCTGGCCTATGTTTTATCCTTGCTGGCACTAAAACACCTGACAGCTTTCGCCTCCAACCTCACGGTAAATCTCGAACCGGTTTACGGAGTCCTCCTGGCCATGCTCATCCTAAAAGAACATCAGGAATTGGAGCCCAATTTTTACTGGGGAATGAGCGTAATCCTGCTCGCTGTTTTCAGTTACCCAATCCTAAAACGTAAATTCGGCAAACCAACAAACCAACCAACCGACTAACTATGACCATCACTCCCCGCCAGATCGACGAATACTGCGAAAAGCACAGCAGCTCTCCCGGGGCTCTGCTCTATCAACTCGAACGGGAAACCCACCTAAAAACACTCGCTCCTCAAATGTTGAGCGGGAGTTTACAAGGTCAGTTCATGCGTTTCATCAGCCTTATGTTGCAGCCCAAACGCGTACTGGAAATCGGCACCTTCACCGGCTACGGAGCTCTTTGTCTGGCAGAAGGCCTGCCCAAAGATGGCGAATTGCACACCATCGAAGCCAACCAAGAATTGTATCATCTGATCGAAAAGTATATTTCCGAAGCGGGGAAGGAAGATCAAATTAAGTTACTCAAAGGCGATGCCCGAGAGATTATTCCGACGCTCGATGGTCCCTACGACCTGATCTTCGTCGACGCCGGCAAGCAGGATTATCCCTGGTATTACGAGCAGGCATTGCCCCTCCTCCGAAAGGGAGGCTGGTTGCTGGCCGACAATGTTTTGTGGAGCGGCAAAGTAGCCAGTGACATCAGCGATCCGGATACAGACCAGATCCGGGCATTCAATGCCGTGATCCAGAAAGACTCCCGCGTTGAAAATGTCATGCTTCCTTTGCGGGATGGTTTGTCGATCATTCGTAAATTGTGATGCATGGACATCAGGTACCTAAAGCACCCAGACATAGACAAAGTCGCCTGGGATCGCTGCATCAGCCAGGCCGATAACAGCCGAATCTATGCCCGAAGCTGGTACCTCGACATCAGCAGTCCGAATTGGCACGCGCTCGTGGGTGATGATTACGAGGCTGTTTTCCCACTTCCGTGGAATGCCAAAATACCCGGTTTCAGTCAGGTGTTTCAGCCCTGGTTTTCGCAGCAGTTAGGGCTTTTCACCAAAGATCTGTCCTCAGAGATTATGGAGGCATTTCTCAATGCCATTCCCAAGAGGTTTAAAAAGATTTCGCTTTCGCTGAATGAAGCCAATCCGACGCCCAACTTTGGCTGGAAAATCTCCAAACGCACCAACTACCTCCTCAATCTGAATATTAACCACGAAAGTCTCCGAAAAAACTATTCCAAATCCCTTCGTAAAAGGATTCGCCGCGCCGAAGAAAAATTGATTTTCATTCCCGATGCCGATCAACTGGAAGGCTTCGCAGAGCGATACCATCAAAACCTCAAAGATACCTTCGAGCTGCCACAACAAGCCTACGACATGGCTGCTCAACTTCTTCAAAAAGCAAAAGAAAAAGGACACGGCCGCTTCTTCCGATCCACTGACCAGAAAGGCCGACTGCTGGGTGAGATTTTCCTCCCGCACGACCACCACCGCCTCTACTATCTGATGGGGTATTCCAATCCTGAAGGCAAGAAACAACACGCGACCCATTTTATGCTGGATCAGATCTTTCAGTTGTACAGCAATCAGGAAATGACATTCGACTTTGAAGGCTCTTCCATTCCGTCGATTGCCCGTTTCTTCGCGTCCTTCGGAGCCAAAGAGACCCATTATCATCATATTGAACGGGGAGAGCTTCCGTGGGTAATTCGACAATTAAAAAAGCTTCGCAGGTGATTTGTTTTGCACGTTTTATTCGTTTTATGCGTTTGACACGTTTAATTTGTTTTACACGTCTCAAACAGCGAAATCCGCGCTCCGCTCCAGCCGGACCTGCGCCCGCTGCGTGAAACACCAAATAAGACGCTCCTTTTTCATTCCACCTACCTACTCGGCAAGCTCGCTGCCACAGGAAGATCAGGGTTGAGACTGCCCGCTAAAGCGGACAGGGTTGAGATCCGCCTGCGCTCTGGCGAGCTTCGGCAGGCTAAGCATTTTACACCCCTTCTCCCCTTCTCTGTGTGAAAAAATCGTTTTATGCGTTTGACACGTTTAATTTGTTTTACACGTCTCAAACAGCGAAATCCGCGCTCCGCTCCAGCCGGACCTGCGCCCGCTGCGTGAAACACATCTCCATTTACCCACCTACGCGCTATTGAGCTTCGGCGGGCAAGCATTTTACATTTATCATTTTTCATTCTACATTTATCACCCAGTCCGATAAAGCATGAAATATTACCTCACATTACAATACACCCGCCTGACACGCTGGCTCAAAGACATGGGCATCAATCCTGTTTTAGGATTTGTGCTCGGCCTGATCCTGTTTGTGGTTTTATCCGAACTTCTGTTCTACAAAACGATTTATGCCCCATGGGTTTATGGTGCCATGGCCCTTTTTCTATGCTCCAAATGGAGCGATGCAAAACGAAACCGGGAGTTGCGGAAAATCTTTACCACCAAAGAATACTATTCTCTTCGAGTAGCCGAAAACATCTTGTCTTCGCTGCCCTTTTTGATTTTCCTTTTAATGAAAACAGCACATATCCCGGCAGCCATCCTCTTGATTGCATCCATATTGCTGGCATTCATTCGAACCAACCGACAATGGAACAAACCCATCCCTACTCCTTTCAAAAAGTTGCCCTTTGAGTTTATCGTCGGATTCAGAAAAAGCTTTTGGGCATTTGGGCTCGCCTACATCCTCATTGGCAAAGCCATACAGGCAGACAACTACTACCTCGGACTTTTCGGAATGGCCCTGATTTTCCTAACCAGCATGCTTTTTTACCAAAAACCAGAACCGAAATACTTCGTCTGGATACATACTCATCGGGCTCCAGATTTCCTGAAAAGAAAGATGATCACTTCAGCCATTTGTGTATCCATTTTATCAGCGCTTGCGCTAATTCTACTCCTGATTCCTTTTTCCGAAAATTGGGTAACCACCCTTTTGGTCTACCTTGGCGGGTACATTTTCCTGGGTTCCATGATTCTGGCAAAGTATTCGGCATACCCCTACGAGATCAATATCCCACAAGGAATTTTCTATGCCTTAAGCCTGATGTTTCCTCCCATTTTATTGATTGCGATTTGGGTATTCTACAAACAATCAAAGAAACGACTAGAACCGATACTGGAATGTTAGAAGTAAAAAACCTGAGCAAAAATTTTGGCAGTAAGCGTGTACTGCAAGACATCAACCTCCGCTTCGAGCCCGGAAAGGTCTATGGCATCGTCGGTGAAAACGGAGCGGGCAAAACAACGCTGTTTCGGTGCATCTCCGGTATAGAATCTCACCTGGGAACAGTAACATCTCCCTACCCCAGTCTCAAAAACCATCTGGGTTATTTGGAGACAACGCCCATCTTCATGTCCTACATCACCGGCTGGGAATACCTAAAGCTGCTTTGCAGCGCCAAAAACATCAACACCGAAAATTTCGAGGAGCAAAATATCTTCAACCTCCCCTTAAACCAATATGCAGAAACCTATTCCACCGGCATGAAAAAGAAACTCGCTTTAATGGGAGTCCTCCTCCGCAAAAACGACATCTTCATTCTGGACGAACCATTCAACGGCGTAGACATCCAAAGCAACATGCTCATCACCGACATCATTGAAGAACTAAAAAGCCTCAACAAAACCGTTCTAATCTCCTCCCACATCTTCTCCACCCTCAGCAGCATCTGCGATGAGATCATTCTGCTTTCAAATGGCTCCATCCAAAAAAACGTAAAGAAAGAAGACTATGAAGCGCTCGAACAAAGCATGAAAAAAAGTGTGTTAAAAAAACAGTTGAAAAAATTGGTTATTGATTAAAAAGTTGGTCGGTTGGATGGTTAGTTAGTTTGATCCAGCGCCACAGCGATCTGCCACGGCGGACCTGCGCCCGCTGCGTGAAAAAATCGTTTTATGCGTTTGACACGTTTAATTTGTTTTACACGTCTCAAACAGCGAAATCCGCGCTCCGCTCCAGCCGGACCTGCGCCCGCTGCGTGAAACCCAAGCCACTACCCTCTCAATACTCAACGATCCAAAAAGAAATACCTATTTTTATAAAGCTTCGAAAAAAAATCCACATCCAAACAAACCGAAAAACACCCCAAAATGGCACTCGACCTCAACAAACCCTGCTTCATCAGCACCAGTGATGCAATCCTTTTTACAGTCCCTAATGACGAATCCAGCAAAAACTACGCAAACCATTTAATCCTGGGCGATTACGCCAAATGCACCGGAAACAAAGACGGAGACTGGCTGGAAGTCTGGTGCCGCAACGATAAAGGATGGTTGCTTGAGAAGCAGCTTACCAATGACCGCATGCTGGAAATCAACTTTGTGGATATCGGACAGGGAGACGGCTGCCACATCGTAACCCCCGACGATGAAGTCATCCTCATTGACGCAGGTGAAGGCATCGGCTTTGACAGCACCGGAGCCGACAACATGGCCCGCTTTATTAACTGGCGATACAATCTGAGATATAGAAAAGTCGTAGGTGTAGACGGCGTAACCGCAAACACGCCAAAGGCCAAACAACCATTTGACATTGACTACGCCATTATCTCCCATCCCGACTTGGACCACTATTATGGCTTTCTGAATATATTCGGAAACAAAAAGCTTCGGATAAAAAACGTTTGCCACAACGGGATCATCGAACGTCCGCTAAATGGAGCGGATAAAAAAGACTGGAACTACGATTTAGGTCGAAAAGTCAAACAAGGGAAGCACAACTACTTATGGGACCTGGCCCGAACCAACAAAGACCTAAATGACATCCTAAGTGCCAATCCCACTTCGAGAAAAATGCTTTTACAGACCTTACGGAATGCCAAAGAAAATAATTCCGGCGTCAAGTTTTCCTTCCTCCATAAATCAAAAAACTACCTGGACCACTACGATTCAAATAGCGATCTTCAACTGGAGATCCTGGCTCCCATAACAGAGAAAGTGACAAACGGTAATGAGACAAAAGACTGCCTGAGAATATTAGGCCAGGAAGGAATCACCAAGAACGGGCACTCCGTCGTTTTCATGTTGAAATACAAAAAAGTAAAAGTACTTCTGGGAGGCGACCTCAACAGCAAATCCCAGGATTTCATTGGGGAGCAATACTCGGAGATAGACACCCCGATAAGCAAGCTCGAAAAACAAATTAAAGAAACCAGGGAAAAATTAACACAGGCAAACTTATCCCGCACAGAAATAGAAGACCTCAATCAGGAACTTCAGGAATCCACCCAATTGTTGGATTTGGTATTACTCCGGGTCCGAAAGAAATTCCAATGCGATATTGCAAAAGCCTGCCATCATGGATCCAGTGACATTTTAGATTCCTTCCTTTCGGCCATCCACCCAATTGCCACCGTGATTTCAAGTGGAGACAACGAGAGTCATTCCCATCCGAGACCCGACGCACTCGGTGCCTATGGCAAAGCCTCCAGAGGACAGCGGCCCCTTCTCTTCAGCACAGAGCTGGCAAGAAGCACCTATGAGTTTTCCTCTCCCATCAAGTATTACGAAAAATTAAAAAAACTGGAAGCCGAGAAAGACGCTTTAACCGATCCCAAAGAAAAAGAAAAGAAGCAATTAGAAATGGAGTCCCTCAAAGACCGAAATGTTGCCGTCTACGGCATGATAACCGTTCGCACAGACGGGGAGAAAGTAATCATCGCCCAAAAACTAGAATCCCCCAGAAGCGAAGGCCAAAAATGGGACATTTTCAATTTAACCTGGAATGAGCATTTGAAGCAGTTTGAGTATGATTCGGAGGGTGGGCATTAGATTGTGAAAGTTGGTTGGTTAGCTGGTTGCTTGGGTTTACAATCCTAACACAATTTGCTCAATTGACCATTATTAGTAAATTAAGGCATGAAAAAGATTGAAGTAGTTGCGGCCGTCATTCTGAACGATAATCAGATTCTTTGCGTACAGAGACCGGAACACAAGCTCGACTATATCTCCAAAAAATTTGAATTCCCTGGTGGTAAAATAGAAATAGGAGAATCTCAAAAAGAAGCCCTGGCAAGAGAGTTATTTGAGGAACTGGATATGAATGCAATTGTTGATGAGCATATCCTTACTGTAGAACACAAATACCCGGATTTTGAATTGACAATGCATGCCTTTTGGGTGCACGCCAATTCCAGAGAACTAAGCCTTAACGAACATATTTCCTTACAGTGGCTAGATAAAGACAAACTAAATGAAGTGGATTGGGCCGCGGCTGACATTCCGATTGTAGACAAATTAATGGCAATGGAATGGATGACTTTATAAACCAATTTAAAGGAAGCCTTCACACAGGCTTTATGGATAAAGATCTGGAGTCAGAACTACTCTACCAGCCAAAATTATTGGTAAACAGCAAAGACCCCAAAAAGAAAATCCTTTCGTCTCTCCTTAGAGAATTTCATACTTGTGAATCCTTTTTCATTTCAGTTGCTTTTGTCACCACAGGAGGAGTAGCAACCATAATCAATGTCCTACAGGAACTAGAACAAAGAAACAAAAAGGGCAAAATTGTCGTATCTCAGTACTTGAATTTCACCGAACCGGAAGCGCTAAGAAGGCTCCTTCAATTCAAAAACATAGAATTAAGAATTGCAGTAAATGTCAATGCACACTCCAAAGGCTACTTGTTCAAAAAAGGCAATTATTTCAATTTAATAGTCGGTAGTAGCAACCTCACCCAATCTGCTCTTTCCAGCAACAAGGAATGGAACCTTCAAGTATCAGCGACGGAGAACAGTAAGATCATACAAAAGGTCTATCAGGAATTTGAAAAAGATTTCGACACCGCTACAGTAGTAACAGAAGAATTTATCCGGGAATACGAAAAAAGCTATGAAAGAAAACGAATAGCGTTTTTCGATGTAAATCAAAAAATCACTCAACCTGTCCTGATTGAACCAAACCAAATGCAGGTCCGGGCACTGGAAAACCTTAGAGGACTTAGAAATAGTCAAAAAAACAAAGCTTTAATCATTTCTGCTACCGGAACCGGTAAAACCTACCTGAGTGCATTCGACGCAAAGTCGTTTAATCCAAATAAATTACTTTTTGTTGTCCATCGACGAAATATTGCAGAGAGGGCAATGGATACATTCCAGAAAGTTTTTGGAGCCAAAAAAACAATGGGAATTTACTCTGGTAACCAGCGGGAAACAAACAAAGATTTCCTATTCTCTACTGTCCAAACCATTTCAAAAGCAGAGCATTTAAACATTTTTGAGAAAGATCATTTTGATTACATCATCATCGATGAATCCCACCGGTCAGGTGCTCAATCCTATATAAACTTGATCGACTATTTTACTCCAAAGTTCCTGCTCGGAATGACGGCGACACCGGAACGAACCGATGGCAATGACATCTTCAAATTATTCAATCACAACATTGCTTATGAAATAAGATTAAACCAGGCACTGGAAGAACAGATGCTTTGCCCCTTCCATTATTATGGCGTTTCCGACCTTTCCATAGATGAAGATGAACAGGATGATTTCAAAATTTTTAATCGCTTGACTTCCGTCGAAAGGGTAAACAAGATAATACGGACCTCCCGTTTTTACGGAACAGATAATGGTATTTGTCGTGGATTAATATTCACCTCAAAGGTCGAAGAAGCAAAGGAATTATCGAGAAAACTCAACGAGAAAGGGCTGAAAACCGTCGCTTTAAGCGGAAGCAATACAGAACGGGAAAGAGCCCTCGCCATTGAGCAATTAGAATCCGACAACGAATCGGTGAGACTGGACTACATCCTTACTGTTGATATTTTTAATGAAGGTATTGACATTCCCAAGGTCAATCAGATAATCATGTTGAGGCCAACCGAGTCTGCCATAATTTTTGTGCAACAATTGGGAAGGGGGCTTAGGAAAGTCGACTCAAAATCCTATTTGACCGTCATTGATTTTATCGGAAACCACAACAACAACTACCTAATTCCCGTCGCCCTCTACGGAGATACTTCCTTCAACAAGGACAAGCTGAGAAAATTGCTATCTGACGGGAGTACCGATCTGCCGGGAGTATCAACCATCAACTTTGACAGAATTTCGAAAGAAAAAATATTCAAATCTATTGACTCTGCAAACATGCGTTTGCTCAAAGATTTGAAACAAGATTATCTCCTTCTAAAATATCGTCTCGGCAGAACGCCTCGGATGATGGATTTTGTGGAAAGCAATGCACGGGATCCATTCTTATTTGTACAATACTCCAAGTCTTTTTACAATTTCGTTGTCAAGGTAGATAGTGAATTTGAACCAAGCCTTTCCAAAGAGTTAACTGAATTGCTAAATCTTTTCTCCCTTGAAATTAACAACGGGAAGCGCATTGAAGAATCCCTCATCCTGAAAGATCTCCTAGAAAAAAAGGAGATTAATATTTCGGACTTCAAGCAAGAGATTGCAACAATCTATGGCTACCAGTTCACAGACGAAACTCTAGACTCTGTCATAACCAACCTGAATTTCGTTTTTGTAAAAAAGACAAAGAACATAGTTGTAAGACAAAACGGCACCCTAAAAGCGCATCCTGAATTTGCCAGCTATATTGACAACGAAACATTTAGAGAATTCCTAACCGATTCCACCGAGTATTCGATAGCCTCCTTCAATAGTTCATTCTCCAAACCCTTATTTAATGATGGTTTTATCCTCTATCAAAAGTACAGCCGAAAGGATGTTTGCCGGATACTTAACTGGGACAAAGACCTAAGCAGCACAGTTTACGGTTACAGAACCAACAAAAATGCAACCCCCTGTTTTGTAACCTATCACAAAGCGGATCATATTGAAGACTCGATAAAGTACAATGACCATTTCATTTCTCCATCCGTTTTTGCCTGGGAGTCCAGATCAAACAGAAAGATCGACAGTTCGGAAATTCAAAAGGTCATTCATTCTGATCGTATCCTCTTATTCATCAAAAAGGAAGACTCAGAGGGAACAGAGTTTTACTTTATGGGGAATGTCTCCATTATTCCCGACTCTATTCAACAAGACGAAATGCCGGACACAGGACAGCCGGTCGTTCATTTCAAGTTCAAACTAAGCGAGCCTGTTCCGGAAAGCCTATACAGCTACATCATCGACAGAGACCAGGAAGTTCCTGCCGAGCTAAACGACACCATAGAGAAGGAAACCAAAACAGAACCTCAGAAAACACCGATATTCAAAATCCCTCTTTACGATCTACATGCAGCAGCAGGTTCCTTTAGTGAAATGCAAACATCTAAGGAATTCACCCAAATTAATGTTCCGGAAAAGTATGCCAAGGAAGGATATTTCGCATTCAAAGTAATCGGAGAGTCTATGAACCGGCGCATACCAAACGGTGCTACCTGCATCTTCAAACAGCCAGTAATTGGAAGCAGAAACGGGAAAATCTTATTGGTCGAATATTTCAACAAACAGGATGCAGATTTAAACTCTCATTTTACCGTAAAAACCTACGCAAGCACAAAAACACAAGATGAAACCGGCTGGCAACACGAAAAAATCATCCTAAAGCCTAACTCCTTTGATCCCAGTTACCAGGACATCATCATCACCCGTGAAGCCCTGGCAGATAATCAGTTTCATGTAGTTGGGGAGTTTGTAGCGATTCTATGAAGCTATTAATTAAAAATCTGAATCTAGCCAATCAACCCCTTACTAGACAATACAAAGAAAATTGGATTCAAAGGTTTTCTCCAAGGACTAAAGTAAATCAATAAGAAATTTTTATTTTTAGAAATCCTGCTTCTTAATAAACGTATTTCATTTTAGATCAACAAGAATAGTGCTCCAGAAATCGTTTGAATTAGTACAAATAATACAAAATGGCAAAATTTTTAAATACTACAGGTGTATCATACCATTTGGAAGAACTCATTAAAAACACAAATGACAGATTAATCCTCATAAGTCCATACCTTCAGTTCCATAAAAGGATTAAAGATCACTTAGAAAACTTAAACATCCAAAAGAGAGACATTCGGATTATATACCGAGAAAACAAACTACAAGTAGAAGAAAGTAATTGGCTTGAAAGTCAAATAGGAATTAGAACAAGCATCTGTAATTCACTTCACGCAAAATGTTATTTAAATGAAAATGAAGCCATCGTTACTTCGATGAATTTATATTCATTTTCTCAGCAAAACAATGATGAAATGGGAATTCATGTAACCAAAGCAGATGACTCAGAGTTATATAATGACATTTTCAATGAAGTTCAACGGCTTTTAACTATTAGTGAGGAAATAAGAATATCCGTAAAGAAAGTTGAAAAAGAAGTAGAAAAAAAACCAACTCAACCAGTTCAAAAAATCCCAAACAGAATAAACACTTCCAACTCAAAGCTCCTTACAACTAAGGAGCTTTCCAAACAAACAGGATTGAGCAGCCGCAATGTGAATAGCTGGTTGACTGACAATAACTTAATGTATAAGAAAGATGGTGATTGGATCATAACTAATCGTGGCAAAGAACTTGGTGGTATTGAAAAAAAAGGCCAGTATGGCCAATTTATCGTTTGGCCAGAAGAGATTATGAATCAATTAAAAAAATAAACGGATTGCAAGAGCTGCAGTCGGTTTTGGATTGAACCCTGGTACAATAAATTGATCCTAAGCATCCAATAAGATCGTATCGTAACAGGTTAAAATTTATAATAATTCACCTCAAACCCTATATCCATTCAAACTCTTCAAAAATCCAATTTTTAACTGCCAATTAATCAATCAAACCTCTTTCAAAATATCCACTTTCTGTATTTTAAGTCCACAATTTATGCCAACGACGAAGTAGCTTGGGCCACTTCATGTACGGCATTCCCCCAACCAACCAGAAAACAAAATGCCAAAAACCCTACACCTCCTACTCTCCCTCCCCTCAACAGCCCAAACATTCGTAAACGAAACCAACCGATGGCACAATGCCGATTGTTGCTTCAATTTTGGAAACGGGATGATTAACCATGAAGTTGTATATACCGGAGAGCGTCCGACCTTCTAGTTTCGGACCACCTGACCCCATGTAGATAACTCACCCTAAAAGCTGAATTAAGTGCAATTACCCGTCAGCGTCTATCAGGCAAGAATTTACGATTAAAGAAGTCAAACCCTGGTTGCAAAAACCAACAAAAAAAGGTGTCGAATGGCAAATATTTTTCAACATAAAACGCATTTCGGCAAATATTTTCTATTATAAACTAGGTTATTAGATATTTAGACTACCCATTAACCGTCACCCACCCGACCATACCAATCCCCGATTTTCTGTACTTTAAGTCCACAATTATGCCAACGACGAATTAGCTTGGGCCAATTCATGTACGGCATTCCTCCCACCAAACAGAAAACAAAATGCCAAAACTCCTACTCCTCCTCACCACCGCCCTCCTACTCTCCCTCCCATCAACAGCCCAAACATTCGTAAACGAAACCAACCGATGGCACAATGCCAATTGTTGCTTCAATTTCAGTAGTGGCATGATTACCTGTCAGACAAAAGCCTATAAGTTTGATGGGGAAATAGAAATCGACGGGAAGCTGTACCGGGAGTTGCTGGAAAATGAAATCACCGACACGACAGTCTTTACGGGTACAGGCGATTTCTACCGCGAACAAGACAACAAGGTCTACCTCAGACCACTAAATAGCCCCGATGAATATCTGATTTATGACTTTACCCTCGAAGATGGAGATACCATTCTGCTGGAATATGGGTTTAGCATGCTCGAACTAGAGGTTCTTGAATTGGATTCCATCTACCTAAACTCCGGTGAAGCACGAAAACGATGGACGCTAAAACGAACAAACAATACCTCCGGAAGTGAAGCCACCATCATCGAAGGTATTGGTAGCACCTACTCTCCGCTCAGCCCAATCAATATGTTTAGCCTGGATTGCTGGAACGAACACCGCTGCTATTACGTCAATGATATTTTAGAATTCTATGCCGATGCCGGAGATTGTACCTTATTTACAGTCAACACCGCCTCTATTCAAAATCGAAACCCACCTACCGTATTCCCTAATCCTGTTTCGAGTAGCATACATATTGAGTTACCCGACCACACCACCAATCTCCAGGTCGAATTAAGAGACCTGCAAGGTAGAATAGTTCTCCAAAGACAGCGTTTAAATCAGGACAACACGCTTAATCTTGAGCAACTGCCCAAGGGAGTTTATTTCCTGATTCTTTTCGAGAACAGTAAAAATATAGATACGGTTAAAGTGGTTAAGATTTAGTGGGGTTTCTCGCAGATTTCGCAGGTTCGCCATTGGCGAATCGCTTACGTCATAGCAAACCAACCAACCAGCTAACAGACCAACTTACCCCAATAGCTATTGGGATCACACAGAGAAGGAGAGAAGGGGGGAAATACTTTTACATTTTACATTTTTCGGTTTTGAGTTTCACATTTCAAATCCTGCTTCTAACAAGTACACGCAACACCTTCCCTCCCGCTCAGAGGGAGGGACCGAGGGAGGGAGAAAACAATTTACCCCCGAGTTAAACGCATTAAACGTGTCAAACGAATAAAACGATCATGCCCAAACTCCTTTCATTCATATTACTGCTTTTCCCCACCACCCTCCAGGCTCAACCCAATCCGCAACTCGGCTACCCATCCCGCATAGAAACCATCACCGAACAACTAAAAACAGATTCCCTCAATTATAATCTGATCTGGGAACGACTGGAGATGCAGGTCAATCTATTGGGCAATTTCCCACCCAATAATCAGATATATCAGTATACGGTTGACTCTGGTCGACTGGAGGCAAGGCAAGCATATTATGCCGACTTGCGACGGGATTTTAACAAGCTGTACGAAAATGCAATCCTGCCCAAAAAATACGAGATCGTCGAGGAAGGAGACTTTTACCTCAATCGCATGTTTTTCCATTTTAATACCCACGAAATAGATAAAGCCATTGCAGACGGAATCTATTTGCGAGACTCCGCTTCCTATTCCAAATACTCCGAACGAGGAGACTACTACAACGACTGGGCTTTGTTTTCCTTATTCAATTTCTACATCCTGAAAGACAATTTTGAAAAGGCACTTCAGGCAGTCGATTCCTCCCTCGAAAAACACAAGATCGCCGACCCAAAAATCTATTACAGCACACATGGCAGCTTCCTGAATTTTAGGTATAAAGTCGAATTACTGGATCACTACAACAAAGAAGAAGCACTTATCATTTTCCTAAAGCAGATCTGCCGGGAGCACTTTGAGTGGTATTTCGAAAAAGCCAAATACAAAGATGCCAAACGAGATACCTGGAGTCTCTCCGAAAATGAATATTACACCAGCAAAGACAGCTATCTGTTTTATATGAACAGCGCCAAAGACAAAAGCTTCCAGCTCCTCAAACTACTCACAGAATATTTGGATAAATACACCCATCCCGACTATGCCAAATACCAGGCGATTTACGATAAGGTTTATTTCAAAAGGAATAAATACTACGAGACGATAGATCCGGATATCAGCGATGAGGATTTGAGAATATTGGTATCACGGATGTAGGTTGGTTTCTCGCAGATTTCGCAGGTTCGCCATTGGCGAATCGCTGATGGTGCTGTCTTGCACGTGTAAAACGTATTAAACGCATCAAACGATTATCCCACACAGAGAAGGAGGTTCGCGGAGCGAACAGGGGTGTATTATTTTTGCACTTCTTTTTGTCTGAAACAGAATTTTCCGAATTTCTGAATTTTCAGGATGGCTTCCTGCCTTCATTCGATATTATCCATCCCAAGCGAGTTATAAATTCTGACCTTCTAAAATTCTGCAAATCCTGCTTCTGACAAGTACTCGCAAAACATAATCACTAAAAACCATAACAATAAGTGATTACAGTCATGAATCATTACTACTTTACACCTAAAATCCATGATTCCAAGGACACTCGCTGATACCGTCAGAAAAAAAACAGGAAAAGGCAAGGCAATAATGATTGTTGGCCCCCGACAGGTGGGCAAGACTACATTAATCAAGCATGAACTGGAAAATCAGGATGTGGCCTTCTTTGATGGAGATGATCCTACTGTACGAACGTTACTAGACACTCCAAATACGGAAAAACTTCGTAGTCTAATAGGCAACAAAAAAGTGGTCTTTATTGATGAAGCTCAACGCATCCATGGCATTGGCATCACACTGAAAATCATTACAGATCAGTTTAAAGATGTTCAATTGTGGATTAGCGGATCGTCCTCATTTACGCTTTCCCACGAGTTAAATGAACCTCTAACAGGGAGAAAATGGCAATATGAAATGTATCCCATTACCTGGGAAGAATTTCAAAATCATGTAGGATATTTGAAAGCAGAGCAATCTCTGGAAAACCGATTAATCTATGGGTTCTACCCGGATGTCCTGAACAACCCGGGGGAGGAAAAAGAAATTCTGAAAAACCTGGTCAACAGTTACCTCTACCGGGACATACTTTCATTTGCTGAAATAAGAAAACCGGAAGTATTGGAAAAGCTGGTACAAGCACTGGCATTACAAATAGGCAGCGAAGTAAATAACAACGAATTGTCCCAAATTGTCGGAGTTGATAAAAATACCATACAACGATACATAAACATCCTCGAAAAGGGTTTTGTAATTTTCAAACTCCCCAGCTACAGTTCGAACATTAGAAATGAAATCAAGAAAAATAAGAAGATATATTTCTATGACAATGGAATTAGAAATATGATTATCGGAAACTTTAATGACATAAACCTTCGCCAGGACAAAGGAGGGCTATGGGAGAATTTCCTAATCTCCGAAAGAAAAAAGCAGAACGAGTACAAAATGACTCTGGCCAAATCCTATTTCTGGAGAACCACCCAACAACAAGAGGTTGATTACGTCGAAGAAATAAACCAAAACATTTTCGGCTATGAATTCAAATGGAATCCCAGAAAAAAAGTAAAACTCCCAAAAACCTTTGTTGAAAAATATAGTGCTGAAGAAAAACTAATCAAAAAAGAAAACTTTAGAGATTTCGTAATAATTTAGAAATCAAAGTAGTGGGCACTTAGCAGGTTTCTCGCAGATTTCGCAGGTTCGCCATTGGCGAACCACTGATGGCGCTGTCTTGCACGTGTAAAACGCATCAAACGAATAAAACGCATTAAACGATCTCACACCCCAAACTCCGTCTCAACAATTTCCCACCCCACTACCTTCGCCAAAGTTTCAAAAAAAGCGCGCCTGGCTTCCTTCTCTTTAATCCACCCACCCGTCGCGGATACACCGGCAGATTTGGATAATTTCTCACCATCAGCCCCCAGGATCAATGGATGATGATAAAAGCAGGTAGCTTGAAACTGGTCAAATGGCGGATGCACTTCCTGCAGCCTTTCAGATAAGAGCAATTGCGCTCCGGTGGAAGGCAATAAATCCATGCCGCGGACAATGTGCGTTATGCCAAAATGAATATCATCGAGGACAGAACTCAATTGATAGGCCGGCTTTTTGTCTTTCTTTCGGATCACAAAATCGCCTAACTCTTTGCCGGGATAAAGAAGTTGACTTTCACCGGAAAAGTCGTGGCAAGCTACGCTGTCTTCCGGATCCGTTTTTAATCGCCAGTTGCAGGGTTTTGGATTGCCTTTCGGCGAAAGCCTTAAAGAACGACACTTCCCGCCGTACAACCCATCAAGCGAATCGGCAGCTACTTCTTTGCGGCTGCATTGGCAGGCATAAACCTGATCGGAAGTACGGATCTTTTTGAGGACTTCCTGGTACATATCCATACGGTGCCGCTGCGACCAGTTTCTTTCGAAGTCGTCAGGGCCCGTCGGACCTTCATCCCAACTTATCCCCACACTTTCCAACGTGATGAAAATATCCTCCACATACTCCGGGCGTTTCCGGGAGGAGTCGCCATCGTCTATGCGCAACAGGATCTTGCCACCCTGCTTTTTGGCCTCCAGCCAGGTGAGGGCGAAAGACAATACATTGCCGGGATGCAGATAACCGGAAGGTGTGGGTGCGATACGGGTTTTCATCGGTCAAAAAATACTCAAATATCCCAAATGTACCTTGGGATTTCGGAAATCAGGCGACAATCCGTCTCTGCCGCCAACGGCCAAACTCAGCGAAAACAATCCGGCAGCAGTCTCGAAGGTGATCCCGCCCCCAAAGCCGTAAGGATGATCGATGACGGATAAATCAGATCGTTTGTTTTCCACATACCCATAATCGCCAAAGACGAAAAAATTGGAATTTCGTCCGCTCAGCAATCGATACTCCAGCGTAAAAATGTGGTACATGCTGGCAAACAGAGTCTCCTCGTCAAATCCGCGTAAGAGCTTGATGCCGCCTATCCGAAATTGTTCGTTCTGGTAAATGGGCGCCGGACTGTAAATCCAGCCCGATTGCGCCGCCAGCCGCATGGTGGAGGCTTTGAACAGCGGGACAAAATACTCCAGCAACAAACGTGAATGTACCTGCAAAGACTTCTCCTCCAGCGAATCGTACAAAGTGCCAAATTTGAAAGTGGGATCTTCCGGGTCCTCAATGCCGGTGATCAGCGTAGAACGAATGATCTCTTTGTTTCCAACACCCGAGCGAGCCCGCAAGCGCCACCCCCGCCGCGGATTGAAGCGGTAGTCGAGGGATTCAAATTGTCCCTCCAGTCCGAAGGTGGTCGTGCGATAATCGAGATTCGCCGGAAGGCTGCGCGAATTAATCACCTCATCCACATCCACACTCAATAAATTGGAACCGGTGCGGGTCCAGAATAACTCCAGGTAGTTTTCGCCGCTAAACAAATAGCGAAGTCCCAAATCCAACCCAATATCATTGAAGGTCGAATCGCGCCGGTATTGCCGGAAGCCCAGATCTATACCAAAGGGCAGATCAGCGATGTAAGGATAAGTGAAGCCGAGATCCAGCGACTGAGTCCCCGGCTGTAAGCGTTCGAATTTGGCAAACAATCGCTCCCCCCGCCCAAACTGATTCCAGAATTCCGATTCCAGTTTACCCGTAATGGTGAAGTTGCGATCAGAGCCAATTTCGCCGGAAGGCTGTATACCGATCAAAAAATCGAAGCGACTGGCGTTCTGCCTTTCCAACAACAATTGTACAATCGCCTCATTCCCCCGAAACACGATCATCGGACGTTGCCTCTCCTGCAAGAAGGGCAACTCCGCCAGCCGATCGCGGATCAATTGCACCTGCGAGTATCGATAAGGCGTTCCCGCTTTGATGCCGAGATAGTTTTCGAGATAGGAAGGCTCAATCCGGGCATCGCCCTCGAGTTCCAATTCTCCAAAATAGATCTTCGGTCCTGGATCCGTAAAGACCTTCGCCGAAAGGCGCTCCCCTTCAAATTTCAGGCTGTCGAGCCATACCTTCACAAAAGGAAAACCCTGCTCCTCAAATTGCCGCAACAGCTTTTCGCGAATGTTGAGCGCTTGTCCAAATCCCGCCCTTCGGTTGTAAAAAGCCTTCGGTTTGAGTCCGGCTTTCTGCCAGACCGGTTCGGGGACATTGCCATTCTCCAGACTGGCCCAGCGGATCGGTGCCCCCTGGAAAATGCGTGCCGTAATCAAAGAGTCCTGTATATATATGGTATCCACCGAAGCCAGCAGGAAGGATTTGTCCCAAAGTTCCAGCACCACCGTATTAGCCAATTGCAAAGCCTGCATGCTATCGGCAACCGGTCCTTCCGGCAGCTTGACTTCCAATTCCTCTACATCCTCAAATTCCCAGCTCAGCTCGTACTGCGCCTGGAGGGGACCGTAGAGGAGAAGGGAAAGAAGTATGTAGTGCCAATTGGTCATAGCGTTTTCATGTGGAAACAACAGCTTGAACTCACCCCTAACCCCTCTCTTACGAAGAGAGGGGAATACAATGCGTGTGTTAGATTACTATTAA
>JAAEZH010000094.1 GCA_018222965.1 Bacteroidota bacterium
CCTGTCGGCTGTATGAAGTTACCTAAATTTTTAAGAACCCCGGATTTATTGGACGAATAACCGGCCCGCTTCCCCAACAGGTCTGCCTGCACTCGAATAGACCTGATAGAAATACAAGCCCCGCGGCAAGGGCAGATTCTCTATGGTATGATCCGATCCAATGGGATATCGTACCGATTCCCGCCCATCAGCCCGCCATAGGTGAAGCAATCGAATCCCCTCCGGTCCGCGGATGAAAAGGCTGCTGCCGGATTGTACCGGATTTGGAGAAAGCTGCACGAGATTCCGGGAGGCTACATCTACCCGAACAGAGCGGATAGGAGAGTAGCTGAAACTTCCGTCAAAATCGAATTGCTTCAGTCTGTAGTAGTTTAGTCCGGCAAGGGTTTCCTGATCTGTAAACTGGTAATTCTGTTGTTGGGTGCTGTTTCCCGCTGCGGGTAACTCGCCGATGTTTCGGAAGTTTTCCCCGTCCTCTGAGCGCTCGATCAGAAAGAAATCGCTGTTGATCTCGGTTTCTGTTTGCCACTCAAGCAATACATCTTTCTCGTTGAGTAAGCTGGCTGTAAAGCGATTCAATTCCACCGGCAGCGGCTGACTTTGAATCTCAAAATCCCAGATTCCGCGTCCGTAGGTGCCAAAACGTACCAGCTCTTCCGAGTCGACATATTCTACGGAGTAGTAGCGTTGCAAGGGAGCATCTGTGCCCATCATGGGATACCAGGTCCCTTCCGAAATGACATACACGTAAGGGCCTACATCAGTTGCCGCAAAATAAAGGGTTTCTTCCGTGTTGGCTACAATTTCGTGTACCATGGAGTTGGGGAGCCCATTGTCCATGGCCGTAAAGGTTTGTCCGCCATCATTGGAGATAAATACTCCCGGATTGCTATACCCGCTTCCGGCAAACAAAACCCGATTTGGATGTACCTGAGAGGCATAGATGCAGGCACCATACAGATAATATTCGCCCGGTCCGTTGGAGAGGGAGGATACATTCCAACTGCTTCCGCCATCCGAGGTGTAAAAGAAAGTACCATCATCGGTAGAAACATAAATGCGCTGCGGATTCAGCAGGTCTGCTTCTATGGCTGAAATGGCCGAGGAGCCCGAATTGGAATTGGTGTAAAAGTTGTATGAAAACTGACTCCCGGAGATCGTATAGGGAGCAGAGGTGTTGGCTGTCAGCGTTATGAGATAGGAGCCCGATCCGCCGGAAATATTTCCCCCGGCCACATAAATGGAGTTGTCTCCGGGAATGGCTGTCTCGCAGGTGGGGAATATCCAATCTGCTACAGGTGGGTTGCTGCCTCCCAGATTATAGCTGGAGGAACCGGAACTGGATTGGGCATTATTGTAGTAGGAAATATTACCAAAAGGATAAACCTTCCAAAGGCTATATCCATTTTGGGAAAAGGCAAAGTGCCCGTAATCTCCCGAGACGACCTGATCGAAGTAAACCGAACCGGATGCATTGCCCTGATCGGTTTTTTGAAAGCCCTGATCTTGTGTTCCGCCATAAATGTAGTTGGAGTTTACCGGATCGGTTCGCACATCATAGTACTGGGAAATATTTAACCCGAAATCGCCAATGTTGGTCGTGTTGACAAGGTTGTTGTAAGAGACATGCAATCCGCCGTGATTGGCCACCAAAATAAACTCGGTGCCATCGGTTTTTTCGAAAGACTTAATATCCATGATGTCGGCATGGAGGGAGTCGGGATAAGTATAATACCGCCACCAGGGAGTGACCCGGCTCCAGTTGTTGCCGGAATTGGTGCTGCGATAACATTCCACGGCTCCGTAATAGAGGTCGTCCGGATCAAAGGGAGAAACAGCGATTCCAACGCTCCAGGTATCGACATTGGTATTTCCTTCAAAGGTCCAGTTTTGTCCGTCATCGTCTGATCGATAGAGGTCGCTCTTATTGGCGAGGGCATAAAATACCCGGGTGGAACCGTCGCTGTATCCTTCAAAATCTGTCCATACATTGGTGGGCAGATCCGTATTGGTGTTGAGAAGGTTTACGCTTGTTCCATTGATTTCGTACAGGTCTCTTCCCTGATGCAGCACAAATGCTTCCGCCTGATCCAGTGGAGCCCACAGGTCACAGGTATGAAAACCTACACTACCCGATCCGGAGATTGGATTAAACACCTGAATACGCTGGAAGTTTGCCCCCCGGTCATTGGAAGCATACAACCACATCCGCGGACTCCAGGGCCCGGCATCCCAGGTATGTGCGAGGTAGTAAAGCGTATTGTTTGCATCATCCAGGGCCACCAGTTCTTTGGGGCCACCCCATCCATCGTAAAAATCTACATCGAGGTTGGACTGATTCCAGGAAGCGCCATTGTCATCAGAATACCAGATGTATTTGTCTTGTGAAACCAGTATTCGTTTTCCGCCACTGCCATTAGGGATGACCTTAATCACTTTTGTGTCAAAGCGCGTATCGTCGTTGAGGGAATTCCAGTTGGACCCGTTTAAGTTGCCGCGCCATACAATACCTCCGGCGGAGACCCCGTAAATGTGGTTATTGTCGGGATCAAAGTCAACGGTGACCAGATTTCCTGCCTGATTTTGACTGCCTCTTTCTACCCATTCACCAGTCAGGTTGCCGTTGGCCAGCGTTTCCAGGATTTTGTTTCCTGCCTGATCCCGCAATTTTTGCCTTTCTTTTACCAGATTGCGCAGGGTTTCGCGATCAATCGCTTTCCAATCTGTGCCGGGTGCTGCCCGGTGGATCAACGCATGCCAGTCTTCCCGGGCATTGGATTGCTCCCCACCCTCAATTTGGTTGGGATTGATTTCGGTAGGAACCGGACGGCCTTCTGTGGATTCAGGAGATTGACAGGCAGTAATGCCTATACCAAGTAAAAGACCAAACAAGACCAATACATTAATGGGTCGTTTCATCGAAGAAGCTTAAGATTACTAAATGGATGTGGGGTTGGGCCTTGGGACAGGTACTATGCCGAACGAATATATTTTGGCAAAACTCAAAACAATTCGCGTAAGCAGAGTAAAATTAGGAAAAATCCTATGTAAGTACCACGATTGCCGGCCATGATTTAGGTTCGGCAGTGGTTTTTCTAGCTGTTTAGGAGGTGCAGCATATAGGTAAGCCCTCTATTCCGGGCAAATTCCATGTTCCTAACCGGGATTTGTTCCGGATTGGGATAATCCTTAATGGCTTTTTCCAGGCTTTCTTCCCGCAGTAAATGCAGCATCGGGTAGGGCGAACGATTGGTGTAATTGGCCGGGTCTTCCGGGCTTTGTCCGTCAAAAACATACAGCGGATGAAAACTGGCCAGTTGGTAAATGCCTTCGTAGCCCATGTCGACAAGCAGTTGTTCGCCAATTGCCAAAAAGTCCAGAAATTCGGAGAAGGAAGGCATGCTTTCCGGGTACAGAATGAGTGTCGTCTCAATTTCCGGATCTTTATCCAACAGGAATATTTCCTCCGTCAGGGCTTCCAGTTCTTTTTCCATACCGAGAGGAGGCACCCCTCGCAATCGCACCCTGTCATTCAGCATTTCACGAGCAGCGAAAGGACAAAAATTACATCCGATCACGACCTTGTTGATCCAATGGATGGTCTCGTCTATTTCCGATCTGTATGTGTCTTTCAATCCAAATTGTTTTGGTATTATCTATTTCCTTTCGGCGAATTGGCGGCATTACTCAAAATCCCCTCATGTTGCTCTACACTAAACGCTAACTGTACTTTAACTAATCCCTTCCGATTCCTATCGTGCCAGGGGTAAAAGAATCCCGATTTCCTTTTGAGGTTTGTTAGCCTCCGGCGGCTTCTTTGCCTTGATGCAAAGGAAGCAAAGATCAAGGCTGTATTTTATTTTTA
>JAAEZH010000038.1 GCA_018222965.1 Bacteroidota bacterium
TACTTCTATAATATTAAAAGCCAACACTATAACGGAACTCCCAAGGATGACATTTATACATCTCTTAAAGATTTAATTATACCGATTTACGATTCAGAGATCCCCCTACGACAAATTAGCAAATTATGCATTTTAAAAATAAGTCTTCTTCAATACCACAACAAGCATGAGCTATGTATCACATCAATACATGAACATATTGACATTATTTATTCAGACAAAAAAAATCATTACGTTAACCAACTAGTCGTAATCCTCACATTATTATTTGATACTTGTTTTAGTCTTAATGATTTTACTCATTGGCAATTTCAAGTTGACCGACTGAAGAAGAGCTTTGAATATGTGCCAAATAGAATTCAAGTAGATTTGATCATTAAGGAAATTTCTTCAAAAAATTATAATAATGCCATAAATTACTTTATTGACCTGGGGAACGAACCAATCAAAGTGACTTCAAAAAGAGGAATAACATTCTGGAATATTACAAGAATCGCAATTTCAATTATTTCATCAATAAAGAAATTAGAAAAAGAAGAAACCCCAAGAGTTTTACGACTAATTTCAGATATTAAAATCAGTTCAGATGGAAATGTTGATTTCAAAAAAACTATTAGGATTCTTGAAATCGCACATTTTATTTCAAAGAATAAATACTACATGGCTGAACATAAAATTAAAAGCCTCAATCTTTTTATTAAAAGAAATTCTAAAAATAAAACATATAGAATCAATAAGAGAGATATTATCTTTTCAAAAATGTTAACTACAATTCCTAAAGCAGATTTCAATAGGTTACAACTTCAAAAAAGTATTGATCTTCCCTCAAAATCAAAAATTTTCTACTCTTCAAAATTCTGCCTAGAGCTCTTCACACCTGAAATCATCCCCTACGAACACCTATGGGAACTCATCCTCGAAACCCTACCCAACAAACCCTACTACGCATAAAAAAGGGGAAAAGATCCGCATGATGCATCTAAAAAGCAACCGACAAATAAATAACGATTGTTGAACAAACGATGCTTCGATCAATTGGATCAATTCCCTCAATAGACATTTCTGATTCTTAGCTCAACCCATCGGTCCCAATACTAAAACCTCAGTCAGTCCTGCTGTTTTCATAGCCTGAATCTTAACACTTTTACTTATAAAAACTTCTTGTCGCCTAAATATCCAGGGCTCGTAATAGTACGACTGCCGTACCTTACAATACTTGATTGGCATACCCAATGACCTAAACCATTGTATGTCTCTGTAAACGGTTGCTTCGGATACATGAAGACGATCCGCCAGAGATCCCGGACTCCCCGTCGCCTTCATTTTGATTAGCTGATTCATTCGCTCCAATCGAGCCGCTCGCTTCCTCGTTCTCATACATCCTCGTTTCAATTGGTTATTTCAAATTTAAAAGAGGATTAAACGTTTATCAATACAAGAAAAACCTCATTTCACAACAGTTTTTTCTTAAAAAAACACAAAATAAATAACATAAAACACTGATATTCAAAATATTAAGCAACTCAATTTTTAGGCAAAAAAATAGCCGAATTACAGCTGTTCTGTAATTCGGCCTGGCTGTGAGGGTAGGATTCGAACCTACAAAGGGCAGTTAGTCCACATGTTCATGGGATTTATCCCGATTCCCCACCCCCGAGACAAGAGGGCATGGCTTCCGGTTTCATCACCTCACATTATGTATTTCTTTCTTTTGATATGACAAACATAAAGTAAAGCCATTTTTAATGCAAATATTCTAATGTATTTAATTAAAATTTACACTATTATTAATAATAATACCGATTTATTAAGAATAGTCTCAACTCCAGCAAGTTCAACCCCGTATTTTTTATAATTTTGCAATCCAACAATCCTGCCCGACCTGTATGACCTATTTCAACGAACCTTTTCCCGTGCTCGGATACCATCCCAAACCGGAATCTCTGCAAAAAATCGACCTCTCCTCCTCCAACAAGCAACTACAGGAGGAAGGCCTTGCCCAATTCCTGACCAATACGCTGGCAAAGGATAAGATCGGTTATGGAGGATACCTGGAACATCGCACTTTCTACCTCCGAAGTAATCTCTTCTCAAACGATCATCGCACATTGCACCTTGGAATTGACCTCTGGATGGAAGCCGACACAAAAATATATTGCCCCCTGGATGGCATCGTACACAGCTTTGCCAATAACGACAACTACCTGGATTATGGCCCAACCATTATCCTTCAACACCAAACTGCAAAGGGGACTTTATTTAGTCTGTACGGCCACCTGTCGCTCGAAAGCCTCGACGGACTACAAACTGGTATGCCCCTATCCAAAGGAACCCCATTTGCAAGCCTGGGCGCTGAAGCTGTCAACGGCAACTGGCCCCCGCATTTACACCTTCAATGCATGACTGATATGGAAAATCGATCGGGCGACTTCCCGGGCGTTGTAGAAATGAAAGACAAAGCGTATTTTTCTGGAATCTGTCCAAACCCATTGCCTTTATGCGGAATACAATCCTGACAAAACTTCGTTTACTGCCCCTTTTTATTTGCATGCTGTTCCTGCCTCAATTGGCATGTACACCTGCCTCCAGCAACAAACCCATCCTGGAAGCAAAGAAAATCTGCGGACTAAACCTCGTCGCTCCTCCACAACCATTTCCCAACAATCCTATGGTGCCCATCCAGGCTGTCGAAGCCAACTGGATTGCGGTTTGCCCCTTTGGATTTACCCGGCAGGGATCCAATCAGGTGCATTACAATTCCAACAGGCAATGGTGGGGAGAGCGCCCGGAAGGTGTCCGCGAATCAGTGCGCCTGGCGCATGAAGCCGGGATCCAGGTCCTGCTAAAACCACATGTTTACATACCGGGTAGCTGGCCCGGAGATTTGAGCTTTTCGGCGAAAGCCGATTGGGAAAACTGGGAAAAAGACTACTCAGCCTACATCCTCGAATTCGCCAAATTAGCTGAAGAACTGCAGGTCGAAATGTTCTCTATCGGTGTAGAATTCAAAAAAAGCGTGGTTCCCCGGGAAGCATTCTGGCGGGGATTAATCGATACCGTCAGACAGGTCTACAGTGGACCACTAACTTATGCCGCAAATTGGGACGAATTTGACAGGGTTCCTTTCTGGGATGCACTGGATTACATCGGAGTTGATGCTTACTTCCCGCTGGTAAATCATGAAACGCCCAGTGTGCGTTCGCTTAAAAAAGCCTGGAGACCTTACATCAGGCAACTGAAGGACATCCACAACAAAACCGACAAACCCATCCTGTTTACCGAATATGGCTATCTCAGCGTAGATGGCTGCGCATACAACACCTGGGAACTGGAAAGCCGTGTACACGACCTTTCTCTAAATGAGCAAGCACAGGCAAATGCCATAGACGCCTTGTTCAGTTCCTTCTGGAATGAAGCCTGGTGGCATGGCGGTTTTATCTGGAAATGGTTTCCAAATATGCAAGGACATGAAGGATATCCGGCAAAGGATTATACCCCCCAAAATAAAATGGGTGAAGACGTCCTAAGAAAATGGCACTCGCGAAGTATTTAAATCACGGCAGCCTGCATCAAATAGGCACAAACCAAAGCCATATAGGTACCCAGCGCATAGCCTAATACCGCCATCAAAACACCAACTGGTGCCAGGGCCGGACTAAAAGCCGAAGCCACGATTGGAGCCGATGCCGCCCCTCCAACATTTGCCTGACTGCCCACCGCCACAAAGAAGAATGGTGCTTTTATCAACCAGGCCACGAACAGGAGAATGCCCACATGAACCAACATCCAAATGATTCCGATCGCAAACAGACTCAGGTTCTGCCAAACTTCTCCAAGATTCATTTTCATACCAATAGTAGCTACCAGTATGTAAATAAAGACGCTGCCCCAGCGGGATGCTCCTACTCCCTCCAATTTTCTGGCGCGAGTAAAGGAAAGCGTCAAACCAATAGTAGTTGATATTACAATCAGCCAAAAGAAACCCGACATTAAAGAGGTCAGTCCGCGTGCTTCGAGCGTCGCTTTAAATTTGCTCATAAAAGGGGCTATAACATCCGACCCCCAATGGGATATGGCCACAGCTCCAAATGCAATGGCCAGTACGACAAACATATCGGTTGTACTTGGAACTCGTCTCACAGAAGCACTGTAATCTTCCACCCGCTTCTTTAAATCTTCAATGGCAGAATTATCTGCCTTCAGGCGCTTATCCAGCTTTTTCGAAATATTGGCTCCATAAAGCAGGAAACCCATCCAAATATTTGCAACCACCACATCGACAATGATCATGGTTCCAAAAAGCGTATCCCCAACTTCAAAAATTTCTTTCATGGCCGTCTGATTGGCTCCACCGCCAATCCAGCTTCCTGCAACCGTAGACAATCCACGCCACAGTTCCTCTGCCGGCAGGTCAATCAGACCGGGAAAGACATTGGTAACAATCAGCAAAGCGATTGGACCACCCAGTACAATACCCAGGGTAGCGGCAAAGAACATCATCAGTGCCTTTGGTCCCAGATTAATGATTCCTTTGAAATCAATACTCAGACACAAAAGCACCAAACTGGCCGGAAGTAAATAACGCGAGGCCATGAAATACAGATTACTATGGCCCTCGTAGGGAGTCAAAAATTCTTTGGGCACATTGTTGGCCTCGATCCAATTGTTCAGTTCCAATGCCGATAAACCACCGGGCACATTATACCCTATGTCTTGCAAGGCAGCTATGAGCCCGGGTTCGTACCAATGCGGGGAAATTAGCCCCAGGGGCCAGTTTAACAAAGCCGGCAAAAAGTAGCATAAAAGCAGGGCGGGAACGAATCGATAAAACCGCTGCCAAGCGGGCTTTTTCAGACCTGCTGTATAAAAAATCACAGCCAGCACAATCAGCAACAAGCCAAGTACCACGGCATCATTGGTAAAAACAGGGGTAAAGGAACTGCTCATCTCAACGGGTTTTCTCCAAATATTCGAAAAGTCCAAGATAGCATTTTTGCTATATTTGGTCCCATGCAGTCACTTCCCGATAAGCAGACAGATAAAGACCAGTATTTCCTCCGGCAGGCTATTGAGCTTGCGCTGAATGGCATGCGAAGCAATGAAGGAGGTCCCTTCGGTGCTATTGTCGTAAAGGATGATGTCATTATTGGTCGCGGAAACAATCGGGTTTCTTCCGGACTGGACCCCACGGCTCATGCCGAAGTTGTGGCTATCCGAGATGCCTGTGCGCATCTCAATCACTTTCAACTCGAGGGCTGTACCATTTATTCTTCCTGTGAGCCCTGCCCCATGTGTCTCGGAGCCATCTATTGGGCCAGACCCGATCGCCTCGTTTTTGCTGCCGGCAAAAGAGATGCGGCAGACATCGCCGGATTCGACGATCAGTTCATTTACGATGAATTAGATCTCCCCATTGATAAACGAAAAATCCCCTCCTTACAACTCTTGCGCGAAGAAGGGCTCCTCCCCTTCCGGGAATGGCGAGACAAGGACGATAAGATCGTTTATTGATCTACCCTGGTCCTACAGACAATTTCCCTTTTATTACGGTCTGGCATGTTTTCATGACATCCGCCAAGCAATCATCTCTGCCTTCCTCTATTTTAGGGAGACCATTTAGCGCTTCATAATCCATTCGTTACAGCACTTACCGCCAAATCAGAACCTGTCAACCAGGTTCCGAACCCCTTATTTATTTAACCTCAATTCCAAACCATGAGAAAAGACAGAAAACTGACCGCTTTTGGTCAGAAAAATCCGTTTTCCACCAAAAGGAAAATCAAAAACAGCCGGGATATGGCCCGAGCTTATATTGAAGAATCTCTTAATCTCAGAGAGGGTGTATACTTTACCAGTCAGGGAGGCAACCGCAGTAAACTACCTGAAAAGCTTGTCCTGGAGGAAGAAAAGACTCAACAAAACAATACAGTTTTGAGCTTCCGCCAGTATTATGAAGGCATCAAAGTCTGGGATTCCGGACTGGTCCTTCAGTTTGATCCAAACGACCAGCTTTCAATGGCAAGTAACTCCCTGGCCGACAATCTGAAAGAAAAGGTAAAACCTATCTCCAAAGAAATTCGGCGAAAGCCGGAAAAACAGATCACCCGCGAAAAGCTTATTGAATGGTTTGATCTGAAACGAAACGCTCTGCGGCTAAAGGCCCTCAAAATTGATTACGATTTTGAAAAACTTCAGATTAAAGTCAATCGGGTAGAACCGGTGATCTATGAATTTGAAAAAGAACGTAGGCAACACCTCCATCCCGGTGAAGACAAGCAGAAAACCCAGTTATTCTCCGGATTGCCGGAGCTTCGTTTACCGGAGGTCGACAAGTCGATCAAAGATGGTGACATTCTTGCTGGTCTGGAAATCCACTTCAGCACCAAAATGCCTCGTTTGGCAGCTAACTGGCGGGCAATCGTGGATCCGGAAACAGGCTCCGTATTATACGTTAGACTGCTGGCCGATCACCTCAACGGATTCGTTTTTGACAATGATCCATTGAGTGAAACGGGCGATGCCAGTATCACACCTGTTTCCGGTGCGGCTGTGCTTAACGCAGTACGCACGCCCCGGCCATTGCCCGGACTAACGATAACAGGTTCTCCACAGGCACTCTCGGGCAATTACGTTTATCTGGATGATCTGTATTTTCCTGCTATTGCCGCACCAACTACTCCGGGCAGCGACTTCAATTACGATGCCGATACCGATGATTTTTCAGCCGTAAATGCCTACTACCACAGCGATGGCGTATTCCGGATGGTGGAAGAAATGGGTTTCGATATGTCGACCTATTTTAATGGAACGCTGTTTCCGGTACCCGTAGATCATCGCGGCTTTTTCGGCTGTGTCAATGCTTGTGCTCCTGGAAATGCACTCGGCAATGGTTCCGGAGGATTTTCTTATGGATTGGTTTCCGCTTCAGGTCCGGTAGGTATTGCTGCCTGTCGGCGAATTGTCTTACACGAATTTGGACATGCCGTACTCTGGGACAATGTCTGGTCTCCCAACCTGGGCTTTGCACACAGTGTTGGAGATAGTCTGGCGGCAGTTTTGAGTGATCCAAAATCCAAAGCGCCGGATCGATTCCTCACCTTCCCCTGGCTAACAGCCAGCAATCCGGGGATTGATCGCCGGCACGACCGGGATGTAACAGCAGGCTGGGCCTTTAATGGCTCGAATGACGATGGCGGCTATGGTGCGGAGCAAATTCTGGCAACTGCTCACTTCCGCCTGTATCGCTCCTTAGGAGGAGATGCAGAAGCCTATTGCGAGCGCGATTTTGCTTCCCGTTATACAGCCTTCCTCATTTTGAAGAGCGTGTCTTTCCTTACACCATTATTCAACCCGGCTTCATCCGAAGACTGGGAGAAGGTTATGGAAAGTGCAGACTTTTCTACAAAGGAATTCGAAGGCCATCCGGGCCGATTAACGCATAAGGTTATCCGCTGGGCTTTCGAAAAGCAGGGATCATTCCATCCGGTATCTACTCCACTTCCGATCACGTCAGAAGGCCCTGCTCCCTCCATTGACATTTACATCAATGACGGAAGAGATGGAGCATATCCTTATTCAGAGGACGTTTATCGTTCGGATGAAATTTGGAATCGGAACAGCCCGGATGGAGGTGCAGCCCACCAAAAACCAAAAATCGGACAGGAGAATTATGCCTACGTGACCATCCGAAATCGAGGCACTAAAAGTGTCAAGTACACGCTTGTGAACGGATACCACCTGGGTAGTTGTTGCTGTGAAGACTCAGCGGTTGGAGATAAACTTTGGCCAAATGATTTTAAACCAATGACCACTTCGATTTGGCAGACAGGTCCGATTGTATCGGGTGGATACGCCATTGCAGGCCCCTTTAAATGGACGCCGCGCACAGAGGATGATGTTTTAGTCTTTACGTGTACCACAAAGGGAGATCAAGCCAATGAAGAATACCTGACTCCGGAGGAGCAGGTGGTTCTGCGGCACATCGCCCCCTTTGACAACAACATGGCCGTAAGAGCCTTGTGTAGCAATAAACCCTGTTAATAAAAAGAGCCCCGCTTATTTAAACAAGCGGGGCTCCCTTTTTTCAGTCCTTACGCAAACTCCATATCAATGCGTCGGCGGCTCAGATCGACCTCTTTGATCGTTACCTGAACCACATCTCCCATTTTGTAAACTTTGCCGGATTTCTTTCCTTTCGCCGAAAGGCGGCTCTCCGCAATTTCAAAACGCTCATTGGTGGAATCAAAAGGCACCATGCCCTCGCATTTGCTGTCGGCCAATTCAATAAATATTCCAAAATCAATGATTCCGGAAACACGGCCTTCAAATACATCGCCGATGTGTTTTTCCATGTACTCGGCCTGCTTGTATTTGATCGATTCCCGCTCGGCAGACATCGCCCGGCGCTCCTGACTTGAAATGTGCTGACATTGTTCCTCAAGCGCCGATTTCTTCATGCGCAAAGTCTTGCCGTCAATATTTCTTTCCAGAATCCGGTGCACCAAAACATCCGAATAGCGTCGAATTGGCGAGGTGAAGTGGGTGTAATAATCAAATCCCAATCCGTAATGCCCAATATTGTCTGAGGAGTAAGCAGCCTTAGACATGGTTCGGATAGCAATCGGTTGCAGCAGAGCCACACTGGGATCCTTCTGGGCCGCTTTCGTCATGCGATTGTAGGACTTGGCGATTTCCTCCGGAGAGCCCACATTCATATCGAAGCCGAGTTGACGGGCAAAGCGGGCTAATTCGGCTACTTTATCCGGGTCCGGCTCGTCGTGAATACGATATACAAAGGGTATCTCCTGTTCCTGGCCGCGCTGGTGAATATAGGTAGCCACCTCGCGGTTGGCCAGCAACATAAAGTCTTCTACCAACAAATGAGCATCAAAGCGGTCTTTTACGTATACCTCAATTGGCACACCGTCTTCATCCAGTCTGAAACGCACTTCTTCCGAATCAAAATCAATGGATCCGGTATTGAAGCGCTCCTTGCGAAGTTTTTTCGCCAGGCCATTGAGCTTTCGAAGTTCTTTGGCAAAATCACCCTTGCCGGATTCAATGCCGGCCTGTGCTTCTTCGTAGGTAAATCGACGGTTTGAATGGGTTACGGTTTTTCCAAACCAGCGACTTACTAACTTGTCGCTTTTGTCAAATTCAAACACGGCTGAAAAAGTGCACTTATCTTCATTTGGACGAAGCGAACAAAGCTTGTTCGAGAGATTTTCCGGTAGCATGGGCAAAACCCGGTCCACCAGATAAACCGAAGTGGATCGTTCGAAAGCCTCTTTGTCCAGCGCACTTCCGGGCTTAACATAATGGCTCACATCGGCAATGTGTACACCGATTTCCAGGTTTCCGTTTTCGAGATACTGAAAAGAGAGCGCGTCGTCAAAGTCCTTGGCATCAACCGGGTCGATGGTCATGGTTGGTACTTCGCGCATGTCGCGGCGGATGTTGATCTCCTGTACGGGAATTTCATCCCGAAGGTCATTGGCTTCTGCCATCACTTCCTCGCTGAATTCAAGATTGAATCCGTTGTTGATCAGGATGGCTTTCATCTCAATATCGCTGCCCCCTTGTTTTCCGAGAACGGTTGTGACAACTCCTTCCGGATTCCGGGCTTTGGTGTTTATCCAATTGACGACCTTAACCACTACTTTATCGCCGTCTTTGGCACCCTTGGCATTTTTAGGAGACACAAATACATCGAAGGGGATATTCATTCGGTCGGGCACTACAAATCCGTAGTTGGAAGAGAGGTTAATGGTGCCCAGGAAATGCTCTACAGAGCGCTGTAACACTTCCAGCACCTCGCCTTCTGCACGTCCGCGTTTGGGATTTCTCCAGACGCCTACTTTTACCCGATCTCCATTGAGGGCGGTATTGAGGTGATTTGCGGAGACATAAATGTCGTTTTCAACGCCTTCGCAGACGATGAATGCGGCACCGGAGCGTGTCATATCCACATAACCCTCATAGGTTTCCAGCGGATTTCCGGCTGCTGCTCTTGATTTTAACTGGTACTTAAAGTTTTCATGCGCTTTCAATTTGCCGGAATCGACCATTTTGTCGAGGGCGTATTGAATGCTGTCTGCGTTGTTGTCGATGGTAAGTCTTTTACCGATCTGGCGTGGATTAAGTCTTTTCTTGGGATTTTCCTTGAATAGCTTTAATATCTCACTTTGTAATTTCTTGGAGCTTGATTTTTTGCCACGCTTTTTTTTGCGTTTAGTCATAAATTTTGTCGTAATGTTTAGGTGAATTTCCTGTTTTCTGTCTGACGGGTACTGAACTCGACCACTTTATTCGCCGAAAGGCCAAAAAAGCTTACAAAAGAGTTCCTGAATGCGGAAAACAAGAGTGTGAAAGGTGGGAATAAATTATCGTTATATTTCATTTACGATTTTTCCATCGGGGAGCAATTCTAAATTGAAAGTTTTACTCCCGGAAGCTTCGTACTTAGACCGTTTATCCGGGTCGGCCTGCCCCGATACCACATAAATTAACCAATCCTGGTCAATAGTAGCAACTGAACGAATTAACAAGCTACCATCAAAATAAGTTCCGGCTATCGATCTGCGATCTATCACCTGACTCCCGTCTTTGGTATAAGTGATCAGAACGAATTGATAATCCATCAGCGCTGCCCGCCAAAAAACCACAGCCTGAAATTCGTGGGTATCTTTGATGCGCAGGCAGGGAACAAACTCAGTAGTTTCGTCAATTTCCTTTGATTCAGTAGGCTGTATATATTGATAAACAGCCTGTACAGGCAAAGGTTCGTTTTCCTGGCTAAAGACATGCACCGCTTCATCCGAAAGGACAACGGGGAGATCTACTTCGGGGAAGAAATCCAAAAACTGATCAAAACGTATAAATGGTGCTTTTTTTGCCATGGGGCAAAGGTCGTGTCTAAAAATTAATTTTTACAGCCTCAGGCCATTTTTTAGGGCTTTCGCCGAAAAAAGAGCCGCAAAAAAGGTTCAAGAGAGGTATTAATTTTGAACGATTCTAAATAAAAAGACAAAACCCTTCCCCTTTAATCAAAAATTGGGCAAATCTGTATTAATAGATACATTGTGAGGATATTCGCTTTGCCGGCCGCCGGCAACGGATGGGCTTATTATTTTTTGAAGCTGTAAAATACCTGCATCTGTTTAAACCACTTGAGTTACAAGCCGGAAGCAGCTTTTTACAATTTCAATGCTCACAAACAAAAAACAAAACGATAAAGCATCAAATATGAATTGGTTTACAAAATTTTTAACCTCTTCAATCGGTCAAAAGCTGATCATGAGCCTGACCGGCTTGTTTTTGATCCTGTTTTTGGTGGTTCACCTCGCCGGAAACCTGCAGCTTTTGTTCAGCGATGGAGGGGAGGCATTCAACACCTATGCCTACAAAATGACCCACAACCCGATCATTAAAACGATATCGTACGGGTTGTATGCATTAATCCTGGTCCATGCAGTTCAGGGAATCGCACTTGCCCGCAGAAACCGGGCAGCTCGAGGCAGTAACCGCTATGCGGTAAAAGTTACCCAGGCAACCAACACCAGTTCTTTTGCAGCCAACAATATGGCTTTGCTGGGGATTTTGGTTTTGGCTTTCCTTTTTCTGCACATGGGGGATTTCTGGTGGGCGATGAAGATGAAAAACCTGCCGATGGAAACCTACGAAGGCAATTCGTATCAGGACCTGTACGTCAAGGTTTACCTTTCTTACAAGGAACTTTGGGTAGTGATTGCCTATCTGGTAGGTCTTGTAGCGCTGGCTATTCACTTGTGGCACGGCTTCCAGTCTGCATTTCAGACACTCGGCCTGAACCACAGAAAGTATTCACCAGCGATTCGGCTTGTAGGAAAGCTTTATGCAATCCTCATTCCCGTAGCCTTTGCCATCATTCCGATCTATTTCTACTTCAGCGTAGAAATCGCAGATCCGGCACTGGCCGAACGCGTCGAGCAATACTCCTGGTGGCTCGGCCAATAATTTCTTCTTAATCAAAAACCAACATAAATACCTGTTATGTTAGACGGAAAAGTTCCTGCCGGTCCCCTGACTGAAAAATGGCAAAATTACCGCGGTACCATGCCGCTGGTTGCTCCCAACAACAAACGACGGTTGGAGGTAATCGTTGTAGGTTCCGGTCTTGCCGGAGCTTCAGCAGCTGCCACTCTTGGGGAGCTCGGATATAATGTAAAATGTTTCACTTTCCACGATAGCCCGCGACGGGCACACTCCATTGCTGCACAGGGAGGTATCAACGCAGCTAAAAATTATCAAAACGACGGTGATAGTGTTTATCGCCTCTTTTACGATACCATCAAAGGGGGCGACTACCGTTCCCGCGAATCCAACGTATACCGCCTCGCTGAGGTTAGTACAAATATCATCGACCAGGCCGTTGCTCAGGGTGTGCCTTTCGCACGCGAGTACGGCGGACTGCTTGCCAACCGTTCTTTCGGTGGGGTTCAGGTGAGTCGTACGTTCTATGCCCGCGGTCAAACCGGACAGCAACTATTGCTGGGTGCTTACTCTTCCCTTTCGCGGCAGATCACCCTCGGTACGGTTCAAATGTACAACCGCCACGAGATGATGGATGTAGTCAAGGTTGATGGTAAAGCACGAGGCATCATTGCCCGCAACCTGCTTACCGGAAAACTGGAGCGCCACGCTGCGCACTGTGTGATCCTCGCAAGCGGTGGTTATGGGAATGTGTTCTACCTGTCAACAAATGCGATGATGTCTAACGCATCTGCCGCCTGGCGTGCGGTGCGTCGCGGCGCATTGATGGCAAACCCTTGTTTCACGCAGATTCACCCGACCTGTATTCCGGTTTCGGGCGATTATCAGTCGAAGCTGACCCTCATGTCTGAGAGTTTGCGTAACGACGGTCGCGTGTGGGTACCCAAACACATGAAAGATGTGGAAGCGGTCCGCGCCGGAACGCTGAAACCAACAGATATAAAAGAAGAAGATCGCGATTACTACCTCGAGCGTCGCTACCCGGCCTTTGGCAACCTGGTTCCACGTGACGTGGCATCCCGGGCAGCTAAACAAGCCTGCGACGAAGGAAGAGGGGTAAACAAAACCGGTCTGGCTGTTTATCTCGACTTTGCTGACGCTTATGAGCGATATGGCAAATCGGAAGCCAATGCCCACGGCATTCAAAATCCAAGTAAGGAGAAAATCCTCGAACTCGGACGAAAAGTCGTGGAAAACAAATACGGCAACCTCTTCGAGATGTACGAAAAGATCACTGGTGAGAACCCATATCACACACCGATGATGATCTATCCGGCAGTACACTATACCATGGGTGGTTTGTGGGTTGATTACAACCTCGAAACAAATGTTCCCGGACTTTTTGCCCTGGGAGAAGCCAACTTCTCCGATCACGGTGCCAACCGCCTCGGTGCTTCTGCTTTGATGCAGGGGCTCGCAGACGGATACTTTGTGATCCCTTATACAGTCGGTACATTCCTTTCCAAAGAGATTCGTACGCCACAGATCGATCCGAATGATGAAGCATTCGCGAAAGCGGAAAAAGCAGTATCTGATCGCATCGACGAATTGTTTAAAATCAATGGCTCCCAATCTGTGGAGAGTTTCCACCGTCGACTGGGTAAGATCATGTGGGACTACTGCGGTATGTCGCGTAGTGCAGAAGGTTTGGAGAAAGCCCGGAAGATGGTACGCGAATTGCGCGAAGAATTCTACAAAGATGTATATGTGCCAGGTTCTGCCGATGAGTATAATCCGGAACTGGAGAAAGCGCATCGCGTAGCTGATTTCCTCGAACTGGGTGAAATGATGATCGTAGACGCACACGACCGCAACGAAAGCTGTGGCGGGCACTTCCGTGAAGAATATCAAACCGAAGACGGGGAAGCCCTTCGCCGGGATGATGAGTACACCTATGTAGCTGCCTGGGAATGGGCCGATCCAAAGGCCGGAGATCCTGTCCTCCACAAGGAAGATCTCACCTTCGAAAATGTAGAACTCAAAACACGGAGTTACAAATAATCGAAGGAGCCGGATTATTAATTAACAGGAATTCGCCGAAAGGCACTCCATAAACTGGAACAAAATGAAACTTAAGCTCAAAATTTGGCGCCAGAAAAACCAGGACTCAAAAGGAACCTTTGAGACCTATAATGTGGAAGCCAATGAACATATGTCCTTCCTGGAGATGCTGGATGTTCTAAATGAAGATCTCATCTCCAAAAAACAGGAGCCGGTTGTTTTCGAACACGACTGCCGCGAAGGTATCTGTGGTACCTGCAGTATGGTGATCAACGGGCATCCGCACGGTCCCAATGCCGGAACCACTGCCTGCCAGTTGCACATGCGCTACTTTAATGATGGGGATACTATTACGGTTGAGCCATTCCGCGCTGCAGCATTTCCGGTAATGAAAGACCTGGCGGTAGACCGCTCGGCATTCGACCGCATCATTCAGGCTGGCGGATACATTTCGGTAAACACCGGACAAGCGGTGGATGCCAATGCGATCCCGGTAGAACAGGTAGATGCTGCTGAAGCATTCGACGCTGCGACCTGTATCGGTTGCGGGGCCTGTGTAGCGGCTTGTCCAAACGCATCAGCTATGCTCTTTACTTCTGCCAAAGTGGCCCACCTGGCAAAGCTGCCACAGGGACAGGTAGAAGAACAACAGCGCGTGCTCGACATGGTGAAGCAAATGGATGATGAAGGATTCGGACGCTGCTCAAATGTAACAGCCTGTGAAGCTGAATGTCCGAAGGGCATTTCCATTGATAATATTGCACTTCTCAACCGGAAGTACTTTGCTGCTTCCATCGGTTCGGAGAAACAAGCTCAATAATATTTGCTTTGATTGATATGAAAGCCCGCTATCCGGAAGGAAGCGGGCTTTTTTTATTGGTTAAAGGTCTTAACTCGACATGACATGTCGGGTCACATGTCATGTCACGTCACATGTCATGTCAAGTATCTACTCCTCAAAAAATCCAACACTCCCCCCTACCCAGGTCTTATCTTTATTGTAGCGAACACCAACCATCTGTCCCTTGCTCAATCGAGCCAGGTTATTGACAATCACAGGGCGAGGAGCTCCCTCATCCCATAGCATCAGCATACGGATTTCACACTTGGCTGGTCCATCAGGAGTGTCTACAACACCGGCGTATTCAACTTTCTTTTGAAGGATATAATTTTCCGGATCTTCGATACTCTCCAGATCGTACTGGTTGAGGTTGATGATCACCCCCGTTCCTGCAAAAGAATAAAGTGGTTTGAGTACATAATTGTGCAGATCATCCGGAAATTTGTCGAGCTTATTCAAAAAGCGGGACTCGGGTACATACTGACTTTTCAGGAGAGGAAGCGTAAACTTACTGATTCGGAAAAACCAGTTGGGATGGCCAATCCACTCTACATTATGATGCTTGGTAAAGAAAAATTCCCGCTTCAGATCGTCGCGGCGAATGAGCTCATCAAAAATCACCCGATTGAAGATCCGATGAACCTGAATTTTCCGTCCGTCTTTAATGTAAAATACATCATCGCCAGTCACCTTTAACTCTGATACACACAGGTATTCTACCCCCAATAAGGCTTTACAGGCAACAAAGTCGATTTCGGTAACTTGTTGGTGCGGTTCCACCTCCAGCAAAATTACATTTTCCGGATCGTGACCACCTAGGATAATGCGGCGCAAATGCTCGATGTAAGCTTCCGTATCATAATCCCCAAACAAGTGGGTATAATTCTCCGGAATATCGTAGTTAGCCCGATAGGCACGCGCTACCAAATCCTGAAAAAAATACAGCGAGGGGAACCCCTGTACCTCGATTAGCTGTGGCGTAAGTTCGCCATTTTCATCGCGACAGATTCCAAAATCCATCTGTAGGAAAGTGGTATGGGGCGTCTCGTCGGGCACTTCCTGCCCATGCAAAACCGCTTCTTTGGTTAGTTCCTTAAAGTCCGGACGAACCAATACATCGGTGATTTCTTCACAGGCCTCATAAAGCTTTCGACGCAAGTCGCGAGAAACAAACACAGGGGTTTCGGCGATCCGGAAGGGCGCCCGATAATGGTATTGACCGGCGACCCAATCCTGTAGGGCCGCATACTTCTGGTCTGAAAATTCAGCATTGAATTTCTGACGGAGCGTACTAATCATAGCAGGCTTGTTTGTGGCTTCCTTGGTTGGGCTAAATACAGGCTTTAGACGGATTAACCGGGAACAGTCACCGGATTATCCTTTAATTTTTTTATCGACTGAAAGATAAATTCAGGCAGGATCGTATCATGCGTAAGCTGAATCATATCCGGGTGGCTCAGGTCACGGATCATGCGGGCATATTTATCTTTGCCATGCTCATTGATCACCTGGACCATCCGGGACTCTTCCTGAAAATATTTCATCATACTGGAAGGATCTGCTTCCGGGTGAAATTGAACTCCCAGCATCTCCTCTGAAAACCGAACGGCCATGATTGCCCGCTCATAAGGTACATGCGGACGAATCTTTTCCAGCGCAAGTATCTCCGCTCCCATCTCGTTAAACCGATCCAGGTTTGGCTGTATGAGTTGATAATCCCGAAAATCAGCCGCGCAAAACGGGTTGGGCAATTGCCCCAATACCGGATCTTCCAGAGCAGTATCTGTCAGGTAAACCGGGAAAGTTCCAAAACTCATAGACTTCCGCGCCTCTACAGATCCCAACCCAAAATGATGACAGGCCATCTGGAAAGAGTGGCAGATAAGGAAGGCATACTTTTTAGGGCCAATACCTTCTTCATTCGAATACCAAATCTCATCAAACAGGCAATTTAAAGCCACATCCCACTTTCCATCACCGTCCAGAGGATTTCCAGGTCCACCAGTGAAAATGAAAATATCATAATCTTCCACGGCAGGCACTTCCATTTCCTGACGGAGATTAAATACCTTCCAGCTCAGATCATCCTGAAAGCTGTCTACAATATCCTTTATGCAACGCATTCCCTGATTGGGCACACCATTGTACAAATCTATGACAGCAAGACGAATAGGTTCCATATTTCTTTACTCCTCATTTTCTGGCTTTCGCCGAATGGCGCTACGTTCCGGATAAAACCGGAACAACTGCAGGCATTCGGTTTAAGCATGTATAGACTGGCGGATATAACTTCCCCAGGTCAGGTTCTGACCGCCCGGATCTTGCATTTCCGCTCTTTCAATTGCGTATGTGGCAGCCGTTTCAACTACCCATTTAAAGTTCTCTTCTCCTACTGAATTCAAGTCGGCATCAGGAGCCGGATTGCAGAAATCAATAGCATAAGGAACACCATCCTGAATGGCAAACTCTACGGTGTTGAAGTCGTAGCCCAATGCCTGATTCAGTCGGATTACATATTCATCGATCATTTTCAGCATTTCCTCCGATACATCATGCTTCGCATTGTAGCGCAGATGATGCGGATTGCGCGGTTCATAATGCATGGTGCGTACATATTTTCCACCAATGCAATAGCTGCGGAAATAGGCATCAAAGTCGATGGTTTGCTGTAACATCATAACCAGGCGTTCGGTTTCGTCGTATGCCTGAAAAAGCTCTTCCGGATTGTGCACTTTATACACATTTTTCCATCCGCCACCTGCATAAGGTTTCATGAAAAACGGGAAGCCGCCAAGATAGTCATAGATTCCTTCCCAATCCATCGGAAACTTCAAATTGGTAAAAGACCCGGATGTAGTATCCTCCGGATGATCTTTGGAAGGCAACAAGACTGTCTTAGGAACAGGAATGCCAATTTGCTCAGCCAGAACATTGTTAAAGAACTTTTCGTCTGCGCTCCACCAGAATGGATTGTTAATAACCGCTGTTCCGGTTGCTGCTGCATTCTTTAAAAACGCCCGATAAAAGGGAACATCCTGTGAGATCCGGTCAATGATAACCGCATACCCCACACCGCGATTTTGCATCACCTCCTCTACGCTTACAAATTCTGCACGGATGCCCTTGGGGGCTGTCGCATTTACCTGATCGACAAATGCTTGTGGAAAAGTGCGTTCCTGTCCGAATAAAATTCCGATTTTCTTCATACCTGTCACTATTGCGTGTGTACTTAAATCAATGAAAGATAATGCGGAAACATCTCCCGCCAAAGCGGCCAGTCGTGCTCTTGCCAACCGCGCACATCCAGCCAGTGGTCAATGCCTTTTGCCTGCAATACACCAGCCATGTGTTTATTGGCTTCCAGGCAAATATCCCATTCTGAGGTTCCGAGTACAATTTTCATATTCCAAAGATCCCCGTGGGTAGCTCCCGGCAAATAATCCAGCGGATTGTTAAAGTATACCTGATCGTCATAATAACCGTCCATAAACGACTTAACGTCGAATGCACCGCTCATACTGAAAAGATGACTCACCAAATGTGGATATCTGAATGCAATATTGGCCGCATGATATCCGCCAAAACTCGCTCCCGCAACAGCAACACGACCACTTCCCGTATTCCAGCGTATTTTTCCGATGATCTCATCTACAACCATCTTATCATACCACTGGTGATTACGCACCCGCATCGCAGGATGAATTTCCTTATTGTACCAGGTATGCTTATCCATGCTGTCCGGACAAAATATCTGAATAAACCCGCGCTCTACAAACCATTTGGCTGATTCAATGAGACCAAAGTCCTTACTTTCATAATAGCGGCCCATTGTCGTTGGGAAAATGATCACCGGATAACCCCGATCACCATACACCATCATCTCCATGTCCATACCCAAATTGGGTGAAAACCAGCGGAAATATTCTTCTTTAATTGCCATGCAAGTTCGTTTAGTGTAATTTTTACACTTTGCAAAGATAGCGCTATTCGGCTTTTGAACAAACAAAAGTTATTGACTATCAGTTTTTTACACCTTCCACAAAATACTTCTAAAAAAAGATAATCCCGTTCTAACTTTGCAAAACGGATTTCTGTTCGGTAGCTTCAGCCTCCAACCTATTAAAAGTTGCATATTTGAATTCAATCCTGAAAAAAAATAATCGGAAAAATTTTGCTGTTTTTGATCCAAAAACGGGTGCCATTCGCCGGCCCCGGCAGGGGCACAGGCAAAAACACCGGCCACTGGTAGAAACCTGGTTGCTTATTTCAGGCCATATGGAGCGGTCTGTAAAGTTTGACATTTACCTGCCTGCTCTTTATGGAAAATCCAATGAATCACAAGCCCGATACCCTTTGATTCTTTTTAATGACGGACAAGACCTGGAAGCCCTTCAACTTCCTAAATATCTGGCCGACCCTAAAACTCCGCCTGTCATTTGCGTAGGAATTTTCCCCGAAGATCGGATGAACGAATATGGTACTGCCTCTTCGCCTGACTACAAAAATCGGGGCAACAAAGCAGCGGCATATAGTCGGTTTGTCATGCTGGAACTCCTCCCCTTTTTACACAGCAATTTCAATATTTCCAACAATACGCAAAAGGTGGGAATTGCCGGCTTCTCCTTGGGTGGCTTATCCGCCTTTGACATCGCCTGGAATCATCCTTCCACCTTTGGTTTTTGCGGTGTCTTCTCCGGAGCTTTATGGTGGCGATCAAAAGACTTTAAGCCCAAAGACCCGGATGCCGACCGCATCGTACATGATTCCGTATCCAGGCTGGGAGTCAATCCCGGATTACGGTGCTGGTTCCAAACGGGCACAGAGGATGAAATCAGCGACAGAAACAACAATGGGATCATCGATTCCATTGACGATACCACCGATTTAATAAAAATCTTAAAGCGCAAAGGGCTGCCTGAAAAAAACATCCGATATCTCGAAATAATAGGAGGAAGACATGAACCGGCTACCTGGGCAGAAGCACTGCCTGATTTTTTCAGCTTTACTTTCGCGCCAGCCAAATAATATAACCGATCAGTCCAAGCCCGATCAATCCGCTAAAAATCCAATAGGGAAACTTTGATTGAGTCGGAGCAGGTATTGGGTCCATCACCCCGACAGGAACGTAAGAAGCCCAATAAAAGGGATGCGCCTGTATACTGCTGCTTTCGCGAATGAAGTCCAACTTTGCTTGTTGCAAGGCCACGTCTTTCGATTCGCCCTGCTCCAGTCTGTCGTAAAAATTAGCCATCAGGCGGGAAGAGGATCGATCATCCAGTTTCCAAAGGCTGGTAAGCAGACTTCGCGCACCGGAATAAAAGAACCCACGCGCTAAACTGATCATACCTTCGCCTCGCTGCCACTCCCCTACTCCTGTTTCGCAGGCACTCAGGACCACAAGATCCGCCGGAAGGCGCATACTAAACAACTCTCTCGCAAATAACCGGGCCGTATCCACGTCTGTATCACCTCCCTGAAACGCCAGAAAGGAATAGCTCCCAATGGTATCATTTGCTTCAGCATGAGTCGCCAAATGCAACAGTCGATGTAAGGGAGCTTCTTTCTGAAACTGACTTTTTGTGGCTGCCGATCCAAGCAGTACCCGGGCAGGCCAGGCTGCTGAAACAGATTCTATTTCTTCGGCATTGTATTTCAAAGGGGCCAATTCTCCGACTCCCGAAAAGCTGGGTGCCATGGCCAGTACTTCTCCGGATATGGCAGATTGCCCGGCGGGTGGCCGCAATAGCAACTCTGCCGTGTAAGCATAACCAATCGAAAAATCCCGGAGCAGGAAGGGCAGGTTTCTCCATTTCGCCTCCGATCCGACCGGCTGTCCAAGCAGACAATCGAACGGCAAATAATGCATACTTCCGTCGGGAATGATCAGCAGGCGGTTTCCAAGAAACTGTTCTTCTACCGGCTCGATAAGCAGTTTGTATAGTGCATGAGCCTGGCCACCATATTTATTGGCAAGCTCCTGCGACTGCATATCAATTGGATTGAAAGCGGTAAGCTCTTTCCGGAAACTACTAATCGCAAAAGCAGTTTCCGATCCACCTCCCAGTCGCTGCATCCATAGGGTATCGGCATTTAGTAAAAAAACATAAACCGCATCATCCCCCTGGAAGTACTCGAGGATATTCATTTCTTCCTTCGCAACATACTTTCGGATTGCGGCCAGATCGATCGATTGATTTCCGTAGCGCAACTTGTAATATTCGGGATATTCTTTTCGAAGACGATTAATCAGATTGTATTGAGTTTGTTTCGCCGCAAACAATTCCCTGTTTATGTTTTCCCGAAGACTGTCTGCCGACAGAAACAAGCGCCTCTCAAGTCCGGCTATATCCAGTTTCAGATCCTCTTCCTGTCTCCTAAGACTATCCGGGATGCCCGCAAAGGATTCTGTATTCAAGTTTGCAACAGCCTCCCGCAACAACAGGCTTTTACCCTGCTCTGAAACCACAAAAGCTCGTTCTATCCAGGCCTGATCATTGGTTTGGGCAAATGCCTGTTCGCAGTTTACCAAAATGCGTTCCAGCAAATAGTAAAAGCGATCCATCAGCAATTGCTTGGAGCCTGGTTCCTGGTAGGAGCGTAAAGCCCGATCCATCCAATGCAAACCGGCATCATGTACCTGCCGAATGGCTGCATACAGGCTATCATTGGGTTGAGCACTTTGCAGCTGCTGAAGCAGATCCGATTTGGCCGTAAGGATTTCCAGGGCAACAAGCGGGGTAAAGCCGGAGCCGGCAATTTCCGGATCCAACAAAAATTGCTCATTGCCCAATTGTTTATCCAGCAGGGCAAGTCCGGCTTCAGGATTTTCGGGCATACACCGGGCGATGTGGGCAATGATCCGGGACACTTCCGGATGCTTCGTCCCGACCAGCAGGCTTTTTATGCGGACTGCTTCTTCGTAATAGCTTTTCGCTTCCGCGAATTTTTTCTGATTGTAAAAACTGTTACCCAGTCGCACCCAGATATCGGCTACTTTGGGATGATCTTTGCCCAGTTGATTTATGTAAATCTCCAAAGCAGACCTGTAGTTGGCTTCCGCCGAATCAAACTCCATACGGCTCTCAAAGTACAGTCCGATGTCACTGTATGAATCGGCCACATCCCGGTTCATCCGGCCAAAATGATCCAGGCGCATTTTCAAGGCTTCGCGGGCCAGTTTATAGGCTCGTTCGTAGTCCTTTTTCTTCAGGAAACAACTAGCCATGTGATTCCGAAGGCTGGCAATTTTCGGATGCCCGGGGGCCAGGGAGGTCTCCCGGATATCCAGTGCCCGGCGGAAAAAAATCAATGCTTTATTATAGTCCCCCAGATCAAAAAAATTCAACCCCAGGTTATTCAGGGAGGTAGCTACTTCGGGATGATCAGGCGGGTGCAATTGCAACTGGATCTCCAGCGTCGCTTCAAGCAGTTTTTCAGCAGCCATAAAATCGCCCCGGTCCTGATAACAAACCCCCATATTATTGAGAACCAGTACCAGGTCCGCTCCATACTCGGTAATGTCTGCTTCATAAATGGTTCGAGCCTGATCGTAATACCTCAGTGCACGAGTAAAATCGCCCCATTTATGCCAGCAGGTGCCAATATTGAGATAACTGTCTGCCACCCGGGGATGGCAATCGCCAAAATAATTGAAGCGGATATCCAGAGCCTCTTCATAACTGTCCAGGGCTTTGCCGTAATCGGCCATTTGCTCATAGCATATTCCCATATTATTCAGGACATCTGCCACATTGGGATGCTCCCTTCCAAAATCCTTTAAGCGGAGCTGATAGGTTCTTTCATAGGCTGCTAAAGCCTTCAACGGCTGGCTTTGAACATAGTAATAGATTCCAAGCGCATTGTAGGCATTACTTAAGCTCATAAAAGCTTCGGGACAATACTTTTCCCCGTACTGAATGGCTTCTCTCGTATATTGGAGGGAGGATCGGTAATCGCCCTGACGGCGGCAATAGAAGGCAATTTCATTTTGGAGTTTAACCACCTCCTCGGGCAGGCTGTCTACGGACATGACCCGACGCACCAGTTTTTTCTTGATGTCTATCGCTTCCGCGAATGCCCGTTCGCCGGCAAGGCTATCCGCTTCCGAATTGATATTTGCCAAAACTTCCGGCAATTGTGCCTGCGCATCATTAGAAAAGCAAAGGCAAAAAACGCCTGTTACAATCAATGTTCCTAACTTCCTTTTCATTCCGCGAAGAAGGTAAGAAATTTTGCGAGTAACTGCCATGCCTGTCCGGAAGAGAACAATTTTATCCTGTTTGCTTTTTTACCTATACAATCAACCATAAAACAACAATATGTCATCTAATAAAAAACCAAAAACGTATTCTGATCTGATTGAAGCCGTTGAAGTAGCCGACTGGGACCAGCTTGAAGATCGAAAACCCACCGGAGCACTGGTAGACAATACCGATCTGGTTATCGTCCGATACGACAAAGAGGTCTCGATTATGTATGGCCGATGCCTGCACCGGGGCGCTATGCTTTCCGATGGTTTTGTAGACGACAATGACAATCTCATCTGTGGCGTCCATTACTGGGACTACCGGATCGATTCCGGCGTCAGTGAATACAACAATGAGGAAGCCCTCCACAAATTTCCGGCAATCGTACACGACGGTAAAGTGTATACCGACCGGGCGGCTGTCGTGGCGTTTGAAAATCTCCACCCCCAACCCTTTCACCGCGACGAATACCTCGGGCAATATGCAGACACCAATCCGGAAGATACAGAACCACATACCGCTTATATTCAAAGCCTGGCAAAATCAGGCATAAAAAAAGGACATCATGGTCCGTCGGCGGCCATGGGCGTAGATCGAAATACCCTCCCCTCCTGGGATGACATTCAGTACCTCCCTGCCCAAATGCACAAACAGCCTTTGATGGATGAGGAGTCTGTAAATACAACAACCATCATTGGGCCCAATGCAAAGAAACCCCTCAAACTGGACATCCCCCTTTTCGTATCAGACATGTCCTTTGGTGCCCTGAGCAAAGAAGCCAAGATTGCGCTCTCAAAAGGAGCTGAAATGGCAGGTACTGGCATTTGTTCCGGTGAAGGAGGCATGCTCGCAGCCGAACAGGAAAACAACAGCCGGTATTTTTACGAGCTCGCTTCTGCGAAATTTGGTTTCAGCTGGGAGAAAGTGAGCAAAGTGCAGGCCTTCCATTTTAAGGGCGGGCAGGGAGCTAAAACCGGTACCGGAGGACACCTGCCTGGGAATAAGGTAAATAAATCCATCGCCGAAGTGCGAGATTTGGAACCCGGCCAGGATGCTATTTCTCCGGCTACTTTTCCCGACCTCAAAACAGCCGCAGATTTCAGGGAGTTGGCCGAAGAAGTTCGCTCCCTAAGCGGAGGCATACCGATTGGATTTAAAATCGCCGCTTCTCATATCGAAAAAGACATTGATTTCTGTTTGGAAGCCGGCGCGGATTACATTATCCTCGACGGACGGGGAGGCGGAACGGGCGCTGCGCCAACGATTCTTCGGGATCACATCAATGTACCTACTATTCCGGCACTGGCAAGGGCTCGCAAACACCTCGACAGCTCTGATGCAAAAGGCGTTAGTCTCATCGTTACCGGCGGACTGCGAGTTCCAGCCGATTTTGCCAAAGCACTTATGTTGGGTGCAGACGCCATAGCTGTTGCCAATGCTGCTATTCAGGCCGTTGGTTGTCTGGGTATGCGGGCCTGCCACACCAATAATTGTCCGGTTGGTATTGCCACGCAAAAAGATCATCTGCGGCAAAGACTGATTATAGATAAATCCGCCGAAAGGCTGGCCAACTTCTTTCAGGGCTCCACCGAGCTAATGAAAGTAATTTCGCGTGCTTGCGGACATTCAAGTTTATCTGACTTCAACTTCGATGACTTAAGTACGTTTAATTATGACATGCACCGCTTGACGGGGATTTCCTTTGCGGGAGTTTCATCGTAAAAAGTGTACTGGTGAATTGGTGTACCGGTGAAGTGGTTGGTTCTGATAACGGGGAGCGTGTATCGTGTAATTAAAAATTAATCCATACTAATTAAGCATTCGAAAAAATGAATTTAAAACCTTTCTTCATCCTTCTTGCAGCAACGCTTACTTTGGCTGCCTGCGACAAGGAAAACCTGCCCGACGGCATCGAATACACCGTGGAGTTTACCGGCACCTGGACCAGTACGGACCATCCAACCGACTTTCCGGATAATGCCCACTTTTCTACAGCTATAGGAATGACACATGCACCAGGTGTATCCTTCTGGTCTGTGGGAGAATTGGCCAGTGAAGGAGTGGAAGAAATGGCCGAAACCGGTAAAACGGGGCCGTTGGAGAGTGAGATTGAGCCTCTAGTTGAAAGTGGTCAGGCACTTCAATTGATTGTGGGTGATCGGCTGGCAACCGGTACGACCTCTGTCAGTTTTACCATAGTTGTAGACGATGATCATCCGGAAGTGAGCCTGGTAAGTATGATCGCCCCAAGTCCCGATTGGTTTGTTGGTGTAGACGGTCTTTCCTTGAAAGAAAATGGAGAGTGGGTGGAAAGCCTAACTGTCAACCTGGATAATTTTGATTCCGGAACAGACAGTGGTACGATGTTTAAATCGGCCAATACCGATACGGATCCACCGGAAAACATATTCCAAATTACCGAGTCTCCGCTCGATTATGAAGATAAGCCATTGGCCTACTTCAAATTTACCCGCAAATAAACGACGCTGCAGGGATCAAAAGACCCCGTAAAATTGTTATTATAGAGACGAAAGTAGTTAAACCACAATCCTTGATCGAAATGGTGCTGTTGATTTGAAGGGCCTAACATCTAAACGACCAAATATGGATTTTGAAAAAAATTGGGACCGGGTAATGAGTGACCCCGATATGCTTAAAGTTGAATTGGCTGAAAGCGTACTCAAACAACACAACATTGTTAGCCATGTTGTAAACAATTCGAATTCTGCCATTCCAAGCATCGGACAGGTAGAATTATTCACCCGAAAAGAAGATGCTGAGGAGGCACGCAAAGTGCTCAAAAAGGCAGAAATGATTTAAATTGATGAAGTACAATAATCTGACTCCTGAAGAAGCCCGCATTCTGGTAAATAAAGGTACCGAGCGTCCATTCACAGGAGAATATTACCTCCACGATGCCAAAGGCGTTTATCTCTGCCGTCGATGTGATGCCCCGCTATACCGCTCTGATGATAAATTTCACAGCGGATGTGGCTGGCCCAGTTTCGATGATGAGATTCCAGATGCCGTATCGCATCAAACAGATGCCGATGGCCGCCGCACAGAAATTCTTTGCAATAATTGTGGCGGACATTTAGGACATGTCTTCAAGGGCGAACGACTTACAGAAAAAAATACGCGCCATTGCGTAAATTCTCTGTCTCTCAAATTCGTGCCTATCGAAGAATGGAAGGACAGTAAGCAGTAAATTCCTGTTTTGCCCTACGAAAGGTCTGAAGACATTACTGTTTTCAGACCTTTTTTATTTTACACAGCGACACAAAAAACCCATCCGCTTGATGGCGTTCCGTCGATACAACTTGCCGCCCGCTCTTTTTACATGAAAGCTTACAGCACTTACCTCATCCACCTCCGTTCCTGTCCAGTAAAATCCGTATTGATCTTTTCCTTCAAATCCCCCGTTTGAGCCACGACGGCCATTCAGAACAAAATCCAATCCGCTTGCTCCTCCCTGCAGCAATGCTTTATTTCCGGCAACCGCATCCCCTTCCGGATCCGAGCTAAACCAATCCTGAAAGCCTCCAAATTGCCGGGCCAAATCGCTCCACTCTTCGGCAGTGGGAACTCGCCAGCCTTCTCCCAGTTTACTGCAGGCTGCCTGTGCTCCTTCCCAGCGATACAAACGCCCTAACTCCGGACAGGCATCGCTATTCCCATAACACCAGGAATCTTCTACATCTACCGACAAATTACGGCCCAGCCAGGTCAGCCCCCCGCCCCATTGTAAGGTCGGATATTGCTGATCGTCAACCAAAACAGATGCTGTTTTGGCAGGTGGCATTTTCTCTTCCACCTCCGATTCTGTCGGTTTTTCCGGAGAGGAGCAGGCAGCAATAAAAATCAGCAGGAAGAGGGAGAGAGATAATCGCATGAAAATTCGTTTTATTCGTGTCGCTCCTACGGAGCTTTTCTTTTTTGTTCTTTTTGGTTTCTGTACAGGACAAATCCATTTTGTGGATCAAATCATTATGGTGCGACCCGCCTGCGCGGGTCGTTTTTGTTGGGTACCATTGTGCTAATGATGGGTGACCCGCCTACGCGGGTCGCACCCCATCGTATGTATTTTTTTTGTCCTGTACACAGCCTTTTGGTGCTACATAGGTTTGCCTCCTCCGGAGGCTTACTAATATTTAAATTTTGTTCCGTTGACAAGACCCGGCTCCAGCGGAGCCAAACCTTTGTAGACTGAATCGCTACCACATTTCTAAAAGCTCCATAGGAGCGGCACCATTCACACCCTTCTTATTTATGTATCACCAATTTTCCGGTTTTGATAAAATCGGAACCCTGCAACTCATAATAATACATCCCGTCTGCTAGATCAGGTAGCACCAAATCCGATTGACGGCCCGCACAAAATTGATCAAAACGCAATTTGCCGCGAGCATCAAACATTCTAAAACGCATGGCTCCTCCCTCCGGATGTTCAATGGTAATCTGTCCTGCCGCCGGGTTTGGATACACCTTGATCCCGGCAACCGGCTGGTATTGAACGGAACTGAAACTGCCATCGTCAATAAGCGGGAAATCCTCGTCCGAAGATTGTATAAACAACTGGCCAAAGGCAGAGATATTACAGCTTTCGCTGAATGATAAAACATCTGTAAGCTCAGATGCCTCACAAAGGGTAAACCAGTTTGGTTCATCGCCATTTGGAACACGCAGATACAATACTGCATTCTCCGGCTGATCGGTCAAACCGGGATACCATTCGCCGAAAGGCAACATAAAGCGCACATAATCCATGCCCCAGAAATCTCCTTCACCATAGTGATTCACAATCCAGTAAAGCCCGGCATCCGGATTTTGAGAGGGTTTGTTGTAGGGCGTCCAGTGCAATCGGGAAACCACTAACTCTCCCTCCGGATACGAACTGCTCTCCGTATAATCAATACTCATTCCGGTATCTCCAAAAGTAAAAGGATCTGTATTGCTCAGGTTCCCCCGAAACACCTCCCCGCCGGCAACCGGCACGGAAGAGATCACCCGGCTTGCTCCGCCGCGCAAAGTAGCGTGCGAAACACCTGCCCGGTCCAAAACATCACCTTCCGGTGCATTAAATTGATAATAGGCCAGGAGATCGGGATCGGCTGTTATGTCGGCAGACTTGGTCAGGTGGCGCATTTCGCGGATCTCATCCCGGCTGAGAGATCGATTCCACATACACACCTCATCAATTTCACCAAAGACATTGCGACCGCCCCAGCCCTGGTAACTGCCTATATTGAAGGTAGACAATGCCACCGGGTCCAACGTGGTGACATGCGTAGAGGCTTCCCCATTCAAATACACGGTTATGGAATCGGGCGTAGCAACCAGCGCCACATAGGACCATTCCCCGGAAGGGGCCGTCAAACCACTATTCCACCACCAGGCACCGCCCGGCCAGTGATAACCCAGTTCGTTATCTGATTTGAAATTTAAGCCGGCAGCCGTGTTGTTGTTCATGACAATGCCGCTGTATTCCGACTGATTGCCATTGGGTTTTATCCAGGCCGTTAGCGTAAAGGTGTTGGTCTCCCCTTCAAAGGCATCGGTTGTCGCATAATCACCCGAGTTGACCAGTTCCATGCTAAAGCCGGGAACGGTATCCAACAAACAGTAATTTTCTACGGTAACCATTTCCGGCACCATTTGACTGGAAGTGTTTCCGGTAATATCTGTAATCGTCAGACTTACGTCGAAGGTGCCCTCGCCTCCAAAAACCACTTTGGGGTTGCGGATGTCTGTACCGCTCACCCATTCGGGTTCCGGATCAAATGTCCAACTCCAGGAAGCACTCTGATGGTTGAGGATCGAATAACAATCAAATTGTACCGTGTCACGCGAGCAATACACCTTATCGGATTCGGTCATCGGCTGTGCGATGGGGGTGAATCCGGCAGGCATGGGAGCTTCCCACAAACCGCGTCCGGTAGTCGACAAGCGCAGCTTCGAATCCCGGTAAAAAGGAATCATTTCCAGTGCCCGGGTCCGCTGCGGAAGTCCGCCCGAATAATCTACCCAGCTTTCTGAATCGGCATTCCAGTAAAAAACGCCTCGCGTAGTCACCACATAAACCAGGGAATTAGTTCCGGCCTGGTACCAGATGTCGCGCATGCTGCCTTCGTTAACTTCCGGGCTGCTACGATCTTCCCAGCTTACACCGCCGGTTGTTGACTGAAATACTTTTTTATCCGGATCGGAATCAACACCAATCGCCCATATTTCACTGGCATCCTCCGGATTTACAGTAATCTCCAGGCGGAAGGTATTATTAGTAGGCAGATCGGGCAAGGCTGACCAGGCGGTTCCGCCATTAATGGATTTATAGATCTTGCAGTCGTCCCAGTAAGAAGCGCCTTCCTGAAACACACAATACATGATGTCGGGATTCGAACGGCAGATCTCTATTTCCAACACCCGGCCTTCCTGTGGGAAGGTAAATATCGCTTCAAACAAGCCCCCTTCATTGACCGATTTGAAAATCTGGTTGTCTTTCCCCATAAAAAAGTGGTTGGCATATCTCGGATCGTTGACCAGTTCACTTGAATACGAGGTGAAGTAGGATTCATTGGGATACAACCCCAGGGAGCCTAATTGAGGCACTGGTCCGTCGATCATTTCGGGCAGGACTTTCGTCGAAATGTCGGAGAAGTAAGCCTTGCGCTCGTGCAAAGGATTGACATATCCGGTAGGTGCCTCCGCGCCGCCTAAGCGCAGATGGTTTCCCACTCCATAGGTTTGGTAATATCCTCCATTGCCGTTGTGGTAGCGGCCGCCAACCAATACATCCTGGTTCCAGCCCTGGCCAAAGCCCCAGTAATCGGAGCCATAAATGCCCGTTTTTCGGGACTCGTGAGATTGGAGTTCATCATTAGAATAATTGATTCCCCCATCGGTACACACCCACACATCGCCGCCAAGCACGTGCAGGTCCTGTACATCCGGATGGACCCAGCCGATGTCATTCGAGCCGGCGGAATAGCCACCGATACGGGTCCAGCTCGATCCGGCATCCTGACTTACATTCAGCGATAGACAACCCACAAAAACGCGGTCCGGATCTATATGTGAAGCCGCAATTCCAAAGTTGTAAAATCCCTGGTGAAAACCGGTTCCGTCCTTATTGATGGTGGCCAGGTTTTGATGGGTATCGTTGTTGTATGGTCCGCCATCCGGCAGGTTGGGGTTGGCCCAACTTTCACCGGCATCGAAGCTGGAATACAGGCCGATCCAACCATTATCGCCTTCTTTGCTTTGGCCAATAAGGGCTACATATACGCGGTCCGGGTCTGCCGGGGTAACGGCTATTCGGGCACCAATATCTTGTGCTTCCGTGGGATTTTCCGGAACATACCATCCATTTTCTTTTTTCTGCCAGCTTGCGCCCCCGTCGGCCGATTTATAGAAGTCGCACTGACTCGCTCCGGCATTGTTTCTCAACACATAAATATTTGATGGATTTGCCGGATGAAATTTTACATCCCAGCAAGTTCCGGCAAGGGGCTGGTCCCAGTCTTCGCCTGCATTATAGGACCGAAACAATCCGGCCTGGGAAGCACAATAGAGGGTCTGCGTATTTGACGGATCAAATTCCAACTGGTAAATCCCGCTTCCCAATTCAAACATTTCCTCCCAGGATGTTCCGCCATCTTCGGAGCGATAAACTATATCATTGGATGCACAGAAAACCAAATCCGGGTTATCCGGTGCAACCTTGACATCCTGTACAGTCAGAATGGAAGTTTGCGCACTAATCAGTTCCCAACTCAGTCCTTTGTTGGTACTCTTAAACAAACCACCTGCTTCCGTTCCCGCGTAAAGTATGTCGGGATTGCTTACCGACTGATCCATGCAATACACATTCACCTGCCACGAAACGGGAAAGCTTCCCTGACTCCCTTCCGTATAGGTTTCAAAAGGACCAATGGGAATCCAGGGCAGGACTTTCAGTGCGTCTGTTTCCTCCTGATCTTTAAACTGTGCCAGAAATACTGCAGGTTCCGGTCGTCTTATTTTGCCTTTCGGCGAAAGCCAGGGCTGAATACTGCGTCTCCAAAATTTATAGTTTCGGGTGTGTGTAGTCTCGATGAATGGATGGGTTTCAAAATATTCCTGAAACAACTGATCGACCAGGACAACGTCCGGATCTTCCTGATACATTTCCAGTGCCCAGGCTGGCAAATTCATATTTTGTGCAGCTTCTACTGATGGTGGAGCTGCCTTAAAATAGTCTGGTCGATTTTGCGCTTGCAAAACAGAAAACAAGCCGCAGAGTAACAGTGTCAGGGAAAGACAAATAGACTTCATGAATGCAATTTTGATGGGCATACGGGGTCGGTGCCGAAATTACAATCCATATTTCAAATAGCACAGCCCCTTTCTATTGAAAAGCGCAAGGACGATTGCATCCTTATGCACCAATACCGTAAAGAAATACAAAAACATTACCTTAGAGTGCCATAAAATGCATACTCATTCAACATACAAAAAAGACCTTTTACCAATGAAGAAATTGCTTCTACCCTTCTTTGCAGCTTTGCTATGTTTTGCCATAGCCTGCAACAATACACCGGAATCAGAGGATACCGACACCCCGGAAACGGAAATGGAATCAGACACGGAAAGCAGTGAGGAAGAATCTCAACCAGCATCTTCCGACAGCGATGCGGCTTACGAAGTAAAGACCATCGACCCCGCCCCAAAAAGTCCGCGGATGGAAATGTCGGGCAAAATTGGCGGAGTAGAAATTACCGTGAATTATGGCAGTCCGAAAGTAAAGGGCCGCAAAATCTGGGGTGGCCTGGAAAAGTATAATGAAGTTTGGCGGGCCGGAGCCAATGAGGCAACCACGATTGACATCGCTGCCGACATAAATGTTCAGGGACAAGCCCTTCCAGCCGGTAAATACAGCTTCTTCCTGATACCTGCCGAAGAGGGCGCGTGGACCGCCATTTTCAACACCGTTGCCGAGCAATGGGGCGCTTACGAATATAAGGCCGAAAACGACCAGATTCGTGTAGAAACCACCCCAAATTTTGTGGAAGAAACGCAGGAGTCTCTCGAATACAGCATTGAGGGCAACAACCTGGTTTTGAGTTGGGGAAAAGCCCGCATTCCATTGAGCATTGCGGCCAAATAAACCTTTTTCGCCGAAAGGCATTATACAAGCAAACCCATAACCTAATCCGGAGTAAAACCATTTGCTCCGGATTTTTAAAAGTATGCCCATTGCTTTCAAAATCAATTTTTGACTTTCTCAAGGAACTCGCCAATAACAACGACCGCGACTGGTTTACCAAACACAAAGATCGCTACCAGGCAGCGCATGCCGAGATGAAAGATTTTCGCGATCAGTTGCTCGATGCCATGAGTCATATCGATGAGATCGAAAAGATCCGCCTGCATCGCATCTACCGGGACATTCGTTTTTCGAAAGACAAAACGCCCTACAAGACCTGGTTTAGCGGCGGGATGAGTCGGGCGACAAAAATGCGTCGAGGGAGTTATTACTTCCACATCGAGCCCGGCAATTCCTTCGTAGGAGGCGGCTTTTGGGGCCCCAACTCCGATGACATGAAGCTCATCCGTACTGATGTTGCTGCTGCACCGGGGGAACTCAAAAGGATTGTAAGCGATAAGACGTTTAAAGAGACTTTTGGAACATTGCGCGGCGAACAACTGAAAACCGCTCCTCGTGGATATTCAGTCGATCATCCCGCTATTGAATTCCTGCGCTACAAACAGTTTTTGCTCCGCAGGGACTTTTCAGATAAGGAGGTTCTGTCTAAAAACTTCATCGAAAAAATGGTAGACACCTACGCCAAAATGCGGCCTTTATTTGACTATATGACGGAGGTACTTACTACCGATGAGAATGGGCAGCCATTGTATTAGGGGTGGAGTTCGCCTGTGGCGAGGGGGAGTAGTTTGCTTTGGCAAACTTTTGGGGGAGTTGTCCGCCGGTGGCGGCCAGTGGGTTGAGCTTGGTTGAGCCCGCCTTTGGCGGGATCTAAACTGGTAACTGTTTGAAAACACCGGCATAAACAAAATGGGCAACGCCCATTTTATAGACCCAACGAGGACAGGCGTAGCCTGGACGAGGCAGGCATAGACAACACTCAACCCAGCCGCCGAGCAATGCGAGGCGACTCCCCCCTACCGCCAGCCTGCGGCTGGCGACTTAACCAAACTCAACCATCAAGGCTTTACCACCTCCACGCCAAATGCATTTCCCTCTTGTTGAAGGATAAGAAAATAGAGTCCGGATGGAAGATCTTTTATTAGAAATTCGTGCTTGGACAGGTCCCCCTGGTGATTAATATTATGGGATTGCAGTATCCTCCCATTTATATCCGTCAGCGAAAAAGTCCAGTTTCCAACATCCTGAGCAAGTAAGTCAACCACCACATAATCACTTGCAGGGTTTGGTGAAACCCTTACTTCAAAGCTGTTTAACCAGGCTTCATCGGTACTGCTAACGAAAGGACTTTCCAGGGCACCCGCATCAATGCCGCCTCCCTGTACGCGGTCATTGCCGGCAAAATCAAATTCCGGCCAGTCGGCCGGCAGAATCCCCGCATCAATCGCCGGACTCATTTCAGACAATTCGTATTCATACAGCCCTGCGATGGAAAATAGCGGAAGCGTATTGGTTTTATCGGCTCCTCCCAACAATCCATTCATGCTTTCATCGGAGATGATATTGCCTCCCATGGTCTGAATATCCGTATCGCCGTTTACATCAACAAAATTGGAAAAACCCGGATTATCGAGGATGTTATTTTGGAGCTTCAGACTACTTGCTTCATTCATGTGCAAGGCGGTAGCTGAATTATAGGCGATTGTGTTATTAGTCATTTGAAGCGCCGGAAAAGAGTCACAGTAGATTACTGAACCTCCGCTGTTTTCCGCAATCAGGCAATTATCAAAATGAATATTGGAGCCTTCGGGCAGGGGCTCATTTTCGTCTTCCGGTACAGCGGCAAACACGGAGCCGCCGCCGCCGCTGTTGTTGGTGAAACCGCAGCGGTAAAAGCGAGCATTTAGTCCGTCATTATTGGCGGAAGCCAGAACGGAAGAGCCAAATCCAAGAGCAGAATTTGCGTAAAACTCACAATTCTCAAAATACAGATCCGACTGCGCATTCTCGAGGTTGTGAATGGTTAGGGCTCCCCCATTTCCGGAAGAGGTGTTATAATCAAAGGTATTCCCTACCAGCGTATAATTCATTTCAGCATTGCCCCTGTTTCGCAGGAATAACCCGGCATAATTTTCATCGGCGGTATTGCCCGATAAGGAGCAATTATTGAAGGTAAAATCTCCGGAAGCCAGGTTATTGGCATTGATATAGACCCCACCCTCTTCTTCTGTCTGGTTCCCGATGAAATCATTGTTTTGCAGGTTTACGGTGGAATACTGTCCATTTATATCCAGTCGCATGGCACCACCTGAAGTTTCAGCCATATTTGCTAAAAAAGTGGATTCGGTAATCTCAACGGTAGTAAAAACGGCAGTACTGGAAATCGAAGCATAAACAGCGCCTCCGTGTCTCCCCGACTCACTTTCCGGATCCAGCATGGCCGCATCGTTTGAAACGAAATTACAATCATGGATGTGCAACTCATTATAGCTGCCTCCCAGGCCTGCGTAAAAATTCCAGCGGATGGCTCCTCCCCGGGTTGAAAAGTTGTCTAGAAATTCGGAGCTGCTAATATTGGTGATGTAGTAAAAGGCATCGGAATATACGTCTATGGCTCCCCCATTTCGCACGGCAGAATTGGCTTCAAACTGACAGTTAGCCACTTGCAATTGAGAGTTTAGGGATTTAATGGCGCCTCCGTTATCACGGGCCTGATTTAGCAGAAAATCACAGTCGGAAATACTAATACCGACTTCCTCGTTGAAGGCCGTCATAATGCCTCCTCCCTCTCCGGCCGCATTGAGGTAGATACTGCAATTACTCAGGGTCGTGCCTTCTGCACCCAGGCCCTGGTAATAGATTCCTCCGCCTCCGGCATCCGCAAAATTCATTTCAATCCGGCAATTGTTTATGATTGCCTGTCCAAAGGAAAAGATACCGCCACCACGTTTGTTTTCGAAAGCAGTATCATCTCCGTCTGAGTGTCCGCCCCGAATGATAAAACCGTCGATCACCGTGCCGGCAGTGAGATTTTCAGACAGTATTAGAACCGTCAGGACATTGTCTGAGCGATTGACGTCAAAATGCCCATTCATATCATCCTGATTGAGGTCTCCGGAGAGGATGGTAGGGTTATTGTCCGGATCGCGTTGGCTGATGTCCGTTTCATCCCCTGCAAAACCTCCCAGCAACCAGATATTTTCATCGATAAAGAAGCTACTGGTCGTATCCGCTCCGGGAAAATAAGTTCCTGCTGCCACCCACAGGACGGTGCCGGTAGTGGCATTTTCCAATGCTTCGGAAAGATCGATATAAGCATCCTCCCAGGAGGAGCCGTTATTCATACCACTGGCATTTTGGTTTACGTAGATCACCGATCCACCGGAAGCCATCAGGGAACCGGATAGGACGAGGTAAATTACAGCTGTACCCAGAAGTTTTTGCAGTTGATTCTTCATCTTACTTCTACTATTGGATGTTCAAAAAAAACCTTTCTAGCGGGCAATCACCAGTTTTCGGCTTACAGCTCCATACTCAGTGTGCAGTCTGACCATATACAATCCGGGAGCCAGGTCGTTGGTACTAAGCTCCAGGGTATTATTCCCGGCCGAAAGCAGGGTGTTTTGCAGGTACAATACTTTTCCGGAAAGGTCCAGAATTTCGACTTGAGCCTCCATCTGTTGGTCAATGTCTACTTCCATCATCAGGCTTTCGCCGAAAGGCAAAGGCACCGGACTGATATTCAAAGCTTGCAAACCTTCAATATTTCGGGCAGACGAATATTCCCCGGTGGAAAATATTTGCGGTTCCGTCCATTGCTCACAAGTATGCCAGGCATTGTACGGACGAACCCGCCAGTACAATTGATAGTTTGCCGGAATATCTGTTGTTGAAAAGCCGGGCTCCGTCACTTCGTATCGGAATAACACCAATGTAAAGTTGGAGAAAGGTGAAAACTCCACGATATAGTTGGTGGCATTATCCAGTGGTTCCCATTCAAAACTGATTGAATAAAAATCCTCTATGAAAGCACCGTCTTCCGGAGTTATTACTGTAAAAGGTTCTGTACTGGCAATCCCGATTGGCACATCCTGATCCAAATAATCCTGTTTTTCTGTCATCAGGTTTGCGCGCATGGCTGCGATTTGTCCGTCAGAGAATCGCTCCATGCAATTATCTCCGGCATAAGACATAAAGAAGGTACCATCAGAGTTGAAAGGGATACTGTCCGGGTCCAGCTGCTGGGTAATGCTAAAGCCATCATCCGGGCAGGTCCAGCGATAGTTGAGATAATCCGGCGGCGTGTCGCAAAATCCATCGCCGGCAATAGAGCAATTGGTGCCATCGACACGTTCTACGATCGCATTATCGATCTGCACCGGAGCCGGTTGGCTGTAAGAGTGGTTAAAACCTTCCCAGCCATAAAAGGTGTGGGGTAAAGAAAGAAAGTGGCCGAGCTCATGGGCCCAGGTATGATCTTGCGGGCTAATACACTGTTCGGCAAGAGCAACTCCCTGATTATACGAGCTATAACCACAAGCCCCGGCCGGGTCATCTACGATGTAGCAATTGATGGTATTTTCCACTTTGTATTCCTGCATCATATCGGATCCTTGTCCGAAAGTGTGTTCATTATACACCGAGTTGGCGATGTAATTAATGTCGCCTTTTATGTAAAACTGAATGGCAGATTCTTCGAAGTCTTCATTCAGCACACAGATTACTTCGAGGAGTAACTTTTCGTTAAAATACCCGGCATCATTATCGGTACCTACCAAATGGATGGTAAGTGGTACATACAGGGTGTCTTCCACCGTTGGGAAAAGCCCGGGATTTTGTTGATACTGAATAAGCCAGTTGCTTTTACCGTCTTTAGTTGCACAAAAATCGGGTTGAGATTGTGCCATCAAATTTAATGGCATGAGAAATCCTGCCAGCAGAAATACTTTAAAAATCGCGTTCATGATCTGTTTATTTGTGAGTTGTGCCGCACGAAAGTACGGGATTCTGGCTTTCTGATGGGGAAATAGCTGCTTTACATTTGTCGGGGCTATGATGCTTAACAAGGAGAGTTGAGTTTGGTTGAGTAGTTTGCTTTGGCAAACTTTTGGGGGAGTTGTCCGCCTGCGGCGGCCAGTGGGTTGAGTTTGGTCTATGCCGACTTTGTCGGCGACAGGTCTAGCCCGCCTGCGGCGGTTGGGGTCTAGCTGTCTGCCTGCGGCGGGGTCTAAACGCCGACCCAGACAAAATGGGCAACGCCCATTTTATAGACCCAACGAGGACAGGCGTAGCCTGGACGAGGCAGGCATAGACCTCGCCAAAGGCGAGCTAGACAACACTCAACCCAACCGCCGAGCAAAGCAAGGCGACTCCCCCCTACCGCCAGCCTGCGGCTGGCGACTCAACCAAACTCAACCATCACAAAACAATATACTTACAAACCAGATGACTTGAAAAAGATTATATTGGAATCACTTTCCCGGAACAGGTATCACTTTTTACACACCAAACATCCTTTGTAATGAATATTGTTGCAATTCTTGTAGCGGCATTGATCCCTACCGTTGTTGGATTTATCTGGTACAACCCTAAAGTATTTGGCACCGTCTGGATGAAGGCAGCCGACATGACTGAAGAAAAAATGCAAGGCGCGAATATGGGGGTCATATTCGGCGTAAGCCTGGTACTGAGCATTATGCTTGCCTTTATTACCCAGTCGCTTGTGATTCATCAGGTACATCTGGACTCACTCTTTATGGGTATGGAAGGCGCAGAAGCGACCAGCCAGCTTGAAGCCCTAAAAGAGCAATTTGATGGTTCCTACCGAACCTTTAAACACGGCGCTTTACATGGTTTTATTGCCGGTATTTTCCTGGCTTTACCAATTCTGGGTACTAATGCCCTCTTTGAGCGTAAAGGCTTCAAATACATTCTGGTTAACGCCGGGTATTGGGCTGTAACACTCGCGCTTATGGGCGGACTGATCTGCGCCTGGCAGTAAGAGCAATTGATTATGAACACACGGAGGCCTTTGGGAAACTGAAGGCCTTTTTATATTTACAGCATGGCTGAAAAAACAAAAGTACGTCGCGCTCCCAGCCGGGGACATTATGACAAAGAAACCATTTACGGCATACTGGATAAAGAGTATATATGTCATGTTGGTTTTATCCATCAAAATCATCCCGTTGTGATTCCGACCTTATACGGCCGGCTGGATGACACCTTGTTTCTGCATGGCTCCATTGCCAGCCGAATGATGAAAGCATTGGAATCAGGTGTGGATGTTTCTATTTCCATTACGCGGGTAAATGGGTTGGTACTTGCCCGATCGGCTTTTCACCACTCCATGAATTACGAATCGGTCGTACTCTTTGGGAAGGCTGTTTTGGTAAAAGACGAAGCTGCCAAATTAGCCGGATTAAAAGCGATTTCAGATCAGGTTTTAAAAGGACGTTGGGAGGAAGCCAGACTACCAAATGAAGAGGAAATGAAGGCTACCAGTTTGGTCAGCCTGCCCCTAAAAGAAGCCTCTGCCAAAATCCGGACAGGGCCACCATCCGATAACAAAGAAGATTACGATCTTGATATCTGGGCGGGAGTCGTGCCCGTCGAGCATATTACCCGACGGGCAGAACCCGATCCAAAGCTGAAGGCAGGAATACCCCTGGCAAATTCTGTGACTAAACTAATTAATGGATAGCCGGGATAATTTTAGTAGCTACCTCATCTTCTGAAGTCAATTGGACAAGAAGCAGGGCATCCGGAATATCGGGCAAACCGATTTGCATATAGGCTTCTGCGGCTTGTTGGTACAGGAGTTTCCCATCTGTGGTGTAAACGGATATCCAATCGACTTTCGTCGAATGCAATTGTACTTCCAGGGTGTGGTCTCCGGCATACCAGGCAGTTGCCAGATCTTCAAAATACAGCTCCTCTGTGGAGATGGTCATTTCAGGCGCGTAGCGAATCAACAATCCATCAATGCCATTGAAAGAAGTATAGGAATTCCCGTCAACCTCTATGTAATTGTCAAAAAACAGAGGCATCAAAAAGTCATCGCCCACTTTTGTCAGTAAGCCGGCTCCGTCTGTTTGATCCCCGTCGTAAAACATGGAGTTCGTCAGATTTCCCGAAAGGTCAAACCAGAGGAAAGCGGCTCCATTGCCCGAAAAATTGGGCAAATCACTGCCGTCGTAATTCAGCCCGTCATTTAAGGCATTGGCGGTCAATAGCTGGTCGCCAAAAATTTCCAGCTTTCCACTAAAAGCATTTCCTTCCGTTTGAGCCCCCTGCATCCAGCGTAAACCGCCGTCCGGATCAATAGAGATCAGGAAAGGGTCATACTTCTCTCCACCAAAACCGTACAGGAAGTTATCCTCGTAGTCGAGCAGATCACTAAATAATCCGGATATGTAAATGTTGTCTTCATTATCGACCACTACGCCCCGACCGTTTGCAATGTCTTCCGCCGAACCAGCACTCTTTGCCCAAATTGGCGTTCCATTGCTGTTGGTTTTGACAAACAAAGGGTCGGATCCATTTTGAGAAACCAGATCGTCTGAACCAATGCTTACGGTATTCGAAAAAGCGCCTACGACAATCAAATTACCTTCCGAGTCGACATCAATCGCACTAAAGCGATCCAGGCCGTCACTGCCAAAATATTGCAACCAGTTGAAGGAAGCATCGGATACATTCAGGTTGACCAACAAAGCATCAATGGAGCCTGCCGATTCAACGGTCTGCCCTTCTATTTCGCCGTTTCCCTGAAGTTGCCCGACCGCTACAATTTCCTGCTCACTGGTAATAACCATCTCATAGAGGATTATCCCCCCCGTATCGCCATACCCCTTAAGCCAGTTTAAGTTCCCGTCAGCATCAAAAGAAGCGATAAAACCGCCGGCATTACCCGTTGTTGTAACCGTTTCTCCCTGTATGGAAAGTTCTTCGGTAAAATATCCTACTATCAGGACATTGCCGTTTCCGTCCAACTTCACATCGTACACAGAGGCGGTTCCCGTACAGGCGAGAATCTCCCCCCAAACAAATTCTCCATTCGGCGAAAGCCGCACCAAAAAAACATCCTGTGTGCCTCCCGACCAGGCAAGCGTATTCCCATCAATGTAAACATCGAAAGTCATATTGCCGGTACCGAAAATATCTTCCGCATCATTAGCAATGACATCGGTGAAGGTGGACGTATTTTCCGATTCCTGTTGAAGGACCCATTCTATTTCCTGAGAAAAAAGGAGAGAGATTTGAAATATAAAAACAAAAAATAGTAGAAATACCTTTTTCATGTATGCGTGTTTTCAGTTGTTGTTTGAAGTTTCATCTAGAAGAGTAAAATACAACTGAAAATCCACACTGTCTGCAAATCAATGCTTCACTTTGCGTTTCCCGCGGCGTTTTTTGCCTTTCCGATGCCTGTTCTTCACGATTTCCTGCTTGCGCGCTTTCTTCTTATCGTGGAGCAATTTTTCGATCAGGTCTTCCCTGCCCAGGCTGGCCAGCTTGTCGCGAATGGCCTGGTGGTTTTCCCTTTTGTGCCAGAAGAAAAACAGGTGTTGCCGCTTCTTCTCTTTGGGTGATTTGGCGGTGTAAACCGGGCGCAAAGTATAGGGATGCAGGCCGGTGTAATAGATCACTGTTGCCACCGTCATAGGCGTCGGAGTAAAATCCTGTACCTGCTCGAGCTTGAAGCCCATGTCTTTGGTTTCCGCAGCCAGATTGGCCATATCTTCCATCTCGGAGCCGGGGTGACTGGAAATGAAATACGGAATCAAAGGCTGGTTCATCCCGTGTTTTTTGTTGATCTGATCGTACTTCTTTTTAAAGGAATGAAAGTGCTTAAAGCTTGGCTTGCGCATTACCTTAAGCGTGGCATCGGAGGTATGCTCCGGCGCAACTTTCAGGCGGCCGCAAACGTGTCGGGTTACGACCTGCTCCAGATACTCATCAATACTACCGTCGTTGTTTTTGTTGTACTCATCAACCAGCAAATCGTAGCGGATCCCACTACCTACAAAGGCTTTTTTCACCTCGGGATGCGCATCTACCTTGCGGTACAACTCGGTCATTGCTTTGTGGCTGGTATCCAGGTTGGAACAAACCACCGGGTGGATGCAACTGGGCGCTACGCAGCGGTCACAAATGGACTGATCTTTGCCTTTGAGGCGATACATATTGGCCGAAGGGCCGCCCAGGTCGCTGATGTAGCCTTTGAAACCGGGCATTTGAGTCACCTGATCGACCTCCTTGAGAATCGACTCTTCTGAACGCGAGGCGATAAATTTGCCCTGGTGAGCAGAGATTGTGCAGAAGCTGCAGCCACCAAAACATCCCCGGTGCATATTGATCGAAAAGCGGATCATTTCATAAGCCGGAATCGCGCCCCGCTTTTTATACTTTGGATGCGGTAGACGGGTATACGCCAGATCGAAAGAAGCATCAATTTCCGTCTCTTCCATGGGGGGATAAGGCGGATTGACAATCAGGTTGTGGTCTCCCACCCCCTGAATCAGACGTCTTGCTCTTACCTTATTTGATTCCTGCTCGATGTATTTAAAATTGGCCGCGAATGCCCTCTTTTCCCGCTGGCATTTTTCATGGGAAGACAATTTGAAATCCTCCCAGTTTTTGTTGAGCGGCAGTTCCTCCTGTCTCGGACTAAGCACAGCCGTTTGAGGAATCGTTTTGAGTGATTCAAACGGCACTCCCCGCTTGAGGAGGCGGATGATTTCCCGCAAGGGCATTTCGCCCATGCCATAGACCAGCATATCGCCACCACTCATGGTCAGGATATTGGGAAACAACTCGTCCTTCCAGTAATCGTAATGGGTTACGCGGCGCAGGGAGGCTTCAATTCCTCCCAGGAGCACCGGCACATCCGGATAAATTTCTTTGAGAATTTTGGTGTAAACCGTTGCAGCATAATCCGGACGAAAGCCGGCATCTCCGCCGGGCGTGTAAGCATCGGTGGATCGTTTCCGTTTTGCAGCTGTATAGTGATTTACCATCGAATCCATACAACCCGAGGTAACTCCAAAAAAGAGTCGGGGTTTGCCGAGTTTTTTGAAATCGCGCAGATCGTCCTGCCAGTTGGGTTGAGGGATAATAGCAACACGCAGACCTTCGTCTTCGATGATGCGGCCGATAACGGCAGCGCCAAAGGCCGGATGATCTACATAGGCATCGCCCGAGATGAGGATCACGTCAAGTTCCTCCCATCCCCGCATTTCTACTTCCTTCTTCGTGATCGGCAACCAATCAGTTAGCGGCCTTTGTTCGGTGATGTCCATTTCAATGGGTTGTTTGCAATACAAATACAAAGATAGGGGATAATTGTTGTATCGCCATTGATTTTCAGGCTTTTGCCGAATGGATCTTCATATCCTGATTGGAGCCTTGTGCTTAGGGAGGTAACAAACCCCTGCCTGAAGGAATAAAGGGTTACTTCTCTTTCCGGCCCCTTTACTCACTCAAAATACTGGAAGATGAACACTTCTACCAAGCACTTCGCCCGAAAGGGGCGGCAACTCCGTTATTTGCTTAAACAAATTCAACGCGACGAGTTTACAAAGGGACAAGCCCTTCGATCAGCTATTCGTAAGATTAGCCGGCTCAGTCGGGAAATTTCGAGCAAATTAGGCTTTTCCGGACTTCGCAAACTCGCTGGTGCTGGTTTTATCGGTCTTTTTTTATGCCTTTCGGCGAAAGCCAAAGCACAGACATTCGGACCTACCGAGACCAATCCTTTCTTAATTTCCGAGCATTTCACCGGTCCCCTGCAAACGGCTATTGACATCAATGGCGACGGATTGAAGGACCTCTTTGGCGGTGGCATGCTGGCCTATTACGGCATGTTGGAAAACGAAGTTCAGGTCTGGCTAAACAGTGGCACTTCCGCCACGCCGGTGTTTAACACTCTGAATACAAACCCAAACGGGATCAGCATCATCGAAAGTGACCTTGGGGCCTTTCAGGTGGCAGACTGGGACGACGATGGCGATTTGGACATTTTGTATTCCGCTTATTACGATAACATCAATTATCTGATTGAGAATATTGGCAGCCCGACCTCGCCGGTTTTTGCCGATCCGGTTGAGGAAACCTCTTTTACGACCTCCGAAGAATTTTACCGCTTTGTGGATCTGGATGCCGATGGCGATTTAGATCTGGTTAGTAGTGGGTACTATAGTCCCATTCTTTGCTTTGAAAATACCGGCACTCCATTTTCTCCCAATTTTGTTTCCGGATTTGGAGGTGTCAATTTATTTGAAGCGGCCAACGACCACATGGGCAGTTTTGGCTTTCACGTTTTTGACTTTGCCGATCTGGATGCCGACGGTGATTTGGATATGTATGCCCAGGAAATTTTGTGGAATGGAGATTGGTTTGCCAATTTCTATGTAGAGAATATCGGGACCCCGGAAGAGCCACAATTTGACACAGCGCAGGATGATCCATTTTCGATGATTGGAGATCCTTCAATAGCTGATGGTACGCCTGTATTTATGGATACCGATAATGATGGCGATCAGGATATCTTCATGGGAGCTACTTCGACTACTGTCTCGTTTGAAGAAAACCTCACAGAGCATCCCTCCGGAGGAAGCTGGATATTGGATCTGTACCTGGATGAAATTTATGTATTCGGATTTGAGGATTTTATTTTCAATCCGGATTATCCGGAGCCATTTTGGAATCTGCGGATTATGGAGCTACCTAATGCAGGAACGTTTCAATTCTACGGCCAGGATGTGACGCCTTATCAATTTATCCCGGTAAGTGAATTGCAATCCCTTTCCTATCAACCCAAACTGGGAGAATTCGGACAGGATTACGCGACGATCCAATTTAAAGTAGGTGCGCAAAATGACTTGTATTCTCTGGAAACCTATTCCATCAATATCCAGGTAGATGATGGCGTTTCTACGAAAGAGAATAAGCCGTTTGCAAAAACAAGCCTGCAACCCAATCCCACATCGGGAGATATGCGGGTGGAAATGATATTTGAGGAATTGCCGGAGCAATTGTCGCTGCAGATCACTGATTTGAGTGGCAAGCTACTTCGGGAAATTCATCCGGAAATTCATCAGTTGATTTCGTTGCCGGTATCTTTGAATGATTTTCCGTCGGGCATGTATCTGGTGCGTGTTATTTCCGGTCATCAAAGTCAGACCCATACTTTCGTTAAACACTAATTCCCCGAAAGGGATAAAAATCAAAAAGCCCGGTTGCTGGTGCATACCGGGCTTTTTGTATTGAGAACTTATCCAATTTAGCGCTTCGCCTGATCTCTTTCGATCATGGTAGCGATTTGTTCTACTTTCAGGTTTTTACCTATGATGGTACGTTCCGGATTGAGTACATAAATTTCCGGCGTTACATCCACATAATATTTGGCGTAGATTGACTTATTGGTTGGATCAAACACATTGGTCCAGGGCATATTATTTTTCCGGATATACTCGACCCACTCATCGTGATCCGTATCAATGGCGATGCCATACACATCAACGCCTTTTGGTTTCCATTCTTTATACCACTGAACGAGCTTTGGGGTTTCTACTGCACAATGCTCGCAGCTTGGGGTATACATATATACTACGATGTATGGTGCATCCATTTCATAGATGGACTTTGGCTGGCCATTTGGATTGTTGGCCGTTACATCCGGACCTTTTTTCCCAACCAGACTGGCAGACATTTCGTAGGCGCGTTGCTGCAGGGAATAAACCGAAGCGGAGTCGGCCCAAAATGCTTTGTCATAAGTAAAATACTTCTGTACCATATTGGTGAATACGGCCTGTGGATCCATCAGTGTAGTCTCCTTAGGATCGTAATAAGTTACAATCCAGTTGGCGAAATATTTATAATACTCCGAAGTTTCCGGGACCATATCCATAAGGTAATAGGATGCACTGAGAATCGAATCCGGGTTTTGCGGGGTCAGTTCTTCGATGTAGCGCTTCAATTTGTTACTGATGACCGGGGTATAGAGGAGGCGTTCATCGTTCCAGTCCACATCATTCCAGAACTGCGTACGATACAGAAAAACCTGTGCTTTGCGGTCAATGGCACCATCGGGTCCTTTCACCTCTGGCACGACCGGGTTTTGGCCGGCTTTTTTAAACTTGGTAAACAGCGCATTGGGGTGTTCTGTATAAATTTCATTTAGATGTGCTTCCCGATCAGCCAGCAGTTCATCTCGTTTAGCGGCGATCACTTCATATTGGTCGGTCCCTTCCTGCAATGATTTGAGTTGCTGGTTGAGGGAATTAAATCGCGGTCGTTGTTCGTTTTCGAATTTGAGGTTGCGGTACAGCAATTCGTTGTCAATGCTTCCGTCTACCATCATATTATCCACCGGATCATTCATCCGGGTGGTCAGACTAAAGGTTTGATCTTCTGAGATCATGGCCTGAAGCGACATTTTTTGTGGGATCAGGAAGTAGACATATCCTTGTTGGTAAGGTGTCTCATTTTCAAAGTGAGCCATACCGCTGGCATCCACCATAGCCGAGTCGACCTTGTATTGCTGGTCTGCATAGAAACCGATCATAAACATCCACTCCTGTGGAGCACCGGTAACCTGTACTTTAATGTCCGGAATCTCCGCATTTCCGGTTTGAGTTTGGCCGGCAGTAGCCGCGCTTGCATTTTCGCTATCCCCACAACTTACCAGCGCAAGCATGAGGCTAAAGAAGAGTACTATTCGCATGGGAATTGTTTTTTATGCGGGCAAAATTAATGAATTGTTTGTTGGCATTCCAATCTCTGCAATTTTCGAGCTGTTGAAATGAAATTATCGGCAAAATATCCGTAGCCGCAGATCTTGCAACAAAATTTACAACTTATGCGACCAGATTGACAAGCCGACACCCAGGCTGTTTGCACCTTTGCCATGTCGGTTGAACGAATCAACAATTCCTTCAATCGAAATCTCAAAAAATCATTAATTCTTTAAAACCTAAATGATGAAACTCAAATTCGTTATTGTCAGTCTTTTTGCCTTCGTTTTCACCCTAAACGTACAGGCCCAGGAAAGTCATCCTGCCTTTGCTACTTTGAAAAGTGCAGGGGAAGCTTACGATGCCCGAAATGCCGAAGCCTTTGCTGCTTTTTTCACGGAAGATGCTTTATTGGTAAATCCGATGGGTGGTGTTTCCAATGGCCGGGAAGCCATATTTCAGGGGCACAATTATCATTTTAAGCAAATGGAAGAGCAGGGTGTTCCTATTGAGGAAAGTGCAGATGATTGGGAAGTACAGGGTATACAAGAATTGGCAGACAATCTTGTATATGGCGTTGTTGACTCCGCTACGTCTGGTCTGACTTTCGGGGTATTATTTGAAGAGCAAGCAGACGGAAACTGGTTGATCAAATCTATTCAGATGACACCTATACAGCAGATGGGTGATAATTAAGCCTTGCCCGCTTTAACAATTTAAGTGAAGCAATATGATGTCGGTATTCCCGGAGTTGGGATACCGGCATTTTTTTGGCTTTCGCCGAATGCAACCTGACGGGTCGGCAACCTGACGGGTCGGCAACCTGACGGGTCGGCAACCTGAGCAAATAATTGAAAAATTTCGGACCTAAATTGCTGACTTCCAAGCTTTTGACTGATTATTTTTCAAATATCTACATATTTTTAAACGGTATTATGGTCGGGCCCCAAAATGCCCGATTCAACCGTTTATTTTTCCTTCCGGGAACTCCCCGAAGCTGTTTGCGGTTTCTTCAAGCGGTATGACACAAAAATCAAATGCAAAAAATCTGACCATCTTCGGTGAAGAACTCATCGATGAAAATTCTATTCGCCAAATCGAAAACTGTATTGGTGAAGAGGATATCGCCGTCCTGACCGCTGATGCCCACTACGGATACGGACATCCTATTGGCGGAGCCGTAGCTTATAAAAACCACGTTTCCCTCTCCGGAGTCGGTTTTGATATCGCCTGTGGAAACAAAGCGGTGCGTACCGACATCCGGGCAGAAGAAGTAGACATACGGAAAGTGATGGACGAAATCTTTTCCCGAATTTCATTCGGAGTAGGCCGTCCCAATAACGAACCAATTGACCACCCGGTGCTCGATCAAATCCGGCAAGCCAACTTTAAACCGCAACGCAAAATGATCGACCTGGCTGCTAAGCAGCTCGGTACCGTTGGTGCCGGCAATCATTTTGTGGATCTATTCCGGGATGACGATGGCTACCTGTGGATTGGCGTACATTTCGGTTCGCGGGGATTTGGTCATAAAACCACTACCGGGTTTATTGCCCTTTCGCAAGGTGCCGAATTTGGGGATCGGGTGAAGGAAGGCCCCATGAATTCCAAACCTATTCTCTTTGACCGAAATTCCGAACTCGGACAGGCTTATATCGAAGCCATGCAACTGGCTGGTGAATATGCTTATGCTGGTCGGGACGCCGCTGTCAATAAGGTATTGGAGATTCTTGGTAATCCGGGCGTGACCTACGAAGTACACAATCACCACAATTTCGCCTGGGAAGAAGAACACTTTGGCGAAAATTACTGGGTAGTCCGGAAAGGCTGTACGCCGGCTTTCCCCGGTCAAAAAGGATTCATCGGAGCTACGATGGCCGATACGTCTGTCATTGTGGAAGGCCTTGAATCCGAACTTTCCCGAAAAGGGCTTTACTCCACGGTTCACGGAGCCGGACGGGTGATGTCACGCACCAAAGCAGCCGGAAAGCGCAAATGGAAAAAGGTGAAAGGCGGAAGGCGAAAACCGGTTATTGTACGGAAAGGTGCTGTCGATTTTGACGTGGTTCGAATTGAGGTAAAAAACAAAGGCATCCAACTACGCGGTGCCGGACCGGATGAAGCCCCACAATGTTACAAACGACTGGCAGATGTGCTTCGCCACCAGGGCGAAACCATCCGCGTATTGCATTTACTGAAGCCTATTGGCGTGGCCATGGCCCCGGCAGGCACTTACGATCCGTATAAGGATTAAGAAGCCAGCCCGGGCTCTGTAGCTGGTTCCTCATTGAGTTTTTCAGCCAGTTTTTTGGCGACCTCATTGAGGAACCACTGCATTTTTTGTTGATCAGAATCAATGATTTTCAGGAGTTGCTCTTCTGAACCGTCTTCCTTGAATACGCTCAAAGTACCTACCTGCTTATCGTTGGCTGCCCGACGGAAGGAAACATCCAGGCGATCGACATCATCAGCGGTATATTTGCTAACCCGCTCATTTTTATACTGTACCGCCAATTTGTTATTCCCGGCAGCCAGTTTATTAATTCCAAGATCCCGGAGTTCTGTTTTCTTATTCTCTATGGAGCCTATAACCAAAATTGCAACACCACAAATAATACTAATCGCACCAAAAATGGGACTTGGGTTTACGGCTAATTTGAAAAAACCATAAGCAATCGCAAAAACACCAAACCAGTAAGGCTGCTTCTTAAACTTGTGATTGATGGTGATCGATTTGCCTTGTATATATTCGTAGCCGTACTTTTTAGCTTGTGACTTTACATCCATGAGAGTTGATTTTAGGGCTTATTTTAAGATTTAAGCGGCAAAGATATTTATTTCCGGCTTTCAAAGGATACGAAATTAAGCGGAGTGAATTGTATGCCTATTTTTGATATGACATTTCGAATTATACACATAGCCAATTTTGAAACGTATTAGCCTTTCGGCGAAAGCCAAATAATTTTATTGTAACATATACATTCATCCTTTCGTCTTGGGTTTACATGCAACATTATTCGGCATGCCTTGTCATTAAGTCCGAATTTATTTTCTAACCAAAGCGTATCGCAAAATATTAAGGCTTCCCTTTTACGGTCCGCTTGAAAACACACTTCAGGATGAAATCAGGAATTACCCGCCTCCTTGCGCTCACCCTGGCTATCTGCCTGGGATTTAATCTAAGTCTGATCGCGCAAAGCGAGCAAACAGATCAAACCGAAGTAGTTATCGTACAAAAGATTATCGAAGATGACGGTACGGAAACTATTGTAAAAAAACGCGTTTACGCCGGCGATGATGCCAAATCTTACCTGCACGAAAACAAGGACGAGTTATCGGCCATGTGGGAAGGCAATGAGGAAGAAGGCGTAGAACATTACATGATCATTCGTCGCGACGACGAGGGTCGGAAGAAAGAAGTTGTCATTCAAATGGATGGCGCTCAGGAAAGAAACGAATGGAAAGAAAAGCACAAAGAACACAAATACGAGTACCATTACAACCACCAAAAATCTCAAAGCAATAAGGCTTTTATGGGTGTTTATCCCGAGCAAAACCCATTGGGTGAAGGGGTTATTCTTGATGGTATTGTAAATAACAGTGGTGCACAGGAAGCCGGACTGCTAACCGGTGACGTCATGACATCCATCAACGATTTTCCACTCGTTCGCCACAGCGATTTGAGCAAAGCACTGGCTCAACACGAGCCCGGTGAATCGATCACTGTTACCTACCTCCGCAATGGAGAAACGATGCAAACCAATGTGGTACTGACCCAACGCGGAGACTACGCCAAAATGGAGCGCGATCCTTGTCAGGTCTTTATTGGTGTGAGCTTAAGCCGCCAGCGTGCCGTTGAAGGAAAAGGCATTCGTGTATCGAATGTAATCTCCGGTACTTCTGCTGAAACATATGGCGTGATGGACGGTGATGTAATCGTGCGTCTCGATGATGTGGCTGTAAATACTTTCGATGAGTTGCTGATTGAGCGCAACAAGCATCAACCGGGCGACTGGTACACGCTGACCGTTCTACGCAACGAAACCGAACAGGATATCGATCTGCAATTTACGCTTTGCGACGAGCCGAAAGAAGAAGTAGAAGAGATTGAAGATCCGATCGAAGAAGAGGTTAATGACGATGTTGACATCGAAGACGACATTCTTGACGTTCAGGAGCCGCAATTTGACGGTACGCTTGATCTGGTAGAATTCAAAGCATTCCCGAATCCGACATTCGGAAATCTACAGGTAACTTTCAGAGCGGATGCCGTACCTACACAGATCCGCATTACGGATATTGCCGGTAAGGTCGTATTCCAGGACAATGTGCAGCAGTTTGACGGTTTCTACAACAAAGAGGTGAACCTCAGCGATGTGGCACCCGGCACCTTGATTCTGACTGTTTCGCAGGAAGGACGCGTGTTGAGTGAGAAAGTGGTGCTGTTGCCAAGAGCGTAATTTAGTTGAGAGTTGAGAGAGGAGCGTTTAGTGATTCTCCTCCGGAACAAATAAAAGAAAAGCCGGATTCCAAATGGAGTCCGGCTTAATTTTTAGGGTTATACGTCTCTTGCTTCGGCGATTATGATCCTCGCCAGGAGGATGGTTAACAGTAAGATGAGCATGGGTTTAGATTTTGGGGTTATTGTACCTGGACAAAGATAACTTACACATTTTGTGACGGCCCCTTTTATGCTCATACTGCGTTAAAAAGCCTCGCTTTAGCTTTGGCTATAGCTACGTTTTTTGCCTTGTCTGAACAAAAAATTGGCTCGGTCAAAAATGGAACTTACCTATGTCCATGTACATTACTTAATACCCATTTGGGCCAGAGTGTTACCTCTGTAACCAGACATTTACGTGCCTGTTTATTACTAAAACGAAAACAAGGGTAATTTCGATGGCTGGGGTTTGGGGGCTTTCGCCGAATTCCTGTTCTTTCGCAATATCCGTGACAATTTCCTAACCCAACACTTTCATCACCTCCGCCCGTTTTCTGACTGACACTGGGATCTTATCCCCGTTTCTCATGACCAGGTAACCGCCGTCTCTTCGGATGAATTCTTTGATCTGGGCAACATTGATCAGGTGGGATTGGTGCACGCGTAAAAAGTCGTGCTCCTGCAAAAGTCCTTCAAATTGCTTGAGGGTTTTGGTGACAAAAATCTTTTGTCCGGTGGTGAGGTAGAAGATGGTGTTGTTGCCATCCGATTCGCAGCGGATGATGGACTCGATTTCTACTACTTGTATTTTCTCCTGGGTATGGAGGCTGATCCTCGTCGGCAACTCATCGGGTTTGCGGATGGTTTCTTTGAGCAAATCCAGACTTTCGGAAGATTGCTGCAGCTGAGCTTTGGCACGTTCCACCGCCTGCTTCAGTTGTTCGGGATCAATGGGTTTCAGGATGTAATCGATGGCCGAAAAGCGAAAAGCGCGAATCGCAAACTCATCGGAGGCCGTTACAAAAATCACCTTGGATTGCAGGTCGGGAAAGATCTCCAGCAAATCGAATCCGGTGCCATCTCCCAAAAGAATATCGAGAAATAGAATATCCGGCTGTTGCTGCCGCAAAAACTTGGCCCCTTCCACGACGCTTTGTGCGGTGCCCAAAATCTCCATTTCCGGAAAGAGGTTTTCCAGGTCAGATTGGAGCACTTTTAAGGCTCTGGGCATGTCGTCTATGAGTAGTGCAGTCATAATTGATAAATTGGGGGAGTCCCGATAGCTATCGCATAGGCGTCAACTTAAGGGAATAAAAAAAGCTGTTTAGATTTGTATAA
>JAAEZH010000095.1 GCA_018222965.1 Bacteroidota bacterium
CGCTTAAAGGGAAACCGATGTTTTTTGTTACAAAGGTGTGCCTCCTCTGGAGGCTTGTCAAAATGCGGTTAATGGCTCCAGCGGAGCCAAACCTATGTAGCATTTTTTACGATTTTGATGGTAAGCTCCAGCGGAGCGACACCAATTAGTAGTTTCTGTTTTGATCCTAAGATTGGGGGGGGGCAGTACATTTAGCCGCTAAACGATCCCCGATCAACGTTTTTTATCGCGACAAAGTCGATGAGGCATCAACCGGGCCCGCTTTAGCCGGGCAGTCTCCACGAGAAATGCAGAATTAGGAATGACGGAATTTTCGTATCAAACGTATCAAGCATACCACGTCTGCTCCCCAATCTTTTTCAATTTGGAGATCGTTTCTTTGGGGTTTTCAGACTTAAACACACTGCTTCCGGCGACCAGAACATTGGCACCGGCCTGGAGGATTTTTTCAGCATTTTGAAGGCCTACTCCACCGTCGATCTCAATCAGGGTAGAAGCATTACGTACCGTAATCAATTCGCGCAGCTTTTTAATCTTGTTGATGGTGTGGTAGATGAATTTTTGTCCGCCGAAGCCGGGGTTTACAGACATCAGACAAACCAGATCAATTTCTTCGATTACAGCTTCAAGGGCGGAAACAGGGGTGTGTGGGTTGAGCGCAACACCAGCTTTGGCACCCGTTTCTTTGATCTGCTGAATGACCCGGTGCAGGTGAGGGCAGGCTTCGTAATGAACGGTAATTACATCTGCTCCCGCCTCCCGAAACTGCTCGATGTAGCGTTCGGGTTGAACGATCATCAGGTGCACGTCCAGGGGCTTTTGAGCCAGCTTTTTCATCGCTTTTACCAGTGGAAATCCGAAGGAGATGTTGGGCACGAATACGCCATCCATGACGTCTACATGAAACCAATCAGCCTCGCTGTTATTAACGAGCTCGAAATCTTTTTCCAAATTGGCAAAATTGGCCGCAAGTACGGAAGGTGCAATGAGATGTTTCATAGGGCAAAGGTAGGGCTTTCCGCATTATTTTTAATAGCCGGAGCCGGGCGTTTTTTCAGAACGCTTCACCATTCGCGAAAGCGGAATCAACGGAATATCAAAATATACGCGGCAGCGAAAGGAAGCAGAAAAATAAACCCGTCGAATCGGTCCAGCAATCCGCCATGACCGGGCAGGAGCGTGCCGGAGTCTTTAACCTGACGGCTGCGTTTGAGCATGCTTTCGATGAGGTCGCCCAGCGTACCAAAGATGACGACGATCAGAGCGAGTACAAGCCAGTCAAAGCGCCCGAGTTCTTCAAACAAAAAGCCGAGGCCCACAGCCAATAATAAGGTTACGATCCCTCCGCCAACAAATCCTTCGATCGTTTTATTGGGGGAAACTCTGGGAAACAATTTGTGCTTGCCAAAACGCGAGCCAAGGAGATATGCGCCGGTATCATTGGCCCAGGTCATGAGTAGAAGTCCCATTACAATATTGGCGTAAAAATACTCTCCATCATAGGCGATTAGATCCAGCAGGGCAAAGGGAACTCCAATGTATACCATGCCCAATACGATATAAGCTACATTGGCAAAAGGCCGTGGCGATTTGCTAAAAAGCTCGTAAATAAAGGCGGTAAAAACAAGTGGAAAGATTAGGATAGCCATGAGGGCTGCAAAGCTTTCGCTGGATTTGACCCAACCCATTTGTACAGAGGAAGTGAGGATAAAGGGGCTTACGCCGAATAGCAGTCCGATTAACATGCGCAATTTGGCTCTCCATCGACCTTTGTCCAGGGTGAGTTGCAGATACTCCCAGACACATCCTGCCGTAATGAGCGTGAATAACAGGATAAAAGGAATCCTGCCGCCGTAAAGGCCACCCAACATCACGAGTACGAAAAAAAATGCCGTAACTATTCTGCCACTCAGTCCTGCCATGCTTTATGTTGTTCTACTATTTGGATCTTCGTTTTGGATGCTCCTGCGGTACAGGAAATACCCCATCAAAAAGGTTAGTCCGAGTGAAATGATGAGCTGATAGGTTTCCACATTCATTTCGGAGGTGTCGGCCGGCTCCTGAATCATTTCAGGCATATACCAGGCTGCAACAACTTGTATACCGTTGTACACAAAATGGACGGCAACCGGAACCCAAATGGACCTGGTCCAGTAAAAGAGGTATCCGAGCATGAGCCCCAACATCAATCGGGGGAAAAAACCTTCAAATTGCATATGGAATGCACTGAAGATAACTGCTGCTGTGAAAATGGCCAGATGCGGTTTGTTGGTTTTCAATTCCAACAGTCTTTGAATCAGCCCCCGGAAAATAAACTCCTCCCCAAGGGCCGGAGCTGCCGCCATAATAAGTAATGTAAACAGCAATTCAAAAGGCGTTTCCATAACCAGCAGGGACTGCACCAACTCATTGGCTCCGTCTTCAAGACTGGTGGCCCATTCCGGCAAGGGAAGCATCTGGTTTAAAACATACAAATACTGAGCAACCGGAAAAGCAACAATGATCCAAAGCGATCCGTAAAAGAGTTGCCATCCCAGCGGACGCTGGTTGGTTTGCATCAGGGGTTTCCATTGTTGTGGGAAAGAGATGCGGGCATACAATAGCGCCGGAACCAGAAACGTAAATAAATGGCCCAAAAGAGTAGCAGCCCGGTAAATGGTACGCTGAAAGCTGTTTTCCGGTTTCCATCCCGGGCTGGTCAGTATTTCGGAACCGAGTCCTGAAATTTCGGCTATGCCTAATCCGGCCATTTGTCCGATAAAGAGCCCCAGAACCATTGCCAACAAGAGCATGATAATCCGGGCTGAGACCGGAAGCGGGTCCTGAAAAGATGATGGGTTGATGTCATTCATACTCTGAGGCCGAAATTGTACTTTTGCGGTAAAGATATAGGATGGACCGGAATATTTGAGACATCCTGCCAAAACCTATCCTACTATGACCCGATTAAGTGTAAATATCAACAAGGTAGCACTCCTGCGGAATGCCCGCGGTGGGAATGTGCCCAATTTACTACAGATAGCCCGCGATTGCGAAGCTTTCGGTGCCCATGGAATTACGGTGCATCCGCGTCCGGATGAGCGGCATATTCGATACGATGATGTACCTGCTTTAAAGGAAATGGTGACTACCGAATTTAACATTGAAGGAAATCCAACGGAGAAATTCCTGAAAATGGTGGAAGAGGTACGACCTCATCAATGCACCCTGGTACCGGATGATCCGGCACAGCTTACCTCCGATCATGGCTGGGATACCATCAAGCACCTGGATTATTTGAAGGATGTGATCGCGCGCCTGCACGACAAAGGAGTGCGGGTGTCTATTTTTCTGGATCCGGAAGTAAGCTTGTTGGAATCTGCCAAAGAAACGGGCGCCGACCGCATCGAACTTTATACGGGCCCTTTCGCGCATGATTTTCACGACGACCCGGAAAGTGCGGTTGCTGATTACGCCAAAACAGCAGCAATGGCTACCAAAATGGGACTGGGGGTAAATGCCGGACACGACCTGGATCTGGATAATCTTCGTTTTTTTCAGGAGGAGGTGCCCGGTTTACTGGAAGTCTCTATCGGCCATGCCCTGATCTCTGATGCTTTGTACTATGGTTTGAAGAACACGATCCAGATGTACTTGCAGAGACTGGGGAAGTAATTGATAGTTGGTAATTTTTAATTTTTAATTATTAATTTTTAATGCGGAATGAGGAATTTTGAATTGTTAATTCCTAATGATTAATTTTCAGTTAACAGAACGGAACCAACGGAACCAACGGAACCAACGGAACCAACGGAACCAAC
>JAAEZH010000039.1 GCA_018222965.1 Bacteroidota bacterium
CTTAGAATCGGTCCTTTTTGTAGAAAAGAAGGGGTTATTGCCCGGACTCCCGTTAGGGGGGATAAAAAATGAAAACAAACTTAATACTATCGATATTAGTAGCGATGCTTTGCAGCTGTTCAGAGTTGACAAATGAAGCATCCGTTGCTAAAACGGAAGATGTCATTAAAATTGATCCGTCTTTAATTGGTAGGTATAATTTGCATAGCCACTCTTCACAAGGATTTATTCTTAACCAAGACAATTCATTCGAATTAATCCAATTTGCAGGTGGTAGTGGGCATTCTTATGTTGAGGAACATTTTTTTGGTACAGTTGATGTATCTGATGACAATCAATTATTGTATTTGAGGCCTAGGACTATTAAGATAGTTTCTTTTGAGCTAGTAGATGATAGTTTGTCGTATACATTTTTAATTCCATCCGATAGTGTTGAGATTGAGTATAAATACCTTTCAAATAAGTTTAGCCAGTTATCCTGGCAAATGCGATTTTTCAAGGTAAATGGTTATGTTGTAATGGCGTCTCATAGAATGATTGAAGGTTATTTGGCGAACCTTGAAAAATCAGACACTACTGCTGATTATCGGAATGTAAACTATCATGTGTTTGTTAAGGAGAGGACATCAGAAGAAAACAAGTTGCAGAAGGGATATGGAGATGCTGGTGAATCATTTGCCAAAGCATGTCGTTTAGCTTTTGAGGAGGAGGATTATTGGGAACTGATTGAATAAAACAAAACCACCCCTAACAATGTGCCCTATGAAAAGCAGTAGTTTTTTTTTGAAAAAGTCGATATGTTATAAAAGATCACATAAAAATTGAATGATTATTTATTGAGTTCGGCGTCCTATGTGTGGTATTTATCTAAAGTAAATCCACGGGCATTCCTACCTACCGAAGCCTTGGCACAGGCAGGGTATTTAAAAGGACTTCGTCCCAGTCCACGGACGGTAAACTACTTCCGGGCCACAACACGCAGGCTATCGAAAATGCCCACTGGTACTTTGTAGGCTTGTTGAAGAACTAGAAGTTAATAGAAGGTGAGGTGATGGCAGTTGATGGTACGAAGGTTCGTGGACAGAACAGCCTGAAGAATAACTTCAATGCGAAGAAGATCCGTCGGCACCTGGAGTACATTGATGGCCGTATCGGTGACTACCTGGACCAACTGGCAAAATGCGAACGCCTGCTGCGAACTGTCCAGGTAATGGGATTGGAAAAGCTTCAGAAACAGCTGGGAAAGCTCATTTTTGAATTATGGCGTCTATTATGGCCGACATGGAGTCGATATGAGCCCCGATTTATTGTTTTTCCGTAAATTACGAGAGCAACCAATCAAGCGGGAGAAGACCTTAAAATGTCCCGTATCCGGCCAAAAGAAGGGGTTATTGCCGGGACTCCCGCCAGGCGCCATGTAACAAAATTACTAACTCATCGTCTTCCATTAATAAACCAATCAGAAGTTTAAATGCAAGGAAATTTAATGGAACGAAAAAAAACTTGGAATACAATCCTTATTTTCCTCGCTATTGTTACAGCTTTAAGCTCTTTGTTTCATTATGCGATAGTTAATTTATATCCATCACGAATATATGTTGGAGGATTAATGTGGTGTCCTGCCATAGCTGCCATAATCACTTTGAAACTGATAAAACGCCCTATTTCTTCACTAAATTGGAATTGGGGAAATTGGAAATATATTCGACTTGCTTATTTTACTCCTGCTTTATATGGCTTAATCACTTATGTACTAATTTGGGTTTTTGGTTTTGGAAGTTTGACAAATGGAGAAGCAATTACAGATTGGGGAAAAGAACTTGGTTTGATTGGAATAGGAACTTTAAATCCAACATCAATTGCAATCATAGCTATTATCTTATTAGGAACTATCGAAGTAATTAGAGCAGCAGCAACAACTTTAGGGGAAGAGATTGGATGGCGAGGTTTTTTTATTTATGAATTAAGAAAAGTTCTTTCGTTTACTGGTGTTTCCATTTTTAGTGGAATTATTTGGGCAACTTGGCATTGGCCATTAATTGTATATTATGGCGAAAATGTAATCTTGGAATTGACGACATTTTATGTTGTTATAGTTTCTATGTCATTCATTATGACTTATTACACTTTTAAATCTAAAAGCCTATGGCCAGCAGTAATTTTTCACGCAGTAAGCAATGTCTATATTCAAAAAATATTACCCGAATTAATAATAAAAAATGAAGGAACGGAACATTGGCTTGGAGAAAACGGAATTATGTTTGCTGTCGTGACTTGTGTTTTTGGAATTTATTTTTGGAAAAAAGCAATTAAAGAAAAATTGTGACTGAAAAACACAGCGCCTAAAAACGTATAAAATTAATTGCTAGTGCTAGCCTACTTACGAAAGTCCGCGAGGACTTTCTATCCGTGTTTTATTTGCTAACTTTAGTGCTTAAACCACGCAACTAATCTTATACAAACACGTCAGGCCGCAGAATAACTCCCCTCTGATTTTTTCGATTTATGCGTTTAACTCCGTAATTCAATAGGAAATTAAATACTCTATTTTCATGCATTACCAACGAGGTGTGACCTATGCCTATCGGCTCCGGCGGATCAAAGAAAGACCGGAGTAAAGTGTCCTTGGTTTCTTTGGAAGGAATGGTAAACCCAGATAGTTCGTCCGGGGGGGTGTGCTCTTCCGATATGGAAGTCAGGCTTCTCAAACGTATAAAACCAATTAAACGTAATTCAGGGCGAGTGCATACTTCCAGCTCAATAAGCCGGCGTCTTTTTCCAAAAAGCTCTAACTTACGATACCGACGACGAAGTGCTTCGGGTATAAATCAGGGGGTTGTTGCCCGGACTCCTGTTGTAAGCAAGCTGAAAAAAGCATCGTACACAAAAAAATAGTTAGATGAGAAAATTAAAGCTTCAAATTCAACTGTCCATCGACGGATTTATTTCTGGACCTAATGGAGAAATGGACTGGATGATTTGGAACTGGGATGACAAACTAAAAGATTTCGTAGCAAAAATTACGGAATCAACCGATACCATTGTCTTGGGACGAAAACTTGCGGAAGGATTCATCCCGCACTGGAAATCTAACAAAGATTTAGAAGGTGCTGAAAAAATTAATAGTTCAAAGAAAATTGTTTTCACAAAAACACTTGAAAACACGGATTGGGAAAATACCTTTTTGGAAAAGGGAGATTTAGCAGATTCTATACGAGAATTAAAATCCTCAACTGGAAATGACATCATAGCTTATGGTGGCGGTGAATTTGTTTCATCTCTAATAAAAGAAAACTTGATTGATGAATATTATTTTTTCATTAACCCTTCGATATTGGGTAGCGGAATGCCAATATTTCAGAAAACTGACTATAAAAGTGAATTGAAGTTGAAAAAGGCTAAAGCTTATGAATGTGGAATAACAGTATTAAAATATACAAATTGACAAAAGCCGGCTTACAGCAATGGCTTAAGTACTAAATTCAGCTACTCCCCCTCACAATACTTTTTCAGCGCCTGCGCCTTTCGCATAAAGCCATCCTTGATCTTCTTATCGGGTAAAAACAGGGTTCCCCATCCTCGAAAATCCTCATAGGTATGATAGTACGTAAGCCCGTCTGCCATAGAGGAAAGGACTTGCATACGCACAGCCTGCACCATGCCAATGGTCCGTAAAAAGCTTTTAAAGTAATACCCCCAAACGGCCTGTGTTTCGCCTTTCTTCGGATTTGGTGGAGAAAATACACTTACCACCTCTTTCGTTTTTTGCGTTGAACCATTGTTCCAGCGCACGGTGAATTCCATTTCCGTGCCTTCGACCGGGACCTTGGCACTTGATGCAACGGAAATGATGAACGGATTCCAGTCCGGATATTTTTGGGTAGCAACCATGGCATCCCAAACTTTATTTATATCAGCCGCAATGGTGATTTTGCATTCAATTCGTTTCATATAGACGGATTGGGTTATGGCGTTGAGCGATGTCAAACGCTAAATATACCCGAGCCGAAGTGGTTTGGGATAATTTTAACAAATTTATTTTTTTGATCAGCGAGGCAAAAAACACAGGCGTAGCCTAAGCTACGACGTCCCGATAGCTATCGGGATTTAACAAAGCAGATCGGAAAAAGAAAGAGAAAAAAAAGCCCAAATCACTTTGACTTGGGTATATAATAACACCTGATCTTGGGGGCAATACAAGAACCAGGAATTGGTGTCGCTCCGCTGGAGCCTGTACTTGTAGAATTGGCCAGCCTCAAGAGGAACCACCTCTTTGTAATGCGAATTTCGGCTTTCTAAGATCACCGTAGGTGGGGCAGTTGGCAATTGCCCCTAAGTTTATGTGTTAATACAGCTACATGCTACGTAAATCCGCTCAACGCTAATCTCTCAACCCTCACCTCCCCCTCCTTTCATCCCATTATTCCCTCCTTTTGTCGAAAACTTAGGAAACTTTGAACATGATGGTAGTTTCCTGTGTTCTCAGTCCATATTTTTGTGCCCGAAAACGGGACATGTGGAGACAGCAAATATGAATACGAAAACGAAAATTCTGGAAGCAGCCAGGGAGTTGTTCATGCGCTACGGAGTTCGTAGTGTAACCATGGACGATATCGCCCGGGAACTCGGAGTGTCGAAAAAGACATTATACCAGGTGGTTTCCAATAAGGCGGAGTTGATTGACGGCGTAGTGGATCAGTTTTTAGCAGGGGAGGAATTAGCCATCGCCTTTATACAAAGTAAAGCAGAAGATGCGATCAGCGAAATGTTGTTGATCACCCAGCATGTTACCCAGGTGCTTCGTCAACTCAAACCGGCAACGGTCTATGATTTGCAGAAGTATTACCGGGAAGCCTGGAATCGGGTAGAAGCTCATCACCAGGATCATGTTTACCAGGTCGTGAAAGATAATGTAGAGACAGGTATCAAAGAAGGATTGTATAGATCGGATTTGGACTCCGATTTTATTGCCCGATTATATGTGTCAAAGTCTTTCATTTTGGTAGACGAGGAAGTTTTTCCGCTGCGGGAATTTGACAGAGACAAGCTCCTCCGCGAGTTTTTTGATTATCACATACACGGAATAGCTTCGCCGAAAGGCTTAGAAGTTTTAGAGAAATACAAAAAACAGAAACAGGCCCCAGAGGCCTAAACCCATTGTACTATGATTCGTCACCTACTGTTATGTACAGCCTTCCTGTTGAGCGTGTCGGTTTTGTCCGCGCAGGAAGAAAGTATGGATCTGGATCAGGCCATCCAGTATGCCATGCAAAACAATCAATCGTTGAAGCGGTCGCAGATCAATATTTCTGACGCCAACGAACAGATCATTGAACGCCGCGCTATCGGTTTACCGCAGCTTAATGCATCTGTAGAATATCAATACTTTATCGATATTCCAACGCAGATACTGCCCGACTTTTTGAGTCCGACTGTATACGGAATTCTCTTTCAGGAAGGAGTGATCCCGCCCCGGGAACTGATGACCAATGATGAAGGAGTTCCCGCTCAGTTTGGCACCAAGCACAACCTGACTGCCGGCGTTTCCCTAAACACCATGATTTTCGACGGGAGTTATTTTGTCGGATTGCGTGCCGCACGTACTTATCGCGAGTATGTCAAGAAGCAACTGGAATCTGATCAGTTTAATGTGGAGCGAGACGTAACCAGCGCTTTTCTGCCTGCACTTTTGATCGAAACCAACCTGCAAACGCTGGAGAATAACATTGGCAATTTGCAAGAATTATTTCGCGAAACATCCGCCATGTATGAGGAGGGTTTTGTGGAGCAACTCGATGTCGACCGTTTGGAATTATCGCTGGCAAACCTGCAAACCGAGTATGAAAAACTGGAGCGCCAGAAAGAAGTAGCCATCAACGGCCTAAAGCTCGTGATCGGATACCCAATGGATGCCGACCTGGAAGTAGAAGGTACTATTCAAAGCCTGCTCGATGGTATGGCGGAACCAGATATTACAGAAACGGTAAATCCGGCTGCTCGTCCGGATTATCAGGTGGCCACCTTCGGACAAACATTGAACGAACAAAACGTACAATTATATAAAAGTGAGTATTTGCCAAAGCTGTATGCATTTGGTTCGTATTCTGCTTCGCTTTTCGCGAATGATCTATCGGAAGGGCAGTGGTTTCCAACTTCTCTGGTTGGCTTGAAACTCGACATACCCATCTTCGACGGCTTGAATAAAAAGGCCAAGATCCAGCGGGCAAAACTCGATTTGGAGATTGCCCAATCGCAGATCGCCGAACTGGAACAATACATCAACTTTGAAGCAGAGTCGGCACGCATAACGTATCAAAATGCGATGCAAACCCTGGCAGACCGCCAGCGCAACCTGGATTTGGCCAACAGAATCTACGAAACGACTCAGATTAAATACCGCGAGGGAGTGGGCAGCAGCCTCGAAATGAATCAGGCGGAGCAAAGCCTGTTTACCTCTCAGCAAAATTACAATCAGGCTCTATACGAATTGCTCGTAGCCAAACTGGATTTCGAAAAAGCCATGGGCCGATAACTCAAACTCATCCCGATAGCTATCGGGACAAACTCTCTTCAATCTATCAATATCCCGATAATGAAAAACCCATTTTTATTTCTGCTTCCGATCGCCCTGCTGATCGCTTCCTGTTCTGCCAGCGTAAACAGCGAAGAGGGACCGGAAGATCTGGAAGGAAAAAGAACCCTTTTGGAAACAAAGCAGAGCGAATTGCGCGAATTGCAAACGGAGATCGCCGATCTTCAAAAAGAAATCGAATCACTCGATCCTTCTGCCAAAGAGCGCACCCTGATCACTACTGATACCGTCGAACCGATGGAGTTTAAACACTTTGTAGAAATCCAGGGTAGTATTCAGACCGATGACATCGTATATGTCAGTAGTGAAACCGGTGGCCGGATACTCGAACTCAATGTTTCAGAAGGGCAAAATATCAATAAAGGACAGTTGATCGCCCGGCTCGACCTGGAGCAGGTAAATAAACAAATTGCCGAGTTGGAAACTTCTCTCGAACTGGCCCAGGAAGTATATGAGCGTCAAAAGAGGCTCTGGGAACAAAACATTGGTTCTGAAATCCAGTATCTGGAAGCAGAAAACAATGTGAAGCGCCTGGAGAAAAGCCTCGAAACGCTGGAGTATCAATACACCAAATCTAAGCTGTATGCTCCTATAAGCGGAGTCGTGGATGTGGTGATGCTTAAAGCCGGTGAAATGGCCGGCCCTGGCAGCCCGATCGTACAAATCCTCAATACCCGAAATGTAATGGTTGTGGCAGATGTTCCCGAGAATTACATCCAATCCATCAAAAAGGGCGAGCAGGTAACCGTAAAACTCCCGGCTCTTCAGGAAGAACGCATGGCCAGAGTTACTGAAATTGGTCGGACCATCAATGCCGCCAACCGGACTTTCCATGTGGAGATTGATCTAGACAATCGCTCGGGAGTACTCAAGCCGAATTTACTGGCTACTGTACTGGTAAATGATTATACCGTTGAAAATGCAATTGCGGTACCGATCGAACTGGTTCAGCAGGAAGTAGGTGGCAAAAGCTTTGTATATGTTGTTGGCGGTGAAGGCAAAGAGCTGTATGCCAAAAAAGTATACGTAGAACCTGGTCGCAGTTATCAGGGAGATATCATTATTAAATCAGGATTAGAAGGTGGCGAAGTGATTGTTATTGAAGGCGCACGCGGCCTGACTTCCAACGAACTTATCACTACCCGCTAAAATAAAGTCCAACATGGCAAAGAAGATAACGCAAAAGATAAAAGACGGGCTGCGGGAGTTTGGACTAACCTCACTGGCGGTAGATAATGCTACCAGTGTGTTTATCCTGACCTTTATGCTGCTGTTGTTTGGTCTGCAGTCCTACAACACCATGCCCAAGGAATCCTTTCCGGAAATTCCGTGGCCTCAGGTCTATGTAAATACAGTTTATTTCGGCAACTCGGCTGCCGATATCGAAAACCTGGTCACCCGCCCTATTGAGCAGGAGCTGGCCAGTATTTCAGAACTAAAAACGGTTACGTCTTCCTCTCAGCAGGATTACTCGCTCATCGTAGCTGAGTTTGATGCTGATGTGGATATTGACGACGCAACCCGAAAAGTAAAGGATGCCGTAGATCGGGCCAAACCCGAACTGCCCAATGACCTAACCTCCGAACCGGAAGTCCTGGATATTAACTTATCCGAGATTCCGATTCTTACCGTAAATGTCTCTGGAAAATATTCAAACGATCAACTTCGGGAATATGCGGAGTATCTGCAGGACGAACTGGAAGATATAAAGGAAATTTCCAGCGTGGATTTGAAAGGCTCGCTCGATAGAGAAGTTTCTATTGAAGTGGATCTGGTGAAGATGCAGTCTCTGCAGGTAAGCTTTGGAGATATCGATAATGCAATCGCCTCCGAAAACGTAACCATGTCGGGCGGGGAGTTGCTGAACAACGATTTCCGACGCACCATTCGGATCATCGGAGAGTTTAAAAACGTACAACAGATCCGCGATCTGATTGTAAAGAGTGAAAATCAAGATGCCATTTACCTCAAGGATATTGCCGAGGTGAATATGGGCTTTGAAGACCGTACCAGTATTGCCCGCGCCAGCGGTTTGCCGGTGATCTCTCTCGATGTAATCAAACGAAGCGGAGAAAACCTGCTGGATGCTTCCGATAAGATCAAGGTAGTACTCGAAGAAGCTCAGGAATCCGTTCTTCCGGATGATCTGGATATTACCATTTTCAATGATCAGTCGGTGCAGACGCGCCTGATGGTTTCCAACCTGGAGAACAGTATCATCTCAGGGGTAATCCTTGTGGTGTTGGTACTCCTGTTTTTCCTCGGTTTGCGGAACAGCATGTTTGTGGGTGTTGCCATCCCGCTTTCGATGTTGATGGGTATCCTAATCATTAACCTGATGGGGTATACGCTCAACATGGTGGTGCTTTTCTCTCTCATTCTTGCCCTTGGTATGCTGGTAGATAACGCCATCGTAGTGGTGGAAAACGTTTACCGGTATATGCAAAACGGGTATTCGGCCAAAGACGCAGCGCGTTATGGCGCCAGTGAGGTAGCACTCCCTATTATTGCATCCACGGCAACTACCCTGGCAGCCTTTGTGCCATTGGCATTCTGGCCGGGATTGATGGGAAGCTTTATGAAGTTCCTGCCGATTACCCTGATTATCGTATTGTCGTCGTCGCTGTTTGTGGCTCTGGTGATCAACCCGGTGCTCACAGCCACTTTTATGAAAGTGGATGAGCGGGCAGATGATGAGCAAATTCGAAAACGCAAACGCCGCAATATCCTGATCGCAACTGTTGGTATGCTGGTTGCCTCCGGGCTTGCTCATGTCATAGAGGTCCAGTGGATGCGAAATGCCTTGTGGATAACTGCCGGTATTACCTTGCTAAACTTTTTCGCATTGCGCCCGGCATCCTTCTGGTTTCAGCAGAATGCCCTGCCCGCCCTGGAGCGTGCCTATCACTCCTTTATTCGTAGTGCGTTGCATAAGGGGAGGCCTTACCTTGTTTTTGGAGGAACTTTCCTGTTGCTGATCGTTTCTTTTATGCTGCTTGCCGTGAATATGCCTAAGATCGAATTCTTCCCGGCTGCTGATCCATTGTATGTGAATGCTTTTGTGGAGATGCCCGTTGGTACAGACATTGAGGCAACGAATGAGGTAATGGAAGAAATTGAAGAAGATGTAACAAGGATTATTGAGCCTTACGGCGAAATTGTCGAAGCAGTTCTTTCTCAGGTTGGTGAGAATACCTCTGACCCAAATAGCGGACCGGACTTTGGGGCTTCCCCACATAAGGGACGTCTTACGGTTAGCTTTGTACCTACAGAAGATCGCGGCGAATTGTCTTCGCTGGAAGTAATGGAAAAACTTCAGGCAGGCCTGAAGGGATACCCGGGAGTAAAGATTGTTATTGCTCAAAATCAGAACGGTCCGCCAACCGGATTGCCCATTAATATCGAAGTGAGCGGAGAGGACATCAATACCCTCGCCAACCTTTCTCAGGACATGCTGGCTTATCTGGAAAACCAGAATATTGCCGGCGTGGAAGAGTTGAAAAAAGACGTAAACATCGGTAAACCGGAGTTGATCGTAGAAATAGACCGGGAATCGGCACGTCGTTATGGTATTTCAACTTATTTGATTGCAGATGCTATCCGTACTTCTGTTTTCGGTAAAGAAGTGTCTAAGTTTAAGGAGGGAGACGATGAGTATCCGATCCAGTTGCGTTTGAATCAGTCTTCTCGTTACGACATAGACGATGTACTCAATCAGCGTATTACTTTCCGGTCTCCGGCTACCGGACAGATCAGTCAGGTACCGATTGCTGCTGTGGCAGATGTGAGCTACTCCTCTTCCTACACTTCCATCAATCGGAAGGATCAGGAGCGGATGATTACGATTTACTCCAACGTATTGGAAGGTTATGTGGCAAATGATGTGGTAAATCACGTGAAGGCCTCTCTGGCAAATTTTGAAATGCCGGATGGCTATTCCTATGAGTTTACCGGAGAGCAGCAGGAGCAGGCAGAAAATATGGAGTTTTTGAGCACTGCCTTTTTGGTTGCCATTTTCGCCATCTTCCTGATCATTGTGGCTCAGTTTAACTCCATGATCTCTCCAATCATTATCATTCTTTCGGTCTTGTTTAGTACGATTGGTGTATTGTTGGGGTATGTCTTTAGTGGCATGAACATCGTGTTGATCATGACCGGTGTGGGGATCATTTCGCTGGCAGGTATTGTGGTAAATAATGCCATTGTATTGATTGACTACATCAACCTGCTGGTCAAGCGTCGGCGGGAAGAACTGGGGTTGGAAAGCATGTACGACATGTCGAAAGAAGATATACGAGCCGCTATCGTTTTAGGAGGTGCCACTCGTTTACGTCCGGTATTGCTTACGGCGATTACCACCGTTTTGGGGCTTGTGCCATTGGCAATCGGATTCAACTTCAACTTCTTTACTTTAATTTCAGATCTCGATCCAAATTATTATGTTGGGGGAGATAACGCTGCTTTCTGGGGTACCATGGCCTGGACTGTAATCTACGGTCTTGTCTTTGCTACCTTCCTGACGCTGGTCGTTGTACCTGCCATGTACTGGTTGGCGTATCTGGGCAAAGGAGCCTGGAAGCGTTTTGTCAAAAACCTTTAGAAATTTTTAGGATGCGTAAAGTAACCACTGAAGAACTGCAAAAACTCAGACAGGAATATCAGGCAGAAACACTGGATAAGGCCGATGTGCCTTCCGATCCCTTTGTTCTATTCGATCATTGGATCTCGGAAGCCCTCAATGCCGAATTGCCGGAGCCGAACGCAATGACGCTGTCTACCTGTGGTTCTGATGGATGGCCGGCAGGCCGGGTGGTTTTACTTAAGGGAGTGGATAAAAAAGGCTTCTGTTTTTACACCAATTATCAAAGTGATAAAGGGCAGGAAATAGAAGAAAACGCCAAAGTTTCCCTAAATTTTGTTTGGCTGGAATTACAGCGACAAGTACGCATTCAGGGAGTGGTGGAGAAGCTTTCGGAAGCTGTTTCCACCGAATATTTTCAGTCCAGGCCCCGTGGCAGTCAGCTGGGGGCCTGGGCTTCTCCTCAAAGCCGGTCGATCGAAGATCGGTCTGCATTAGAGGAGAAACTCACCGAAGTAACCCAACGATTCAAGGATGTCGATCCGATTCCTCGTCCGCCTCACTGGGGAGGGTATGTGGTCATTCCTCATGCCATTGAGTTTTGGCAGGGGCGTCAAAGCCGCTTGCATGATCGCATTCGTTTCAGCCGTAAAAGCAATAATTGGGAAGTGGGTCGTCTGGCCCCATAAAACATCGCTTTCACGCTTAATTCTTCAAAAACCTTTTTCCTTTTCCCGATTTGTTTTACATTTGTTTCGGAAGTAAAGTCCTCAAACCCCCTTTTTGAGGAAGAAACCAAGGAAGTTGGAAATTTTTTCCATTTAATTTATTGAGATTGACTGAGTAATCAGTTGGTCCTCCCCGTCAATGACCTTCTTATGTTATAGCCTGACTGCAGGCTGTAATTTATGATGATTTGTACATCCCCCCGCCTTTGCGTCTGGCAAGGGAGGTTGGAACTATATTATATTGCATTGGATTGAAAATGCGATAATAAAAGACAATTTTCCCCCTTTTTTACCAGGCTGTCAACTACCCCCCGGCAGCCTGGATTTTATTAGCCGGTGGAAAATGTATGGAAATTATAGCACGTCATGTGGAAGTGCGTGCTTGTATAGGAATGAAAAAATAAAGTCTTGTTCGATTACTCTTACCTGGATCGAATATCCTCCGAATCAACAGATTTGCATTTGGAGGTGTTGGAGGTTTTTCTGGTTGCCGGAAAAAAGCTGGAGCTTGCTTTGCAAGAACCGGTAGCAGCCGAAAATAAAAAACAGCTGTTTACAACTTTCTCAAAGTTGTATTCAAATCTGCGCATCCTTGGGATGGAAAAATTATTGGTAGATGCAGAATTGCTGGAAACATCCTTAAGGAGTGAAGCTTCTGACAATAAACGGGAGGAGCAAAGGCAGGCTTTCGCCGAAAGGCTAAAAATAGCCCTGAGTCAGGCGGAAGATGAAATCCAACGTTTAAACAGGAAAGGATAAAGAAAAGGCGGGCAACAGCATTTGCTGCCACCCGGTTTCTTTTTCTTAACAGAAGCGCTCGAAAGCCATTTTCAGGTTTTCGGCAATGGCAGCTGCAGAACGACCTTCAATATGGTGGCGTTCCAGAAAGTGAGCCAGTTTGCCATCCTTGAAAAGGCCAATAGCTGGAGAAGATGGAGGATATGGGAGTAAGTACTCGCGCACGCGTCCTGTCGCTTCCCGATCTACTCCGGCAAACACGGTATACAATTTGGTCGGTTTCTTTTCGTAGTCTAGGGCCATTTTTGCTCCGGGACGGGCATTGGCTGCGGCACAACCACAAACAGAATTTACGACTACCAGTGCTGTTCCTTCCTGATTCTCGAGGGCCTTGTCTACTTCTTCGATAGTGGTAAGTGACTCAAAGCCATGATCGGTCAGATCTTTGGCCATCGGAGTTGTTAATTCTACTGGATACATATCAAATTAGGTATTTCGTTTTCAATAATCGTTTGCAAAGATAAGGCTTGTGTAATAACGCAGACATCCATCTGCCTGTTCCCTACCGTATACAATAGTAGAAGGAGGATAAAGGTTTTCCTGTTGCTCCTTCTAAATCACTGAATTATACAATTGTTTAGCTCAAATAGTTCATGAGAACATAGATAAAAGCAGTCTGCGACAGATTTGAAGGAAAAAATATCGTTTTGTATGCCAAATCAAAGTCGGAATTCTTTTGTTAAAGTCTTTTGACCAGAATTTTGAAGTTGGCTGCCAGACAGGACCGGCTTTCAAAGTCTTGATATTCAAACAAGCTTTTATCTTTAGAGCTTCAAAAATTAATCCATTTCCATGAAACGCTCAATCCAGTCTTTTTTACTACTCCTTCTTTTGGGAGGAATAATTATCATTCCAAATGCTTGTGTTTCCGATCAGGTAGAACCCAAAGAAAATGCCCTCGATTGTGAAAGCCTGAATGTAAACTATACCGATGTCATGCAGCCCATCATAACAGAAACATGCTCTTATGCCGGTTGCCATGTGGTAGGTTCGGGAATTGGGGATTTTTCCACATACGAAGGGATACTACCTAAACTCGAAAGCGGGCAGGTACAGCTACGGGTTTTTGAATCTGCTGATATGCCTCCGGCCTTTGTAGAAGAACCGGAACGGCTAACGGATGAAGAACGAGATCTTTTTTCCTGCTGGCTCGAAAACGGCTTCCCCAAGAGCTGATTGAAAGGAAGGTATTGCCTGATGATTAGCCGCTAAATGACCATAATCATCGCGCAAAATTTGCCTGCACGGTTTTGATGTATGATTTTTGACGAGTTTAACCACCATAAGAACTACGACATGAAATATTTTCTGGCTCCCCTGTTATTTATCCTGGCAGGCTTGCCGCTGTTTGGGCAGGAGGATGGAGCTTACCGTACTTTTAAAGATACCCGGGTGATCAATGCACACTCGGCAGAGATGTTGCAAAAACGCAAACTGGATATTCGAATTTCCCACCGTTTTGGCGATATGTTTGGAGCCAGTGGCGGTTGGGCCACTTTTTACGGATTAGAGACTGCTGCTGATATTCTTACGGGGGCCGATTATGGCGTAACCGATGATTTTACGGTGGGTTTGTACCGTACCAAAGGAGCGGGAGACCGCAAGCAGCTTGTAAATGGTATGCTGAAATACCGTTTAGTCCGGCAAAAAGCGGAAGGAGCGCCCATTTCATTGGCCGGAGTCTTTGTGTCTTCCCTGTCGACCATGCCCAGGCAGGAAAATGCACAAGGCGTAGCCAGTTTTCCAAAGTTTATTCACCGGTTCGCATTTTCCGGACAGGTCATCATAGCCAGAAAATTCTCCAATGCTTTTTCCATGCAGATTATGCCTGGTTACACCCATCGGAATCTGGTTGCCGATGATGATGTAAACGGTATCTTTTCTGTCGGATTGGCCGGTCGCATACAAATGACAAAAGTGCTTGGCCTTATTTTGGAAGGGCAGCTTCCGCTGAATGGGCCTCAATCGCCGTTCTCGGGCGAGGAGCGTCTTTCCGGACCTCCTTACCAGCCGGCAATTGGAGTCGGATTCGAAATCGATACCGGCGGGCACGTGTTTCAGATCAATCTAACCAATTCTTCGGGTATTGTTGCGACTGATTATCTGGTAAATACCCGTTCAAACTGGCTGAACGGAGAATTTCGTTTAGGCTTTACCATTTCCCGGATTTTTAATTTGTAGGATCATTCGATAGCATCTGTAATGAAAAAGACTCTCATAATACTACTTTCACTGGCTTTGCCTTTTATCTGGAGTGCGTTGCGTATGCCGCAATCACAAATGTCCCTGGGTAAAGACAGTGAAGTCAATGATGTTTTAATGGCATTGGGAGACACGCCGCTTCCCCATCAACTGGATACTGATTTAGTTGGCGTTTCGGCGGAAGCCGGATACGAGTTGGTACACAATGGAAAAACGGAAGGTCCTTCCGGGCAGACTACGGCTCGTGTGAGCAGGCATTTTGTGTGTACAAGCTGTCATAATATGAAGCCGGAAGATCCCGATCTGTCGGTTTCTGATCCAGAGGCACGGTTGAAGTATGTGTCTGAAAACGGACTTCCCTTTTTACAGGGAACCACGCTCTATGGAGCTGTAAACCGCACCGGTTTTTACAATGGCGATTATGACAAGAAGTACGGAGAACTGGTGGAACCGGCCAGGAATAATATCCGGGAAGCCATCAAGCTTTGTGCGGTAGAATGTGCACAGGGTCGTCCGTTGGAGCCCTGGGAAGTAGAGTCTGTTTTGGCTTATTTGTGGGATATACAACTAAAGCTGGATGATTTGCATCTATCTGAAAGGGAAATGCAGACACTCAATAAAGCGGTAAATGGAAATGGAGACAAAACGGCTGCCATTTCTATGTTGCACAGCAAATATCTTTCCGCTTCACCCGCAACCTTTGTTACGCCTCCGGAAGATCGAAAAGAGGGTTACGAAAGTGTTGAAACCGGAAATCCGGAAAACGGAAAGTTGATCTATGAGTTGAGTTGCCTGCATTGTCACGAAGATCAACGCTATGCGTTTTTTGAGTTGAACAATGCACAGACGACCTTCAGATTTATGAAGAAACATTTTCGGAAGTACACGCCTTATTCCGCTTATCAGGTTGTAAGGTATGGTACTTCCCCGGTTCCGGGAAAGCGGGCATATATGCCCAATTATACGCTGGAGAAAATGAGTCATCAACAGGTGGAGGATCTCCGGGCGTATATAACACAGGAAGCAAAACGATGAAAAACTACCTACTGACCACTCTTGTATCCTTTTTCTTTATTAGTGGCTTGTTTAGCCAGCGTGCCCTCAACGGGCTCTGGGTTGGTACGCTGACTCAGGGAGGAGAGACCTATGACGTAAAGCTTGTATTGAGCAAGGATGGTCGAAAACTCAAGGGTAGCTCATTGATTGTCCTGTCAGATACCTCTTATATTGAATTGCATCTCACCGGAATTTATCACGAAGATCGTTCGATGAACGTGTATGAAGTAGAGGTGCTCTATCCCGATCCGCCGGATGCCGAAGCCGGTTATTTTAAGCGGACTTACCAAATGCTGTATAAACGATCCTTCGACGATCACTTTTTGGAAGGGTGGTGGCAGGAAAGAGAAAAGTCGGCCACCGATGAAAAAAGACGCTTTGGGCGCATCTATCTGGAGAAGTCAAATGAGGATGTATCGGGCGCGTAAAAGTGTTGTTTTCTTATTTTTAATAGAGCGTTTTCTCCTCTTTCATTTTTCGTACCTTTGGGCAGCCCTGCCCACATACAAAAATGAATATGGCCAACGTACAATCCTTCAGTCTGCTGACAGAGTTTGATACTGAACTCTTCCGTGCAGGTAAGCATTTCAAACTTTACGAAAAGTTAGGCAGTCATCTTGTAGAGCACGAAGGCGTGCCCGGTACTTATTTTGCGGTTTGGGCTCCCAATGCCGAACAAGTCTCCGTGATTGGTGATTTTAATTACTGGGACAAAGATGCTCATCCGCTTATGGCTCGGTGGGACAGCTCGGGCATCTGGGAAGGTTTTATTCCTGATGTAGGGAAAGGAACGCTGTACAAGTACTGTGTTCAAACGAAGGATGGCCGATTGCTTCAGAAGGGAGATCCTTTTGCCCGTTTTTGGGAAGTTCCTCCTAATACGGCTTCCATTGTCTGGGATGCAGATCATAAGTGGAAGGACAAGAAGTGGATGGAGAAACGAGGGGAGCACAATGATCCGGATAAGCCATTTTCGGTTTATGAGGTGCACATGGGCTCCTGGAAAAAGACCAATGGCAATTCCGCTTCTCTGAGTTATAAAGAACTAGCCAAAGAACTGGTAGACTATGTATCGGATATGGGATTTACCCATGTAGAGTTTCTGCCGGTTATGGAGCATCCTTATTTTCCATCCTGGGGCTATCAGATAACAGGCTACTTTGCTCCGACCAGCCGTTTCGGTACACCGGAAGAATTTAAATACCTGGTGGATGCATTTCACCAGGCAGATATCGGAGTGATCCTGGACTGGGTGCCCTCCCATTTTCCGGAAGACGGTCATGGTTTGGGACAATTTGACGGTACGCATCTGTATGAGCATTCTGATCCACGCAAGGGTTTTCACCCGGACTGGAAGAGCCTGATTTTTAATTATGGCCGTTTTGAGGTACGTAGTTTCCTGATTTCTAACGCACTGTTTTGGCTGGATGAATACCATGCCGACGGATTGCGGGTGGATGCGGTTGCTTCTATGTTGTACCTCGATTATTCCCGCGAGGAAGGAGAGTGGATACCCAATGAATTTGGAGGCCGGGAAAACCTGGAAGCTATTAGCCTGCTTCGGGAATTTAACGAAGCGGTATATCGGGAGTTTCCAACGGCGGTAACGATTGCTGAAGAAAGTACGGCATGGCCAGGAGTATCCAAACCTGCCTACGATGGCGGTCTTGGATTTGGTCAGAAGTGGATGATGGGCTGGATGCACGATACACTTACTTATTTCAAGTATGATCCGATCCATCGGCAGCATCATCAAAATGAGATCACCTTTAGTCTTGTTTATGCTTTTTCTGAAAATTTCATGTTACCCCTCAGCCACGATGAGGTCGTGCACGGGAAAGGATCATTGATAGACCGAATGCCGGGCGATGAGTGGCAGCAATTTGCCAACCTGCGTCTAATGTTTGCTTATATGTATACCCATCCGGGCACAAAACTGCTCTTTATGGGGGGCGAATTCGGACAAACTTCCGAGTGGAGTATTGAAACCGGACTGCCCTGGGAGCTTACTCAATACCGGGTGCATCAGGGCGTGCAAAAATTGGTTCGGGATCTCAATAAGATGTATAAAACAGAATCTGCGCTCACCGAACTTCAATTTTCGCCGGAAGGCTTTGAATGGATTGACCAGAGCGATCATGTTAACTCCGTTATGATTTACATGCGGAAAGGGCATAAACCGGAGAATTCGCTGGTTGTGGTTTGTAATTTCACACCGGTTGTTCGAGAGAATTACAAGGTGGGCGTGCCCAAAGGAGGTGATTGGGAGGTTGTAATCAATTCTGATGATGCCAAATATGGCGGAAGTGATTCTGATCCTGGCGAATTGAAAAGTATCGAACTCAGTTGGCACGGTCGACCACATGCGCTCAATCTAAATCTGCCGCCATTAGGTGCTCTGGTTCTTAAACCGGCAGCAGCTAAGACCAAGAAGAAAGCAAAATAAGGGGCCTGAGTTCTGGAAGAGTATTTGCTACTCTACTTTAAATCTTATAGAACTAACACTGCCTTTGCGCGGTTGGATTTGCAAAAGGTAGCTTCCTTTTTCCTCCGGTGCATTGAAGTACAGGTTGTTTTCTCCGGTAAGGAGCGGGATTACCTTTTGCCAAACCATAAGACTGGAGGCGTTAAAAATTCTAACCTGAACAGTCTGATCTCTCGGACTTTGGACCTTCAGCAACTGTCTGCTGGCCGGAAGCAGGCTTCCGGCGGGAAGGCTCGCATCCAGGACTTCCGGTATAGTGCCTTTTTCAATTTCAAATTTCAACAGATATTGACATTGCATTGCATCCGTTACACTGACCTGATAGAGTCCGGCGGGCAAATCTTCTACGATTGGGCCCGTTTTGCCGTTGCTCCAGGCATATTGCTGAGGAGGTGTGCTTCCAATTAGATCGGATATGGCAATGGCACCATTGGGGTTGAAAGAATCGGTAGACGGGCTGATTCCATAATTTACAAACAGGGGTTTCGGAGGGAGGATCTCAAAAGATTCTGTAGTCCGGCAGCCATTTGTATCGGTTATGGTTACAGCATAACTTCCTTCATGGAGATTGCCTATCCAGGGCGTAGCAGAACCGGTATTCCAATTATAGGTATATGGTGCAGACCCACCGCTGGTTTTAAAACTGATTGCGCCGTCATTTCCCCCCGGGCATTGAATCTGCCTTACATTCACATTGTGGAGGAACAGCACTCTGGGTTCTGCAACCACCAGGCTATCAACAACCAAAGGACATTTATTCTGGCTGGTAATGGTTACGGCATAGGTGCCAGGCAACAGATTGCTTAAATCTTCGGTAGTTTCGCCATTGCTCCAGGCGAAAGTAAACGGAGAGGCAGGACCACTAATGTTCAAATCGATGGCTCCATCCTGATTGGAGAAACAACTTACATCAGAAATGTCGGCTTCAAAGATTTCAATGCCGGTATCCCACTTGATGCGAACTTCTCCGGCTGAAAACAGCACATTTGATCCACTCAAATTTTTTCGCAATACCTGAATGGGTGTTGGGAACTCTTCAAAGACAATTTGGGTAGTTTTGTCATCACCGCCCAGCGCTTTAAATCGGAGGCGGCAAATAACACTGCCATCGCGCAGGCGCGTCTTCCGACTGCCTTCTGTCGTATACCAGGCAACACTCAACATTCCATCCTCTTCGGCACTGACCGAAAAACAATCATTATCAAACCCAGGGAGGTTAAAATCCTGCGCTTCCGCGAAAAAAAGAGATTCCGGATCCCATTGAATGGAAAACTGAAAACCCCGCACATCATCAAATCCGGAGACCATAAGATCTACGAGGATGTCTTCATCGCCGCCACAGGTTTCTACTTCTCCAAGGGTGAATCCGGCATCAAGTAATACAGGCGGATCATTGGGGAAATCGGTTTCCTGCCAGACATCTCCTGTTTTGATAGCCTGAAAATCTACTTCATTTTGGTCTGAAGTGAGATTGTTAATACGGATAAACTCATCGGGAATGCGCCTTAGGGGAGCGAGTCCGTAGGGCCAGCCGGTATCGGCCGGTAAAAAGCGCCAGACTCTTTCGGAGCGCAATCCGCCGCGTGCCAGTATCAGGTTGCGGATCATTTCGAGATCCGTTTGATCGAGTTTGCCGGAGCGGTCAATATCAGCAGCCAATTCTCTCCAGGGCTCTTCGAAGGGTTCTCCGGAATCCAACCTTTTTTGGAGTCCGATGAGATCTAATACGGTTAGCTCTTCTTCGGGCGGTCCGTCAAAGCTTGGCCGGACTATAAAGTCTTTACCCGGTTGAATGTTGGCCAGCGAGTAATAACCTTGTTGGTCGGATCTAACGGAAGCTCCTTCAATAGCAGATGGAAAAATAATGCCCTCCACGGGTCTGCCGTCGGGCCGCATGATTCTTCCGGATACATTCCTTGCTTCTATATCAATGGGAATGAGAAATCCGCCACTGCCACCTGCATTAAGGTCTTCCAGATCAAACTCGGCATAATAGAGGTCTGGTCTCCAGGGTACTGCTTCTGCTTTCAGCGTGTCGCGCAAGGGGACGTATTTTGCTCGCATGGATTCAGGCCGTGAGCTAAAGGGGTGGACGCTATTCCCCGTAAGGGCATAAAACAGCAATTCGCCCCGTTGTTTGTCTTCGAGCCCGATTTGATCGAGCCCGGCCAGGAGGTCCTGATAGTCTTTTGAGGAATAATAAAAACGCACCCGTATCGGTTGGTAAATGGGTTTGGCTTTGTCGATCCGCCAATAGCGATTCATGGTGAGCCAGATACCTTTTTCCACATAGCTGGCTCCGGAAAGGTCATTAGCTGTTTGGCCATAACCAACGAGCAATCCGCTGGTGATTTTCAGGTCTCCTTCCAGCGATCCAATATCCTGACCAGCCAGTTTTAGAGACAGGAGGATAATATTTGATTCTTCGTTGTAAAAGTGGGTCCAGCCATCAATGGTTCGGAGGCTGGCATTAGCCTGTACCAGTTTGCCTCGATCCTGTAGGACATCCCAGTCTGGTGCCTGGAGTTTTGTCTGGGCCTGAATGTCCATTCGCGTAAGCAGGAAAAAAGCAAAAAAGAGGATCAATCCCGGTGTATAGGTTTTGTATGTCGGTCCTGGCATGTTCATGTTTGGGAGCGGGAATGTTTTTTGACAGCTGCTGGCGGGCTGTCTGCATGCAATAAATCGGTTCCTTTTCACAAAGATAAGTATTCAGGATAAGAGCTGGGTAGGAATTGATGTTTCGGTTTTAATCAGGAAGTTGTTTAATAATGGCTGCTGAGATTCTGAGAATTGAATTTTCATTCCAGTTGAGGCTTTTTTAGAGCCGCATAGCAGCGCTACGGGGCGAAAAAAAGTAAAAAGTGGGATGGAAAGGCTTTTTCAGGAGCCAGTGAGCTATTTTTAAACAACTTCAGAAAGCAACAGGCTTAAATCATGCTTTTACTTTGGTATGTACAATACGTACGCGGGAGAGGAGCAGGGTGCCAAGCAGAAAAAAGACGGTTAGGGCGAGTATGCTGTTGCGCATGCCGCCCGTAAGGTGCTCGATAAATCCAAAGGAGAAGGTGCCGAGTACGATGGCTACTTTTTCGAGTATGTCGTAAAAACTGAAATAACTGGTCGTGTCTTCGGTGTTTTTGGGGATCAGTTTGGAGTAGGTGGAGCGGGAAAGGGATTGAATGCCTCCCATGACCATGCCCACGGTGGCAGCTACCGCATAGAACTGGCCTTTTTCTGTAACAAAATAAGCCGTCAGACAAATGAGTATCCAGATGGTCAACATGATTAGGAGAGAAGGTTTGTTGCCGATCTTTTTGGAAACAAAAGCAAAGAGGTAGGCGCCTCCGATTGCTACCACCTGGAGCAGTAGAATAACACCGATCATTTCTGTTGTGGCGAGTTCCAACTCTTTTTCCGCAAAAGTGGTCGCGAGAAACAGCACGGTTTGTACACCGGCACTGTAAAAGAAAAAGGAAAATAAGAAGCGCTTGATGTTGCCTTCCTGTTTGATTACGGCCCAGACTTTGCGCAATTCCTGCCAGCCTTTTCGAATCAGGTTTTCGGTGTTTACGGATTTTTCCTGCCTGGGCAGTCGGGTGAAAGGAATGATGGCAAAACCGATCCACCATAGTCCCACCATCACGAAAGCCAGTCGGATGGCCAGAGAATCCTGTTGGATGCCAAACCATTCGGGTTTCATGATGATTATCAGGTTAATAATCAGGAGGATTACGCTGCCGATGTAACCGAAGGAAAAACCTTTGGCACTAACCCGGTCATACTGGTCTTCTGAAGCAATTTCGGGCAGGTAGGAGTTGTAAAAAACGAGTCCTCCCGCAAAACCAATAGTGGCCAGCATAAAAGCTCCGGTCCCCAATAGTAATTGTTGGTTGTTGGCCAGCTGAGTGGCTGTATCAGACATGCCTTTAAAAAAGAAAAGCGAGATACAGGCCGTGGATCCCAAAATGGTGAAGAAGCGCAAAAAGCGCATTTTTCGACCTCCATAATCTGCTATGCCCGAAAGCAAAGGAGAAAAGACGGCCAGCAGGAGATAGGCAGCCGAAATCGCATAGGCATACAAGGAACTATTGGATACCTGCCAGTTTCCGATCTGGATCAGATCATCCGTGGCACTGATGAAATAAGCCGGAAAAATGGCAACAGAAATTACCAGGGCATAGGAAGAGTTGGCGCAATCGAAAAATGCCCAGGCATTAATGGTTCGTTTGTTATTTAGCGGCTGGCTGGTAGAAAGGGTTTCCTTGACAGGCATATCTTGGGTTTGTGCGGGTAAGATAAGTGATTCCGATCGGAATGGGGTATTCGTGTGGATGGTGTACTGGTAAATGGTGAATAGGCTTCTCTGGTTCCAAAATTCAGAAATTCGTACATTAGGGCATGCGTATGATAGTACTTTCCCGCGGGATAGGTCTTTACTCGACCCAAAGCCTGTTACGAGCTGGATATCGCCGGGGCCATGAAATGGATGTGGTAGATCATTTTCATTGCAGCTTGCTGCTGGAAGGGAAGAAACGCACACTCGTTTATCAGGGTAGTCCGCTCTCGGGAGTAGATGCCGTTATACCGCGTATTGGAGCTTCCGTAACTTTTGAGGGAGCATCTGTGATCCGGCAATTTGAAGGACTGAGTGTTTATACGCTGATGCGTTCAGACGCCTTGCTGCGCGCTCGGGATAAATGGCGGTCGCTACAATTGCTTGCGGCTGCCGGGGTGCCGGTACCCCGCACTTTTTACCTTAGCCGGACAGAAGATCTCCATGTGATGATCGAGCGCATTGGCGGACTGCCGGTTGTGATCAAGTTGCTGGAATCGACACATGGAGCCGGGGTGATTTTGGCCGATCGCCTGGATACTGCCAAGTCGGTGGTTGAGGCATTTATACGTACCAAACAACGCCTGATTGTCCAGGAATTTATTGAAGAATCGAAAGGGGCTGATGTGCGTGCCCTGATCGTGGGCGGCCAAATTGTTGCATCCATGAAGCGGCAGGCAATGGAGGGGGATTTTCGATCTAATCTGCACCGGGGAGCCACCGCTGTACCCGAACCCCTGACAGAAGAAGAGGAAAAAATCGTTCGTCGGGCTACCCGTATTATGGGCTTGGCTGTAGCCGGTGTGGATATCCTGCGCTCAAAAGACGGTCCGCTGGTTATTGAAGTTAATGCTTCTCCCGGCCTGGAGGGGATAGAAACGACAACCGGTATAGACATTGCCGGCAAGATCATTGAGTATGTAGAACGCAGTGCCCGAAAGTTTGCTTCTTATAACCAACACCGCAAAAAGTAGGGCTGGTCACCAGCCGCTATCTCCCGGATAAAAAGCATCTTTATAGTAGGTAATCTGGTGTGAATCCCCTTGCAACAAGACTTCTACCAGGTCATAGCGCACTTCCCAATCGTGTCCGACTTCCGCACAATAATGGAAAGCGGCTTGAGCAATGCGCTGCTCCTGCGCCTTGCTTAAAAAGGTGCCTGGTGAGCCAAAATACTTTTTGGAACGGGTCTTGACCTCTACAAAAATCAGGGTTTGTTCCTCTCGAAGGATCAGGTCAATTTCGTTTCTGCCCGCCCGCCAGTTGGATTCCAGCAGGGTCATGCCTTTTTTCTTCAGAAATTGGGCTGCCAGCGTTTCTCCTCTTTTTCCTTTTTCCTTTCTGTTTTCGCTCATACGGGCAAGTTACAGGAGCAAACTCGCATTTGACCGAGGCGAGCCGGGTAAAGTAAATATGAAATCTTTAAAAATTCGCTGAAAAGCGCAAAATCACTTTCCGGCAAATTGTATCTTCGCCGCATAGCCTGCCAGATTAGACCCAAAACTATTTCCTATGAAAGATCTGAGAATCGATTATAGTCGCGCCACTGACTTCTTTGGGGCGCATGAATTGGAAGAAATGGCCCCCATTACAGAATGGGCAGCTGAAAGACTTCGAAATGGCCAGGGCCCGGGCAGTGATTTTATTGGCTGGCTGGACTGGCCGATCCAGGATGAACGTCAGGAAATGGACCGTATTCTGGCTTGCGCCCGACGTATTCAGGCACACTCTGAGGTTTTGGTGGTCGTGGGCATCGGAGGATCTTACCTCGGTACAAAAGCGGCACTCAGCTTTTTAGAACCGGCCTTTGACTGGATGAATCAGGGCAAGAAGCGCAAATTTCCTCAGGTGCTGTTTGCCGGCACCCAACTTTCCGGAAGTTATCACAAACAGTTATTGGAAGCGCTTGAAGGCCGTGATTTTTCAGTCAATATGATTTCCAAATCCGGGACGACCACAGAGCCTGCTATTGCTTTTCGTGCCTTGCGGCGAATGCTGGAAGAGCGCTATGGTGCTGAAGGTGCTAAGGAGCGGATCATTGCAACAACGGATGCAAATAAGGGTGCCTTGCGAGGGCTGGCGGATGAAAAAGGCTATGAGACTTTTGTTGTGCCCGACGATATCGGCGGCCGGTTTTCTGTGCTGACGGCTGTTGGTTTGTTGCCCATGGCAGTAGCAGGACTCGATGTTGAAGCCATGATGGACGGAGCTGTTCAGATGCGGGAACGGTGTTTGTTGCCTTTCGGCGAAAATCCGGCGCTGCAGTATGCCGCTTTGCGCAATATCTTCCTTCGGAAAGGAAAAGCCATTGAACTGCTGACTTATTACGAACCGGGTCTTCAATACCTGGCCGAATGGTGGAAGCAATTGTATGGAGAAAGTGAGGGCAAAGATCAGCGGGGTGTTTTTCCTGCTTCGGCCGGATTTACCACAGACCTGCATTCAATGGGACAGTACATCCAGGATGGGCGTCGTCATATTTTCGAAACCGTTATGCTGATTGATGATTTTCAGGAAGATCTCCCGATATCGGAGGTAGAAGGAAATCCGGATGGGTTGAATTACCTGGCCGGTAAAACCCTCAATTATGTAAACGCTATGGCTGCAGAGGGAACTTTGCAGGCACATACCGAAGGCGGGGTTCCCAATTTGCTCATCCATTTGCCAGACATGACAGAAACTTCTCTGGGTGCCCTGTTTTACTTTTTTGAAAAAGCTTGTGGTGTGAGCGGACTAATGCTTGGTGTTAATCCGTTTGATCAGCCAGGCGTAGAAGCTTATAAGAAAAATATGTTCCGTTTGCTTGGCAAGCCCGGGGCTTAAGATTAATGACATTTATCTATCGGGAATATGACGCAATCAAAAGATATGAAAGATTTGGTAGCTGGTTTTCCGGCTCAATTGCTGGAGGCTATTGAGATCGGTGAGCAGGCAAATATTTCTCCGGCTAAAAATCCGATTCATAAGGTTTACGTGGCCGGAATGGGAGGCTCGGGAATCGGGGCTGATTTTGTAGCCAGTTTCATTCGCGAAGAATCGCCGGTACCTTATGTAACCGGAAAAGGTTATGAGTTGCCAGCCTGGGTGGATGAGAATACGCTGGCTATTGCTTCTTCTTATTCCGGCAATACGGAGGAGACCTTGTCGTCTTTTAATCAGTTTCTGGAAAAGGGTGCGAAAGTAGTGTGTTTGGCTTCGGGCGGAAAGTTGATTGAGGCTGCGAAAGAAAAGGGGCTGGATTACATACAACTCCCAGGCGGATCTCCTTCTCCCCGTGCTTGTCTGGGGTATAGCCTGGTACAACAGCTTTTCGTGTTAAACAAGCTGGGCCTGATTGGTGCGAGTTTGATCGATCAGCTTCGATCAGCTTCGGCGCTTCTGGAGAAACATCAGGAAGCTGTCAAAGGGCGTGCCCAACAGATTGCGGCTTTAATCTATGATCGATTGCCGGTTATTTACACATCTGGTCGTCTGGAGCCTGTAGCCATACGGATGCGGCAGCAATTTAATGAGAACGGCAAAATGCTTTGCTGGCATCATGTTATTCCGGAAATGAATCACAATGAGCTTGTGGGCTGGCGGCAGGAGCAAAGCCGTATTGCGGCTCTATTTTTGCGGTCGAGTCTTGATAGTGCGCGCAACCAGTTACGTACGGAAATCACGAAGGAAGTAGTTGGAAATTTTGCCGGAAGTCTCATGGAGGTTCAGGCAAAGGGGGAGAATCTGGTGGAGCAGGCCATGTATCTGGTTCATTTGGCAGATTGGATATCTGTTTATGTTGCTGATCAACGGGGGGTTGATGCTATTGAGATCAAGGTGATTGATTATCTGAAAGATTCGCTGGCAAAAGCGGGGGAATAAAAAACCTCTCCACTGTAGGGTAAGAGAGGTTAGTCGCCGTGTTTTTGGCGTTTTCCGGATTGCTACTGTCGATCCATGATCAAGAATACAGCTTTTGTGTTCATAGTGTGAGGGGTGTATTCAATTCACTCCATGAAAGAGGACTGCTTCAATGGGGGGCCGGAAAATCGGCGAATAATAAAGTTGTAGCTTAAATCGGTGGGTGGGATGAGAGTAGATCGTATTAGACCTTTAACTCTTGTACATTGCAAATATTAAAAAATACACTAATATATTCAAGATTCGCTACTGTATATTTTCGGAAAGGCCATATTATAGAAGGAAGTGGTATGTATTTCCTTGATTTATAATGATATCTGTATAGCTGAGATTAAATATAGTCAAAGAGTTTGAATCTTTCTTGAAAAGGATGTTTGAAGTTGTAGGAAAACTGATTATCTTTGCCCCGCCCGAAAAAGAACGGGTGTTATTTACCCACGTGACGGAATTGGTAGACGTGCTAGGTTGAGGGCCTAGTGGCCTATTTGGCCGTGCTGGTTCGACTCCAGTCGTGGGTACATTCAAAAGCCGCAGCGAATAGCTGTGGCTTTTTTTGTTGGGGGTATAATAAGATTTAGGTTTTTGAGGATACTGAATGATTGGAGGAGCGAGAGATTGATTTGTTGTTTTTTTGAGAAACAATTATTTTAATGCAGTATGGCAGCATACTGCCGGAAGTATCATTCCCCTAAACTTAAATGAATTATGCTAAAACATCTTTTACTTACCCTAAGCTTATTTTTGCCCTTTGCTCTGCTGGCTCAAAATTCAGACCTGGATAAAGGTTGGGCATCTTATGCCGAGAATGATTTTGAAAAAGCTAATGCGCACTTCAAAAAGGCCATACAATCTGATGACAAAGCGGAAGCCCATTTGGGGCTTTACCTCTCCGCTCTGAGCGACGGAGCAGGACTCGAGGCTTCTTTGCCGCACTTTGCTTCTTTTTACCGTCTTTCCGAAACCCCGGATCCTTATGTGGAAGCACTTGGCCCAATGGGATATGGCAAGCGCACCGAAGAACAATTGGAGCTGCTCGATGAGATTTACCCAAAAACCAATCCGAAGGTCAAAGCGCTGATCAACCAGACGAGAGGATATCACTATCGGGAAATCGGCGATTTTAAAAAAGCGGAACGGTATTTTGCAGCCGTTGGTTCGATCTCCGATTGGAAACTCCTGGGCGAATTTGAAAACATATCCGAAAGCGGTTTTTCAAAAGATTTTGGCGTAGTGGATAAACCTCAAGCCAATGCGACCTTTATCAATAAAACCGGCGTGGAAGTTACCTGGTTTGATCTCAAACAGCCCCGGGAGGATAACTGGGTGGATTTTGAGTACAGTTTTTACACAGACAATTCCATCCTGTATGCACAGAGTTTTGTCAACAGTCCGGCTACCCGCGATGTACAGTTTCGGGTAGGCACCTCCGGTTCGCTGAAGGTATGGATCAATGATCAATTGCTTTTCAGCGAATCAGAAGAAGGCAACAATGATCTGGATACCTACATTTTTACTGGACAGCTCAAAGCAGGCTATAACCGCATTCTGGTGCAGATCGGCCGCAGCGAGATCAACAATTGTAATTTCCTGATGCGCATTACTGACCATCAGGGCAAGTTTTATCCGGACCTGACCTATACCTCCGAAGTACAATCTTACGAAAAAGGGAACTATGGCAGCAAAACCCTGCCTAATGAGTCGGAGGCTTATTTTGAGCGCCAGGTCAAACAGAATCCGGATAAAATCCACAACTACATCATCCTTGCCAAGCTGTATCTGAAGAACGATAAGTCTTTTCGGGCTGGTAAGCTGCTTGAGGAAGCCAAAGAGCGTTTCCCAAACAACAGCTACATCATCGTGCAGCTTATTGAAAGCAATTTACGCGATCAGCAGCGTACGAAATATTCCTCCTACCTGGAAGAGCTCAAAGACAAGGATCCGGAAGGTTTGCTTTCGCTGAATCTCCTGTACCGGGAGGCGTTGGATATTGAAGATTTGGATGAAGCTGGGATCATTCTTAAAAAGATTGAAGAGAAGCAGGGCCTTTCGGCGAATGTATATACCAAGCGTATTGAACTGGCTGGCGAGCGCAGCGAGTCAGAAAAGCTTATTGCCCTGGTCGAGGATGCCTATGAGGCTTACCCGGATGACTATTCGTTTGTATACCTGATGTATCTGGTTGAAAAAGATGTGAATGGCAATGGCAACAAAGCTTCCCGGGTATTGCAGAAATACCTCAAAGAGAATTATTCTACAGAAGCTAAAGAAGCCCTGGCCGGCTATTATTTCGGAATCAATGAAGTGAGTGCCGGGATTAATATCTACGAAGAACTGGTGGAGAACCATCCCATTGCCGTGGGCTACTACAGAACGCTGTCTGATATTTACTTTACCCTTCGCAGATACAACAAAGCAGAAGAATACATCAAGGAATGTATTGCTTTGGCACCCTATGTTGGGGCCTATTATAAAACGCTGGCTCAGATTCATTCCGAACAAAAAGAAAAGCTAAAAGCAAAGCTGGAATACGAGAGAGCTATTGAGCTGGATCCCTACGATTATGAAGCCCGCAAATTGCTTCGTACCGTAGAGGGGGAGCCGGACGTGTTTACCAACTTCAAGGAAACGGATGTGTATGCATTGTGCCGGAATGCACCCGATGCTTCGGCCTATCCGGAAGACAACAGTGTCTTATTGCTGGACGAAGTACAATCGGTGGTATACGAAGACGGTGGTTCCGAGATGCGCCGGGTTATGGTGGTAAAGGTTTTCAATACAGATGGTGTAGACATCTGGAAGGAGTACAGCATTCCCGTATACGGAAACCAAAATGGAAATATTGAGAAGTCGGAAGTGGTAAAAGCCAACGGAACAAAGGTGGAATCACAAAACCAGGGAGCTAATCTGGTTTTTCAGGCCCTGGAACCCGGAGATGCCATTCACATTTCCTATAAATTGCAGAACTACTACTCCGGGAAATTAACCGATCAGTTCTGGGATAAATTTTACTTCAATTTCTTTTTTCCGGTCCAACAAACCCGCTACAGCCTGATTATGCCAAAGAGCAAAGAGTTTCAGTATAAAACCGAAAACTTTGACATGGATCCGGATGTGGAAGATTTGGGCGACCAAAAGTTGTATGTATGGGAGATGGATGATTTGCCAAGCATCAAAGGGGAACCCTTCATGTCTTCGCTTTCAGATGTTGGTATGGTTTTGCATATCTCCACGATTTCGGATTGGAGTTTTGTAGCCGACTGGTATTCTGATTTGGCGAAAGCCAAAGCCAAGGTAGATTATCGGGTTGAAGAAGCGGTGGATGATCTGTTTGAGGGCAAAGAAGGCCTAAGCGACATGGAGAAGGTTCAGATGATCTATGAGTTTGTGGTTTCCAATATTCGCTACAGCTCGGTTTCTTTTATTCAGAGTGGGTTGGTTCCACAAAAAGCTTCCCATGTTTTGAGTACCAAGCAAGGGGATTGTAAGGATGTATCCACGCTCTTTGTAGCCATGTGTAAATCGCAGGGCATTGACGCCAATCTGGTTTTGGTAAATTCGAAGGATAACGGATTGAAAGATATGATGTTGCCAAACATTAACTTCAACCATTGTATTGCTAAAGTAACGGTCGCTAATAAAGATTACTTTTTAGAACTGACCGATGATAACTTGCCATTTGCGGCCAATTACAATTCGGTATATAATGCCTTTATACTTGAAATTCCGGAAGAGCAGGGAACCCCTGTGGAAGGAACTTATCTCACTTCAGGTAATCGGCTTGGAAATCATTCGATCCGAAGTTCGGAGGTATACTTTGAAGGCGAATCGATGCGTGTAGAACGCCACAACCGAAAGACCGGAACCCTCGCTTCCAGTATGCGTAGTACTTACGAAAACCTGGGGGAAGAACGCCGGTTTAAGGAGATGCAGGAAAGTATCGCTTACGATCACCCGCTGGCAGAATTGGATGAAGTGACATTCCCGGAAGGGCTGGACAGCATCAATGAATCAGTGATTTATGATTATTCCTTCCACATGCCGTCTGCTTTTACCAAAATTAGTGGGTTGAGCATTTTTAAGGTTCCGCTTACAGATGCGATCAACAGCCTGGCTTTCCTTACGCCGGAGGATCGGGATTATCCCATCGAGTTGTGGAATTACTTTTCCGGAGAATATTACGAAGAAACGCTGATCATTCATTTGCCGGAAGGCAAAACCATAAAATTGCCGGAAGAGGAAAACCTTCGTTCGGAGTACATGGAATATGATCTAAGTTTTGAAGGGAAGGGGGAGGAGGTAATCATTACCCGGAAATTACGGATTTTACAAGACCTGGTTCAACCGGAGGATTACCGCAGCTTTGCCGAGCAATGCAACGCCATCATCCAGGCAGACAACCTGCAATTGGCATTGGAATAAAACCCTTCATTAAAATAAATCAAAAAAAACAGTGGCCGGGTGTATCATCCCGGCCATTTTTGCGTCTATACCCTTCAATAAGAAACATTCATAATCTTAATCGGTTATAGAATCAAATCTGTGGCAGGAATAAAGTTTTCCTGCATGGTATTTAAAAACACATTAAATTTAGAAGCTAAACAAACCAAAATAATGTCTGACCAAAACCACACGCGATATTCCGACGAAGAACTTGAAGAGTTCAAGCAACTGATTGAACAAAAACTGGCCCGGGCTGAATCTGAAAGTGCGCGTATCAAAGAGCGCCTGGAAGAACTGGAAGAACAGGCAGATAGCGACAGGGGTGATTACATCGATGACAGCTCCAATGCTTATGATGTAGAGCAATTAAACACCCTGGAATATCGCCAGCGCAAGCACATCCAGGATTTGAAAAACGCGCTGGTACGGATTAGAAATCGCACCTATGGTGTTTGTGTCATTACAGGCCAGTTGATCGATAAACGCAGACTGAAAGCGGTGCTGACAACCACTAAGTCCCTGGAGGGTAAAGAGATGATGGCTTCTGGTCAGGCAAACCCTGTGTCGCCCACCCGGGAAGAAGAGATGACCAAGAAAAAAGTAAATGCATCTGAAAAGAAGATCATCTCAAGAGTCATCAAAAAGTCGGGCACGACCCCCAAGCCGGCCCCTAAACAGGATGACTACGAAGATGATTACGATGATGATCTTGAGGTAGACAGTATTGATGATGGCGAAGTAGATAACCTGGATGATTTGGTGCATCCCGATTATGAAAAAGATGACGATTAAGGCTTTCAGTCAATAACAAAAAAAGAGGCTGTTTCACATGGAGACAGCCTCTTTCTTTTTCCCAAATTGTATTATTTCCCAAACCGAAGCGAAAGATCAATTCTTGCACTGAGTCCAATAAAGGGACGTACAAACAGTTCTTTGTTCTCTTCCTCTATGTTGTTATTGGTTGTAATAACGGTTTTTTCCAGAAAGGCAGCTCCTGCATTTAGTCGAACAAACTCAAATAGTTTATAGTCCAGCCCCAGATAAAAAGGGCGACCAACCAAAATACCTGTCACTTCATTGCCTTGTCCGTCTTCAAAATTTTGAGTAAACATTCCAACCGTGATGGAGGAGTTTCTGAAAAATTTGGGAGCCAGAGCACTGTTGCTCAGTGGAATGGCAAGTCCGAGATAGGGGCTTGCTCCATATTGAAGTGTACCTTCATTGCCGGATAGGTAAACACCGCCATAGCCAACATTCACCGAAAGGTAACCCCGCTTTTCCTCGGTCTCATAATCATCTACAAAGCGGCTAAAGGAAATACGGCTCCAATTTTTTGTAAAAAGCTGGTCGAGTTCCAACTTGATGCTGTTTTGAATACCGATAATCTCCTCTTCCAATCGGGTTTGGCGGCTTTGGCGAACCAACTGTGCGGTACTGTCTGAAGGAAAGCTTTCAATTTTGGTGTCGTCAGCTTTTTCCAGGAGGAGTTCAATGGTTTTCGATAATGTTTTCGGTCCAGAATCATCTCTGGTACGATAATCCGATAATACAGATTGGAGGATTTCGTTCATCTCATCCATCATTTTGGATGATCGCTTTTCCAACTTAATTTTGTTGTCATCGAGAACCAAGTTTGCCTCGAGGTAAGCCCCGAGCAGTTCGGTGAGCTGACTGTTTAATTTTGCCGTTTCCGTACCATTGAGCTTCTCGTAAAAGTCGAGGTAAAAGTCGTATTGCTCAGAGGCTTTCAGGCGGTAGTTTACGGCTAGTGAAAACTGGCTATTCTGTGCTTTGTCATAGTCTTTCCAGGAGGCTTTATACAGCAGATCGTTTTCTTTATTCCACTTGGATGGAAAGATCCGAATCTCAACCAGATCAATTCCTTCCGGAAGTTGCCCGGTAAACATGAGTGGTTTTTCAGCAGGCAATGCCTGACCTTCATTGAAGTAGTTTTTTTCAATGTCGAAGTTTACGGTTGTAAACTGAGCCTGTAGCAGGCAAAGGCTTGAAAGGGACAAGAATAGAGTGGTAAGTATCTTTTTCATTTTTGACAATTTGTTGAGTATCTTAAATACGACCGCATTCAGACTCATAAAGAGGAATGAAGTCACCCGTTGGAAAGTGTTGGGAAGGAATAAATATGACAGAGGAGGAAGTAGAATAAATGTACTGGTAAAACGGAAAAGGCCTGATAATGTTTGGAGTACATCATCAGGCCTTTGTTGTAAGTCGTATTTCGTTACAACTTTGGCCGGTCAGGCCGAATGTCTAAGCATTAGTTTTTCAAGAGCTCATCCAGGTCGATATCTGCAATAGATTCAAGAATGATATCCGGGCTGTAAGCAAAATGATCCATATGTTCCATTTTGGAAACGCCGGATAAGGTAAGTATGGTGCGGTATCCCATTTGAATGCCTCCAATAATATCAGTAGACATGGTATCACCAATAATAGTTGTGTCGGAGGTCGACAGCCCAATTTCTTTCCTGGCGGCACGCATCATTACGGGAGATGGCTTTCCTACGGAGAAAGCGGTTCGTCCGGTAGCTTCTTCAAGCATGGATACGATAGCTTTGATTCCGAGGTTTGTCCATCCTTCTTTTTTGGGAGATGGGTCGAGATTAGTGGCAATCAATTTTGCGCCACCCAGAATCATATCCACCGCATTGTTTACCATTTCAAGGGTGAAGTTTCTCCCTTCTCCTACGACTACAAAGTCTGGATTGGAGAGAACAAGGGAGTATCCATTTTTGTGGAGGCTGGTGAGTAGTCCGCCTTCTCCCAATACATAAGCGGTACCGTTTGGCTTTTGACGGGCCAGGAATCTGGCAGTCGCCATGGCGCTGTTAAATACATGCTTTTCTTCGACATCAATACCCAGTGCGTGCAGTTTATTAACTACATCTCTTCGACTTCGCTGGCTGTTGTTTGTAAGAAAGATGAAGGGGATTTCTCTTTTCAGGAGCGTGTCAACAAACTCTTTAGCACCAGGAATAAGCTTCGGACCGCTGTAGATTACACCGTCCATGTCAATCAAAAATCCTTTAGCCATGTTAATTCTTAGGTTTTCGTATAAAAAATTGAGTTTATTGATTCGGAATTGCCAAGTTACTAAAAAAAGTAATGGAGGTCCTTCCTGCTTAGATCACCATTTGGTTAAGTTCAACCTGACAGGTCGGCGACCCGTCAGGTCGCCGACCTGTCAGGTTGAAACTTCAGCTGCCATCTTTTCCATCCAATCTGGCTCGCAAAAAGAAAAACAGGGCTAAAGCTGCCATGAGACCCGCAGAGATAAGGTGCATTCCCGAAAGGGAACTTACCTTAACCATCGGCTGCGTGATGATAGGCGAAGCAAATTGCCCCAGAAAAATAGCAGTAGTCATGCCTCCCATAAACTGTCCCCGCCGTTCGGCCGGAGCGATCTGTAGCAGCCAGGTATTGCCATTGGGCATGATGAGCCCGGCTCCAAGTCCCGACAATCCGGTAAAAAGGATCACCAGCCAAACATTCGATAAAGAACCAGCCAGGGCATACATGATCGCCATCACGAAAAAAGCAAAAGCATACAATTGTCGGAAGCTTCGATTGCCGGCAATTCGACCATAACTCTGAGACATAATTGCCGCGAAGATCGTACACAGGATCAATCCGATACTCTGAATACTGGATCGCTCAATCCCCATTTCCTGCACCATGTAAGAGTGATGTACCGCTACGATGTAAAACATGGCCATGCCGAAGAAGGAGGTAAAATACACCAGCCAGGCTTCTTTGGGATAATCGCCACTAAGGCTAAACTTTCGTTTTGGGGCTGTACTTTTTGCTCGCTCCGGTTCTGGTAAGAATCGCCAGCAAAGCAGGAGGACAGGAAGGGCAATCAGGTAGTTCAGGAAGGGATGTCGCCAGCTGATGTCGGCTAAAAATCCGGCGGAAGCCACAAAAAGGGTGCCGCCCAGCGCCATCACAGCTGCCTGAGTTCCCAGAAAGTTTCGTCTTTCAGCGCCCTCGAAGTAGTCGCCTGCCAGCGTGGTAGCTGTTGTGATGTTGATAGCGATACTGATTCCCAGTAAGGCACGGCTGATCAATATACTGGTCAGGTCGGGCAACCAGAATCCGGCTGTACCGGTGATAACATAGGCCGCCATTCCAAATAAAAACAATCGAATGCGTCCGTGCTTGTCAATAAAACGCCCCACAAATGGAGAGAAAATCGCAATAAATAAACCGGGAATGGTCAGAACGAGCTTGGTCAGCATGGCCTCATTGGGCAAATGCGCAAATGCGGCACTTATTTTGGGTAGTGCCGGAGCCACCGCTGCACCCGACATAACCGTAAGCGTGCTGGCAATTAGCAGCGTTATCTTTAGAAAAGGATTCTTTGTCCGGGTATCGGCCATGAGCGCGGGCTAAAAAAAGAAAGGACAAAAGATACACTTTCTTTTGCCCTTCCCGGTTTGAATGTCTAATCCTGATTAGATATCGACATTCGCATATTTAGCATTGGCTTCGATGAAAGCGCGACGAGGAGGCACTTCATCTCCCATTAACATGGAGAATACCCGGTCGGCTTCCTGCGCATCATCAATGGTTACCCGCTGGAAAATCCGGGTGTCCGGATCCATGGTGGTTTCCCAAAGTTGCTCGGCATTCATCTCACCCAAACCTTTGTATCGTTGGGTCTTTACAGAGCTTTCACCTCCACGGCCTTCAGCATAGGCGGCTACAGCTTCCTGACGCTCTTCTTCAGTCCAGCAATAGCGGAACTGTTTGCCTTTCTTGACAAGGTAAAGTGGCGGTTGGGCAATGTAGATATAACCTTTTGCCACCAACTCATGCATGTAGCGGAAGAAGAAAGTTAGAATCAGCGTTACAATGTGGCTGCCATCGACGTCGGCATCACACATGATGATGATCTTGTGGTAGCGAAGCTTTTCGAGGTTTAATACCCGTTCGCCGTCTTCGTTTTCGGTAACGTTTACCCCAAGCGCTGTAAAGATGTTTTTGATCTCCTCGTTTTCGTAGATCTTATGCTCCATGGCTTTTTCCACGTTGAGGATCTTACCCCGCAATGGAAGGATGGCCTGGAACGTACGATCACGACCCTGTTTGGCGGTACCACCGGCAGAGTCACCCTCCACCAGGTATATTTCACTGACAGCAGGATCTTTTGAAGAGCAATCAGATAGTTTTCCGGGCAATCCGCTACCGGTGAGCACATTTTTGCGCTGTACCATTTCGCGGGCTTTGCGAGCGGCATGTCGGGCTGTTGCAGCCAGAATCACTTTGTCAATGATTCGCTTGGCTTCCTTCGGGTTTTCTTCCAACCAGTGTTTGAGGATAGAAGAAACGACCCGGGAAACAATGCCCGTAACTTCGGAGTTACCCAGCTCGCCTTTGGTCTGCCCCTTAAACTGGGGTTCTGGAACTTTGACGGATATTACAGCTGTAAGACCTTCCCGGAAATCTTCTCCGGCAATATTGAATTTCAGCTTTTTGAAATAGCCGTTTTCTTCTCCGTAGTTCTTAAACAATCGATTGATTGCCCGGCGGAAACCGTTTACGTGTGTACCTCCCTCGCGGGTGTTGATGTTGTTTACGTAAGAATAAATGGTTTCCTGATAAGAAGTGTTGTATTGCATGGCAACCTCTACTTCCACATTCTCCTCTTTGCCGACAACGTGGATCGGCTTCTCAATGAGACGGGGCTTGCTTTCATCCAGGAACTGAACGAATTCAGCCAGACCTCCTTCTGAGTAGTAGGTTTCTTTCTTTGGTTCTCCGTCTTCAATTACTCGCTCGTCAATCAGCGAAAGATGCAGACCTTTATTGAGGTAGGCCATCTCCCGCATGCGGTTTGCCAGTGTCTCAAATTTGTATACCAGCGTTTCGAAGATCTCATCATCCGGCGAAAAAGTCACATAGGTACCGGTAACATCGGTCGTGCCGATTTCCCGAACATCATACTGTGGTTTTCCCCGCATGTATTCCTGCTCGAAAATTTTTCCTTCCCGGTGTACCTCCGCCCGCAAGTGTTTCGACAAGGCATTCACACAGGATACACCTACCCCGTGCAGACCACCCGATACTTTATAGGTGTCTTTGTCAAATTTACCCCCGGCGTGCAATACGGTCATTACAACCTCCAAAGCCGATTTTTTCAGCTTGGTATGCATGTCGGTCGGGATGCCCCGTCCGTTGTCCCTGACCGTGATGGAGTTATCCTTGTGGATGATCATATCAATATGGGTACAATAACCCGCAAGATGCTCATCGATGGAGTTGTCGACTACCTCCCAAACAAGGTGGTGTAATCCTTTGGTGTCGGTGCTCCCGATATACATTCCGGGGCGTTTCCGAACTGCTTCCAAGCCTTCCAGCGCCGTAATATTCGAGGCGCCATAGTTACCGTTCTTACTCGGTTTTTCTTTTCCTGAACTCATCCTGCAAAGATACGAAAAATAAGGGGTTTTCGATGCATCTAAACCCGCTAAGCAAACGTTAATAAATCGGGGCTAAAAGGCCTTGAAAATTAGTAATTTAGAGACCTATGGAGACCCGAAAAGCACCGATGTACAAAAAAGGGCCCTGGTGGGCCAGAGCACGCGCCTTTTTTACCGATCCACTGAATTTTAGCGTGAATAATGCAGCCGAACTAGGACCTGTTTTTGAAACCCCGGTTCCCTTCCGACGGGTTTTTGTTGTTTCCGGGCCGGAGGAGATTCAAAAAGTGCTCCAATCCAACCACAAAAACTACCACAAAAGTCCTTTTTACAACGCCTTGAAACTGGCTCTGGGCAATGGATTGCTAAACAGCGAGGGCAATTACTGGAAACAGCAGCGCAAACTGATGCAGCCGGTCTTTTACAAGTCAGCTCTCCATGGCCTGTATTTGGACATGAAATCGGAAACGGAAAACTACATGGAGTGGTTGAAAATGGAGCTTACCCAAAATGCCCATTTCGACCTGGCCAAAGAGACGATGCGTATTACCGCAAGTATTGTGTTGCAATCGCTTTTTAGCTCCGATGCGCCCCTTAGCCGTGATGAAATGTATAAAATGATGGTCGAACTGCAGGAGTATGTTATGATGCGTGCCCTCTCTCCGCAGAAGTTTCCACTGGCTTTGCTTAAAGGCCAACATCATCGCTTCCTGAAGTACCGCCGAAAGATTGATGATGCCCTCTATCAAATGATCGATAAAAGAGCGAAAGAAACCGATCCGCCACACGATTTGCTTTCCATGCTCACCTTTGCCCGTGATGCAGAAACCGATGAAGGCATGCCCCGGGAAGCAATTCGGGATGAACTTATCACTTTGTTTGCGGCCGGCCATGAGACCACCGCCAATGCCCTGGCCTGGATCTTTCGCTTGCTGGCAGCCAATCCGGAAAAAGAGGCCATTTTGCAAAAAGAAATCCAGACGGTTCTGGGAGCGAGATTGCCCGAAATGGCAGATTTTAAAGATATGCCCTATACCCGGGCCGTGATTGAGGAGGGGATGCGCTTATATCCGCCAGCCTATGCTGTCGGTCGCTTAGCCATCCACGACGATGAAGTAGGCGGCTTCCACATTCCCAAAAAATCAATCATGTTTCTCAGTATTTATGCGCTGCATCGAAATCCTGAAATTTGGGAAGATCCCAATTCTTTCAGGCCAGAGCGCTTTTTACCGGATGCACCTGCGATTCCCAGAAATGCCTATATGCCCTTCGGTTTTGGTCCCAGAAAGTGCATTGGTTATCAGTTTGCCATGATGGAAATGCAATTGTTGGTGCCTGCTTTTCTACAAAACGTTCATTTTACTTTTCCTGAGAAATGGCCGGAGCCGCAAACGCTGATTACCCTAAGGCCGAAAGGGGGAATGAAGGTTGTTATTAATAGGAGAATGTAGGATTTTGAATGTGGAATTAGGAATGGAGAATTTTGAATTTCTAATTCTTAGAGCTAAATTTTTAATTAAACCAACGGAACCAACGGAACCAACGGAACCAACGGAACCAACGGAACCAACGGAACCACCACACTATCGTTTCTTCTTCCACCGTTTATGCGACCAGAGCCAGGTTTCCGGCTTTCGCCGAATGATGGATTCAAGCTTGCTGAAATAAGCTCTTGTGATGGCTTCCTCCTCTGTTTCCTGTGGTTTATCGGTTAACAAGGAAAAGGTGATTTCATAAAAGCCGCGTTTTACGCGTTGAATGTCCATAAAATAAACGGGCATATTCAGCCGCCGGGCCCAAACATCGGCTCCCTGCAGACAGGCTGTATCCTGATTGAGGAATTCCAGCCAATGCGCTTTCCGGGAATTGGAAGGGCTTTGGTCGGACATGAAAATGAAACCCACGGGAGAATCCCACTCTTTGTTAAGGGCGGTTCGGGTTTCTGTGAGGGGGCAAAGCATAAGCCCGAATCGGGTTCTGCGCCTTGCGGCGAATGCTTCTACTTTCGGATTTTTTAGCGGCTTGTAAATGCCTGCAATACAGTGCTTCAGCGGAAGCGGCAAAGAAAGCACGCCCCACTCCCAATTGCCATAATGGGCAGGCATTAGAATGACATTTTTACCGGCATCCCAGGCGGAATCCAGCAAGTCCGGATTGAGGTAGCGATACCGCTTTTCAATTTCTTTTCGGGACATGCTGAGGCCTTTTAGGGATTCCAGCAGAATGTCAGCGAGGTGTTTGTAAAAGCCGGAAGCAATGGATTTAATTTCTTTTTCTGACTTCTCCGGAAAGCTCTTCTCCAGGTTTTCAAATACTACTTTTCGCCGATAGCGAATGACCCGATGGAGCAAAAAGGCTACTCCATTGGCCAGCCCGTACATTCCCCGAAAGGGAAGAACAGAAGAAAGTGCTGTTGCCAATCTGAATCCTAAATATTCGAGCAAAGTAGTTGCTTAATCGCGGCGACGGTAGTATTGGGCTTCTAACTGGTAGTTCCAAAGTTCTTCGCCCGCCGTGTCGTATAATTTGATAATCATCTCCCGAGCTGTTCGCGGACCGGTAATCTCGATGATGCCGAAGTTTCGGTCGTATACTTCGGTCCCTTCGACTTGCAATTCATTTTCCTCCTTAGGGGCGTCGGGATAGCCCGAAGTAAGCGGAGATACGGTAAGGTCGTATATGACATTGCCGTTTTCCAGCTCCATCCGGCTGAGTTCGGAATGGTGTCGGTCACCGGTCAGGAAGATTACATTGAGTACGTTTTCTTCTTCGATCCGTTTGAGGATATATTCGCGTTCCTCCGGAAACAGCCGGATGTAGTTTTCGTAAACGGCTGCAGTGTTGAGTACCTGTCCGCCAATCGCGACAAACTTCCAGGTCGCCCGACTTGAAACCAGCGCGTCAATGAGCCACTCAAGCTGTTCTTTGCCAAGCATGGTGCGCTCGGTCGACTCCCGGTAATTTGGTGCCCGGAAATAGCGATTGTCGAGGAGGAAAAAGTCGGCATCTCCCCAGTGGAAATAGCCGGTGACCCCTCCGCTACCTTCAATACCGTAAGTGGGATTGCCCCAAAAAAGCTTGAAAGCTTCCAGCGTCAGGTCTTTGTGGAGGTAACTCCGATCGGAGTCATTTGGACCAAAGTCGTGATCGTCCCAAATTGCATAATGATGGGTAGAAGCCAGAAGTGGCTGAAGCTCAGGCAGGGAGCGGGTATGTGTATGGCGGTGGATAATGCCTGTCCGGGATCCCCAGTCTGCTTCGCGGAGGTAGGTGTTGTCGCCAAGCCAAAGCATGAGGTCGGGGTCCATCTCGTGGATGCTTTCAAAGATCTCATATTCTCCGCCATAGCCTCTGCCCGGGCGGTCATAATCCGGCTCGTTTACATACATGCAGCTGCCCAGTGCCATTTTGATTACCGGGGGCTCGCGGCGCCAGTCCCAAAGTTCCTGGGCCTGAAATTCGGTGGGATAGGGCAGGTCTACAGCCTGGCCGTTGATGTACAGGCGGTAGCCGTATTTTTTATCGGGTTGTACTTCATCCGCGATGATGTGTGCCGTAAAAGCATCGGATTCTTTGGTGGTCGTTTTATCCGTGTAGTAGACACTTTGAGGCGAATCCAAGTTCCAGTATTCAAAATGTATAGTTGCTTCTGTATTGGTTTGTACCCAGAGCAATACTTCGCGCATTTCAGAATATCCAAGCATTGGACCAGACTGCAGCATGGGATGCTGGGCAAAAAGTTGAACGCTGAAAAAGAGCGTAAAGGCGATCAGGATAGGTCGGATTTGTCGCATGAGCCTGTTTTTTCTGTAAAGCTAAAACCCGGCTGCAATAATCGATCCCGCCGGGCATGAATTTTTTGTTAAGCCATATTACTGCACACACCAGGGACGCACCATTTGGGCCAGTCCGTCGTCAGTGTAAAGTCGAATCTGTACCCCATACCATCCTTTGGACAGTTGACCGGTTTCGAGTTGTTTAGACCATTCGCCGGCCTGGATGTCAGTTACTTCCAGCTGTTGAATTTGGCGACCGTGCAGATCGAGTAAGTTGATTTCCAAATGAGCAGCTTTCTCCAGCTGCAGGTGGATGTTTAACTGACCTTGCGACGGATTTGGAAAGAGGTCGATACGTGCGGCCAGTTCTTGCGTAGGTTCTTGCTGGCTGGTCAGTCCTTCCGGGCATTCTACGACCAGATCGGGACAGTACATACGAGCGGCCAGTGTGCAATCCAGAATAAACGGATTGGGCTTGTCGTCCTGATGGGCAGCTATCAGCCAGGTGCGTTCCCATTCGAGTGGATCGACCGGGTCCTGCGCGTGCCAGTCGCAAAGTTCTTCCCGTTGCATTTCGAAGAAGTCCGGGTCCTCGTTCAGCGCATCTGATCGGTACATTGTATAGAAATAAAACACCGAACGAGCAGCATTGCCTTTGTGATCTTCCCTGGGCTCAAAATCAAAATTAATAAGTCTTTCGCTGTATAAATCTATGTTTTCGGTGGGCGGAGAGAATAATTCCTGATCCTGGTAATACCAGTTGTCGGCCCCGCTATCAGAAACTTCGCCGAAAGGCAAATTGCCGCGATCCCCATTAACATCTTCCCGCGAAGGGTGGAGATTGTGCAAGTCACTTTCTTTTGGTCCACCACCGGCACCAGCCGCTTTGGGGTAGGTATGTTCGGTGTTTAGCCCTTCGGCGAAAGCCGCCTGCGAGGGATCCTCATTGGGATCAACATACACGGTGTAACCTGTATAAACGCAAGTAACGCTGTCCTGGTCGGTGCGGTAAATCTCTCCAAAAAGAATGTCCTTGGAAGGGCTGTTTCCCGTTGTGAAATCGGGTTTGAATGCATCCACAACCGCATCGTAGAGGTCCTGACCTTCCAGGGCGGGAAAAACGGGATCCTGAGCCTGGATAAAAGTAAAGGTAAAGAGGGCAAAAAACAGAGGCAAAAAGCGCATACAGGGAATTTTGGGCAAAGATAAATTATATTAACAGCTCAAACCAATTTCGGATAAGACAGCTAGGGTATGATTGTTACAAAGAACATAAGTTTCCGCCGGGTTTTAAAAACTTCCTGGTACCACATTGTCTGGCTCATGCTCGGTGCCGGCTTTTTTGCCTTTTTATACTATATGGGGTATCTGGAAATTACCATCCCCTGGTTGCCCGTATCTGTAATTGGTACAGCCGTTGCTTTTTATGTAGGTTTCAAAAACAACAGTGCGTACGATCGGATGTGGGAGGCCCGAAAAATTTGGGGAGCCATTGTCAACAGCAGCCGGGCCTGGGGGACTTATGTCGATGGTTTTGTAAGCAATCAGTTTGCCACCAATAAGGCATCGGAAGAAGAACTTCACGCCGTAAAAAAACGGCTGATCTACAGACACATCGGTTGGCTGTATGCTTTGCGCAACCAACTGCTGATCCCGACTTCCTGGGAACACATCAGCCAGGGAGGTATCATGACAAAAACGGCCCGCTTTTTCCAGGAGAACTTTGGCGTCGGACTGGTTAAAGACCAGATTACCGAGGAAGTATTAAAAGAAACGCTGCCTCCGGATGAGTACGAACGCCTGATCAATTATAAAAATACAGCTACCCAGATCATCAATGAGCAATCGAGGGATCTGACTCAATTAAGAGCAAAGGACCTGATCAATGATTTTCGCCACATGGAAATGATGCAAACATTGTATCACTTTTACGATCATCAGGGAAAATGCGAGCGAATCAAGAAGTTCCCACTTCCCCGGCAGTATGCCAATATGAGCCGGTATTTTGTAGGGATTTTTCTTTTCCTCTTACCTATGAGTATGATCCCGGAAATCATGAAACTCGGTAGTTGGGGCATGTGGTTGTCCATCCCATTAACTGCTTTGGTGGGTTGGGTGTACATCATGATGGAAGTGGTAGGCGATTATTCTGAAAACCCATTTTCCGGAATGTCTTACGATATCCCGATGCTCTCTCTTTGCCGGGTCATCGAAATCGACCTGCGGGAGATGTTGGGAGAGACAGAATTGCCTCCACCGATCGAAGCCAAACGGGGAGTGTTGATGTGATGTTTTAAAACAGTCTGGTAATAGGAGATCGGCATGGAGGCCAAATCACCCTTAGAAACAGCGAATTGAATAGCTTGGAAATGGTGGAGTTGTCGGGGATGTTATTCTCAATGAAGAAAAAATGCTAAGTCGTTACTTGTGTACCAATTTTTGTGTTTTTGGTACATGTTTTCACGAAATGGACCAAAAAAAATCAAATCAGTAGACACACTCTCAATAACTCGTCTCATCCAACTCCACTTTCCCCGAAAAGGTTTTATAGACAAAAATGGTATAAGCCAAAACCAGCGGCGCTCCAATTGCAGCGATGATCAGCATGATGCTCAGAGACTTCTGAGAAGATGCGGCATTGTAAACGGTGATGTCGTACATCGGGTCAACGGTCGACATGATGAGCACCGGATACAATTCGATGGCGACCAAAATCAATAAAAAAGCGACAGTCAGGGAAGAAAAAATAAAGGCCAGTTTAAATCGCTTTTTGCTCGCCAGTCTCGGAATATTTGCAATGCTCAGGAAAGCCAGCAGGGGAATGATAAACAGTGCCGGATGACTTTTAAAGTCGTCTGATAAGTGGGGGATATAAATTAAGGTGAAAAGAGTAGTAATGCCGAAGGCTACGACAAAAAATATGATCCCGCGTTTGAGTAAGTTGGTGAGTTTGACAAAGAGCTTACCGCGTGTTTTCATGAGGAGATAGATGGCGCCGTGCATCATAAACAGAGCAAGGGTAGTGAATCCGACCATGATGGCATAGGGGTTGATGAACTCCAGCCAATGTCCCTGAAATTCCAGTCCTGGGCCAATCGCGATGCCTTGCAATACATTCCCCAAAACGATGCCGAGCAAAAAGGCCAGCATGATGCTGGAAACGGAATAACTAACATCCCACATCGTGCGCCACCATTTCATTTCTTCTTTGGAGCGAAATTCGATGGAAATCGCCCGGAAAATCAAAAACAGCAAAAACAACATGAAAGGGATATACATGGCCGAAAACAGGGTGGCATAAACCACCGGAAATCCGGCAAACAAAGCACCGCCTCCAATTACGAGCCAAACTTCGTTGCCGTCCCAAACCGGACCCACCGCGTTTAGGGCAATGCGTCGACTCAGCTCTTTTCGGAAAAATAAATGCCAGGCACCGGCTCCCAGATCGAAACCGTCAAGGATCGCATAGCCCGAAAATACCCCGCCCACAAGCAGGAACCAAAGTGTCGGATAATCAATTCCAAGAAATGTTTCCATCTTATTGCTTTTTAAATATGCCGGCCATCTCTTTTTGACGAGCGCGTTTGTCGATCAGTTCTGTATCTGAAGGACCGGTTTTTATTTTTTTGTTCAACAGATAAATGAATAGCAGGAAAAGCAGCAAATAAACCAACGCAAACATAATTAGTGAGAACAAGACCTGATTGGCAGTTACTACTTTCGACAAAGCATCGGAGGTTTTCAACAAGCCGTAAACGACCCAGGGTTGGCGTCCCATCTCGGCCGCAAACCATCCTACCTGATTGGCAATTTGTGGAAGAAAAACCGCAAATACAAAAATCCACAACAGCCATTTTTTATCAAATAATTTTCCGCGCCACCATAAGTAGGAGGCATAAAGGGTAAGCAAAATCAGAAACATACCAATGGCAACCATGAGGTGGTAAAATTGAAAAATGGCATTGAGTGCGGTAGGACGCTCATCTTCCGGAAAGGCATTCAGCCCCCTTATTGGGGTCATGGTATTCTGGTGCAAAAGGAACGTGAGCCCCCCCGGAATTTTTAAACCACTTACTTCCTGTTTTTCTTTGTCTACCCAGCCGAGGATATACATGTCAGCTACCGATAAACTGTCGAAATGCCCTTCCAGTGCGGCGAGTTTGGCGGGTTGATTGTGGGCTACGCCATCTGCTGATTTGTGGCCGGTTAGTAATTGACCCAATGAAAAAACAGTGGCTACTACCAGGGCAATTTTGAAAGCTTTTTTAGAGATTTCTACATGACGGTTTCGAAGAAGGTAATAGGCGTGAACACTCAGTACCAGGAAAGCTCCTGCCAGCAAGGCTCCAAGCCATACGTGCATAATGCGATCCACACTAGAGGGATTAAATACCATTGCCCAGAAATCAATGATCTCGGCCCGGGCTTCAAGGCCCTCTCCAACGATATGATATCCGGCAGGAGTTTGCTGCCAACTATTGGCCACAACAATCCAGACGGCCGAAAACATCGAGCCTAACCAAACTCCCAATGTACTGATGAAGTGGACCCGGTAACTTACCCGATTCCAACCAAACAGGAGTATGCCCAGAAATCCACTTTCCAAAGCGAAAGCAAAAATACCTTCTGCAGCCAGCGCGCTTCCAAAAACATCCCCAACGTAGCGGGAATAGGTAGCCCAATTGGTTCCAAATTCAAATTCCATGACGATACCAGTCGCTACCCCGATCCCGAAAGTTAGTGCGAAGATCTTGGTCCAAAACCGGGTCATGGTTTCGTAGACCTTGTTGCCGGTACGGAGGTACATACCCTCCATGATTACCATAATCAATCCCAAACCAATGCTCAATGGTGGATAGATGTAATGGAATGAAATGGTAAAAGCAAATTGAATTCTGGAAAGTATTTCAACATCCATTGTTAGCGGATTTTAATATATCTATTTACTAAAGAACAGGCCAGTCAGAACTCTGATTGAAAAGGATCAGTCGGAATCAGTTCTTTTAAATCGTTCTAAATTGTGTTTAAACCGGTAGCTATGTCGAACCAAAAAGGCTCCCGTATCTTCTTCGGGTTTCTGACAGGCAAAATGCTGGCACAGATAGATTTCGGTTGTATCTGCCGCCTCGCGTCCTTCCAGCATAGCAAGCGGTTCGGTTGCATCTTCTGAGGCCAGTAAAATGCTGAAAGGGATAAATGCCCGTCCGATTTCTTTGGCTTGCTCTTTGGCTTCCGGACCGATTATACAAATCTCCGGAATGCCTTTTTCTCCAGCCAGAACCGCGGAGCAAACAGAGGCATAATCCAGCGGATTCTTTTCTGCCAATTGGTGCAGATGGCCCAGGATTTTTTCCGCCTTTCGGCGAAAGCCGGAACGCCCCAGATACAGACTCAATTCCTGAAGGTTGCGGGCCATTACGATATTTCCGGAAGGCATGTCTTCGTCCCGCAGATCGAGGGGAGCATACAGCACATCCGTTTGGGCAGCGGGTACCATGCAGAGCAATTCTGTCTCCGGATCGGTAAAATGGTGCAAAACTTCGTTGGAAAGCTGTTCGGCATTCAGCAAGAGCCTGGTGTCAAAAGTCAATTGATAGACATCGATGGTAGCTCGTATCAGATAGGCCAGGTCCCTCAGGCCAGCTTTGCCGGAAGGCGTGTCATCGATAAGAAAACGATGCCAGTCTGAACCTTTCCGGAAACTTGCCTGCAAACAGGCCAGCAGTTTTTCTGCTTTGTCGGCATAGGTTTGTTCGCCACTTGCCTGGTATAAATGCACGTATGCTGAGACCATCAGCGCATTCCAGCTGAGGATGATTTTTTTATCAATAGGAGGCGGCTTTTTGCCTGATTGCTGGCGATGCCGCAGGAGTGTTTCCCGGTTTTCTTTCAATTTTTGCCGCAGTGCTTCCCTTTCTATTCCATGCCTTTCGGCGAATGCAAACAGGTCGTGTGGCTGATGGAGGATATTACCCAATGGACTGTTTCCCTCCTCTTGGATGTTGTAAAATTCGCTGAAAAGCGCAGCATCTTTACCGAGGACTTCCCGGATTTCCTTCATAGTCCAGGTGTAGAAAGCCCCTTCTTTGCCATCGCTTTCCGCATCCATGGCTGCATAAAAAGTGCCTTCGGGACTCCTCATTTCCCGTTCGAGAAAGTCAATAACTTCCGTGAAGGCTGTTTTGTATTTGCGTTTGTTGGTGTATTTGTACATCCTCGCAAGGAGTTGGAGGAAGAGGGCATTGTCGTAGCCCATTTTCTCAAAATGAGGGATTCTCCAGGCAGGGTCGGTGGTATATCGGGCAATGCCGCTGCCAATTTGATCGTAGATGCCGCCCCGCAGCATACGGCTTACCGTAAATGCCAGTTTGTTGAATGCATCCTTATCATCCCGAAGAGCGGCATATTCAAGCATGAACTCCAGTGCCATGGTATTGGGAAACTTCATGCCGCTGCCGAATCCGCCGTTTTGAGGATCAAAGGATTTTATCAAAGTCTGATACAGTGCATCAGCTTCAGCTTGATGATCCCCCGAAGTGTTTCCGGTTTTTATTCGGCGCAGGATTTTGTCGGCCTGATTTTCCACTGCTTGCCGATTCTCTTTGAAGTTATAGAATGCATACTGCAGCGCCTGAAACCAGGAAAGCTTTTTAGTGGCGGCTTCCGGTGGAAAATAAGTGCCACCGAAATATGGTTTGAGATCCGGGGTCAGGAAAATATTGAGGGGCCAGCCACTGCTTCCGGAGATGGCCTGACAGGCATCCATATAGAGATTGTCGAGGTCGGGGCGTTCTTCGCGATCCACTTTGATATTGACAAAGTGGGCATTCATATAATCGGCGATTTCCGGATCCTGAAAACTTTCCCGGGCCATCACATGACACCAATGGCAGGTCGAATAACCGACACTCAGGAGGATGGGTTTATCCTGCTTTTTGGCAAGTTCGAGCGTGGTTTTACCCCAGATTTGCCAGTGTACCGGATTATCGGCGTGTTGGCGCAGATAAGGGCTTGATGCCAGATGGAGTTTGTTCATGGCCGGACCTTATTTCTTAAATTGTATGCTCCACATACCTCTTAGTTCTCCTGCCTGGTAGCCGATGGCTGCATCGTCGGGATAGAGTCCGTTGATTATGGCATAATCAGACTTTTTTAGGGTTTCACCGGGATTGCCGTGGCAGTTCAGGCAAAGCTCATTGGTTCGGATGGGCGCATAGAAAGCAATGGTTTTCGGATCGATTTCTTCGATCAGGGGTTTGAGTTCTTTTCCGGCTGCCTCCTGTTCCTGATAAGTGGTCAGCACGGCTTTTTCTTCTGGTGAAGGTGCGTTTTGCGGGTTCCGCGGTTTCAAGCTGGTACGTCGGATTTGGGCATTATGGACTTTTGCGAGGCTGTCAGTGAGTGGATAGGCAGCCAGGTTGCAAAACTTTACAGCATTTTCCACACCGCCTTCCTGCATCGCTTTTTGCAGATTGGAAGAGAGGGTGGCAAAAGTAGCTCCTGCGATCTCTTTTCCTTTTTTCATCCATACTTCTTCTGACAAATCTTCAGCTGCTGCTTCTGTTTGTCGGGGTTCTGATTCAGCCTTCTCGTCGGATTGATTTTGACCACAGGCTGTATAAAGAAGCGGGAGGCTTAGGAGCAGGAAAAAGGCGTAAGAAAGTTTCATGTTCTTTGGTTTGGATGTGCATTAAAAATAGGAAAGAAAAGCATTCCTGAAAACAGGTAGAGCTGCGCTTCCACCAGGGGCAGCGCAGCTTCTACGTCAACGTCTAAAAATCACCACAATTTTTATGCTACTGATGCCACTGCTTCATCAATGACTTCCTGAGTCATGGAAGAGGGGCAAGTATAATTTGTTTTCGGTACATCGCTTTTTTCGATGGCGTGCCAGCCTTCTTTCACATCGATCAGGTTCTGGAATCCGCGCGAGCGCAGGATGGAAGCGGTGATCATGGAGCGGTATCCGCCGAGACAGTGCAGGTAATAGGTCCCTTCGCGATCGAGTCGACCCATGTTTTTATTGATATAATCCAGCGGGAAGTTTGTCGCTCCCTCGATGTGCTGTGCCAGGAATTCGGTGGGTTTACGGACATCGATGATTTCTCCGTCGATTTTGCCTTCCATTTTGGCTGCCAGTTCATCAGCTGTAAGGGAATCAATACTATCTGTTTCCTTTCCGGCTGCTTTCCAGGCATCGAGTCCGCCTTCCAGGAAGCCGAGTGTATTATCGTAACCTACTCTTGCCAGCCGTGTAACTACTTCCTCAGAACGACCTTCCGGCGTAATGAGTACAATGGGTTGTTTGATATCGGTGATCAGGGCACCGACCCAGGGAGCAAAGCTTCCGTCAATTCCGATGAAAATCGAATTGGGGATATGGGCTTTGGCAAAATCGGCTTCATTACGGGTATCGAGCATGAGGGCATCCTCTGTTTCCACCAGTTCTTCAAAGCGTTCCGGGCTGAGGGCTACATTTCCTTTTTCGAGTACAGAGTCGAAGCTGCCATATCCTGCCTTATTCATCATGGCATTTTTGGCAAAGTACTGAGGCGGTGGTGTAAGACCTGCAGTAACTTCTTCTACAAACTCTTCTTTGGTCATATCTGCCCGCAGGGCATAATTGGTTTTCTTTTGGTCGCCGAGGTAGCCCCAGGTATCTGTGCTTAGATTTTTACCACAGGCGGAACCTGCGCCGTGTGCCGGATAAACGATTACATCGTCTGCCAGGGGCATGATCTTATTGCGAAGGCTTTCGAATAGGAAGCCGGCCAGATCTTCCCGGGTTATTTTTCCTTGTTTGATGGCCAGGTCTGGACGTCCTACATCTCCTAGGAAAAGGGTATCGCCTGTAAAGATGGCATAGTCTTTTCCTTCTTCGTTTTGGAGAAGGTAGGTGGTACTTTCCATGGTATGCCCCGGTGTGTGAAGCACCTTAAAAGTTAGTTTCCCCACTTTAATTTCTTCGCCGTCTTTTGCCTGGTGAATGTCGTAGGAAGTTTCTGCATTAGGGCCATATACGATGGTGGCGCCTGTTTTTTTGGCCAGGTCAATATGTCCGGATACAAAATCGGCATGGAAGTGTGTTTCGAAGATGTACTTCAATTTGGCACCTTCCTGCTCGAGTTTTTCGATATAAGGTTGTGTTTCGCGAAGCGGATCGATGATTACGGCTTCGCCGTCACTTTCGATATAGTATGCTGCCTCAGCGAGGCAGCCGGTATAAATTTGTTCGACTTTCATTTTATGAGATTTATCTGGTTGAATCATTTTGTAATACAAAGAAACGGGCTTTTTGGGGGATTGTCAGTGATGCTGATCACAGGTGAGGGGAAAGCGGGGTATAAATTTGAAAAATGTGTTTAATTGTTTGGTTTTTAGGGGGTTAGGCCCGAAATTTTTCAATTAATTCGTCAGGTTGGCGACCCGTCAGGTTGGCGACCCGTCAGGTTGGCGACCCGTCAGG
>JAAEZH010000040.1:0-7705 GCA_018222965.1 Bacteroidota bacterium
GACTACCTGATGCCTAAAGTCTCTTTGTGTTGCACACCATTTTTTATGCTCTTTGATTTCTGGCTCAGACACTACCCAGTTTTTAACGCCTTTTGACTCACTGCTCACTAAATAAAATAAGGCCGGATAGAAAACTCAAAGATTGATACTAAGAAATTGTGTCAATCCATTCAAAATCATCGCAACAACGTCAAATCTCCCTTAAAAATCTCCCGATTCCCGTCAATGAATTCTACTTCAAAGTAGTACACAAACACACCGGGATTCATCAACTTTCCTTTGTGATAACCATCCCAGCCCAGCTTTGGATCGTTGGGCGGAATGTCGGTTGCCTGATACACCATGTCTCCCCAGCGATCAAAAATCTGCAAGCTGCGGATAACCGCTACTTCCGGACCGGCATAAACCACAAACTCGTCGTTGAGGCCGTCTCCGTTTGGACTGAAGATATTCGGGATATAGATCTTGGTTTCGTTGAGTACTCTGACTGTGATGAAATCCTCTACCGCACATCCGGCCGAGTCGAAAGCGATCAACTGGTACTCGATTGTTTCTAATGGCTCGATCACATCGGTAAACAGACAGGTGTCGCACTCGAGGTATAAGGAAGGATTCCAGACAATGCTGTCGGCAAAGAAGGAAGCCTGCGGACTCAGCTCTGTGCTTTCGCCCAGGACAACTTCAATGTCATCACCGGCTTCGAGGGATAATACCTGTCCGGCCGGAATGTCGATATCATAGACAAATAGGTCTCCATTTCCATCGATTACATTGATGTCGTACGGACCGCTCACCAAACCGTCAATTTGAATCGGAAAAAAGTCAAACTCTCCGAATGCCAGTCCGTCGACTGAAACCAGATAAGGGGCTTCGGCCAATGGCAGGCTGTCGATGATGATGGTTCCGTTGTCGCCGCCAAAGCAGGTCGGTGGCAAGCCCTGCAGACTTGCATTGTCGACATTGAAGCTTAGATTTACGATGATTGTGGAGTCACAGCCATTCGCGGAAGCGCCCGGAAGGAACTCCATACCAGATGGATTATCTACATCATATACCACCCCGTTGACCGTGATGGATTCTCCCGGATTGAGGGTCAGGTCAATGGTCTCCTGACTGTTGGGCAGGAAGCTCAGACTGATCGACAAGGTAGAGTCACAGCCCATGGCACTGCCGCCCGGGAATAATTCTGTGCCGCTTGGATTGTTCTCGTCGTAAAGCGTCCCATTGATAAAAATACTTTCTCCTTCACAAAGCTCCAGGACGAGATCTCCTACTGCCGGCATGGCAAAGTCGATGGCTACGTTTAGCAAGGAGTCACAGCCATTCGCGGCAGCGCCCGGGAAAATTTCTGTACCTGTCGGGTTGTCGCCATCGTAGGTCGTGCCATTTATGACGATGTTTTCACCGGGGCAGAGCGTGGAATTGAAGTCCCCTTCGCCCGGAGGCAGGAAGCTGAGTGCCACGTTTATGGTCGAATCACAGCCGAGGTAACTGGCTCCCATCAAAATTTCACTTCCCGACGGATTGGTCTCGTCGTAGGTGGTGCCGTTTACCACGACCGATTCCCCTTCACAGAGCTCGAGACTCAGGTCGCTCATGGCTTCAGGGATCAGCGTAAGTTGCACATTGAGGATGGAGTCACAACCATTTGCCGCTGCACCGACTAGTATTTCCGTACCAGCCGGGTTGGTTTCATCGTAAGTCGTACCATTGATGACGATGCTTTCTCCCGGGCAGATTTCCGGGTTGAGGTCGCTCATGCCCGCAGGGAGGAAGGATACCTCTACCATGAGTAAAGAATCACAGCCATTTGCGGCTGCTCCTGTCAGGATTTCTGTTCCAGAAGGATTGGTCTCGTCATAGGTTGTTCCGTTAACGATGACCGATTCTCCTTCGCAGAGGTCAAGGTTTAGATTGCCTTGCGGCGAAGGCAGAAAGTTCACACTCACCTGCAGGGTGGAGTCACATCCACTCGTTGCGGCTCCCGGGAATATTTCGGTGCCAGTCGGGTTGGTTTCGTCGTAAGTGTTTCCATTTACTACGATCGATTCTCCTTCACACAATTCGAGGTCAAGCATGCCTTCCGCTTCCGCGAAAAAGGACAGATTGACATTGATGATGGAGTCGCAACCGAGGTAACTGCCACCCACGATGGTTTCCTGTCCGCTGGGGTTGGTTTGATCGTAGATGTTTCCATTTACATCAAGCGTTTCTCCCGGACACAACTGGGAATCAATGTCACTGCTGACAGCCTGGTTAAATGTGAGGTCGATGGTGAGGATGGAGTCGCAGCCGTTTGCTGCTCCACCTACCAGTATTTCTGTCCCACTTGGATTGCTTTCGTCGTAGGTGTTTCCGTTTACGATGATGCTGCTGCCACTGCACAATTCGCTGTCGAGTGTAGCCGTAGGCACGGGCAGGAATTCCAGCATCACATTGAGCGTAGAGTCACAGCCATTCGCGGAAGCGCCGCCCAAAATTTCGGTACCCATCGGGTTGCTTTCATCGTAGGTGTTGCCATTGACGGTAATGCTTTCTCCTTCACACAGGGTTTGCATCAGATCTCCGCTAGCCGCCGGGAAAAAGTCGACAATCACGTTGAGGGTAGAGTCACAGCCATTCGCGGAAGCGCCAGAAAGAATCTCACTTCCTGTTGGGTTGTTGGAATCGTATACCGTGCCATTGACGGTAATAGATTCCCCTTCACAAAGGGTAGTGATCAGATCGCCTTCTGCCGGTTGGAAAAAGTCGACAATAACATTGATGGTCGAGTCGCATCCGTTGATGGAACCAGCGGGAAGGATTTCAACGCCGGCCGGATTGCCTTCGTCGTAGGTGGTGCCATTTATTACTATTCCTTCGCCGGGGCAAAGGGTGAGGTCGAGATTGGCTGTTGCCTCCGGGTGGAAGCTGAGGTCTACCGTTATGATGGAGTCGCAGCCGTTGAAGGAAGCTCCCTCGAGGATTTCTTCTCCGGCTGGATTGTTTTCATCGTAGGTATTGTTGTTGACAATGATGCTTTCGCCCGGGCAAAGCGTAAGGTCTAGGGTGGTTTCCGGAACCGCCAGGACATCTACGCTGATTTGTTGTTGCAGGCCGACGGTGCAATTGGCATCTTTCAGGTCGATCAATTCGATTTGAAGGATTTCGCCGCTGGCTCCATAGTCTTCCGGACATATTTCTACTATGATGGTAGAATCTGTTGAAACCAATTGTTCCTGGAAAGCCATGGAGGAGGTTTGGATCTCGTAGTTCAGCGTGAAAGTAGGTATGCCGCTAAATTGAACCTCCCATTCAAAGCAGCCTTCCGGACAGATTTCTATGCCGGAGTTGCTGCTGAAGAGCAATTGGTAGAAGATCACTTCAATACCAGAGGCTACGCTGAGGCAGCCGTCGTTTAAATCCACATCGCCATTGCCGTCGTCGGTACCGGCAATCGGGGATACGTAGTAGGACTGATTGAGGTTGGCGCCTGCCGGATAGGTGAAATCACCGTTGGGGCTGGTTGCCAGAATATTGCCAAGCGACGGACCTGCATTGTCGTGCAATACAAATTGAAGGATATCGTCCGGGTCGAGGTTTTCATTGTTGTTGAAAAATGCGCCCACTGAAAAGGAAGAACCTTCGCAAACGTAAACAGGGCCCTGGTTGATGTCAATCGTGCCGGCATCGGTAGCACAGAGGCAATCAAAGGATCCTTCCTGAAGGACAGGCCCACAGGCATTGCCATCATCGACACTAAAGCTGTATGGATCACCTGAATTGATGGCCGCAGAAACAAAGTTGTTGCCGATAACCGGATTTCCATTTACAGTGTATGGTCCGCCATTCCCGCCGGCGATATCAAAGCTTACTGTATAGGTTGTATTGGTTGGGTCACAATCGAAACTCAGGTTACTAACTGTCGGCGTGGTAAAGACATTGATGTCGGTTGTTGCTGCGCTAAAGCAGACATTGTCGGGAGTAAAAGTCAGCGTAACGGTGCCGCTTTGTCCGTCAGGATCAAAGGTACTTCCGCTTACGCCGGGGCCCGACCAGGTTCCGTCCGGGATATTGGAATCTTCGAGCCCGCTGAGATTGTAAGGAGCCGCTGTTTCACAGATGTCGTCGGTACCAAGAGACGGACTTAAGTTTTCTGTCACATCAATGGTAGTAGTTGCTACAGCCACGCAAGCCTCTGAAGAAGTGAAAGTCAGCGTAACTGAACCGCTTTGGCCGGTCGGATCAAAGTCTGTTCCGCTCACTCCATTCCCGGACCAGGTTCCATTGGGATAGTTTGGATCTTGTAAGGTAGTCAGGTCGTACAGCCCATCCGTTTCACAGATCTGATCGCTGCCGAGTACCGGCGTTGCTGCGGCATCTACAGTGATGGTCGTGGTTGCATCCGTGGCGCATCCGCCATCGGGGCTAAAGGTGAGTGTAATGCTGCCGGATTGACCGGAAGGGTCGAAGTCGGTGCCGGATACGCCGGTTCCAGACCAGGTACCATTGGGATAATTGGGGTCTTCGAGGGTGGTTAGGTCAAAAAGCCCTTCATTGTCGCAAAGGGAAGCTGTACCAAGTACCGGTGTGCCTGCCGGCGAAATGGTCACCGGAATACCAACCGTGTCATCACAACCGCCACCGCCATCCGCGGAAGCGAAAAAGGTAATATCCATAATCGGGCTGACAAGCGGTCCCACCTGATTGCCGGGTGTCGGAGGCAAAGCTGTATGGAAAGTAATCGGAATACCCGTTCCATTTAGGTCTGTAACGTAATCGTTTAGGTTAATCTCTTCTCCTGCGCAAATGGTTGGGGAAGAAAGCAGGCTTAGGTCCGGTTGATTGACAATCGGCACGGTAATGGTGATCGGACTTTGAAATACAGTCTCACAGTTTGGGTTGTTTTCCAATCCGACGCTGACCAGCGTGAATTCCGTGGTTTCATTGATCAGAAAGTTGGTGCTGAATCCTGGAGTGACTCCGCCGGAAGAGTATATATTGTAACCGCTGGTGCTGTTTCCGTAGGCCAGTTCGACTTCATACACGCCCTGACCCGGAACGGTGAAGGTAACCGTAACATTTGTTGGACCACAGCCTTGAGGTGGATCTACCGTAATGAAGGAGTTGTTTGGATTTGGTTGTGGCGCTACAAAGAGGTTGATGGCTACCGGCTGGCTGGGACAGGTGCCATTATCGACCGTTGCATAAATGATGGCCGTTGGGCTTTGGTAGGAAGAGGGATTATTGATCGGAATGGTAGCTGCCGGATCTTGCCAGAAACTAACGGGGTCGCCCGTTCCGAGGTTGATGATATTTTCGACGGAAGTCAGATCAAAAAGGCCCTGACCATTGCCCTGGTCGCAACCAATCACCTGCGTACCCATTGCAGACGCATTGGGTTCAATATTGAGGATGATATTTACGAGCGGACTGAGACAGGGGCCATCGGTAACCTGTGCATACACAATGGTTGCCGGCGATGTGAATGCCGACGGGGTTGCAATTGGGAAGTTTCCCTGCGCGTCGGAGTACCAGGTCACGGGCAATCCACTGCCGCCATTGACGGTGTTATCCAGGCTGGTGAGGTCGAAAGTAGCCTGACCGTTGCCATTGTCGCAGGCAGTAAGGTTTGCTGTATTCGCTGTCGGACCGCTGGAGATGGTAAGCGGGAAGGTATAATCCAGGCTTTCGGGAAACATCGGGCCGCTACATCCGCCCTGACTGTAAAGCAGGCTATTGTCGATGGTAGCTGTTACAATGATATCTACCGTGCCCGGGTTGGTTCCTTCGACGGTAAATGAAGTACCGTTTGTACCGCTGAGTATGGTAACGCCACCTGATCCGGTAACGGTCCATTCGTAGGAGTCGGAGGTACAAACGCCTCCCATGAATGGGAAGCTGAAAGTTATTTGCTCACCCACACAAATGGTCTGTGGCGGGTCTTGCAGGTTGTTGTTACAGCCTCCACCTGCAGTTTCAAATACGAGTTCCGGTGGTCGGCGTAAAGAGGCGATCCACTGGGCATTGGCGCAGCTATTTGGCTGACCTGGAGACTGGAAAGTACTCGCGGTAAGCGCGCTGTAATTGCTGATATTTCGGAAATCGTCGTTGGTAGAGTTTACAAACTGATAGGCAGTATTTCCGCCGCTGGTGAGAATGTGCATACCGTCGGGTCCACCGTCGTAATCCGGTGCGACCGTACATCCGTCATCGGTCGATCCGTAGGAAAGTCCGTGAAAGAAATTGCCATTGGGCTGACGTACCTGAAAAGCATCACCGCTGTTGCGCATGCCAAGTCGGCCAAATCCGGAGAAGGATTGATCGTTGAGTGGAATGTAATTAGCGGGTGCATAAGAAGGATCACCTGTAGTACCGTTTGGACAAGTACGATTGGCCGGGCAGGGAGTGGACGTTTCCGGACTGTGCGGCGTATTGATATCCATTTCCATGAATGTATTGGAAGCATTGATGGGGACTACCCTTACAAAGTCGCAATTTACATCTGTGAAGTCGGGGGTAAGGCTGCCGATTTCTGCCTGTGCGCCCGGGTCGAAGGGGTCAAAGGCATAGACCAGAATAATGGTGCCTACCGGAACTTCCTGCCAGATGGGATCCATGGAGAAACGGATGTGGCCGGCGGCAATTCCCGTACCGGAGAGTGCGCCGTTATTTGGTCCGGCGCAGTCTACAAATTCGCCATTGTTGTCGTCGAATATCCAGCCCCGCAGATCTACTGTGGAGCAGGGATCGCCTACGACCACTAATTCGGCATATTCTCTTGCCTGGGTACTACCCTGAGAGATCTCATTGACCACAAGTCCGGGCTGAGCCAATAGCCATAGGGGAGCAAAAGCCAGGAGAAGGGTCAGGAATGGTTTTTGGAACAATTGGAGTGCGTCGATTCGCCTCATTATCACAAGTTTAGGAGGAGGGGTCATTAATGGCGCAAAGTTAATTAAAATGCAGGCTACTTTTTGGGCGATGAGTGTTAAGAAATGATGAAGCGTTGAAAATTGGACCTGACGGGTTGCCGACCTGACAGGTCGACAACCCCTCAGGTCGACGATACTTCTTGTGAGGTCAGTGTTTAGTCCTGAATTGATGGATTAAAGTTGCCTCGGATGGGCTAACTTGTTCTAAGTTAGTTGTTTAAGGTTTTCATTTCAGCTGCCGGCTTTCGCCGAATTTTTGGTAAAAAGTGGAGGGCAACCTGACGGGTCGGCAACCTGTCAGGTCGCCGACCTGACAGGTTGAACCTAAAAGAGGCCCAATTTTAGTCACAGCCCAAATGCAGTCTGGACAGGTAGTCGTTGTTCGGAAAACATTTGCCGGAAGGCAGATTGTCGGGGGCGTAACGCTGAAGGTTTGGGTCGCGCAATCCCCGGTATAAAAAGGTAGTGATGGCATTGATCTCCGAATCGCTCAATCCAAGGTGTTTGAATTCCTCTGCCAGCTGACTTTCAGGAACTGCAAGATTCTGAGCCTGGCCCTCATTTTTATATACCACCACATCCCGCAATCGGGTGAAACATCCGCCGTGCCCATAGAACGGGGAATCGGCCAGATTGTACAGTTGAGGAACCTTAAACTTATACTTATCCGATTCTTTGCCGGTGAAACCGCCTCGTCCTAAAACTTCTACACTGGTTTCATCCGCTTTAAAAACATTGTTTTCGTTGTGGTGGATGTCACTCATCCCTAAAGCATAAAAAGCTTCCGAGTT
>JAAEZH010000040.1:7715-49438 GCA_018222965.1 Bacteroidota bacterium
GGCCGGACCAGTGTGGCAACTGGCGCAATTGCCTTTTTCGGGCGAGAAAAACAGAATGGCACCTTCCAATTCGTCCTCAGACATTACGCGCTCGTCTCCCCGAAGCCATGTTTGAAAAGGGGCCTGGTTGGAAATTAAGGTGCGCTCATAAGCGGCTATTGCCAGACCGGCTGTTTCCCGGGTATATCTTTCTGCTTCCGGGAAATTTGAAAAAACCAGATCAAACATGGCTTTGTATCCCAGGGTATCAATTACCTCCGGATTAATAACCATCCGGTGCACTTCCAATCCGGCTATGGCCTGTGTTTCCAATCCCTGGTAACCCAGGTGGTTGGTTTCCTTGGGCGTATCAGCTGTCCAGGAAGCTTCGGTGCCGGCATTGAGACCCGTTGCGCCAAATTGCCCGTTCCAGAGCATGACTTTTTGCCAGGCACCATTCATGGCAGAAGGAGAGCGATTTGCTTGCACATCCAGATCGACTGCCGGATATTCTGATAACAGGGGCAGACGGGATTCGCCATTGGTTCCAAAGCCAACACCGCCTTCGCCAATACCCTGCCAACGTCCGGCCTGAAAGCCGGCACTGGCGAAGTGGCAGGATGCACAGGAGTAGGTTTGCTTGCCCGAATTGTGTAATGGAGCCAGCGCAATACCCGTTTCGTGGAAAAGCATTTTGCCCAAATTGACTTTCTCCGGGGTCATCGGATTTGCCGGGTCCTGCGGAATTTGATCCAACTCCCATTCCATAGGCATGGCGAAATAGTCGGGGTCTCCGGTCGGGGATACAGCCTGGAGGGTTTGTGTTAATTCTTTAATGAGAACTGCCTGACGGCTACTTTCTTTAGAACATGCGTTAAACAGCAAGCTAATGCTGGCAATCATTAGGATTGGTAAAGCTCTTTTCATGAGATCGGTTTTCATCCTGTTGCAGGACGTTTGTTATGGATGAATCGATCTTTGGGATACCTGGGGGGGATATTCAACTCAATAGTCAAATCGTTTCAAAAATACAGGATTTAAAGGATTTGACTAAAAATAAGTGCTGCGATCATCCTTCAATACCTTGTTTTTTATCAAAATTGACTCCTTCGATCCGGTTTCTTTGGGGTATCGGTCCACAAACCCTATTTTTGCGGGGATTTTGAACCGGGAATCTAAATAATGTGTTTCCCGATGAAATAATTAAGACCTAAAATTACATGCAACTAAGCGATCAGGAAATTGCAAGAAGGGAAAACCTGTCCAAAATTCGGGACCTCGGTTTTGACCCTTTTCCGGCAGAAGCCTTTGAGGTAGACTTTCGGACCAACGAAATCACTACGCCCACTTTTCAATCGGCTCTGGCCAAACAGCTGGAAGCGATCAAAGGGATAGATTCGGCGAAAGCCAAACAATTGATGACCGGCTTGTTTAAAAGCCGCGGCCGGGCTGCCAACCTTTTGCAAAATGAAGAACTCTCCAAAGACCTTCCGATCGCTGAAACCGTAGCGTTTGAGGACGGTAGCGAATCCATGTCGCTCGATGCCTTTTTCGCGAAAGCGAAAGAAGGAGCACTCGGCGAATATAACGGCAAAAAGATCAGTATTGCCGGCCGCTTTATGGGCCAACGCGGACCATTTGCCAAATTGCAGGACAGTGTAGGATCCATCCAGTTATACATCGGCAAAAAAGACCTGGGAGACACCGAAGAAGAACAGGATCGGTATAAAAAACTGGTGAAGCTGCTCGATATTGGCGATTTCATCGGTGTGAAAGGCGAGGTGTTTGCCACCGGTACCGGAGAAGTTTCCATTCATGTGCGCGAACTGGATTTTCTGAGCAAGTCGCTCCGTCCGCTTCCTGTTGTAAAACGCGATAAAGATGGAAATGTATACGATGCTTTCACCGATCCGGAGCTGCGCTATCGCCAGCGTTATGTCGACCTTACGGTGAATCCGCAATACAAAGATATTTTCATCAAGCGCAGCAAGATCATTTCTTCCATGCGCAACTACTTCAACGAGCAGGGCTGGTTGGAAGTGGAAACGCCTATTCTGCAGCCGATCCACGGAGGAGCTGCGGCACGGCCGTTTGAAACCCACCACAACACGCTCGATATGCCGCTTTATCTGCGTATTGCCAACGAGCTGTACCTGAAGCGGTTGATCGTCGGCGGATTTGACGGAGTGTATGAGTTTGGCAAAATGTTCCGAAACGAAGGCATGGATCGTACCCACAATCCGGAATTTACTTCCATGGAAATCTATGTGGCTTACAAAGACTATGTCTGGATGATGGAAATGGTCGAAACCTGCCTGGAGCGCGTTTGCCGCGAAGTAACCGGTGGTACCAAAGTGATGGTAGAAGGCAAGGAGATTGATTTTGCCGGACCATACGAACGTCTTAGTATGTATGATTCAATCAAAAAATACACCGGTACCGATATCAGTGAGATGGATGAAGATGCTTTGCGGGCATTCTGCAAAGAGCTTCACATCGAAATCGATGACTCTATGGGCCGAGGAAAGCTGATCGATGAGATTTTCGGCGAAAAAGTGGAAGACAACCTCATCCAGCCAACCTACATTACAGACTATCCGATTGAAATGACTCCTCTGGCCAAAAAGCACAGAAGTAAAGACGGACTGGTGGAGCGTTTTGAGTTGTTTGTAAACGGCAAAGAAATTGCCAATGCCTATTCGGAACTCAACGACCCGATAGATCAGCGCGAACGCTTTGAAGATCAACTTAAGCTCAAAGACCGCGGAGATGAGGAAGCCATGGAGCTGGATGAAGACTTTCTCCGCTCGCTGGAATATGGCATGCCGCCCACTTCCGGACTGGGAATCGGAATTGACCGCCTTACCATGATGTTTACCGGTCAGACCTCTATTCAGGAAGTTTTGTTCTTCCCGCAGATGAAAGCAGAGACCAAAGCCGCTGTAAAGGAGGACTAGGTTTTCTATTTTCAGCTTTACTCAGAAGCGCAGCTGGATTATTTGCCTTTCGGCGAATGCTCGGGCTGCGCTTTTTTATTTATATTTAATTCGATTCCATTTTAACCACAAAATCAATATTACATGCGCAAGAGCAATTGGATTTTTATCTGTATCCTAAGTTTCCCACTGATGTTTTGGCAATGTGGCCAGAACAGCTCTTCCGGAGAAGAGGAAGAGACCATGGAAACCGCTTCGGATTCTGAAAGCGATGCTGCCAACGATCCTCAGAAAGCCATGGAGGAAGCCATGAAGCAATTGGAAAACATGCAAAAAGAAGCCGGAAAGGTTGAAGTCGTCGATTTTCGCGAATTGAAAATTTGGCTCCCGGAAACCCTCAACGGATTGGAACGCAGCAGGCACGAAGGTCAGAAAGCAGGGGCGATGGGATTCACCGTTTCTGAAGCAAATGCCACTTATAAAGGCGACGGAAAAGACATTGAAGTTACGGTTGTAGATGGTGGTGGTGTTGGCCTTGCCCAAATGGGCTTAGCAGCCTGGGCTATGGCTGAAATCGATCAGGAAGATGATAACGGTTGGAAGCGTACCACTACTATTGCCGGACAAAAAGCCTATCAGGAACACAGTACCCGGGATAATTCCGGGCAGGTCAGCATACTTGTGGCTGGCCGTGGAGTTCTTAATATTGAATATTCCGGCATGGATTCCGGAGATGCAGAGGGGTTGTTGAAAGAACTTGACCTGAAAGATCTTGCCAGAATTCTGGATACAGAAAAATAGATCGTACAGTCTGTTGTAAAGTGAAGCGGCATCAACCGAAGTTGATGCCGCTTTTTCATTCATTGCTTTTCAGCGAATGATAATTGGACCCAGTTCTTTTACTGCTTAAGGAAAACAGTACTAATTAGGTGTTGGTCCTGTTGGATCCGGATGGCATACCAGCCAACCGGAAGATCAGAAACCCGAATTTCTCTTTGTTTTTCTCCCCGGAGTGTCCAGATCCCGGTTTTGAGTGTGCGGCCTGCCCGGTCAATAATTGTCCATTGCGTTTGTCCCTGCGCCATGATGGCCGGCACTTCCACCTGGATATGGTTGGTGGCCGGATTCGGACTTACTTTTAATAAACTGGAGGAAAGTACTTCCGCTTTGGTGGACGAGCTCACAGCACCAAAACCTTCCATGCGCATGATGCCTTCAGTCGGATTGGAGATCCAAAGGGCTCCATCACCGCTTACGGTGCTGTTGAGGCAGTAGTTGTCTAACAACAAACTATTGTCAACAGTCATTTGTGTCCAGGCTCCGTCTTCCTTAATGAAGAAGCCTAAGTTTGTGCTTGCCAGAATTTGGTCCTGATATTGATGGATGTGGTATACAATGGGCTCGTAAGGCTCTGCCGGTTGGATAACCTCCGGTTCCCAAACACCATCTTTATAGGTATGGATGAATCGGAAATTTACAACTGCCCACAAGGTTCCGTCTTCTGTAGAGTTTAAACTGGTAACGTAATGATCGCTCATCCAGGGGGCGTTGGAGTAATTGAAGGATTGCCAGGTGCCATCAGCGATCCGGATAACCAAATCCGTAAATTGTTCGGTAATCCATACGGCTCCGTCGGGTGTGTGGTGGATGAATCGAAATTGTAGTTCGGGTAAATTCATCTCATCATTTACGGAAATCCAGCTGCCACTGCCATTGTCGTAGCGGTAAATATCTGCGGGGGTAACTACCCAGGGTTGGCCATTTTCATCGAAAGTAAAATCCTGTGCTGTCCAGCTGGGGAAGTTGCCCAGGTCTTCATGGTATAAGGTCCAGATGCCGCCTTCCATCTTGTACAGGCCCACTGTGGTGGCAACCCAGTACTCATTAAAGTTATTCCATTCCGCCTTAAAGATGGACGGAGCGAAGGCAAGCTGATCTAAAGGTGTTTCGAGACGGAGTAAACTGCCATCCGGCTGGTAAGTAAAAATTGAAGATTTACCGTCAGCAATGTAGAGGTCTCCATTTGAGTTCTGACTGAAGCTCCGGACTACATTGGTTGTTAGGCCGAATTCAGATACTGCCAGGCGATTCACTTCCATGTCTTCAAGGAAGATAAGTTCATTGTTTATATAAGCCCATTCCTTATCCTCTTCGTCAATAAACAAACCTTCGATGTAAACTTCCATCTGGCTGAGTAGGGGAGTAGCTTGCTCCACCCAAACTTCATCCTCAAATTTGTAAATGCCGGAAGTTTGGGTCAACAGGTAAATTTCGTCGTTCCATTCAAAAAGTTTGATGAAGTTGCCCAATGGTGCTTCGGGATACCAGCTGTTTTCATCCTGGGTGCTATAGAATGTAAGCTGCCCGTCTTTATATCGGCCTACTCCGCTAAAAAGATTGGTTGCCCAGGCAGCACCATCAGATGTGTGTGCGATGTCTGCTCCCCCGTAGAAGATCATTTGAATGAGGTCTTCACTGAGGTTGGTCCAGTTTTCTCCGTCAAATTCCATCCACTCAAAACCGGCGATGTAGGCATTTCCGTTTATCGGGTTTATATCGATTTCCCAAATGTCGAAAAGGAATCCTTCCGGCACATCCTGATCGGTGTAAATAGTCCATTCGCCGGCATCTTCAATAACCAGTCCATAATTGGTGCCAATCCATTTGCGGTTGTCCGGACCAATAGTCAGGGTGAAAAGTTGTGGGTTACCGCTGAAATTATCGGGAAGGGGAACTTCCGTTGTCGTCCAGTCTCCATTTTCAAATACGGCGAGCATATTATCGTAGGTTCCAATCCAGATTTGCCCGTCAACGTCCCTGGTAATGGAACTGATATGGCTGAAAGGGAGATTAGAATTGTGGGTGTAGTAATAGGTGCCCGTTTGATTGGCTTTGTCCCAGGTAACAACGCCTTTATTGGTTGCCATCCAAAGGGACCCGTCCTGTTCGACGATCTCATTGATGTTTTCTGAATCAACATAGTATTGCCAGCTTTCGGGGTCTTCCCATTGAGCGCTTGTGCTTGTCCAAACAAAGCAGGAAAGCAGCAGCAGGAAGGTCTGATAGGTCAGAGGATATTTCATGTTTAAATCATTTTGATCCAAAAATAGGGGCAAAAAGAGGCTGGGGAAAGTCAAATAATGGCCTTTAATATGGTTTCTTAACTTGGACCTGTCAGGTCGATGAGTCTTATTTTATAGGTATTTTAGTCTTAATTTGGTATATTTCAGGCTTTATAAATAAGTTTTCAAAATAAATTACCAGCCTTGAAAACGCCATCAGCCGACCTTTTTAATCTGATTCATTCCCTGGGGAAGGCAGAGAAACGGTACCTGAAGCTGCGAGCAGGAGATCCCCCGCCGGATTACTGGTTGTTGTTTGTGGCTTTCGCCGAATTAGACTTTTTCGATGAAAAGCATCTCAGCCAAAGATACCCGAATGCCGGCTTTCTGAAAAACCTTCCGGTCAATAAGCGATATTTGGAGCACTGGATCCTGGATCAGCTGGACCGCTTTCGGAAAAAGAATATGGAGGAATCCTGCTGGGATCGATTGGATCAGATCCGAACCTGGCTGGATCGCCATTTTTTTGACAAGGCTTACGCCGAATTGAAAAAGCTGCGCAAAAGAGCCACCGGTTATGAATTGTTTGATATTCAATTGCAGTGCTGCCGATTGGAGAAATTGCTGCTCGGAAAAATTCAGACACTGCCCTCAAATCCAAAGACAATCGAAACTTTGTTTCACGCCGAACAACGATGCCTCAATAGTCTTACCAACTTAAATCAATACTGGTTTGTACTGAATCGCCTGTACGAAATCCAAAGAAGACAGGAACGCTCCTTTACGGAGCTCGAAAAATGGGGCAAACATCCATTGCTTCAAAATGAGGAAGCAGCAAGCAGCCTGCAAAGCAAAATCTTCTTTCATCAGGCGAAAGCCATATATGCCTTTACGAAAGGCGATGGAAAATTGGCCATGCAGTCCAATCAGGCTACACTCGATCTGCTGGATGCCAATCCGAAATTGATCCGCTTACTTCCCGAACGCTATTTATCCACCCTAAATAATTACCTCGTCGATTGCCTGGAAGCGGGCCGAAACGACTTGCTGCAATCGGGATTGAAGCAGTTGCGTGCATTGCCCGACCGCAAGGAGTTTAAATCCATCGCCCGACTGGAAGCAAATGTTTTTCGACAGTCCTATATGCTGGAGATTAACCAGATCCTTCGGGAAAAGAGATACCCTGAAGGGCTGCGGATTCTGCCCGGCCTGGAAAGCGGACTGCTTAAATACGGAAAAAGCATTGCCCGGCATCATCGGATCAGCATGCACTTTCTGGGTGGGTATCTCTGTTTCCTAAATGGAAATATGGAGAAAGCTCAAAGCCTGTTGCAGCCTCTGGCTCGAAGCGAACGGGAGGATGTGGTGCTGGAGATCCTGCGCTATGCCCGCTTGTTATTTTTGCTGACCCACTTTGAAATGGGACACGACGAACTGGTCGATTCGCTTTTGGAATCCTTCCGCCGGTCCGGTAAGAAAGGCAAAAAACGGATGAAAGCCGAAGCCTGGTTGTTGCGGTTTATCCGGCAGTCCATTACACACGGACGCCGCATTCCGGATCAGTCAGAACTGGAGGTCTTGCGAAAGTTGCGCGAGGACCCCGCTGAAAGCAGATTCTTTCAGTACATTGATCTGGAGTTCTGGTTAAAGCAAAAAATGAGGCATCTATGAAAACTTCCAATGTGATTCGTGAAATAATCTGGACCCTGCTGGGGTTTGGATTCCTGTATTTAATGGCCGGGCTTAGCCACAACCTGGTGCTTGGACAAACGGAAATTCCGCTAACGGGCCAATCCCTGGCAGTACTCCTGATTGGCTTCTGCTGGCCGGGCTGGAGTGGCGTGCTGGCTGTGGTTTTGTACCTGCTTGCCGGCGGACTGGGATTGCCTGTTTTTGCAGAAGGTGCTTCCGGCTGGGGTGTTTTTCAAGGCGGAACTGGTGGTTTTTTATTTGGATTTTTGGTGGCTGCCTGGTATCTGCGCCGTCTCAAATACCGAAACTGGGGCAGAAACAGCCTGATGACTCTGCTGGCCATGATTCTTGGAACCTTATTTATCCTGGGATTTGGCGTCCTGCGGCTCTCGCAGATGTACGGATTTGAAAGTGGGTTGAAATATGGTTTTCTGGATTTGTGGCCCGGAGCACTCGTGAAGTTGCTGATAGCGACTGTGCTCGCCCGGCTTTGGTACCGGTTTTTCCCTGAATCGATTCGATAAAAAGATTATATGCAATTTTTTAAGCTCTTTATTATTGGTGTGTGTGTGCTTGGCAGTGGTTCTGTCGCCGGGGCATCTTCGAATGGATCGATAGAAAGTAGAGCGGTTATTGAGTTGGAAGTGATCTCGGCTGTAGATAAAACAGTGGGCTTTTTATTTCCCGGTCCGGAGTTTTCTTCCATGGGGAGCAGTTCTATTTACCGCATACAGCTTGGACCAGACGGCACCTCTATTTTTGAATTGCCGGTCGACCGACCTATGGTGGTGGAAATGGAATACAGTGGCAAGCGCTTTCCCCTGTTTTTGCTTCCTGACTCCGAAATGAGATTGACCTTTGAAGCCGCCGCTTTTCCGGAAAGCATGCGGTTTGCCGGAGCAGGCGGCAACGAGAATAATTGGCTGGTCGAACTACTGGAAAAGGATCCTCTGCTGGACAGGACAAGCTGGGAGGAAGGTTACTGGCCGATAGAAATTGAAAGCTGGGCCTTCGAGAAATCCAGGGAGTTGCCGCCAGATACCTATATGATGCTCACCGAAGAAAGGTGGAATCTAAGGCAAATAAGCCTTTCGGCGAAAGCCATAGAGTTGCATCCCGTCTTTGTCAGATATTGGGAAACAGAATTTGAATACCGCTTTCATACACAACAGCTTATGTGGTTTCTCAACCATTTGGGATTGTTGGCCCAGGCGGATATCCGACAACTCAAACGCACCTTTAAGCCGGGTAGAGCAGCTGACCTTGAGTTTGACGCCCTGGAAAGACCTGTTTATCAGCATTTCCTCAAAGCCTGGTTGTTGTATCAGTATGCTCCAAATCAATCTACCGTAAACGGCCTGATCGGGGGGGAGCTTTTTCAATTGGCAGAGGATGAATTTCAGGATCGGTCAAAGGATTATGTGTTGGCAGCCTTGCTGATACGATATTACAACAGGACAGCCGATGCCACCTATGCGCAAAAACACTTTGAGCCCTTTCGGGCTGCTGCAACCCATCAGCCTTATGTGGATGCGGTGATCAAAAGTTACGGTTCCGGATTGGCTGTGAGAGACAATAGTTATGCACCGGAGTTTGAGTTTTTTACCCCAGACGGAGATATGAAGCGCCTGGCCGATTTTCGGGGGCAGGTGGTATATGTGAGTTTTTGGGCGAGCTGGTGTAAACCCTGTTTTAAGAATTTTGACAACACAAAAGCACTGCGGCAGCAATTGGAAGATATGGGGGTAGTTTTGCTCAATGTTTCCATCGATGAATCTGAGCCCGATTTTCACAAGGCCTTGGAAAAACACGATATATCGGGTATGAATGTCCTGGCCTACAAGCTGGATGACGTAAAGCTCAACTATCAGCTCTCCAGCATTCCGGCATATTATATCGTTAATAAAGAAGGCAGGCTGGCCTATCTTTCCGATAGTGAAAACCGAAACATCCTGAAAGAATTTCGGGAGTTGGTCGACAAATAAAAAAGGGCCTGAGCAATGCTCAAACCCTTTAGTTTTTTCTGGTATTCTTGGTTATTGTACAACCAGCTTCACGCTCAGGTCAAATTCGTCGTAGATGGTATTGTCTCCGAGATTGTCGAAGAAACTTCCACTACCATAGCGCACGTTAAACTCGCTGCGGTCTACCGTAATATCTGCCGTTGCAATCTTTTGATTGCCTACTTCCGTTACATTCGCATTAAACTTAATTGCCTTGGTAATGCCTTTTATCGTCAGGTCTCCGGTGATTTTGTAATCGCCCGGTGTGCCCCGGCTTACCACATTGGTAATTTTGAAAGAAGCAGTCGGGTGGGTCGAAGTAGAGAAAAAATCATCGGAGTGCAGGTGGCCTTCAAGTTTATCTTTGTAAGATCCTTCCAGGTCGGTCACATTGATGGAACTCATGTCGATGACAAAAGAGCCACCTTTTAGTGTACCATCCTGCATGTCGAGGGCTCCGGATTTTAGTCCGAGCGTTCCTTCGTGTTGGCCGGTTACTTTGTAAGCTTGCCAGTTGATTACACTTTCCTGAGTGTTTACGCTCATGGTTTCTACCGGGCCTGTGAAGTTCAGACTTAAAAGCGCCAGGCCGAAAATAAGGGTTAATTGCAGTTTCATAATAAATGAGATTTGATTAAATGTTATTACAACTAATGTCGTTACATTTAAATTAGTTTTAAGAGGATGGTTTTTTTTTGTGTTTTTCTGAAGCAGGAGTAAATAATTCACCCTTTTGGGTGAAAAAGGCTTTCGCCGAAAGGCATACTTTGTGAGAGACCCTGTATACCCCGTTTTGACTTTGTTATTGGAAGCAAGGTGTTTTGCCCTTTAGGCGTCCTTGTGCCATCCAACTGAATACAGAAGGGCAGGCCGCAATCTTATAGTAAGCGTTGCGGCCTGTTTCGTTTGGGAGCTGATATGGCAATAATACATGGATTGATTACCTTGCCTTTCTATAGACTTACTAAATATGAAGCGCAAGACAATTTGGAATATTCTTATCGGGCTGGTCATTTTTATCGTTCTGGCATTGATGATTGCTCCCGCTATTTTCGTGAAACTGGCCGATCCGGAGCGGGTTTTTTCACCCCCATCGCTGGAAGAGAGGGCAGAGGTGCCGGATCTTGAATTTCAACTGCTGGATTTGTCTGGTGGAGATACGCTGGAGTTTCATTCGGCGAAAGCCGGAAAACAACAGATCATTTACTTCTGGACAGAAAATTGTCATCCTTGTCCGCCGGAATTACGCCTTCTGGAAAAGTTTCGAAAGGAAACGGAGGAGCGTATTGATATCTGGGCGATTTCTATAGATAAGGCTCCCGATCGGGCGGGGCGTTTTGCTGAATTGTATCAGGACAACATCCCTTTATACTACAGAATAGAAGGCGATTTGCCGGAGGGACTTAGTCGAACCAAAACCCCACAGAGCCTGTACATTGACGGGAAAGGCAATGCATATTGGCAAAAAATCCCTGTTAACTGGGCAGATGAGGCGTTTTTGGAAGAAGTCACAGACGGGCAATAAGATCCAGGTTGCCTTTTACTTTGTCGCCAACCTCCACGTTTAATTCAGCATCCAGCGGCAGGAAAAGATCGACACGTGAGCCAAAGCGGATAAAGCCCATTTCTGCTCCCTGTTCTACTTGTTGATCTTCGTTTAGGTAAAACTTTATGCGGCGTGCCACATACCCGGCAATTTGGCGCATTAGAATCTTTCCTTTGCTGTTTTCAATGACCAGGGTAGTGCGTTCGTTTTCCGTGCTGGATTTTGGATGCCGGGCTACCAAATACCGGCCTTTGTGATAGCGGTAATAGTTGATCTTCCCTGACACGGGGATTCGGTTGGCATGCACATCAAAGATTGACATGAAAATACTGACCTGGATGCGTTTTTCTTTCAGGTATTCCGGTTCAAAAGTTTCTTCAATGACAACAACCTGCCCGTCTGCAGGTGCATAGATCAGGTCTTCCCCCTTTCGGGGAATGGTTCTAATCGGGTTTCTGAAGAAGTTGATAATCAGGGCATAAGGTACAAGTGCTGCCAGATAGGGGATCCAGCGCAAACTTTCCGGAAAAGGAATGGAAAGTGCCCGGGCAATAGCCGCCAGAACCAATGCACTGACGAATAGGATTCGGTAGCCTTCAGGATGGATTCTCATAGGGCCGTAAAGGTAGTAAAATGCCGGGGCTGTTGTCGACAAAAATAACTGACTGGTAGAGTTTTCTTTGGTGAAAAGAGTAGCTGCTGGTATCTTCGTAAGGAAGAATTCAATCCCAAAACCTAAACCTAAGATCATGTTTCGCGATGTTGGACGAGCTTTACAAGCCTATGGGCAGGCACTCCGTTTAAGCAGTGAACTTCGGCTTTGGCGGTATTACTGGATTCCTGCCCTGATAAGTGTCTTATTAGCCGGATTAATTGGATTTGCTGCCTATGGCTGGTCGGAAAATATTGGCGGTTGGATAACTGGTTGGTATCCCTGGGAATGGGGGAGCGTGGTTGTTGAGAAAATCGGACAAGTTATGGGAGGCTTGATGGTTCTGGCCCTGGGTTTTATCCTTTATAAAAACCTGGTAATGATTTTGGCTGGTCCGTTTATGAGTCCGTTGTCTGTAAAAGTTGAAACCCATTTAACCGGGCATAAGGTTGGTAATGGATTCAGTGCCTCCCAGTTTGCAAGTGATATGGTCAGGGGAATTCGATTAGGTCTGCGCAATATTATCAGAGAATTATTTTTAACGATTCTATTTTTGTTATTGGGTCTGGTTGTCGTTTTAGCTCCGATATCTGCGGTAGGAATTTTCCTGATTCAATCGTATTACGCAGGATTTGGCAACATGGATTATGCATTAGAACGTCATTTCCGATTAAAGGGCAGTGTATCATTTGTTAGGAGGAGTCGCGGATTGGCTTTAGGTAACGGGATTGTATTTATGGGGTTGTTGTTGACAGGCCTGGGTTTTCTGATTGCACCACCATTGAGTACAGTAGCTGCGACGATAGTTACTGTGAAGAGGCTAGAAAAAGAAGACCGGCCAATTTGAGTTGGCCGGCCAGGGATGATCAGACTCTGGCTTCGTCTGCACGAAGCAACTTTTCGAGTCGGTCGTTGGGATATTCTTTGTCGAACTCGTAACGCAATACATCATGCGTTGTCACGATACCCTGTAGCTCCATTTTTTCATTAACAATGGGCAGGCCGTGGAATAATTTCCGTAGGAAAACCTGAGCGGCGGCTCCGATTTTTTCCCTTGGACTTAGGTGTGCTACCCGTGTTGTCATCACATCCTTAACCGTGTAAGCATCGTAGGCCTCAAAACCTTTTCCGAGTTTTAGCATATCGTAGGAAGTAATAATTCCCACCAATTTTTTCTTGGGTCCTTCTACCACAGGAAGGTGGTGGTAACCGGAACCAAACAAGATGTCTTTTACGACGGAAAGCTTATCATTAGGCCTTACGCAGACCACATCACGGGTCATAATCGAGGATAAAGGTTCATTCATCATAAGCGAAGGTATTTGTTACCTAAAATATAATGCAAAAAATTGGCATTTGCCATGTTTTTCGAGAAAATATTTCAACTTATGATGATAAATCAGTATTAAAACCCGAAAACAGGGATTGGTTGGAATAAAATTCTGCTACAGTTGGGTGTGGATGTCTTTTAAAAGACCGCGCACGCGTTTTAGCGTTTTGAGAATTTCTTCTTGTTTTTTGGCACGGTCGCGTTGTTCTTTTAATTCCTGTTTGGCTCCACTTAGAGTAAACCCTCTCTCCTTAACCAGGTGGTAAATGGCTTGAAACTGCTCGATATTGGCAGGTGTAAACCGTCTTTCGCCTTTGCTGTTTTTATGGGGTTTTAGCAGGTCGAACTCCGTTTCCCAATAGCGGATGAGGGATTTGGAAACGTCAAACATATCTGCGACTTCTCCAATGGTATAATATCGTTTGCTGAGGTTTTCCGGGATTGGAGTCATAAAATTATGTATAGTTTTCGGGCCTAAATTTAGTTATATTTTACTGAAAATAAAGGATTTGCACCATGTTTGAAAAAGGGGGTTGGGAAAAAAATCTTTGGAGGACTTGATTGTTTGCCAAAAAGTATTTTACCTTTGTCAGGAACGAAAGGCGATTATTTTAAACAAGTCGTTAAATTTTCGTTAAGGTCCCGATTAAAATTTGGGATGGCGCAGAAAAGATTCTATTTTAGGTCTCAGTAAGCAAAACACTTCTTTTTAATTCTTCAAAAAAATTAAGCGTATAGCGTTAACTCTACACTAAATCAGTCTCGGACATATTCCTTTAACTAATTTTGATTTAGTCATGCAAGTTACGCCGCTTAACGATCAACAATTGATCCATTCCTACCTGGATGGAGACGAAAGAGCCTTTGAAGAATTGCTAAACCGTCATCAGCAAAAAATCTTCACCTCTATCTATCTATTTGTCAAAGACCAAAGTCTGGCAGAAGATATTTTCCAGGAAGTATTTATTAAAATTATTGACACCCTTCGCAAGGGTAAGTACAACCATGAAGGTAAGTTTAGCCAATGGGCTATGCGTATTTCATACAACCTATGTGTAGACTACTTCCGTCGGAACAAGCGCCGCCCACAGGTGCAGCCAACCGAAGATTTTGACATCTTCGATGTGCTCAAAGTAACCGACGAGAATGCGGAGCAAAGTATTATTCGCAGTCAGACGCATGCCAAAGTGCGCAAGCTGGTGGATATGCTTCCTCCCGAACAACGCGAAGTGGTTATTCTGCGTCACTACGCAGATATGAGCTTTAAAGAAATTTCAAAGTTGACCCGTGTAAGTATTAATACGGCATTGGGTCGGATGCGTTATGCGCTGATCAACATCCGCAAGATGGTTGAAGAGCGCCAGGTACAACTACAGTAATACCAACGTAGAACCCATTAATCCCATGGGCGTGACTTGCCCGATCGCCGCTTCGATGCAAATGGAAGCGGCGATTTTTATTGCTTCTTTTTTGGATTTTCCGGAACGGGATCATGGCCATGTCCTCCCCAGGGATGGCAGCGAAAGATACGTTTCATACCCAGCCAGCCTCCTCTTAGTACGCCCCATTCTTCAATAGCCTGAACCATGTAGTGAGAGCAGGTAGGATTGTATCTGCAGGAAGCTCCCAGGAGGGGGGAGATAAACGCCTGATAAAATCGGATGGGCAGTATAAATAGCTTTTTTAGCATAGCATTATTTTTCCGGCGAATAGCAGCACAAGTCAACGGGGTATAGAAATAACGTCTTCTTTTTTACCACTGCGGAATAAATAATAAACCTCGCCACTTTCGTCAAAGTTGAAACTAACCAGGTTTTTCTGATCGGAATAAACATCCAGCATCAGACTGTTGCGGACTTTCAATTTGCCGGGAGGCGGAAAGTTGGTCACTTCCATATAGGACCAGATGCCACTGAGGTCATCGGTTGTCTCGCGGCCTATCCAGTCATAATTCACCTTTTTTCTATCCACCGAAAACGAGAGATGTTGATCCAGGTACTCCAGGAGCAATTGTTGGGCTTCTTCTGATTCCTTTTCTGTTCCCAGAAAGAGCGGTTCTGATATTTGATCTTCCAGTGCTAATTCCATATCATCAATAAAGAAATGCAGGCTAATCTCAAGGCTTTGGGTTTCCGATCGATAGTTAAGAATGCATTTACTGACGTGGTAATCGTGCAGCCCATCTTCAGCAACCTCTTCCGGGGAGGATGGTATAGTTAATAGGGTAGAAAAAAGACTGAGGTATAGTAAAATATTCATCATGCTAACATAAGTGAAATAGCGATTCCGGCAGATAGTCCGGAGATAAAGAGGGTCCAGCTAGTTTGTTGAACCTTTCCAATACGGAACGCAAAAATAGCTAATATCCATATGCCCAGCACGATGATAAGTTGGCCGAATTCAATGCCGAGATTAAACGCCAGCAATTGGACAAGCAGTTTGCTTTCTTCTCCGGGAAACAGACTGGATCGTAGAAAATTGGAGAAACCCAGTCCGTGGATCAGTCCAAAACCAACCGCCAGTAAGAAGGCGCTACGCCAGTTTGGTGAGGATGATTTTCTTCCGAATTTGCCTTCGGGGATAACATTCCATATGGCTGCGAGTAAAATGGTTACGGGGATCAGCCATTCGACCAGATTGCCCGGAAGCCTGATTATATCCAGACCTGCTAATATGAGTGTAATGGAATGCCCCAGGGTAAAAGCGGTTGCCAGCCAAATAAGTTTTTTCCATTCTTCGGGTTTATACACGGCACACAAGGCAATCAGGAATGCCATATGATCGTATCCGGCGGGATCCAGAATGTGTTGGTAGCCCAGCTGAAAGTAAGTTGCAAAAAGGTTTGAATCCATAGCAGCGAAGATATAGCAAAGCTTGAATTTGCTTTTAAAATCATGATACAGCGGTTGAAAATTGGGATAAAAAAAGAGGATTAATATTTGGATTTTCGATCTGAGGGCCTGAAATTTTTTAATTGACGGGTCGGCAACCTGACGGGTCGGCAACCTGACGGGTCGGCAACCTGACGGGTCGGCTTGACTTATCCAAAAAAATCGCTTATTTTATTTTCACTTTAAAACAAAACGAAGCTTATGAAAACTAAAACACTCCAAGCCGGAGAGGATCAGGTGTTTACCCCTGAATCTATGTACCACGTCTACAATCGCACCAACAACAAGGAAAATCTGTTTTACGATGAAGCAGACAGATGGCGGTTCCTGCACACCTACCGGAAGTATCTCGTCCCTATTGTTAAAACCTATTCTTATTGCTTACTTGATAATCATTTCCATCTTCAGGTTCGAATAAAGAAACTATCGGAAATCTTAACATTTTGTAGAAGAGAAACACCCGGTAGTCGCACAAAATATCAAGACTTATTATTGCAAGAAGCTGATAATGAATCGAATATGAATGAATTTGTTATCAATCAGTTTTCCAGGCTCTTTGTGAGTTATGCGAAGTACTTCAATTGTAAGTATAACAGAAAAGGCAATCTCTTCAATCGGCCATTCAAAAGAAAAAGGGTAAATGACGAGGCCTATTTTAAAAGCCTGATTTGTTACATTCATACTAATCCTACCAAACATTACGGGCTGAAAAACTTTATGGATTACCCCTGGAGTTCCTTTCAACCAATATTGAATGGAGACGTTTTTATTCCAATGGAAAAACAAGAGGTGTTTTCTGTTATTGGCGCCAAAAAAGAGTTTATAAAAATTCACGAAGCCTGGACAGAAGATATGATCTCTCCGGCCTTTAAATTAGAGTGATTTACTTTTGGACCTGTCAGGTCGGCAACCTGACGGGTCGCCGACCTGACAGGTCCAAATAAAAAACACATACATGCAAATCGAAAACCTCATCTACCTCGATTACAACGCTACCACTCCCTGCGACCCGGCAGTCGTGGAGGCTATGCTGCCCTGGTTCTACCAAAACCCGGGCAACGCTGCTTCCCGCAGCCACCCCTTCGGCTGGAAAGCCCGGGAAGCTGTCGATCAGGCCAGAACACAAGTGGCTGCCCTGCTGGATGCCGAGGAAAGTGAAATCGTCTTTACCTCCGGCGCCACCGAAAGCAATAACCTGGCTCTCAAAGGCGTATTCGAAATGTATGGCCGAAAAGGCAAACACATCATTACGGTTAAAACAGAACATAAGGCCGTCCTGGATGCCGCCGACCGGATCGAAAAACGAGGCGGAGAAGTTACTTACCTGGATGTCGATAAAAACGGACTGATCAACCTGGAAGAATTGAACAATGCAATCCGACCAGATACAATCCTCGTTTCTGTTATGTGGGCCAATAATGAAACGGGGGTAATCCAACCCATTACCGAAATTGGAGAAATTTGCGATAAACACGGAACCCTCTTTTTCTGCGATGCAACCCAGGCTGTCGGCAAAATCCCGGTAAACCCGCGCAAAGCAGGAGTACACCTTCTTGCCTGCTCCGCCCACAAAATGTATGGCCCAAAAGGCGTCGGAGCACTTTATGTAAGCCGCCGGGCTCCCCGGGTGAAGGTAACCGCTCAACTCGATGGAGGCGGACATGAAAACGATATGCGTTCTGGTACCTTAAACGTGCCCGGAATTGTAGGCTTCGGAAAGGCAGCTGAGATTGCCGGGCAAAAAATGGAGCCCGAATTCAAACGCCTCCAAAAACTGCGTGATAAACTGGAATCCACACTGACCAGGTCCCTCGAAGAAGTATTTGTCAACGGGCAAATAGCTCCCAGACTTGCTCACGTTTCCAATATTACCTTCCGATTTGTGGAAGCAGAAGGCCTGATGAATACTTTTAATCAGGAAATTGCCGTCTCTACCGGATCTGCCTGCTCTTCCGCAACTTTAGAGCCCTCTCATGTGTTAAACGCTATGGGACTTACAGACGACCAGGCTCGTTCCACCATTCGGTTTAGCCTCGGGCGATTTACGACCGAAAAGGATATCGACAGGGTGATAGAAGCCGTGAACGCGGGCGTCCGTAAACTTCGGGAACTAAGTCCCGTGTGGGAATTGTTTAAAGATGGAGTAGACGTTGATGCCATTAACCACTAGGGTATCCTATTTTCATCGTATCTTTGACCAAACGATTGCATCTTATGCTATTTGTCGCAGAATCAGCGAAAAATAAAATTGACGAACTCCGCTCCACTAAGGAGATAGGCACCGAACATTTCATTCGAGTGGGGGTAACCAGTGGTGGTTGCTCCGGATTGACCTATAACATGGATTTTGATACAGATTTGAAGGAAAACGACCAGGTGTTTGAAGACAATGGGGTAAAGATCGTTACGGATCTGAAAAGCTTCCTGTATCTCTGTAACACAACCCTTGAGTTTTCGGGCGGCCTCAATGGCAAAGGGTTTTATTTTGAAAACCCAAATGCTTCCCGTACCTGCGGCTGTGGCGAGAGTTTCTCAGTTTAGTTAAATCTACCCTTTGCGCATACTGTTGATCCAAACGGCTTTCACCGGCGATGTCATTCTGGCAACCGCTCTTCTCGAAAGCCTGCACAAACAATTTCCGCAGGCTAAGATCGATTTCCTGGTTCGTAAAGGAAATGACAGCCTGCTCAAAGATCATCCGTTTCTCCATACTCTTCTGGTTTGGGATAAGAAGAATCAAAAAATCCGGAACCTCCTTCGGCTTACCACACAAATCCGTCGAAATAAATACGACTTGCTTGTAAACTGCCAACGCTTCTTTTCTTCCGGATTGATGGCAGCATTCTCCGGTGCAAAACAAATCAGCGGTTTCTCCAAAAATCCGCTTTCCTTTTTGTTTCACCACAAAGCCCCGCACGAAATTGGTACAGAAGAACAACTCCACGAAATCCAACGAAATCACAAACTGATAGCTCATCTTGTTTCCGATCCTCCGCAAAAGCCTGCATTGTATCCGCCGGATATGGCCTTTGAAAAGGTAAAACATGCAACTCCTTATGTTTGTCTGGCACCGACTTCTGTCTGGTTTACCAAGCAATGGCCCGGAGAGAAATGGGCAGAACTGATCCGTCTTTTTCCAAAAGATCTTAACATCTTTCTCCTGGGAGCGCCCGCTGATAAGGCGGCTTGCGCCGAAATTGCAGCCAAATGTCCGGATCACATGGTTCGAATTATGGCCGGCAAACTTAGCCTCCTGGAATCGGCTGCCCTCATGAAAGGAGCCACAATGAATTATGTAAACGATTCAGCACCCACCCACCTGGCCTCCGCTATGGATGCTCCGGTAACAACCATATTTTGTTCTACCATTCCTCAATTCGGTTTTGGACCCCTTTCGGGGAATAGTCATGTGGTTGAAACAACGGAAAAACTGGATTGCCGCCCTTGTGGATTACACGGTCATAGCTCCTGCCCGGAAGGCCATTTTAAATGCGCTCAAATACTTCCAAAAACAATAATACAGCCATAGGCCGCCGAAAAAGCGTACTTTTACGGCCATGAAATTTTCCCGACTGGGCATCTGGCTGATTGATACGGCTATTGTGATGTTTGGCATCGCATTGGCACATCTCCTTCGGTTTAATTTCGAGCCGGGAAGCATCGATTATTATTTTTTCCCGGAAGGAGCCTTGCTGCTATTGGGCATGCGCATTCTCGCCTTCGGGCTTTTCAAGACTTATACCGGTATCATTTTTTATACGGGCTTTGAAGATGCCAAACGAATCTTCTATGCCCTGGTAAGTGTGTCTCTCCTGATCGCCCTGGTGGTCAACCCGCTGAGCTACCTCCAATCCGAGCATTATTTTTTGCCCTATTCCATCCTGATCATTGAATTTTCCCTTAGTATCTTTCTGATGACCGCCTATCGGGCATTGGTTAAAATCCTATACCTGGAGTTAACCAGTAAACGCAAAGACAGGAAGAAAGTAATTATATATGGAGCCGGAGCAGCCGGCGTAACGGTAAAAAATGTATTGGACCGGGACGCAAGTACCAATTTTCAGATCAATGCCTTTATTGATGACAATGCCGAATTGCAGAAAAAACGCCTCCTCGGGATCGAAATATTCCCAGCCAAAAAACTGGCCCGGCTTTTTAAGACAGTTCAACCGGATATGCTGGTTTTTGCAACCCTAAACCTGCCACAAGATCGCAAGCAGGAAATCGTAGAACTTTGTCTGCAACATGAGGTTCGCCTCCTTAATGTCCCCCCCATGGATAAGTGGATCAATGGCGAATTGAGCTTCCGCCAGATTCGGGAAATTCGCATTGAGGATCTGTTGGAAAGGGAGGTCATTCAGCTCGATGCCGACCACATACAAGAGGAATTGGCTGATAAAGTGGTTTTGGTAACGGGAGCTGCCGGTTCTATCGGCAGTGAAATAGCCCGCCAGTGCAGTCGGTTTCATCCGCGGAAGCTCATATTGCTGGATCAGGCAGAATCTCCATTACACGATCTGGATCTGGAATTGCGCAGCAGGCATCAGTTTCAAAACTTTGAGGTTGTCCTGGCAGATGTAAGGAACTACGCAAGGATGAAAAGGGTGTTTGATGCCTTTCATCCCGATTTTGTCTATCATGCAGCCGCCTATAAACACGTACCTATGATGGAGCGAAATCCATCGGAAGGGGTTCTAACCAATGTAAAAGGTACTCAGATAACGGCCTCCCTGTCTCAGGAATATGGAGTAGAGAAATTTGTACTGGTTAGTACGGATAAAGCCGTCAATCCCACCAGCATTATGGGAGCTACAAAGCGGTTGGCTGAAATGTATGTGCAGTCCCTCGACCGTCAATTGCGAAAAGAAGGAACGAAAAACCCGCGATTCATAACCACGCGATTTGGCAATGTACTGGGGTCGAATGGATCGGTAATTCCTCTGTTTAAACGCCAGATTTCTACCGGTGGGCCGGTAACTGTTACGCATCCGGAAATGACCCGTTTTTTTATGACTATCCCGGAAGCTTGCCAACTGGTGCTGGAAGCCAGCGCAATGGGCAAAGGCGGCGAGATTTTTGTGTTTGATATGGGACGCTCTATCCGAATCCTGGATCTGGCCAAACGCATGATCCGCCTATCCGGATTGGAGGTCGGCAAAGACATTCAAATAGCATTCACCGGATTGCGTCCCGGCGAAAAGCTTTACGAGGAAGTATTAAATCACGAGGAAGAAAACCTGCCTACCCATCATCAAAAAATCCTAATAGCCAAAGTACGCGAATACCCATTCACGGAAGTGGAAAAAAGCGTAAACAGCCTGATTAAGCTGTTTGGCACTCAGGATAATTTCCGCATCGTACGGGAACTCAAACACCTGATTCCGGAGTATAAATCCAATAACTCAGAGTTTGAAAAACTCGATGGCGAGGCACACTCAGACACGGTCTTACCCGAAGAATAAGTCCGTTATTTCTGGATAAGCAACGAACCGCTGTCCAGCCTCCCGGCTTTCTGCCAAACTTCCAAAAAGTATAGTCCTTCCGGCAAATCTGCAGTAGATAAGCGATGGCGCTTACCCATAAAGCGGGCTTCTTTGACCAGTCGGCCCAGGCTGTCATACAATTTCAATTGTCGCCATTCCTGGGCATTTCCACCGGCAAAATCTACCCAGACAAAAGCTCCTGCCGGATTCGGGAAAAGACGCAGCGCTTCCTGCGGCTCCAACTCAAGCGTTTGCGTGTTAATGGTCGTGTCGGGAGTAACCGTAAAGACTTCCATGTCATCAAAATAAAAGCCATCATCGTTTACACCTCCGTCGGAGGTAAGGGTAAATTCAATGTAAATGGTGGTGCCGATAAAATCGTCTAAGGAAATGATCTCCTCCACCCAGTCAGTTTGTGTCCCATCATATAAAGGGACATCCTCCGGCTGGAAAAGTCCGGTGCCGGGGTTGGTGTATAGTCCGCAGAGTGGGGTAGGGGTGCCGGTACTGACATCAACTGCTTCGATAAGGACGTAATCATAATCTTCTTCAATAGACCATTTACCCCAGAAATTTAAATTCGCTGTTTCCAAATCGGTCAGGTCAATTTCAGGAGAAGTCAGGGTATTTATGACTCCGTTTTCATAAGCCTGGCCAGGGGAGTCTGTTGTTGAAAAAGGAGGTGAATAATATTCCGTAGATGTTAGTCCCCACTCGCCTAAATTAGTCCAGGTGTCGAGGTCTGTCCCGTCCGACGCAAAGATGGTTTCCATATCTCCGGCCAAATATGTTTTTTTGAGGGTATCCGTCAGGATTACCTCTCCATTGTCAATGGAAATAAGAAATTCCAGGCTTTCGCCGAAAGGCGTATCCGGATCAACTTCAAATCCGAAAGAATTGTCGGCCGATTCATTGAGGTTCAGGTTGTAGGACTGTGGGCCATCAAGAATGCTTAAAATGTTGCTGCTCAGTGCACTAAGGGAAACCGTCAATGCTCCATCCGCCAGGCCATAACGAGTGAGGGTATAATCGATGGAACCACTGCTGGCATCCAAATTTGTGGGACTGTTATCAACCACCACTCCAAAGTTATGTACCAGGTGTGCGGTAGTTAGATTCTGAAGCACACAGGATTTAATCAGGATTTCCAAATAATTTTGAGGGGGCCAGAATCCAAAAGAGCCGGGACCTACCTCGGGTGTCATGGAGAAAATTTTGGGTTTGCTTATCACCTCTCCATACATCCAGTCATCGGAAGTGCCATTAACGGTGTAGCCTACTGTTTGGGTGCCGGTGCCTGCAAAGAAGTCGTTTTCGCGGGTCATGGCTTCTGCCATTCCGGAGAATACGGCAGCTTCACTGGTAGGGGTGTCGAGATATCCCCAGGGGTAGATTAGCAGGTTTCCATAAGTGTGATAATTTAGGGCAATTTGAAATTCGTGCTCATTACAGAATGCTTCGACTGCTGCTGTTTCCGGTTCGGAAAAAGGTCCCGGACCCCGGTAAGTGGAAGAGCCGGGGAAGGGAGAAGAACCCGTGTCGTCATAACCCCATTCGTAGCCGTAGTTGCGGTTTAGATCCACACCGTAGGTGCCATCCAGATTGTCGCGGCGGTTCTTGCGCCATAAACCTCCACCCATAGGATTGGTCAGTTCATTGTAGAGGTAACCATCCGGATTAAGGCAGGGCATAAAGTACAGTTCGGTTTCATCGAGCAGGTAAGTAATCTCGGGATTGGTGCCATAACCTTCCAGCATATACCACATGAAAAAGATCATTTGAGACAAACCGCCGGGTTCGCGGGCATGGTGTAAAGCGGTATACAAGACTTCGGGTTCTTCCTCATCGTTGACAGCATTATCAGACATACGGAGCCAGTAAATGGGATAACCATCGTGTGTGGTGATGTTGTCTACTTCTGCTCGCGGACTGACCAGGTCGGGATAAGCGGCAGCCATAGCATCGAGTTCATCGAGCATTTCCTGATAGGTAAAGTAGCCTGCCATGCTACCCGGACCCCAGTTTTCAGGAGTCGGATAATTATAGGTGGGGCTTTGGTTGTTGCAATCGTCGTTTCTGGTTTCGAGGGTTTCTCCGGCCATTTGTTGGAAATACCATTCCTGAACATCCTCTATTTGTATTTCATACTGAAATCCGGCCTCCTGAATTTGTTGGATTTCTGACTTGGAAAAATCATTGATGAAGTGTTTGTGAGGCGCATAATCTCCATGATCCGTTTCCAAACCAAGAGTTGCCAGGTCTTTTATGGTGTGTTGATCGTCGAGATGAACGAAAACCCGGGAATGGATTTCCGATTGTGCGGATAGGGTGAAACAACTGAGAACAAACAAAAAGGAGAGTATATTTTTCATCATGTTAAGCACTTTGACTCTAAAGTAGGGCATATTTGGAGTTTTGGCCAAAGGAGTTGCGTTTAGTTTTGTCGTTGAGGTGATTTGGTGTAAAATATTTTCTAAATCAGGTTTATTGCCGATCAGGATCCTGGAAGGTGACTGTTTTTAGTATTTTGAGGAATGGTCGGAAAGCGGCCAGCTTACATATGAATTAGAGCAATCCAATCTTTTTACTTATGAAAACATGTAAAGCCCTGTTGTTGCTAATGGTATTCTTTGGCATTCAGGTTTCACTAAAAGCGAACACCCTTCCTTTGCCATTGCCCTTTGGGGCGGAAGCACCCAATTTTACGCTTACCGATCTGGATGGAAACACACACACACTGTATGACTATCTCGATGCCGGAAAAACCGTAATGATTGATTTTTCGGCAACCTGGTGTGGCCCTTGCTGGAATTATCATCAGACTCATATTTTGGCAGATCTGTATGATCAATATGGCCCGGATGGCACCGATGATATCATGGTGTTTTTTATTGAAGCTGATCCTTCTACTCCGGTTTCCTCCCTTTACGGCGGATCCGGATCTCAGGGGAATTGGGTAACAGGAACTCCATATCCCATTATGGATGATACGAATGGCTCTGTGTCAAATTCTTTTGCCATAGGCTATTTCCCAACGCTTTATGCGATTTGTCCCAACCGCAAAACCTATGAAGTTGGTCAGGTACCGCTTTCGGGATGGGAAAACTGGATCAACAGTTGTAGCCTGGATGCAACGGCAATCAGTCAGGATTTGAGTTGTGCCAACAATGCAGATGGTTTTATCGATGCGACAGCAACGGGTGGTCTGGGCAATATTACCTATCACTGGAGTAATGGCCAGGGAACACAGGATATTTACAATTTGCCTGCCGGCACTTACAGTTGTACGCTTACTGAAGGACAGGGGCATAAGTTTGAATTAGGTCCCATTAGTATTTCAAGTCCGCCGCCGATCTCTATTGCAAGCTCGACGGTAACAGATGCCTCTTGTTTCAACAGCCCGGATGGAAGTATTTCTATTCAGGCCAGCGGTGGTGCACCGGGCTATTCCTACCAATGGAGCAACGGCGCCACCGGAAGTACGATTAGTAATTTGATGGCAGGTAGTTATTCAGTACAGGTTATGGATGGAAATGCCTGTTTGTATACCACCTCTTTCGCGGTTCAGCAACCGCCCCCGCTCACGAGTTCAGCAATTACGATAGAAGAGAATTGTGGCAATGCCGACGGTAGTATTGTTTTACAGCCTCAGGGCGGCACCTTCCCGTATTCCTATGATTTTGGCAATGGCCCCTCCGGTTCGCCCATCGCCACAGACCTGACTGCCGGAACCTACGATGTAGAAATTATCGATGCGCACGATTGTGCATTTAACCTGAGTATTGAACTGGCCGAAAATCCCGGCCCCATTGCGGATGCCGGCGCTGATAGTCAGTTAGATTGTACGAATACAGACCTGACACTGGATGGAACAGCTTCCGATTCTGGTGCTTCCATTAGCTATCAATGGAGTACAACAGACGGGATTATCGAGTCTGGTGATGATACCACTCAACCGCTGGTAAGTGCAGCGGGGACGTATCAACTGGAGGTAACCGACCAGGCTAATGGATGTATTAGTCTTTCTACGGTGGTCGTTACAGAAGACGTGGCTCCTCCACCGGCTGATGCCGGAGCAGATGCCAGTATTGATTGCATCCATGTAACAGCAATTCTGGATGGCAGTGGTTCTGCACAAGGGCCAAATATCACCTATTCCTGGTCGACCACCGATGGCAATATACTGGCAGGAGCCGATGGCCTGAATCCGGAAGTGGATGCAGGCGGTACTTATTTACTGGAAGTTACCGACTTGAATAATGGCTGTTCGGCCACTTCCGAGGTATTGGTAGAGGATATTCAAAATGAACCTTTTGCCGATGCCGGCCCGAACCAACAAATTACCTGTGATCAGCAAATTGTCCTGCTGGATGGATCGGCTTCTGAAGCGGGTGCCAATATTACTTACCTGTGGTCCACCCTGGATGGCGTGTTGCTTGGAGATGAACATGCCCCCCAAATAGAATGTAATGCTCCGGCAACTTATATTTTTGAAGTCACAGATAATAATACAGGTTGTACTTCCACGGCTACAGTAGAAGTGACCGAAGATGTGGCAGTACCTGTCGCTGATGCCGGACCGGAAGCCCAACTGGACTGCAATCATCCCACATTGATGCTGGATGGCTCCGGTTCTGATTCTGGTAGTGATTTCATTTATATATGGTCTACCGTGGATGGTAATATTATTGCCGGTGATGACACAAGTACCCCGGAGGTCGATCTTCCCGGAACCTATGTGCTGGATGTTATAAATATAGAAAACGGCTGCATCTCTACCGATGCGGTCACCGTTGAAGAGGTGCTGCCTGTTCAGGCTGAGATTGAGGCTCAAACTAACCTTGTATGTGCCGGAGATAATAACGGTTCTGCCACTATTCTGGCTACGGAGGGTTCTATGCCTTACACCTATGAATGGCCAAATGGCGGAACCGAAGCCATGCAAACAGATCTGGCAGCTGGCATTTACGAAGTGATCGTCTCCGATGCCGATGATTGTTCGTTTACACTGGAAGTAGAAATCACCGAACCGCCCGTCTTGGAAGCCAATGCAGTTGCTTCCAATGAAACATCCGCAGGTGCTAATGACGGTACAGCAAGTGCTTCGCCGCAAGGCGGAACAGGCACTTATACCTATGAATGGAATACAGGTGCTACCACCGCAGATATTGATCAGCTGGCACCCGGATCTTATACGGTTTCTGTAACGGATGAAAATGGATGTGTTGATATTCAGACCGTGACGGTAGGGGAATTCAGCTGTACCATTAGTGCACAGACCAGCGAATTGCCGGTAAGCTGTGCAGGTGGTACCGATGGAGTAGCCAGTCTGGATCTGTCGAATGCTACAGAACCATTGACCATTGAATGGTCCAGCGGAGGTACAGAAGCCATTGAAACAGATCTGGCCGCCGGCACCTACACGGTAAGCGTGCTTGATGCCAATAATTGTCCGACAACAGCTACGGTTACCATCACGGAACCAGAGCCGGTCATCAGTGAAATATTGAGTAGCACAGACGCCAGTTGCTTTGAGACAGCCGACGGTGCAGCTGAAGTACAGGCCAGCGGCGGAACAGGAACGTTTACCTACACCTGGTCAAATGGCGGCGAAGGGGCCGCTCAGTCTAATCTGGCCGCTGGGGTGTATGTGGTTGTAGCTACCGATGCCAACAATTGCAGCCAGGAGATCGAAGTTGAAATTCTCCAACCGGATCCGATTCTTGCTTCGGCCAATATAAGCGGAGAGACTGCCAACGAAGCAGGCGATGCGAGTATCGAAGTGAGCCCGGAAGGTGGTACCGGCCCCTATTCTTACCTCTGGAATACCGGTGCCACGGAACCCTTGCTCGAAAATCTGAGTCCGGGATCTTATGAAGTGGAAATCACGGATGCCAATGCTTGTACGCATACAGAAGCCTATACCATTGATCCCTTCGATTGTGGCATCATTGAATTGAGCTCTGCCTCAGAAGCTGTTTCCTGCTTTGGAGCAGAAGACGGGGTGGCCATGGTTGATGTTAGTGGCGGCGAAGGTCCGTTTACTTATGAATGGTTTGATGGCAGTACTTCAGAAACGCTGGCGGGTTTGCCTTCCGGCGAATATTCAGTCGTTGTTATCGATGCCAATAATTGCCCGGTAGAGGGAGTTGCGCTTGTTGAAGCTCCGGATCCGCTTTCGCTGAATGTAGCAGAGCAGGTGAATATAGAATGTCCGGGTCAGGTATCTGGTTCTGCTACGGTTGAAGCTTTTGGCGGAACAGCCGGATACAGCTTTGAATGGGAAGACGGACAAACGGGCCCGACTGCCGGGAATCTGCCTGCTGGAGTTATTACGGTTATGGCTGTCGATGCCAATGGTTGCGAAAGTTTGCTGGAAGTAGAAATCCTGGAGGGAGCTGACCAAACCGCTCCTGTGCTGGATGTGCTGTCAAGCTTTGTGCTTCCGCTAAACAATCAGGGATTAGCTACTCTGACTGTAGCAATGCTGGATAACGGCACTTACGACAATTGTAGCCTGGCGGGCATGCAGATTAGCCAGGAAATGTTTGATTGCAGTTCTATTGGCGTACAGGAAATCGAATTTACAGCAACAGATGAATCCGGGAATGTGTCTTCTCAGATTGTGGTGGTCGAAGTGTTGGATCAACTGCCTCCTCAAATGCAGTGTCCGCAGAACATCGTTTCCACCTTCTGTGGCGAACCGGTTTTTTACGAGCCATTTGCCACTGACAATTGCGAAGTTGAGATCATTCTTACAGACGGCCTGGCCAGCGGATCGATATTCCCGGAAGGGGAAACTACCGTAAGCCTCCAGGCTGTGGATCCATCAGGCAATGAAAACACCTGTGCTTTCACCGTTACTATTAATAATACCCTGGAAGGCGAGGTAGATGTTACGGGCAGTTGCGAAGATACCGCTGAAGGTACAGCTATGGCTCAGGTCACAGGCGGCCAGCCGACTTATGAGTATCTCTGGGATGACGGCACAACAGGACCGCTGCTGGAAAATGCCGCAGCCGGCGTGTATGAAGTAGCGGTTACAGATGCCGGCGGTTGCACGCTGACTCTCACGGCCGAAGTGGAGGAATACCCTGGTCCGGCCTATGATGTGGTGGAAGTACTACCTGAAAACAACGGAAATGCAAATGGTGCCATTGACGTAAGTCCGCTTGATGGTACTGCACCCTACACCTTTTATTGGACCGATACGGATGGCAACTTCATTGCCGATACGGAAGACCTGGAAGGGCTTTCAAGCGGTGTTTACCTGTTGGAAATCACGGATGCCAACGGATGTGTGATCAATACCGATCCGTTTGTGATCGATAATGTAACCAGTACGCACAGTATCAGTGAAAATGCTTCCATGACCTTGGTTCCGAATCCGGCCGACGACTACTGTCTGGTGGAACTGGAGATGGAATCCATTAAGGAAGCTCGGATTCAATTGATGGATATTACCGGTAAGCTGGTATGGCAGGCTGATTCTGCGGCTTCCGCCGAACATCAATGGGAGTTGCCATTGGCAGATCTTCCTGCCGGATTGTATCTGGTGCATATCCAGGCAGAAGGAGCGGTGTTGACGGAGAAATTGATAGTGGAGTAGTAGATACTATTTCGCCTAAAATGAAAAAGGATTGCAGCGGTATCGTTGCAATCCTTTTTTTTGTTGGTAAAAGAAGTTTAATCCAGCTTCAGCACCTCGAGGAAGGCCTTTTGAGGCACTTCTACGTTGCCGATCTGGCGCATCTTCTTCTTACCCTTTTTCTGCTTTTCGAGGAGTTTCCGCTTACGCGTAATGTCACCACCGTAACACTTGGCGGTTACATCTTTCCGCAGGGCAGAGATGGTTTCGCGGGCGATAATCTTGGCACCGATAGCTGCCTGAATAGCAATCATAAACTGCTGACGAGGCAAGAGCTCTTTGAGGCGCTTACAGATCTTACGTCCGAAGGCTTCTGCTTTTTCGCGGTGTACCAGGGCAGAGAGGGCATCCACCGGATCTCCATTGAGTTTGATGTCGAGTTTTACAAGGTCGGAAGCCCGGTAATCGATTGGATAATAATCGAAAGAGGCATAACCTCTCGAGATGGACTTGAGTCGATCGTAGAAGTCAAACACGATTTCTGCCAGGGGCAATTCGAAGCTCAACTCTACTCGTTCGGGTGTGAGGTAAGACTGATTGCGCAGTTCTCCCCGCTTCTCCATGCAGAGAGTCATGATGGCTCCGATAAATTCCGGTTTGGTAATAATCTGTGCCCGGATATAAGGTTCTTCAACCCGATCCAGTATTGTTGGATCTGGTAAGTCGGAAGGCGTATTTACCAGTAATTCCTCGTCCTTTTTGGTGTAGGCAAAGTAAGATACGTTTGGCACTGTGGTGATGACATCCATATCAAACTCGCGAGAAAGGCGCTCCTGTACAATTTCGAGGTGCAGCATTCCGAGGAAGCCACAGCGGAAACCAAAACCAAGTGCAACAGATGTTTCCGGTTCGAAAACCAGGGAAGCATCGTTTAGTTGCAGTTTTTCGAGGCTGTCGCGGAGGTCTTCAAAATCGTCGTTGTCGATTGGGAAGATTCCGGCAAAAACCATGGGTTTAACATCCTCAAAACCCTGTATAGCCGGGCCGGCAAGTTTGCCGGTATGCGTAATGGTATCCCCCACTTTAATTTCGGTGGAGTTTTTGATTCCGGTGATGATGTATCCAACATTTCCGGCTCTAAGTTCTTTTTTAGCCAGCAGATCCATTTTAAGGACTCCGACCTCATCGGCGGCATACTCTTTTTCGGTATTGATAAAGCGCACCATATCTCCCTTCTTCATAGTGCCGTTCATCAAACGGAAGTAGGCGATTACGCCTCGGTAAGGGTTAAATACAGAGTCGAAGATCAGCGCCTGAAGCGGTGCTTCTTCGTCGCCTGTAGGAGCCGGGATGCGATTTACAATAGCATCCATGATGTCTTGTACTCCGGTTCCTGTTTTTCCGGAAGCGAGGATAATGTCTTCCAGTTCGCAGCCAATAAGGTCCATTACCTGTTCGGAAACTTCATCGATCATGGCACTTTCCATATCGATTTTGTTGAGAACCGGAATGATTTCGAGATCGTGTTCTATCGCCAGGTAAAGGTTGCTGATTGTTTGAGCCTGAATGCCCTGAGAAGCGTCTACCAGTAGGAGAGCGCCTTCACAGGCTGCAATCGACCGCGATACTTCGTAGGAGAAGTCAACGTGGCCGGGTGTGTCGATCATATTAAAGGTGTACTCCTGTCCATCCGTATGCTTGTATTGCATCTGGATTGCATGGCTTTTGATCGTAATGCCTCTTTCTCGTTCCAGATCCATATCGTCCAATGCCTGGGATTGCATCTGCCGTTTGGAGATGGTTTGTGTAAACTCCAGCAGGCGATCCGACAGTGTACTCTTCCCGTGATCAATATGCGCAATGACGCAGAAGTTTCGAATATTCTTCATAGACTGCAAATATACTGCAATTAGCTTCGTAAAACATGGAAGTTGTTCAAACTTTTGTTGGGCTGCGTACCATCCTGGCTTTGCAACCATCCTGGTTTGACTGCCTCTTTAGGTATATGTTGCGTTTTTACTTCCGGTTGACGCAAAGATATTGTTACCATTTTCGTTTTGTCCATTATGTAACTGTATAGTAGTGCGATATGTTTCCCTGAAAACCAAAGAATACAGCAAATATGATTAGGTCCGTTTTTTTGTTCATCCCCTTTACATTTCTTTTTGTAACAACCAATATTTTGGCTCAAACCATGGAGGAAGGGCCTGTTGCAGGTGCCACCTTTGATTCTACCTGGGTATGGGAAGAAACCGAGATTTATTTTGATTTCGGCGAAAGCCGGATTCGGCCGGAAGGAGATAGTTTGTTGACCGATTTGCAGCAAGCATTTGTACACCGACCCGAAGCAGATTATTTAATCCAGGCACACACAGATGCGATAGGTACGGACGGGGCCAATTTGCGCCTTTCGGCGAATAGGGCTAATGCAGTTGCCGAGCGCTTGTTGCAATTGGGAGTAGATTCCAGTCAGATACGACTAGAGACATTCGGCGAAAGCCGGCCACAGGCAGAAAACGATACCGACGAGGGTCGTCAATATAACCGTCGGGCTACGGTACGTGTACAGGAAAAGCGCAAGATGTTTTGGATGAGTGGGGAAGTAGTGGATAAAGACACGGGGGAGGGGATTCCTGCTGAAATTGTGATTCGAAGCCGGGAGCATCTGGATTCTGCCTCCACCGATACTACGGGTAAATACCTGATTCCGGTGCCGGATAATACGGTTATTGGGATTGAGACTTTTGCGCCGGGATATTTCTTTCATTCGGAGATGTTTAAAGCCCGGGCTATTCAGCCACCGAGCCTTCGGGTAGAATTGCCTCCGATAAAACCGGGGGAGGTAGTTGCTTTGCATCATTTCTACTTTGTGGGGAATCAGGATACGTTGTTGCCGCGTTCAGAACCCGAGTTGTATCGTTTGCGTCGATTTATGGAGATCAATCCGGGTATTTCGATAGAGATTGCGGGACATATAAATTTGCCGAACAATCCGCCAGTTGCATTGACGAGTTGGAATTACAATTTATCTGTCAGGCGGGCGCGTCGCATTTACAATTATCTGATAGAGGAAGGCGTTGAAAGGGAGCGATTGGCTTACATTGGTTTTGGCAACTGGAATATGCGGTTTCCGCATGCGCGTACGCAACAGGAGCAGGAGCTCAATCGGCGGGTAGAGATTCGAATACCGGGAGAGGGGGAAGTGATAAGTTCGCAGGATACGATTATTCCGGATGAAAAATTTCTACAGCGGCGACTGGAACAGTGGAAGCAGGAGTAGGAGAAAATCAAACTTCCGTGTATTTTTGGCGGTGTGGGATTTTGCATCCCGATAAATACAACATAAAACGTCTCTATGAAAATTTCCAAAGTAGTTGTGCTGTTTTTCGGCATCTTTGTTATGGCCTGTGCCTCTGAAGTGCCGGATGGTTACAGCGAATTGAGTTTAATGAAATACGGTTTGCCTGTCAGTTTGATGGCTCCCGACAGTGCAGAGGTGAAAACCATGGATATGGGGCTAATAAAGGATGTTTCGGTAAAAAAGGGAGAGGATTATTTTATTCAGATTACGATGTCTGAAGCTACTTCCATGACTGCGGAAGATGTAATCGCGGATCTAAAGTCTGACGAGGAGAAGCGCTCCAATTTCATGCGTTTAGTAGAGGAAGATCCGAAGGGTTTTATTGTAGAGCGTTCGATTGATTCTACCCGAAACACCTACGATTTCCGTTATGCGAAGATCAAAGGAGATCAGCAATTTTTATTTCAGACTGGTTTGTCGGGCTTTTACTCTTTGGAAGAAGTAGAGCGCATGTATGAATCGGTACAACATGAGGGCGGGAAATAAGCGAATAAACTGCCGCAAATGAAAAAAGCCATCTTCGTAATTGAAGATGGCTTTTTTATTCTTAGGTCTTTTTTAGGCTTCCTGAAGGATTTCGTAACGGAACAAAATAACGAGGAGAGCCAGGATAGATAAGATAATCATGGGATTATAGGTTTAATAAGTTTATGGACTATCTGTCTGGGTAGGACGGACAGTTCAGGGATATGTTCAGGGCAAAAGTACGGACATCTGGTCAATGAGTCAAGAATATTACTGAAAAACAGGCGACAGTTTTGAAAAGGGGTGTTTTAGGGGGGGCTGTCAGGTTGATAAAATCACATAAAAAAAGGGCCCTCCCATACAGGAAGACCCTAATTTTTACTCGGGGTGTTATTCTTTAGAAGTTTGAAGCTCCTTCGTTGGCGTCGTTAAAACGCTTGCTAACTTCTGCCCAGTTGATGACGTTGAAGAAAGCAGAAACGTAGTCCGGACGGCGGTTTTGGTAGTTGAGGTAGTAGGCGTGCTCCCAAACATCCAGTCCAAGAATCGGGGTGCCTTCTTCTTCAACTACATCCATCAGCGGATTGTCCTGGTTAGGGGTAGAGCAAATGAACAATTTGTCATTTTTGTCTACACACAGCCAGGCCCAACCGGATCCGAAACGCGTGCCGGCAGCAGCAGCAAATTTCTCTTTAAAAGCATCGAAAGAGCCAAAATCACGCTCAATTGCCTTGTGGATATTCATTTGTGCTGAAGGTTCTCCGCCTCCGCCTGGCGACATTACTTCCCAAAACAAGGAGTGGTTGTAAAATCCGCCGCCGTTATTGCGTACGCCAGCCCCATGCTTGGAAACATTTGCCAGGATATCTTCGATGCTCTTCCCTTCCAGATCAGTGCCTTCGATAGCAGCATTCAGTTTGTTGGTATAACCAGCGTGGTGCTTATCGTGGTGGATTTCCATTGTGCGAGCATCAATGTGTGGCTCGAGCGCGTCAAATGAGTAAGGGAGGTCAGGAAGTTTAAATGCCATAATGGTAATTGGTTTTTTCGCTTGTCTTTCAGGACAAACTCGTTTAAAAATTATTATCTGAAAACAAATTTGCTTGCTTTCTAAGGCCAACATTAAAGATAAAAACTAATGTCGGTGTTGATTTGATAAAATCAATTATTTCAATTTAAAAACAAGTCTTCTCTTGATAAGTTTATTCTCCATTGTTGAATTCTCATTTTACCCGACATGTCATGTGACTCGACATGTCATGTCGGGTTATCATTCTCTTTTTTCCGCTTGCCGCGAATGATATTTGTCATCTCATACCAATCCCTTTCAAAGGGGAATGGAAATCCCTCAAAGAATCCGTAATTTTGCGGCCTGATAAAACAAAAATTGCTCATGGAATACCGCAAGGAAAAAGATAGTATCGGTTATATTGATGTACCGGCCGATAAGTACTGGGCTGCACAAACCCAACGCTCCTTTCAAAACTTTAAAATTGGTAGCCAGCAGATGCCTGTTGAAGTGATTCGTGCTTTTGCCATCCTCAAAAAAGCTGCGGCACTTACCAATCGCGACCTCGGTGTACTACCCGCCGAAAAAGCCGAGCTGATCAGTAAGGTGTGTGAAGAAATCCTCGAAGGCAAACTCGATGATCAATTCCCACTGGTAGTCTGGCAAACCGGTTCCGGTACTCAGTCCAATATGAATGTCAATGAGGTAGTTGCCAACCGGGCTCATGTAATCAATGGCGGTGACCTGAAAGACGATAGCAAAATCCTGCACCCCAATGACGATGTAAATAAGTCACAGTCTTCCAATGATACTTTCCCAACGGCGATGCATATCGCAGCATACAAACTATTGATTGATTCGACCATTCCGGGCATTGAGCAACTGCGCGATACCCTGAAGGCCAAATCAGAAGCTTTTATGGATGTGGTGAAAATCGGACGTACCCACTTTATGGATGCCACCCCGGTAACTGTAGGGCAGGAGCTCTCCGGTTATGTTTCTCAACTCGACCACGGACTGCGGGCGATCAAAAACACTCTGGCACACCTCTCCGAACTGGCACTCGGAGGTACAGCTGTAGGTACCGGATTAAATACCCCTGAAGGTTATGCTGAAAAAGTAGCCGCTCATATCGCAGACCTTAGCGGATTGCCATTCATTACTGCCGAAAATAAATTTGAAGCCCTGGCTGCACACGATGCGATCGTAGAAGCCCACGGTGCTCTCAAAACCGTGGCCTGCTCCCTGATGAAAATCGGAAACGACATTCGCATGCTGGCTTCCGGCCCGCGGAGCGGCATTGGAGAATTACTCATTCCGGCCAATGAACCAGGATCTTCTATCATGCCGGGCAAAGTCAATCCAACCCAGGCTGAAGCCCTCACCATGGCAATGGCTCAGGTCGTAGGCAATGACGTGGCGATCAACGTGGGCGGGATGACCGGCCATTTCGAACTCAATGTCTTTAAACCGGTGATGATTTACAACTTCCTGATCTCAGCACATCTCATCGGTGATTCTTGTCGCAGCTTTGATGAGAATTGTGTGCAGGGACTGGAGCCCAACAAAAAACGCATCAAAGAGCATCTCAACAACTCCCTGATGTTGGTAACGGCACTAAATACAAAGATCGGTTACGACAAAGCCGCCAGTATTGCGAAGAAGGCTTACGCCGAAGACACAACGCTCAAGGAAGCAGCTATTGAACTGGGGTACCTCACCGCCGAGCAATTTGACGAGTGGGTGAGACCGGAGAGGATGGTCTGATGGTAGTTTGAGTTTGAGTGTGAGTGTGAGTGTGAGAGAGCCCCGGATTGCTGGATGCAATTCGGGGCTCTTTGGTTATTCTTTTACCCACTTTTTTTGGATAATGCCGTCTGATGTTTGGAGTTGGATGATGTAGAGGCCGGCAGGTAGCTGGTGCTGCAAGTCGAATTGTAGTTGTGAAGTCTCTTCAGAAAAATGATCTATATAAACCTCACGAGCGTGCATATCAGTAATTGTGATTGCCATAAATGCTGTATCCATTGATTGTATTTCCAATTGCCCTGAAGACGGATTTGGAAATACTAATATCCCTGCCTCTATGTTTTCCCTGAATATTGCAACATCCTGCTGTATCGGAAATGCAATGGTCAACCCATTGATCGGTATCCTATTTTCAAATTGGTCAATGGCTACGATTTGATCGATTTTTATGGTAGTTGCCAAAGTGTTTGCAGGCAGTTGGTCAAGTTTGATATTTGTGGTAAGACTTGCGATTAATCCACTTGCCGTTTTTGTCATGCCATTTGTTTTTGTAAGCACGCAATCTATCCTACCAGGCATTTGATCATAGTCAAAAATGTTAGCGCCTAAATAGTCTTCATTTTGATTATAGATCCAGCCTTCAATTAAATAGGGGAAAACAGTCGAAAAGACTTCTGGGTCGAAATGGATTGAAAATGCAATACCATAAATATTCTCAACTGGAATGTCTTCAGTTCCTAAGTCAATATCTAATTGTTGCCATTGTTCGGGGATAAGCTCTGTTGTATCCATCATGAATCCAGGTGTGCCGGGGGGATACGATATCTGGGGCCATACATCATAAATCGGTGTGCCCTCTTGATGTGTTTTTAAGCGATTGTTCCATATAGCATCCGTATCATCACTATCAATGGCTCGGCTATTATCCGTATCAGCGTGTTTGAAATCCACATTCGTTTTAGGAGAAAACGCATCAAAACTATTAGCCGGGTGAGAATACCAATCTGTGTCCGTATTAGTTGGGAATCCCGGACCGGTCAGGCCATAGCCCAGACCGACATGTAAAAAATCAAAATGATTTACAATGCCGTCTTTATTTGCATCTCCGGGCCAATACCCATCATCATCTGAGTATAGTAAGGAAAATAGCGTATCCGGGCAACCATGTCCATAATCAATAACAGCAAAAATTGGATATGCTCCTCCAGTTTCGGGCAACTCGAATTGGGCATCATTGTTATCTGCCGAAGCCACCATGGATTGTGGATGCCATTGAACGCTGACTGGTTGTGAAGTATATTCTAATTCTGCCGAAAGTATATCTCCACTTGTACCAAAATTACCATCTGGTAAACTAAGATCTTCTGCGCCGTGTAAACTAAGGGTGTTATAAACCTGACAACCGGATTCTGTGAAAATGTTAATGAAATAAAAGCCGGGAAGTAGACCGGGTACAATAAGAGAGTCCGTGAAATCAAAAGAGGCGTTATAGCCTCCCCCATATTTATCTATATGAATTTCATATTCCTTATTGTTAGTATCAAATTGGACAAGGAGCTGATGGGATCGCGGATTTGTGGAGCAGTTAAGTTCAGACGTAATTGAATAGGCAGGGTCATCTTCGCTGAGTTCTATGGTTTCAATCGATTCACAATTCAAATAATTGGTTACTGTTACCGTATATGTACCTGCATCCAGATCCGTTATGAGTCTAAGGGAGTCTCCAGTGTTCCATTCAAATGCATAATCTGTAAAGTCATTTCCTGGATAATTCAGAATAATCTCTCCGCCATCTTTACAATAAGGTGGCTGGGTTTCCAGGCTAGTATATTCTGGATATTCGTTTTCCATAAGAAAAGAATCTTCCCAAATGCTCCCATTTTGATCGGTCATGGTGAGGTAATACCACCCGGTTTCAAGCGGAAATATTTCCGGGCCATTATTCATAAAGTTGTTAGGTCCCGTCCAATTGTAGAAGTAGGGGGGTACCCCACCCGTACCGCTCACCTTAATGTACCCCGAACTACCCTCACATGGTAGAGCGGAGTGGTATAAACAGACTGCTTGCATAATATGGTCAGGACAATCCCCAATGGAAATGCTCCCGTTCGTGAAGTTATGGGGGTAATCCACTTGCAAACCGTAAATATTACCACTTGGGTCACCTGGCTTATAAGAACCGACTTCTGTGTAGGACACATGCTCGTTGGTTATTTGCAGATTGGCTGAACCAGTACTCCCATCTTTGATAATAAAACCAAAGACAAGCAGGGTGTCACTGAAGTAGCCGCCTGAATCATATACATCATCATCAATCCAGGAAATACCAAGGTAATTGCCATTTATGAGGGCATAATTGCTTGCGGTGAAGTAATCTATACTAACCGGATTAATGTCCAAAAACTTGAGGTGAGAGGAATCGAATGACACTTCAGATTGAAAGCTTATAAAGGCACTTTCAAATCCGGAATGCACCATCGGCACATAAACTGTATCGCCGGGATTACCACAGGCTGACAAAAAGTGTAAGCCGGGAGCATCCTGCTCATAAAAGGGGATATTTTGCACCTCGATAGAATCAAAGACAGTTACATTCCCGCATAAACTGGCATCAGAAATAGTGACACTATAAAATCCTGCTTCCAGAAAGCTTATATTTTCGCTTGTGGATCCATTACTCCAGTTTATTTGGTGAGGGGGAGTGCCGCCGGAAACCAAGAGTCGAATACTGCCTGTTGAATGATCAATAACAGTTGGTGAAACAGCATATATTTCTGCGGAAAAGGCTTCCCCGTCCTGGATTTCCATATCAACCTTTGTTGGGGTGACATTGCCGCTTGAATCCCAGACCTTGAAGGTGTATTCGCCAGCAGGCAAATAAGGAGGATTCAATTCTGTCGAGGAAAATCCGAATGGACCAGTCCATAAATAGGTGTAAGGTGGAACGCCTCCAGTTATAGTTAATGAAACACCATCTTCATCATAGAGACTGCAAAGATCGAGGGTGTCGCAAAAATTATAAATTGCCAAAGGCCGTGTATTGCCCACCTGCAAAATGGAGCCATTCTGAAAAACAGGGGAAAGTTTGATGATGTCCGGTATTGCCGGATGCGTAGTGCCTGCCTCTAGCGGCGTGGGGGTATCTGCAAACTGGATGGGGGTATAATCATTTGTATTGCCGTTCAGCTTAAAGCGGATGTTATACAATCCTGTGCCACGCGGTACACTTACACCTGCTGGATAATCATCGCTTAACCAGAAGGAGGTTATAATGCCAGGTTCGGTTGTACCTATATTCGCTTCATCCAGCCCTGGGAGATCCAGAACCTCCCAGTCGATCAACTCCAGTTTGGAAGCATCGTAGTGAATGCTATGTTTGTAGTAAACGATATTATCAAAACCGGATGTACTAACATTGACTGATACCGTATCCCCCGGATCACCCGAAGTATGCGACAAAAAGAATTGCAAACATTCCTGTGCAACTAAAAAGCCAGAACTAAAAAACAGAAAAAGGATTAGGCTAATTGTTCTCATGGGTTTGTGTTTTCAAATGGTTTGTAATCAAAGATTTGGGTAGCGTGTTAGTCCATTAGTATAAGCATTTTTTGCTTTATACCCAATTCGGTTTTCAACACCATAAAATATTGCCCCGCCTGCAAGTGCCTCAAATCCAGTTGAATGTATCTTTGATCCGGAAGGGAAGGAGAGGAGCCACAGACTTCCTTTCCCCATTTGTCCCGGAGGCTGTAGCTTAGGATATCTGCTTCACTTTGAATGTAAATAATATCTGAAGCCGGGTTGGGCCAGAGGCTTAGGTACGGGCCATCTTCTGTTATTCCCTCTATGTCAAATTGATCCGGAACAGAGCTGTCTGCCGGTTTCTCTCCGGAAAATGGTGGCATTTCACAGACTTCAATGTCGAGTATCTGGCCGCTGCAAAGGCTCTGATCGGTAACTGTTACACTGTATAGCCCGGGTGCCAGGTCGGAAATTTCATTCGCCGAAAGGCCGTTGCTCCATTGTATATCATAAGGAGGCATTCCATTGCTGAGGTCGAGACTGATCACTCCGCTTTCCTGCCCGCTCATGCTGCATAAGACAAAGTCGACCTTCGGATAAAACAATTCTTCCACCACATCTAATTCCGCCGTGCTGAAAACCCCCAGAGCATCAGCGACCAGGACGGAATAATGCCCGGGCTCTTCCAGAACCGGGTTTTCTTCATCCGAAAACCAGAATCCGTCTTTTGACCACATAAATGAGTAGGGAGGAATCCCGCCCACTACCTGATAATTGGCGTGTGCCCAGCTTGCCGACATGATTTGCTGACAAGTGCTCAGGGTATCGCAACCGCGGTAGAGAAAAATAGGGGAGGGATTGAGCGTTTGACTTACAGAGCCTGCATGAAATATGGGAGCTATGAAGCCTCCGCCTCCCCAATTGTTGGAATTAGTTACTTCAACAGTCATTGGATAAGCAGAAAATTCAATCGGAGTTGGTGCCGGAGGATCACTTAAAACGGCAAACTTAAACCGGCAGATGAGTGCCCCGTTTTCTAAAGATTGTCCAGATACTACATCATCAGCCACCCAGCTTATGACCAAATTCCCAGCGGATGGATTCCCTATATTCGAATACCATAAACCGGTCAGGGAATGATCCTCAGAACCCAAAAAATGAAGTATATCCGAATTATAATTTATGCTGTATTGAAGAGAAACAATGTCGGCGAATCCACTGGTTCGAAGGTCTACGTTGATGGTGTCGCCTTGTTCTGCAGTATGATGAGTCAGATAAAAATGAGTACAGGAATACTGGGCATGTGCCGCTGAAAAGGAAATCAACAGCAGCAATAAGCTGAAGTAAGCGGTTTTCATGGATTGTAAATTGGGGAGGACCTACCTCCCGGTTTTCAATGGTTTTTTAACTAAGTGCTACAGGATTGATGTAGATATTGAAGGGGAAAAGGAAATTAATGCACAATCCAGTGCTTCACTACCAGGCTTGCTTTTAGATAAATTCTTACGGTATAGATACCCGGACTCAGGTGTTGAAAATCGGTTTCGAATTCGGTAGTGCCGAGGCGAAAATGTTTGTCGAAAAACTTATTTCCACTGGCTCGGTGGATGCTGATTTGTTGGATCTCATCTCCAAAAACCTGAATGTTGAATCGACCGCTGGAAGGGTTGGGCGAAATGCGAATTTTAGATTGGTTGGCATTGCGGTCGGGATCGAAACCCGGATCAGAGGCATTGCCATTATCTATAATATTACTACCTGATATTGGTGCAGCGCCATCTCCAACTATAAACTTGCCGGCGGCAATATTTACGGTCATAGGGTATTCTGCTGCATCGACCACTTCGGTGCTGGTCATATCGCCGGGAATGCGAAGGTCAGAACTTTGTCCGGCTTTACCAACGACCTGAAAGCAAACTTCAAACAATATGCCTCCGTCTTTTATGTCCTGCGGAAAACCCGTTTGGGTAAACCAGGAAAGCAAGAGGCGATCTTCTTTTTTCAGATTGTAGGCATTTTCATCAAAACCCGGCAAGGCTGTATCTCCAAGTCCGGCAAATTGAAGTACCGTTGCATCCCAGGCCAAAGTTGTCTGTATGCTAAGTATATTATCGGAACCGCTATACTGAATGGGTATGCACACCAGGTCTCCGGTATTGGCGGTTGCAGAGACAAATCGCAACTCCACGCCTTCATTGGCTTGCGCCGAAAGTTGGAATGGATTCGCCGAAAGGCAAATCAGCGAAAAGAGAAAGAATAGCATGTGTTTTGGGCGAAGTGTTTTCATACCAACCGGGTTTCTGATTGTAAATCCAACATGAAGATACGAATTTTAGTAAACTGTCGCCAACTGGCATTTGGTCGCTCCACTCGCTTTGCTCGTGGAGCTCCCGGTGGAGGCCTCGCGGTGCTCGGCGGTGGAGGTCGTTCTTTCGCTTTGCTTAAGAACTCCGGT
>JAAEZH010000041.1 GCA_018222965.1 Bacteroidota bacterium
CAGGTTGGCGACCCGTCAGGTTGGCGACCCGTCAGGTTGGCGACCCGTCAGGTTGCAATTAACAAAATTCGACCTCAACCCACTCAAAACCAAATACTTATGCTATTTTCTTTGATTTTTTTTCGAAATGAAGCATAAAAAACAAAAGCGGCTGCTCCCCGAAAGGAACAGCCGCTTTTTTTAATTATTAGTCGGTAAGCGCTTAGCTCTTAGACTCTTTTTGCATTTTCTTACCGCCTTTGGTGTCTTTCATTTTACTCCACTCAGCGATAGACTTTTCGTTCATGCTAACGTAGTCCATGTTGCCGGCTTCTTTTGCCATTGACTTAGACTTTTCAGCTGCAACGATTGCATCTTTGTAACGTCCCAGGTCAGCAAGGATCAAAGCCTCCCGACGTACCTGCCAAAAACGAGGATCTTTTTCGTTTGCTTTTTTCACCCAGGCCAAAGCCTGCTCCAAATCTTTACCGGCATCGTGGTAGTAGGAAGCTGCCAAATAGTAATCACGGGCAGAAGTTCCAGCCATAGCACGCTCAATGTCGGCCATTACCTTTGTGTCAACATCCACTTCAACTGGAATGCTGATCATGGTTTTTTCCCACATCAACCAAACACTGGCGGAAGAATTGCGAAGGTCGTTTACACTAATGGTAAATGACTCAACATGCATTCCCAATTTCTTAGAATCAACCATGAAACGAGCTGCCTCTTTAGATTCGTCGTATTCACTTGGTGTTCCTCCACCGTTGTAATCAGTGTACAAAATGACTGTCCACTTGTTTGCAGTCGGAATAGTAAACAATGCATAAGTACCAGCTGCAACATCTTTGCCACCAAACTTCACATCATCACTGAATGAAATCTTGGTACGAGCATTTGCACCTGTACGCCACATTTTGCCGAAAGGCACCAGGCCGTCTTCTGCAAAAATAACGCGGTCCTTAACCCCCGGACGAGAGTAATCAATCGTCACCTCAGTAAGTCCAACTGTCTGAGTAAGGGTCGCAGACGGACTGGGAGCTGGTGTATTAATCTGTGCTTGCAAGCTTACAGCACCAAATAACAGAGTGGCTAGTGCCACCATAAAAGTCATGGATTTTTTCATCATAAGAGTGGTTTGGTTATTAATGTTCCCGGTTGGAGGTTTTAACAAAACTTCAACCTGCCCGTGAATTTAGTCACAACGGGCCACTTACAGAGCAAAACCACTTGATGGAAGCAATTGTTTAACGTTTCCTTAAGTGTCTATACATTTATTTCATCCTTTCCTTCATCGAACCAGCAATAAATCGCCGTAATCCTCCTTCGAGGCCCCTTCTAAACTGTAAACCGCTTTCCACACATAAACCCCCGAAGGAGAGGCTTTCCCTCCGATTTTTCCATCCCATTTTTCTTCCGGATTGTCAGATTCATAAACCATTGCTCCCCAGCGGTTGAAAATCAACAAGCGGTAATTTTCAGGGGGACAGTTTTCGTACAAGGGCCCAAAGGAATCATTTAACCCATCTGCATTCGGACTAAAGGCATTCGGAAAGAATACAGCACAGGATCCCTCCGGATCGCAAGCATCCACATCCAATAGCAATTCACCCGCCCAGCTACATCCGTTTTCATCAAAAATGGTCAATACAACCATTATAGGTCCTTCGCTTTTCAGCGAATAATCCAATGGATAGTTTGTCAGGGTATCCTCTCCTATTATCCACTGGTAACTTTCAACTTGCGGTATATCTGTCTCTGCACCTAGTTGGATAAGAGAATCTACACACAAAGATCCATCCGCATTCAGATCGACAAAATAGTCGAAAAGGCAGGGATCCAAACAGGAGGAAATCTCCAATTGAATACTGGCCTCGTAAGGACAACCATCCAATCCCACTCCTGTACAGGTGATCGTGTATACTCCTGGCTGCTCAAAGACATAAACCGGCTCTTCTTCAGTGCTGGTTCCTCCATCACCGAAGTCCCAATTGTAGGTATCAAAATTGAAAAACCCGGTACAGAAAAAGGTAATGGGGGCGTCAACACATATCTCTCCGGCATAAGTAATCAATACATTGGGCGGATTCTGACAAGGCTCGCAATCCTTTACATCAAAACTGATCGTTTCTTCATAAAGACATCCGTCGATATCTGTAGCAGAGATAGTCAGTGTATAAACCCCTTCTTCATCAAATTCCCAGACCGGTGAAGGATCAGAAGAACTCAATCCAAAATCGGAGGTCCAGTTGTATTCAATCAGGTCGGCATCGGTTTCTGCGCTGAAAATCATAACGGAATCAATACAATATTCCCCATCCACAAAAATGGACAATGGAGGTTGATCAATACAAGGATCATCACAATCATCGAAGATTTCAAATTCTAACATTCCCACATAATCACAACCCGGAAATTCAAAAGCGGAAAAGTCGACTGTATATATCCCGGGTTCCGAAAAGGAGATTTCTACCGAATCCTGAAAGAAAAAGAAATCACCTGTAGAGAATTGCCATTGCAAATCAAACGGCGGATCATCCGGATCAAAAGTATAGGTGGTGTAAAAGGTTAAAACCGAATCCACACATGGCGTCCCCACAAAAAACATTTCCACATCGCCAGCCCCGACACAAGGGTCGTCGCAATCGGGTACCTCAATGGTAAGAGAAGTAAAATATTCGCAATTGTATTGATCGGTCACTAAAAGACTTACCTGATAGCTTCCTTCAGCGGCGTAAGTGTAGGAAGGATTAGCCTCCTCCGAGCCATTTCCATCACCAAAATCCCAATCGTAACTTTGGTATACACCAGCCGGGCTAAAGCTAAAGTCCAGTCCCGAACAAGGTTGACCGGTATATTCTATTTCCAGATCCAGGTCCGGATCACAGGGGTCTTCCGGACAATCAAATATTTCAATTTCAAGACTGGCATTGCCCGCCGTCCCATCATTGAAAACCACCTGGAGTGTGACTAAATAAACGCCGGGCGCATTGTAGGAAATCTCCGGATTGGCCAAAACAGATGTTTGTCCATCTCCAAAATCCCAATCCCAGGACGTGATGCCATTCGCGGAAAGCGCAGAAAAAGACAGTAATGAATCGACACAAAAGATCCCTTCCACTTCAATCTCCAGACACAACAGATCCACCGGATTGGTTTGGTCATAACCCAGATTTGAGGTGTATGCATCATAATCTCCAAGACCATATTGCGTCCCGGAAAAAGGGGTACTACTGCTGATAATATGCTCCCCTTCGGGCAAGGGAATTTGGGCATAAGAATATGTAGGATCAGCGGAAAAAGGAGCAAACTGGCCGCTTATGGAGTTGCCATCCAGCGTAATATCTCCTATGGCTGTAGTCAGAATGACCAGATTGATGTAATGGGTGGAAATATAATTCCCCGGAATCCCAGGAGGTGCATCCGGACTGCTAATCCGAATTTCCGATAACTGGCGACTGGCCGGGAACAACTGGATCATATTGGGATCGCCAATACCGGAAGGATTGCAATCCTGACTCGAGTTTAACTGCGCAACTGAAATGGCTCCTGAAGCGGAAATAATGGTCGGCTGTCCCAATTCGCTGCTGAAAACATTTCCGGCATCCAGCTGAGCCACCAACTCGCAATCAAAAAATACACTGGTATTATCATCCGCAGCAACAATCACTACCGGATCCTGTCCCTGGCCGGAGAATGGAACAAAATGAAAGAGATCTTCCCACTGATCCGTCGGTTGTGCCTGATCGTATAAATGGCTATCGGCTGCACCGGTACAGGGTCCGACATTCGCTTGTTGCGCACCGGAAAAAACGGCCAAATCCAGGCTGCTTAAACTGCTGATAAAAGTGCCACTCAAATCGCCGGTTGCTTTGACCTGATAGCTTTGCCCTTCATCCAGCGTTATGGTAAATGGTATACCTGCAGGATGTAATCCCTGAGTAAGGGTTGAAGGGATAATTTCAATTTCGTTATCATCCTCTGTGCTTACAATGACAAACTCCGTGGGAGTGGCGCCGTCAAAATCGGGATAACAACTTACGATGTAATTTGGTCCCAACTCATCCCGGCTAAGCAATCGGGCTGCCTCACTGAAGTACACCCGCCAGTGCATGGCATTTATGTTGACCGGTTCATCAGTGGTAATCCTTATGCCTTTGTTGTCTATAAATTCACTTCCTTCAGAGTACCAGAGGGCATCGGGCAACTGAACTTCTGTAACGGCCCCTCCTATCGCCGTAAAAGGAATACTGAGCCCTGTTGCGGGAACTTCCACTACCCCGTTTGTCGTAACATCCGCATCAATTTCAAAAACAAAATCCGGCGGACCATTAAATATCGGATCAATATTTTCCATGAACGCGCACCAAAACTCGGTGCCATAGGTTCCCTGTGCATGAAGTTGACTAACAGGTACCAGAAAAAAGAGTAGAATGATTATACGGGACATGTTGGGTGTATTGATTGGCCTGTAGCGGAATCTGGATTAGATAATAGTTCCGTCTGATTAAAATCACGAAATCCTGTATTAGGTTTTCAAATACTCCCGATTTTTTTTGCAATCAAATAAGCAAATGAAAGCTAAGCGGCTATTTAGACTTCTAAAGACAATCAACTCTTAATTGGACAAACTATAATTTGTACAGCAGACGCTATTCGTATTGATACTCGTAACAACCAATGTCCGGACTATTTGGATCGCGCATATTCAGATCCAGATCCACATCAATGCCGGGGATTGGTACAGCCATGCCCTCCGCAATGGAAAGCGTATCCAGTAAGTATATATCTTCGTTGGCATCGGCAAACACCACAGCATTTGAACCGGCATTCTGGCAGGGATTGCAAAAATCCGTAAAGAAATTCGGATAACCGCCTTCTTCCGGATCAAGCAGATCTTCCACCCGAACTATGCAATCGGTCATGCTTACCTGATAAAAGGAGGGTTCCATTCCGCCGGTGAAATCACTGAGGCTGATCTCATCTTTTCGGGAGCCATAAATAATGCTGTTTCTGAAATTCGCTTCAAGCGGATAAATATCAAATTCCTGGCAGAAAGGATCGTAGCAAATGCCATTGCTCAAACTCAGCGCAGAAGCATCTACGCCAAAACTGGCCAGACTGCAATAATCAAAGTTGTATTCGCCTCCGTATCCAAGTTGTACCGAATTGCCGGCATTATTATAAAAGAGGCAATTGGTCGCATCAATTTCAGCATGTGTTCCAATAAGCCCGGCCCCGGCTGTATTGTACAGCTTTGTGTGGTCCATGCTTAATGTAGCAGACGAATCCACCAGTACGCCTATCAGCGAATTTTTAATCTCTGCAAACTCAAACTGATTGTCATCGCCTCCCAGTCGTATTCCTACCCATTGTCCTTCTTCATCGCCAAAGGCTTCTTCCAAACGGTCGCCCTGAATAATAACCGGATCATCTTTGGTGCCCCGCATGTGTATATTCCCTCTCGAGAAGGTATAGATCAGTCCGTCATTATAAATTGAAGGATCACCCATTTCGTCTACCGTTCGGGCCACTCCTCCATGCACATAAACCTCCGTACCGGGTTCCATGACGAGCGTACAACTATCAATAACCAGAATGCCATAGATCACATAGGGCAGGGAATCGGTCCAAACCTGTTCCTGTAGATTACAGGATAAAAGCGCAACGCCCCCTTTATTAAAACGGTTGGGCAGATATATCGCATTTTGGCCCCAGGCTTCCAGTTGTACCCGCTGTTCATTGCCGCTGGTCTCAAACCAAAGTCCGTCCTCTATCACAAAAGGGCTGAGCGATAGTGGCTCATCCGGATCGATGGTCACTTCAGCAAAAATGTATAAGCTGTCATTGGGTTCAATGATCCACTCATCCACTTCCGTACCAGGAACACCATCCACATTGAGTCTGAATTTGGAGGATTCTCCGGATTCGATAAAGATCTTGTCAATCTGGATGGGCAAGTCATGTGGGTTGTACACCTTAAGTGTCTGGGTCGCAGACCCCAATTCGGTGAAAACCGTATCAAAGCGGAGGGTATCCAGAGAGAATTCCAGCAATGCTTCCGGTCCGGTAATTACAGGCAGATCCCTGCGGCAGGCAGTTAATGCCAGCAACATCGTGAGGCCCAAAAGAATAAATGCGGGGTATATGGTAGAGAGGTTGATCTTTTTCATGCCGGGCAAAGATAAGCTGTCGAAACTGAATTCGGCAACAGCCGGACCGCCTTTAATTGGTTAATGCCAAGACCAAACAGCTATTGCTTACACAGACTCCGCATTACTTTCGTTTTCCGGACAATTCAAAACGCAGGAAAACCTACCTTTGGGGCAAAATTATTCATGAAGGCACCGCGCATTGATGTTATTATCCCCGCTTACAACGAGGAGGCTTCCATTGGGAAAGTGGTGGATGCTATTCCCCGTGCTTTGGTCCGGGAAATAATCGTCTGCAACAACGCCAGCACGGATAATACAGCCGAGGTGGCTGAATCGCGAGGAGCAACGGTTTTGCTACAAGCCCGCAAAGGCTATGGCAGTGCCTGCCTGAAAGGGATTGAACATTTGAAGGCCAAAGCCCAATCCGAACAACCGGATATCGTCGTATTTTTGGATGGAGACTATTCCGATCACCCGGAAGAAATGGATCTGCTGATCAACCCCATTCAATCAGAAGGATACGATCTGGTGATTGGCTCCAGAGCACTGGGGGATATGGAACGCGGTGCCATGCAGCCCCAGCAAATCTTCGGAAACTGGCTGGCCACTACCCTGATACGTATTATATACCGATACCGCTTTACTGACCTGGGCCCCTTCCGGGCCATCAGGTACGACCGATTGATTGACATGAATATGCAGGATCCGGATTTTGGATGGACTGTGGAAATGCAGGTTCGCGCTGCCAAAATGAAACTCAAATGCACGGAGGTGGCCGTAAGCTATCGCCGCCGGATTGGAGTGTCGAAAGTTTCTGGCACTATTCGAGGAACCATTCTTGCCGGACATAAAATTCTCTGGACCATTTTCAAATTGTTGTAATGAACCTGTTCTATTACCTCATTTTCGGGATCTATACGCTGGCGCTGGGCTACATTACACTCTATTGCCTGATGCAATTCCATTTGTTGTATCACTACAAACTGTTTCACTTCCGGCACAAAGAAAAAGCATTCAAACGGGCTACCGATGATTCTCAGTTGCCTTTTGTCACTATACAACTCCCCATTTTTAACGAACTCTATGTAGTTGACCGGCTGATCGACAACATCCTCGAATTTGATTATCCTAAGGACCGCTATGAGGTACACATTCTCGACGACTCGACCGATGAAACCGTAGGATTAGTCCGAAAAAAAGTAGATGAATACCAGGCCAAAGGATTTAATATTGAGCAGATCTGTCGCACGGATCGTACGGGCTACAAAGCAGGCGCGCTAAAAGCAGCGATGCCCCGGGCCAGGGGAGAATTCATCGCCATATTTGACGCAGACTTTTTGCCACGTCCGGATTTCCTTCGCACGACCATCGCTTATTTTGACCAGTCGGAGGTAGGAGTCGTACAAACCCGATGGGAGCATATCAATCAGGATTATTCTCTCATCACCCGCCTGCAGGCCATGCAACTCAATGTGCATTTTACAGTAGAACAACAGGGCAGAAGAGCCGGAAACTACATGCTCCAGTTTAATGGAACAGCAGGTGTTTGGCGACGCAAAACCATCGAAGATGCAGGCGGCTGGGAAGCCGACACGCTTACCGAAGACCTCGATTTGAGTATCCGGGCACAGCTCAAAGGCTGGAAGATTGTCTATCTGGAAAAATTTGGTTCTCCGGCTGAATTGCCGGCAGAAATGAACGGCCTGCGTTCTCAGCAATTTCGCTGGATGAAAGGCGGTGCAGAAACGGCCAAAAAAATGCTGCCGACAGTCTGGCGCTCCGACCTTCCCCTTGGAAAGAAGGTTCACGCCACCATCCACCTCCTGGCCAGTAGTATTTTTGTATTCATTTTTATTGCCGGTGTAATGAGTGTGCCACTCATTTTTATCCTGCCAAAACTGACCTTTAATGTGGGTTGGTTATCTTATGCGCTCCTGGGCATGCTCTCGGTGCTTTCGATTTACTATGTGGCCAATGTGCAGGCTGAATTGCAGAAAGGTCCGTGGCTGAAAAGGCTGGCAAAATTTATTCTGCTCTTCCCCGTTTTCCTTTCCCTTTCCATGGGTTTGTCTTTGCACAATACTGTAGCGGTTATTCAGGGATATCTGGGCAAAAAATCGCCCTTTGTGCGTACACCTAAGTTTAATATTCAAAACCTGGCAGACAGCTTCAACAAGACCAAATACCGGGGAGCAAAGATCTCATGGGTTAATATTACCGAAGGATTACTGGCCCTCTATTTTGGCTGGGCAGTAATCATGGCCATCCAATCGCAACACACACATTTCATCCTTTTCCACTTGCTTCTGGGCCTTGGTTTCGGCAGTATTTTTTATTTTACGTGGCGACACACCAGACTCAAACCCTAACACAATGTCTACCCTGGTCGGCAATAAATTTAGACCTTCCTTTTGGATCTCAGCCCTTTTCTTTTTAGCCGGCAGTCTCTTGCTGGGCTTCTGGGTAGAACAAGCTGACTTTAGCTGGATAATTGCCGGATTTCTTTTGATGTTTGCTCCTTATGCCTGGGTTTTGCTTGGCGCGAATGGCGACTTAGACTGGAAGAAATATTTGTGGCTGGCAGGCGCCTTGCGTATCCTGCTGCTGTTTGCCATGCCGGGCTTATCCGACGATCTGTATCGCTTTATCTGGGACGGACGATTATTGACGCAGGGCATCAATCCGTTTTCGCATTTACCGGCCTGGTACCTGGAAGCGGGGAATGAAGTTTCCGGGCTTACGCCGAATTTGTATGCGTCCTTAAATTCACCGGAGTACTACACCATTTATCCGCCGGTTGCTCAGGCAGTTTTCGGCCTGGCCTGTTGGGTTTCCCCCAAAAGCCTGTACGGTGCCATGTTGGTAATGAAATTATTTTTGGTCCTATGCGAGTTGTTTAGCTTGTATTTGCTTCCGCGAATATTGACCCTGCTGAAGATGCCGGCAGAGCGAAGCCTGATTTACGCCCTCAATCCGCTTATCATTATTGAGATTAGTGGCAACCTCCATTTTGAGGGAGCGATGATCTGTTTCTTCCTGGCCGGTCTCTACCTGATCCTGGCCGGTAGAGAACGCATTGGTGGGTTGGCCATGGGACTATCGATTGCATCCAAACTGCTGACCTTGATCTTTATGCCCTTTTTTATTCGAAGGATTGGCTGGAATAAAGTCATTCCCCTCTTTATTTTTTGCGGAGGAATCTGTCTGCTATTATTCCTGCCCTTATTCAGCGAAAGCTTTTTTGGAAATTTCGGCGAAAGCCTGGACTTATACTTTCGAAAGTTTGAGTTTAATGCCAGTGTATATTATTTGAGTCGATGGGTTGGGTACCAATTAAGTGGCTTCAATTTGATCGCTTATATCGGACCGGGACTGGCGCTCACTTCGGGTCTGGGTATTTTGGCCTTTGCTTTCTTCCATCCGGGAAACAGTTGGAAAGCAACACTAAAATACATGCTCTATGGCATTTGTCTCTATTTGGCATTGACCACAACGGTGCATCCCTGGTACTTGAGTTTACCTGTTCTTTTGTGTGGATTCACCTCCTACAGGTTCCCTTTGATCTGGTCATTTATGATCACCCTGACTTACATCAATTACAGCTACGATCCATATTGGGAAAACCTCTGGATCGTAGCGCTTGAATACGGTATTGTGGCGGGGGTGTTTTTGTGGGAAGCTAAAAAGTATTCCGCATTGGGATCCTGGCGCTTATTTAAACGGTCTTAAAAACGGCTCACCCCTTACCAAATGTAATCCCTAAAAATCATAGTACTTCATCTGAAACTCGCCTTCCGTTATCTGTACCTCACCCGATCCTCCAAGCAGACTCGCCTCTGCGGTAAAAGTACCTCTGATAAACTCCTTTTTATTATCGATTTCTTCTACAATTACGGTACCTGTATCGCCGTAATAATCAAGATTGTCTTCGCTGTATTCGATAAAATTTGCGTCAAAGGTTCCTTCCATACCATCAAACCCACTAACACCAATAAGAATACTAATATCGCCCTGGTCGTATTTCAGGTCCAGGTTGCCTTGAAACAAATTATCCGCAGGATAAGGCAAAGAATCCCCTTCTACCAACATCCCGTTGGCTTTGAATTTAAAATAGGTCGGCACTTCCTTATCGGGGTCTGAACCATTATCTTTTTTACAAGCTGAGTATAATAAAAAAACAGAAAAGAGAAATAAATAATACTTTTTTCATTTGGCTATAATTTGGAATTTACTGAATTAGAGCCTGCTCAACAGACTCCTTTAATTTTTTGATTTTAGGGTAATACCACGCAAAAGAAATTACTTGCCCTACGGTTATCGCAATGATTAAATTTACGGGGAATCCTAATTCAAAGTAGCCAGCAACAAAAAATAAAATCGCAGTAATGACAATTTGAACGACATTTCCGATCTGTGGAAATTTTGCTTTTACCAAAACCTCTTCTCCCAACACTCTTACTTTCACCTGGATTACATCCGATTCCTGAACTACTACATAATGGTCCTTGGTTTCGTACACCTTCTGGTATCCCTTTTCGATCAGGCGTTTGATGGCTTCCGTATGGTTTTTTACCTGAGTCATTTGTATTGGTTTTGAAAAACATTTTCCGGTAGCAAAACAGCTGTTTATTGGCCTACCGCCTTATATCGCAACTGCACCAGCCCTGAATCATAAGAAGTCGAAGAAATTAATTCTAAATCCCGCTCCGGACGACCGTCTTGAAAAAGTTTGGTACCATCTCCAAGTAAAACCGGCACAATCGAAATGATCAATTCGTCAAATAACTTCTCTTTCATCAAGCTATTGACAAGTTGAGCGCCTCCATCGCAAAAGATGTTTTTACCGTCCTTCTCTTTTAACTGGCGGATTAAGGCTCCTACATCTTCTGTATAAAATTGAATATTACCCAGGAATTCTCTGGCTGTTCGGGTAATGATATAAATATCCCGTTCCTTATCCGGGAAACTCCCTACTTCATTGACCACCCAATCATAGGTGCGCCTGCCCATGATAATGGTATCAACGGTAGCTATAAAATCATGATACCCATAATCCATGCCTTCCACCTGAACTTTATCCAGAAAGCTGAGATCATCATTGGGTTTGGCAATGTAGCCATCCAGGGAGCAAGCGATGTAAAGGATTAGTTTTCGCATGGGTAAATCTTGGATTAAAAAAAGTTTAAGGAATCACTTATGCTCGCGGACAAAGTCTATTCCAAGGTAATCACTCAGGCTTGGATCTACAAAAAGAGATTCTCCTGTGTGGAGGTCTTTTATTTCATTGTAATCGTGATCCTGAAAAAAGGGCCTGTTGATTATTGAATGCAAATCAATACCCCAAAGCGATAATTTCCCAATTTTGTGCTGGGCGATGATCTGATCTCCTAAATCGTTTTCCCGAATTAAATAGTTTGCTATAGCATTAAACATTCGGGCATACCCTACACAGTTTGCTTTTCGGGTATTCATCATCCCGACAATATTATAGGAAGCATTCGATTTGGAAAACGCTAAAAGCTCTGAAGTGAGGGAATTTGAAATGCTGGCAATCTCATGAAAGGAAATATCATCTGGCAACTCTTCGGCATTAATATGTTGAATCAATTCCGGATTTTCGATTGGTATATTTGTTCGAATTCCAACTTCAAAATACTTAATGCTCCAATTATAGATTGGTCTTCTAAATACAATGATAATTATTATTAAAACCAACCCGATTTGAAGGCCAGATCGAATTTTTCTATTCATTTTCACTTAAAATAAGTAATAAACCCAAAGAGTATTAATGCCGGCTCAGCTGCCTGTCTTCCCGAATTTCACCAATGTGGTAATAAGCGTGAATTTTTTGGATTTTTCCGTCCTTAAAATAATGCCATTCACTCACGTCCATCGAATACCCATCTGCTTGTTTGGAGGTGTAGCGCACACAAGCAGCATTATCGCCCTCCAGAATATCGTGGATCTCAAAAGTATGTCCCAGAAACTTCTCGCGATTGGCTTTTACCAGGTCCAGGTATGCTTCTTTTCCGGTTATCGTCCCAAACGGACTGGTATGTGAAAAGTCTTCCGCTAATGGGAGATTGAGAAAATCTCCCGACTCCCATTTGTTAAACCAATCAGTTATTCGTGTTTTCAAGGACATCACCTATCAGGATTTTCGTTTATAGAATCTTCCAGAAGATACGAAATATTGGAAAATCGCCCGGACCATATTTGCTAAAGCCCCAGTCAAATACATCCTCATAGAATTTTTTTTGCACGGTCAATGTCATCTGTATGAATGGCAAAATGCACTAATTGGTTATCCATTTTCCTGAATTATTTTATTCTGATTCTTCTCTTTGGCTTTCGCCGAAAACATTAAAATACACCCGACCACAAATGTCCATTGAAGGAATTCGTGTAGTGAAGTTTCATTTGGCACAAAAACGACGATGGCGCCGATAAAAAACAGTATTTGGCCAAACAGTCTTATAAATTTGCTACCCATTACTTGTTTCGTTTTTCCGGATTAAGCGCTTTAATTTCTGGTAGTTCTTTTCTTTTCCGAAAAGCATTAATATTAATCCGAAGTCAAAAAGCAATACCTCATAATACCACGGCTTATCATCCGAAAACACTAAAAATGCCAATAGCATAATTAAGACACCAAGAAATCGAACCACCTTTAAGGATTGATTATTCATACTTATCATTTCTTCGTTTTACTAATTAGTTGAAGATGATCAATAAGAATTACACTTTGGAATGACTATTCTCCAGGTCCTCCCAATAGCCCTTCAAAACATCGAGGTATTTACCAAACTTCAGATATTGTGTATAGCGCTGAAAGAAATAAGAAAACAGGCCGACCAGAATGGGCAAAACAATCAACATCAAGCCCCAAATATCCCAACGGAGCACGTCATTACGAAAGACATATCCATAATAGATCCATCCAACTATAACCGGCGTCATTAAAGTGTCTGAATAGATATTAAATGAAATTGCAGACTCCATGGAATCGATAAACAACCTCAGGTTTGTTTTTAGGTCGTGTGCCGAGTGCCGGATTCTGTTTATTCGCTGAAAAGCCCTGAAATTAAAGCCCAGCATGATGGCCAGAGACGTTCCTAAAACGAAAAATAAAATCGTGCTCTCAATAGCCGAAAACGCAAAGTCCAAAGGACTCACTTCCTCCGGAAACAGCCAGCTCAGTACACCAAGAGTAAAACTCACCAGGCAAGTTATCCCTCCCATGGCAAATTTGCTTTTTAGCGCCTTTTGTATTTGGGCAATTTCAGAGGTTGATTTATGATGAATGGCGTTCGCAATTTGTGGAATATCAACCCGATCTCTATTCAGTATTTCTTGCTCCATCATCATCCAGGATGATTTTAGATTGGCTAGTTCCATTTATTCAGTAGTTAAAATTTCAGATAGTTTCTTACGTATCCTGGTCATTTTTACCCGGACATAATTTTGACTGATCCCAATTATATCAGCAATTTCCTTATTCTGGATTCCATCCAGATGCAACATCATGATAGCCCGCTCAACCTTATCCAGCATTGAAATAGCTTTATACAGGCTTTTCAATCGATCATCCTCCTTATAAGGCATCGACACCAGGGTATCCGGTTTGATTTCATAGGAATCCAAAAAGAGAAGTTTGCGCTTTTTTTGCTTACGGACATCCTGAATCGCCACGTTCAGCGCAACGCGATACATCCAGGTAGAGAATTTTGCATCACCCCTAAAGGAAGGGAAAGAGCGCCATAGCTGCAATAGAATCTCCTGAAACAAGTCTTTTTGGTGCTCTTCATTCTCGCAATACATTCTACACACTTTGTGTATGATGTTTTGCGATTCGTTTACCAAATGCACAAATCGTTTTTCAGCAGGTTCTTTTGCAGCCAATTAAGTTCGTTTATACCATAAGTTGTAAAGCTTTGAGGAGAATTACAGTATTGATAGAAAAAATTAACTGATTTGGTTTTGGACCTGTCAGGTTGCCGACCCGTCAGGTCGGCGACCTGACGGGTCGGCAACCTGACAGGTCCAAATTTTTACCGATAGCCCGCAGCCTGCAGCTTAAACAATTCTGCATACTTACCCTCCTGCGCCAACAACTCCTGATGGCTACCGAGCTCCAGCTTTTGCCCATTTTCCAGAAAGAGAATTCGGTCTGCCATGCGAACGGTAGAAAAACGATGGGAGATCAATACGGCCGTTTTGCCTTCGATCAAATCGGAAAAGCGCACAAATACTTCGTGTTCCGCCCGGGCATCCAGGGCAGCGGTGGGCTCGTCCAGGATGTACAACTGAGCATCCCGCATATACGCACGAGCCAGCGCCACTTTCTGCCACTGACCACCCGAAAGGTCTACCCCATCGGTAACCGCTTACCCAGCATTTGCTTGTATTGCAATGGCAGCGCCTCGACTACCGAATTTGCCAGACTCTTCTCCGCAGCCACTTCTATTCGTTCCTCATCACTTAGGGAACGGATATTCCCTACAGCAATATTTTCACCGGCTTGTAGCTGGTAACGCTGAAAATCCTGAAAGATCACACCCAACATCTCCCGGTATTCCTTTAAATTGTATCTGCGTATATCTTTACCATCCAGCAGTATCCTTCCCTCTGTTGGTTCATACAATCGAGCCAATAATTTCACCAGGGTGGTTTTTCCGGCACCATTTTCTCCTACCAGGGCCAGCTTCTCCCCTACTTTCAGGGAAAAACTCAGATCTTTTACTGCCCAGTGTTCTGAATTTGGATAGCGAAAACCCACCGATTCAAACAGGAATCCTTCTTTTATGGATTTCGGAACAGAGAGAGCCTTCTCGTCAGAAATGATCTGTGGTTTTAAGGCTAAAAAATCAAACAGATCCTGCAAATACAAAGCCCGCTCTGCAATTCGCGAAAAGCGGGTCATCATGCCTTGCAACAAGCCACGCATCCGACTGAATGATCCGGATAAAAAGGTCAGAGTCCCCAGACTCAGAATACCGCCAATGGTTTGTAATATGATAAATACATAAGCACCATAATAGGATATGGTTCCCAGTGCAGACAACAAGCCTCCCACACCTGCACGCTTGACTGATATTTTGCGATTGGCCAAAAAGTAACGATCGGCCAATTCGCGGAAGCGCTCCGATAAAAAATCGGATAAGCCAAACATCTTCACTTCCTTCGCAGTCTGATCACTGGCACCAATGTATCGCAGATAATCGAGTTCTCTCCGCTCGGGTGTCCATTGTCTGGTTAACGAATAAGCCCGCTGATTAAAATGCGTTTCCCCCAAAAAAGACGGGATAACGGCTACTACCAGGAGGAGGATTAACCAGGGATTGAAAACCACCAATCCGGCACCCAATGAGATCAGGGTAATCAAATCCTGGACCTGTGATAATACCTCAGACATCAAAACGGTACGGCTGGTAGTCTGCCTTCTGGCTCGTTCGAGTTTATCGTAAAAGGTAGGGTTCTCAAATTGGTATAAGTCCAATTTAGCGGCATGCCTGATGAGTATGACTGAGGTATGATTGGAAAACATATCCCCCAACAGGCTGTCAATGAGCGTGATACCCCGATTCAGGATATCAGAAGAAACGGCAAGGATTAACTCCAAACCAACCATTGTCCAGAGGTATTGCTGATCTCCTCCCGGGTTATCCATTAAAAAAACAACGGCATCAATGATTTCCTTGCCCACATATAAAATAGCAAGTGGCAAAACCGATTTGACCAGCCGCAATGCTATATTCGCCAGCGTCAATTTTGGAGATACCTTCCATATCATCCGAAAAAAGGGCGGCAAATTGCGCAATGCTGAAAACTGATCCTTAATACCTTTCTTTTCTGCCATGTCTTTTATTAGTTTGAGCCGGAAATCCTATTCTATACAATTATTACTTTCAATTAGTTTCTTCCTGCATGAACAAACAGATCCGCACCCATATCCAAAAACTGCGTGAAGCCCTCCATCTGGAGAAGGAAGCAGATCTGGAAGAATACAAGGCCCGCATTGAGAAATTGCCATTAGCCGAAAGGCGGAAAAAGGGCTATACATGGCATCCGGTAGTACCTAAAAAGTCGGGCTACACCTACGGAGATCGGGCGTTTGTGATTATCGAACGTACCACCCAACTCAACGAACACCATCAATTTAGATCGGGCAGTTCTGTCTCCTTTTATACCCAACAACCGGGAGCCCAACATCCGGAAATTAAAGGTGTAATCAATTACGCCGATCGAAATAAAATGAAGATCATCCTCAACACCAGAGACCTGCCTGATTGGCTAAACCTGGGCAGTATTGGGGTGGATCTCCTCTTCGATGAGCGTACTTATCAGGTGATGGAAGCAACACTCCGACAGCTGGAAGAAACCAAACAAGGCAGACTTGCAGATCTGGCGAATGTCCTGATTGGCATGGAGGCCCCGAGCTTTCAACCAATTTCTCTTCCGCTGGAATTGCCACAGTTAAATGAATCCCAAAATGATGCTGTCAACAAAGCACTAGCCACAGAAGAAGTCTGTATCATTCACGGGCCACCCGGCACCGGAAAAACGACGACGCTGGTGGAAGTGGTCAAACAACTGGCCAAGAGCGAGAACACTATTTTGGTCACAGCACCCAGCAATACGGCTGTCGATCTGCTTACCGAACGTATCGCCGAAGCCGGTATATCTGTGGTTCGAATTGGACATATTTCCCGGGTAGATGACAGTATCGTAAAACATACGCTTGAAGCCCAAATGGCCGATCATCCTGACAGTAAAAACCTTAAAAAGGTCAAGATTCAGGCCAATGATTTCCGCAAACAGGCCCGAAAGTACCGGCGCAAATTTGGTGCAGAAGAACGACAGGAAAGACGAGACCTCTATCGACAAGCATCCGAAATGGAAGCCTGGGCCAGGCAATTGGAGGAACGCCTGATTGATCATTTGATCACCGGAGCACAGGTAATAACTGCGACTTTCGTCGGAGCAGCTCATCCGGTTTTGGATAAGCGAAAATTCCGCACTTTAATCATAGACGAGGCTGCTCAGGCTTTGGAACCCGCAACCTGGGTTCCTATATTAAAAGCGGGCCGGGTAATTTTAGCGGGTGATCCATTCCAGCTTCCTCCTACCGTAAAATCTATGGATGCTGCAAAAGCCGGACTGGAAAAAACCCTGATAGAACGATGCATCGAAAACTGGGAAGCGGTATTCCTGCTTCGCACGCAGTATCGCATGCATGCAGATATTATGGGCTTTTCCAACAGGCAATTTTATGAGGGACAACTCATAGCTGCTGATTCGGTTAAAGCTCATAGTCTGCCGGGCCGAACGGAAAGTCCGATAGTCTTTCTGGATACAGCCGGATGCGGTTTTACCGAAACCTTTAACCAGGAGGATAAAAGCCGGAGCAATCCGGAAGAATTCCACTTGCTTCTCGAGCATTTGTACGAGCTAAAAGAAACATTCGCGGAAGCGGAAAACCCCTCTATTGCGCTAATATCTCCCTACAGGCAACAGGTGAATATTATGGAAGAAATCATTCGCGAGGATGAAAGGCTGGAGGGTTTGGACCTTACGGTGAAGACCATTGACGGATTTCAGGGACAAGAGCGTGATGTAGTATATATCAGCCTGGTGCGGTCGAATGATAAAAACGAGATCGGTTTTTTAAAAGATGTGCGCCGTATGAATGTGGCGATGACCCGGGCAAGGAAATTACTGGTGGTAGTTGGCGATAGTGCGACAATTGGAGCCCATCCTTTCTACGAGGCATTCCTGAAATACATTGATGAGCGGGGATTGTATCGTACGGGATGGGAGTATATGAACTAGTTAGTTTGAGTTTGGGTTTGAGTGTGGGTTTGAGGGGCTCAAACCCACACTCAAACCCAAACTAAAAAAAAGGGATAACAGCCGAAGCCATTATCCCTTTTTAGGAAATACTGATTAACAGTATCCTAGTATGACCAGAGGTCGTGCTCGAAGTTGAAGATCTGAGAATTGATCTTATCTGATTCGAGAAGTAAGTCCACACCGGACAGGTAATCCTGCAGACGGCGGTTATACACGTTGGATTCCTTGTAGATATAGCTTGCGAAGAAGCGCATTTCCATCAGGTCTTCCCATGTAATTGGACTGGCATCATTGCCAAAGTTAAATACGCGTTCTGTAGCGAGAACCTCTCTGGCTTCCGGATAATATACCCAGAACATTGGTTGCTCGTAGAGGAAATTACCGTTATCATCCGTTACGTCGATGAGTGGGGCAATACCCAGGATACGAACATTAAGCGTAGAGGATTCTTCGTCGAAGAACCAAATTTCTTTAAGTCGGAAACGCTTAACATCTTCCGGGTTAAGTTCGTTGCGAACTACCTGGATCTGCTCTTCGTAGGTTTCCGGGTCAAATGTAATTACAGTATCGATGGAAGCACCTTTAGAGGCAACTTCATCGGGAGTCAAAGGCATGGTAAATTTATCATCCTCTGTACTGTACACGGTAATATCTCCAGAGATGGCAGCGTCCATCAGGATGGAGAAGAAAGGACGTTCCGGGTATGCGAAAGGCTTATTCATCTTTTCGCGGACATCGACAACGCGCCAAATTCTTTTTTCCCAAAAGATATCAGCCTCGCGAATGTGATCGTAGGGAAGTACACGGTGTTCAACCGTCAGGCGCTTCTCTACAATATCATCAATTGGCTGGTCGGCATTTGGGTCATCGGATTCAGTGAGGATGCTTTCTGGTAGTTGTGCTTCTACCGTAGCAGGACTCCAGCAGAATACCGCCAACAACAAACCGAAACCTAACGTTTTAAGAGCGATCTTCATGATTATTATTCTGTTTTTCTCAATAGCATAAATGGTTGCCGGGAATAGAACGCAAAGTAGCGATTTTCTATTATCCGGCAACCATCAAAAAGGCATTATTTAATGTTAAATACCAGCGAATTGACTTTTCGACCGGCTTTGTCACCAGGACAACGCGCTTTTACGTCGAAGAAGTAGAACGTATCACCAGGTTTTGCCTGGCCTACGATCCGCTTCGCTTCGCTTTTGTATGAACCTCCGCTATTGACAACCTCAATCGGGTCCTGGCGTTTTGGTACACGTACCAGACGGAAACCCTGGATGTTACACTTCGCATCGAAGTCGAAGTTATCCAACCAGGCGATCAGACCTTGTTGAGCTTTGAAAGTACCATTACCCATTGCACCATCTTGTTTGTTACCAAGACGAGCAACCGGATCCGGAATACGTTTTACACGGAATACTTTACTGTCAGACATTCCGCCACCGCTTACGTTTACACGACAATCGTCGGTTGGCGCTGTCACTTTAACATTGTAGTTTGCACTACCTGTTTTAGAGATGGAGCCACCACCACCGTTGATGCTTACGCGCAGATCGTTGGTAGAGATACCTGCAGCAGAAACAGATACCGGGTTATCTACACCGATGTAGAATACATTCATCTTATCGGCAGATACTGTTACAGAACGCTCACCAACTTCGTATTCGAATTCTTTGGCGTATTCTTTAACTTCTCCGGTAACCGGGTTAGTTACTTCAATTTTAACATTGTACTTCTTTGTACCAATGGAGCTGGCAGAAGAGGTATAAGTACCACGACCGCTTTCCACGTCCAGTTGAGATCCGTTTACATAGATCTTGGTGTTATCACCAGCAGAAGTACTATATGCTGAAAGGAATACTTCAGCTTCATACTTTTCACCGCGGATCACATAACCTTTCCGAGCAGAAACTACAGGTTCGAAACCGTCAAAAACGATTTTCTCGCCAGTCATCTTACTGAAAATGTGGTTAAGGATTGCAGCTTCAGAAGCTTTGGTATCACTTTGCATTTTACTAAGCATTGGGAATACAGCAGCTACCGGCATTTGACGGAATTTGAAATCTGCCCAGCTGGTTTTCTCACCATGGCCGTCATCCGGCTGGTTTTCCCAATCTTCGATACCGAGAGGAAGACCGTTGGCTACTTCTTGGTTGTTATCTACGAGAGCAAGCAATGCTTCACGGGTTTCGCGAATTTTTTGCTCCAGCTCAAAACCTTTACCGTCATCTTCCGGAGTACCGGGGTCACCCAATACGAGATAACGAGTAGTAACGTCTTTGTCTTTCTTACGTTTTGGTTGTTCCGGGTGATCCGGGTTTGGGCCTCCTGCACGTGAGAAGAGCGTATCCCGAACGGCCTGAACATATTCAACCAGGTCAGCTGAGAGAATCTCAGCCTGCTTGGCAGCGTCAAGATATTTTTGGTTCAGCGAATCTTTATACGAATCTGCCTGAAGCTCAATACCTGCCATAGTCTGGCGATTGCTGTCTTCTACGATTGCGCTGGAAGCGATGATACCTCTATCCAAAGAGAAAAAGGCATTCATTACTTCTGCCGAAACGTTGAGGGCCAGCAGTGCTGTCAAAACCAGATACATCAGGTTAATCATCAGCTGCCGGGGTTCCTTAGGAATTGACATGTTTTTCTGTTTTTTAAATTAAGGAATTTGCAAACTGACTTAACACTTATGCATCGTGACGGATGTTAGACATTGCTGTCAGAACATTACCGTATACAGAGTTCAAAGAACCCAGGTTTTTGTTGAGGGCAGAAAGCTGATCCTTGTAAGCGACAGTATCTTCGAGAGAGTCGCTGAGGTTAGCCATTGCCTCGTTCATTTGCGTATAGAAGTTGCTCATTGCTGCTACCTGATCTTTGGTACCAGAGAAATCAACTTCCTGAAGTGCTTTCAGTGATGAAAGGCTTTTGGACATAGTCTGAAGCTCATCCAACATACCACCCAGTTGCTTTTCAACAACTTCACCGTTGAGGCCAGGGGTAGTAGCACCTACAGGACCTGCAGTCAGTGGCTGGATGTTTGAACTATAGTCGTCCAATCCCGGGTATAGTTTTTCCCAGTAGTAGTCTTTATCCGGACCAATCAGACCCAGGAAAAGGAAAATAAAGGCTTCCACACAAAGACCAATGGTAAGCATTAAGCTGGCACCTGGTAGGCTCTCCAGTTTGAAAAGTGCTCCCAAAAGTACAATTGCAGCCCCAAGACCAATGATGAGGTTCTTGAGATACTTAAAACCTTTCGACTTTACAAAACTCATTTTGCTGCTGTTTAATAAGGTGAATTAAATTTTGAAATTCCGTTTGAGTTCGATCACCGAACCCAAACACAAAATGCAAGGCGGGCGAAAAGATACACCCTGAATTAACTTTTTTTTAAAATTTTTTTCTGAGGACGCGCTAAAGTACAAAATCTATCCTATTTCAGAAGGAAACGTATGCCTTTAGGCTGGGAAAAGGCCCCGATTGTAAGGATTCGGCAGAATGGCCCCGGGGCGAAATAAAAAAAGGATACTGACGAAAAATAGCCAGTATCCTTTTTTATCTGTTGGTAAACTCTAGAAGTCGTTAACGGAGCGACCGAGGAATGTTAGAGCACAACGGAAACCAATATAAGATTTGGTTGTGTCCTGGAATTCCCAGTGACGAGTACCTGTTTGTAAGAAGAACATAATGTCTTTCCAGGAACCGCCACGAATCACTTTACGCTTCTGTGCTTCGGGATCGTCTTCCTTCGCATCATAACGGATGTCCGGGTTCAGATCGTGAATGAAAGAGTAAGAGTTTTCGTAGAAAGCAGTGGATGTCCACTCTGAAACGTTTCCGGCCATGTTGTAGAGACCGTAGTCGTTCGGGAAGTAAGCATCTGCTTTTACTGTATAGAGACCACCATCTTCCGGATAGTTACCGCGGCCAGGCTTAAAGTTGGCCAACAAGCAACCTTTGGAGTTCCGGATGTAATAAGCACCCCATGGGAAAGGAGCATTCTCCAGGCCACCGCGGGCGGCATATTCCCATTCGTGCTCAAATGGCAGACGGAATTCTTCCGTATATACTCCATCACCTGCTGCTTCGTAGGTGTTCCATAGCTTGGTACGCCAGTAACAGAAAGCATTGGCCATGTGCCAATCAACACCAACAACCGGATAGTCGTCGAAAGCCGGGTGCCAGAAATAATTCCGGGTCATTGGCTCGTTGTAGGAGTAAGAGAAATCGCGGATCCAAACGAGGGTATCCGGATAAATATTGACTGTTTTGCGCTTGATAAAGGAAGAACGTGAAGAACGGCCTGCATCGTGTGCAGCAGCTTTCCAGTCAAACCATTCGTACTCAAACTCGAGTTTACGAACGTTCAGTTCTTTTTTACCTGCGAATTTATCATCTCCCTGGTAGTAAAGATCTTCGAGGGTCTCTGCGTCGAGTTCCCAATCGATCTCCTGATACCAGTCGATGAATTCTTCGCCTGTAAGCTCATCCTGAATGTAATGATCCAGGTAAGAGTGTGCGATAGAATCCTTCACCCAGTATACAAATTGACGATACTCGTTGTTTGTAACTTCAGTATCATCCATGTAAAAACCCTGGATTGAAATAGATTTTGGTCGTTGCATGAATGTATTTCCTACGTCCTGGTCACTGTTTCCAATGTGGACCGTACCGGAGGGTACGTAAACCATACCGTAAGGGTTAATACCCTTCCAAGACGGACGGTCAAGCACTCCGATCAGTTGGCCGGAGCCTCCGGAACCGCAAGAGGAAAAAACAACGGTGAGCACGCCTAGTGCAAGTGAGGTTCTTAATAGTTTCTTCATTGTAACACCCGAGTTTTCCTTCAGATTTTTAAAAGAGTCGTAAATATAGGCCGTTTGAAAATTTATCCAAAGATTCAAGTTTGATTTTTGCCAAGTGGTTGGCAAACTTAACATTTGGACCGCGCTTTTAACGTTTAACTACCCAAAAATAGTATATATCGCTTCTAAACCAAACAATTATTTCGGATTGTCCCCTACTTCATGCGGGGATGATAAATAATTGCCGGTAAGCGCCCCTTTCCAGGAGCAATACCCAGATCATATTGAACCATTACCTCGTGAGAGCCATCGCTCGTCTGTTTTAAAGGAGATAATGTAAGATCATAAGCGTATGCAAGTGTGATTTTTTCGTTCAGGCGAATGCCGGCCTGCAGTATCAAAGCATCCACACTGTTTGCATCATATCCTCTAAACGAGACCCCCCCGAAAATATTGTCATTTATGCGAGCGAGAATGTTAAAGTCTATCTGCGTTTGTATCAAATTGGATCGCATCCAAACTGATGGGATCAATTGAAGGGATCGACCCAGGTCCCAAAAGTAACGCAAATGTGCCATATATTGCCTTTCTGAGGCAAAAGAAATACTACTTATGCTGATTTCCGACGCAGCGAGGTTTCTTACAGAGGCTCCGGCTTCGAATGCTCCGGTGCGATAATACACGCCTGCATTAAACAATGGAGCCATTTGAGAAACCCTGCCGGATACCAGTCTGGCATCCTGGTGATCTATTGTTATGCCTTCATAAATGCCGTCGGGTGTACGGAGTTGATCTCCATTTAAGGTATATTGAAGGAATCCGGCGGAAAGGCCAAATGACAGGGTACTGTTCCGGTTTAAAAACAACTGGTAGTTGTAGGATACATTGGCAGACATCTGTTGCTCCGGTCCCAATCTTTCATTTAGAAACTGAACGCCTAATCCACCACCGGCAAAATACAAGGGCGTATGCAGGTTCAGTAATTGAGACTGCGGGCTGCCCGGATGATTGACCCACTGTGAACGATAAATCCCGTTTATCTTCATAGTGCCGTCCATACCGGCATATGCCGGATTTACAAAAAACGGATCCAATGGCGCCAGACTAAACTGGGGTCCCTGCTGAGCAACCACCTGAGAAGCCAGACATAAACTAATAATAAAGGTAATCCATATTCGCATGTTGCTAACTTAAATAGTAATCCAAAAACTTCATCCTATCTTACCTGAAGCTGCTTTATCAGGTCTTCCACTTTACTTACCGGCAACTGACAACTGTAATTTTTACACAGATATATATACACTCCGTTTTCCGGAGCTTCCCTTTCTGCCAACAAAGGGAAGTTTTTATTCGGTGCCGAGGCTGCCATCAATACCATATTAGGGGTAAAACGAGCCAAAATTTCTTTTGCCTCCTCCCCTGCCGTATCCCCCAGTACCGCAATTTCTTTCGCCGAAAGGCTGGCCTCAAATAATGCTATGGCCCAATTGCATAACGATCCGGGATACTTTTTTACAGAATCAAGCACTCTTTTTAACATTCGTTCAGCCAATTCGCGGTAAGCGGGTTTATCTAATAATAATTGAAGGCGCAGTAAATTTCGAGCCATCACCGAATTTCCGCTGGGCGTACTACTGTCAAAAATATCCTGCCTTCGTACAGGCAGGTCTTCCTCTTCCCCAGATGTAAAATAAAACAAATCGGTCTCTGGTTCAAGAAAGCGGTCGATCAGATAATCGGAATAGCGGCTGGCTTGCAGGATTCGGTCCGTATCAAAGTCCAGATAATAGCCCGAAAGCTGCGCATCTATATACCAGGCATAGTCATCCAGATAAGCCGGATACATATCCTTTTCTTCCGACCGGTCTGTATAAACATGCTTTAATTCCTTCGGATGCTTTCCGGTAAAGGTCTGTTCAATAAACGCCAAATTGCGCAATGCCATATCCCGAGCCTCTTCCAATCCGGTCGCCAACCAGACTTCTGTCAGTCCGCTGACCATCATGGCATTCCAATCGAGCAAATATTTATCATCCAGACCCGGACGAATTCGTTTTTCCCGGGCTTCAAATAATAAAGCACGCGCCGAATTTATTTTTTCCTCCCATTCCGATCCGCCTATTTCACGCCCTTTTATATAGTCCTCCCCGGTATATGGACGCCAGACAATATTCTTTCCCTCCCAGTTTCCTTCTGGTCGCATGCCATAATAGCCGGCAACGAGCGGAGCATCCGCACCCAGTATTTTTTCAAGCTCTTCCCAGGACCAAACGTAATAGGCTCCTTCCTCCCCTTCTGAGTCCGCGTCGAGCGCTGCATAAAAGCCACCGTCCGGACCTGTCATTTCGCGTTGCAGGAAACCCAGGGTCTGCTGAATTACCTCGAGATACAGGTCTTTCTTCGAAACCTTCCAGGCATTCGCCAACAGGCGCAACAAAAGCGCATTGTCGTAAAGCATCTTCTCAAAATGCGGCACTTTCCAGGCCTGGTCGGTTGCATAACGCATAAATCCGCCTCCCAGGTGATCGTACATACCACCCCGGATCATTTTCTCCAGGCTAAAATGCACATGTTTTTCAGCCTCCGGAAGATCATAAGCATCGCTCATCCACAACAAGAATCCAAGATTACTAACTTGGGGGAATTTCGGTGCACCGCCAAATCCGCCGTAGGCAACATCGAATTTGGAGAGCATAGCTTCGTAAATGACATTGAGGTCCATCGAACTCAACTCCAGATTCAACTGAATGACATCATCTTCCAACAAATTACGTCCGGAAGTTTTAATCAGATTAGTCAGCTTATCCGCTTGCTCCAATACCACATCGCGGCGGTCGAGATAATTGCGGTGTATGCTTTGCAATACCTGCGACCAGGAGGGCCGGTTCATGTGCGGTTTCGGCGGATAATAAGTACCTGCGTAAAAAGGCTTTCCATCCGGTGTACAAAAAACATTGAGTGGCCATCCACCCGAACCGGAAATCACCTGGCAGGCGTCCATATAGATCTGATCCACATCGGGCCTTTCTTCCCGGTCGACCTTTATATTGACAAAATGGGTATTCATGTATTCCGCAATGGCTTCATCCTCGAAGGATTCTCTTTCCATCACATGGCACCAGTGGCAGGTAGAATACCCAATGCTCACAAGGATCGGCTTGTCCTCCTTTCGGGCTTTTTCAAAAGCCTCGGGCCTCCAGGCGTGCCAATGCACGGGATTATCGGCATGTTGCAGTAAGTATGGACTGGTCTCCTTGTTTAGTTTATTCATATGATTATTTGGCCTTGAATATTTTGGACCTGTCAGGTTGCCGACCTGACGGGTTGCCGACCTGTCAGGTTGCCGACCTGACAGGTCTAAATTAAACGTTTGCTAAAATAGTACACCTATTCAACCGCCTAAAGGGGGCTTGGGTTGTATTAAAAGTGCAGACTTTCGTCTAATAGCCCTTCGCGACACAGTTGTCTCAGGGTTTCGGTATCATCCGGCTGCTCCAATATTCGGGCAGGAAGTTGCTTCCAGAGCAGTCGCTCCAGCTTTTTGCGCAAGGCAGGATCTTTCTGCTCTACCCAATTAATAAAACACAGACTCAGCAGCCGGGCGGGAAGTTGACGCCTTCCAATGACAGAAAGAGCCATTTGCACATTTGCCGGCTGTTTACTTTCCAACAAGGCCTCTAATCCCGGATGCCCTTCCAGGGCTTTTTTTCCGCTTTCGCGAATGAAAACCCGAACTGATGCCGGAGATTTCACAGAAGTGGAGGAGGGCCAGTCTCTCCCGCTTGCAGGTACCAGGAAATCTGCTTTAGCAGGATCATCAGTGATATTCAATCCGGCATTTTCAATCGACTTTCGTCGAATGTTGATGGGGCCCAGGATTTTTAATGTATCGCCTTTTTTCAGCGCCCGAAGCGGATGTTTTTCTTCCCAGGCATTCCAAAGCGACTTGTGTAAAGCCGGAAGCGGAAGCGTTAAGCCCGCATGCATCAGGTCCGGCCGAATCACTGGAAGATTTGGAGCCCCCTGATAATAAGCAAACAAAACAGGACGTAGTTTTATCGGAATTTCTTCTGACCGGCAACAGAGCAAAAAGCGCATCAGACGACTACTCCCTTTTAGACCACTGATTTTTTTAAGCCTGTCAAGCCCCCAAATAAAACCCGGGATCCCGGGTAGTTTATTTCGCCGCAACGAAAGTTGCTCCAGCTTCTCTAAACCCGTTTCCAGATTCAATTTCTCCAGCTTATTGGAATCCAGATTCAACTGCCTCAAGTCAGTAACAGATCCGGATTTGCCGGAAAGGCTTTGCAATTTATTTTTACTCAGATCCAGTCGTTGTAAAGGCAGGTTTTCCCAAAAAAAATCGGGCAGACTCTCCAGTTTGTTGTTGCTTACATTTAGCTGGCGTAGCATTGGGCACAGACTCCATGGCAACACCAATGATTCCAGTTTATTTCGGGACAAATCGATATTCCGTAAAACCGCAAACCGGATATCCAGTCTGAATGTTTTCAGTCGATTATCCGTCAACTCCAGTGTTTGCAATTGCGTTGCTTTCTCGAGCCCTTTGGGATATTGCTGCAACTTATTATGGTTCAATTTCAGTTTCGCAAGCGGAGCAGCGGGTGGCAGTGGAAGTCGGCAATGGGTCAACTTGTTTTTCCGGAGATCCAGGCTGATCAGTGATTTCCACATTTCTCCTTTTACCGGGGTGAAGCGGATCTCATTTTCGGATAGATCCAGGCTTTCGAGCCGACTTAGTGCATATATGCTATCAGGTATTTTTTCCAATCCGCAGGCCGCCAGGCGCAGATGCCGCAATTTGCGGGGCAAATGTTCAAGCGGGTCCGACTTGCTCAGAGGATTGCCCGACAGGTCCAGCTTTTCCAAACTATTGGGTAAAACAACCGAAAGGCATTTAATCTTATTATTTGCCAGTTTTAACTGTAGTAAACTTTCTGGAAGGGGAAGGTCTGAATCTTTCAATTCAATAAGATTTCCGGACAGATCCAGGATTTCCAGATTCTCCAGGCGGGAAAGAAAAGCAGGAATGGTTTCGATCCGGTTGCTGCTCAGCGCCAGTTCCCGCAATCGCGGAAAAGTAGCGATCACATCGGGTATGCGGCTATATCCCCTTTGATGAAGGATAAGGCTTTGTACCCGATCAGGTGTTTTCAGAGCTTTGTCCAGATCGTAAAATTTCATTTAAAGCTAAGGATACTGAATTTTGAATGGAAATCGTTGATCGTGTATCGTGTATCGTGTATCGTGTATCGGAAATACCGTTATCCCGGGGATAGGAAACCTACACCATTTCACCACTCCACCAGTCCCCTACTTTAAATTAATTGCCCTTCCTTTCCAACTTCCTTTCCGGAGGAGGAGCGCACCTACCCCAACGGTGATCCAATATATAATATGTAGAATCTCTGAAATAAAGAAACCGGTCATTAAGTCGCGGCGATTAAAGTAACCCGACATTTCGTAAAGGAAAAGATAATCTGAAACAAGTTTAATGGCAAAGAATACAATGAAAGGATAAATAGTCCACCAGGGAATCAGGATCAGGGCCAGTAATACGGCCAGGCTTGCGCCGAATACCAGTCCGGATAAGATCAAACCGGGCCAGTGAGGATTGCGGGTAGTTTTTCCAGCCCATCGAATGCGTTGCCGCAAAAAATCGCTCCAGTTGTTTTGGGGTCTGGTACGTACCAGAGCACCCCGGCTTTTGAGCCAGTCGACCCGACCGGGAAATCGCGTTTCCATTTTATCGAGCAAGCCAATGTCATCGCCGGAAGCGGTTTTATGCAATCCTTCATAGCCACCCACTTCCACAAATGCCTTTCGGCGAAAGCCCAGATTGGCCCCATTGCATAAACGAAGTTGTGCGGTGTGAACGCCAACGGCAGAAATGCCCATCATACCACAAAAATCCAGGGACTGAAAAGTAGTAAATACCGAATTGGCCGGTTCTAACGAAACAGCTCCGCAAAGCATTACCAGATTCTTTTTTTCGAAAGCAGCTACGGCGGTTCGCAGCCAATCAGGATCGGCGACACAATCTCCGTCGATGGTAAAAATAATCTCTCCCCGAGAATGCTGGACACCTGCAGTCAGGGCCGCTTTTTTACCCGTCAAATGGGCCGGCAGATGGTGGAACCGGAGGTTGGGCAATTCAATATTTCGAGCATTATTGATGCTGTTATCGGTAGAATGATCGTCAATGACATGAATATCGATCAGGTGTGCAGGATAGGTTTGTTTTCCGAGTGCAAACAGGCAGGCCCCGATGGCTCCTCCCTCGTTGCGTACCGGAACGAGTATACTGACTTTAGTAGCAGGCCGGTAATCCGGATCGGTTCTCCATTCAGGCATTTCCCGCCATCGCTTGCGGATCAGCCACAGCTGCCAGCTGTAAGCCAGCAGGAGAAACAGACTTAGCAGTAAAAGTGTAGTACTCACCTAATAAAGATAGGATATTTTAGGTCGTCCGGCTAAGCAAAACCTCAATCAAACATTTGGTCGTACTCGTTGCCGGAAGTACGTTTTTCCTTTTGCTTCTCCGGCGGGCGCAGAATCAGCGTTTCCTCTTCCTCGACTTCCTCGTACTCGATAAATTCTCCTTCCCTTTTTTCGTAGGCTTTTTTGGCGTCTTTAACCTTTTTGCTCATCAGGGCCCGAAAGAAAAGAATGGCAAATAACACGGGATAACCGATTACACTCAGAATGGAAATACCGATTCCCATTAACACATCCCGCTGAAAGAGTTTACCCACCCATTTTACATAATTCACAATCACTTTGTAGTCGAGAATTGCGGCCAGAATCAGTAAGACAGGAGCTACTACTGAAAGCAGCCAGAACACGCCTTTTGCTACAAAGTAAATGACAGCAAAAAGAACGATTAAAGCAATGATGGCAGTAAAGCCATTTCCACGGAATTGAAAGTTATTTCGAGTTGACATATTTTGGAGATTCGGTCTGTGTGTTGCCTCAAAGCTAAGAGAAAGCATCATTCAGGCAAAGTTGTACAGACTATTTGCTTTAAAAACCAGAGAACCCGGATCGAAGTTCAATAAAGCGGACGGGATCAGACGAGCGGCACAAAATATTCGGCGAAAGCCGGAAAAGCGGGTATAGAGTGACAAAACCTACTCCATGACAGGAGTTAAAGAGATGGCCGGCAATTTAAACTTGCCAGCCATTTAAAGATTTATTACTCGGGCTCTGCTATCCCAAGGAAAATAACGGCACCATCTCCGCCGGGATTATCGGCGACATCGACCAGGGCGGAAGGTTTCCAGTTATTCATACACCACAAATTTCCGGCACCATCAATATTAGTTGATGTTAATCGCATAATCGGTTGATAGGATTTCATTTGAACATATTCACCCGAGGGTTTTCCGTCGACGATCGTCTGCCTGGTTTGAGTTCCGTACAGTGAAAACCCATTTGCCAGCGTCACTTCCGAGCCCCCGGTAGGGACTGTGAGTAGCTGAGAACTTTCCGGATTGGAAGGATCGCGTAGCATAGTCACTCCGAAAGGGCCTTGTGCATCAAGGGTATCTGTATTGGCAGAGGGCTCACAATCATGTCCAAAATTAGCTAGAAATACCGTTTGCTTCTGATCGATTTTGACCCCCCAGGGAGCATAAGTGTTTTTAGAGTAATATCCTTTCACACCAGACAAGTCATTGTATAGAACAGTGGCCCTGCTGCTAGCGACACCAACCACCACCACATCTCCCTCCGCGTTCATTGTTACCTGCCGTAAGGATTCGAAGCCTACCTGTTTGGTACGGGGATTTTCATAATCACTAAACCAGTATGCTATCACCTTTAGAGCTCCCTCCTCAATCGCTACCTTATAAACGGCCGACAGCACACAGTTATCCGGATTGTTTTTATCGTAATTTCCAATACAGGACACATAAACATTGCCCTCATTATCAGGAAATACATCAAATACTTTTAGATAAGGGGTTGCTTCGAATGTTGGGGATTCTTCTGAGGCAGATTTTTTGATTGGGAAATTACTGCAGCTAAGCATTTTCTCCGGATCGCCATTCAGGTAAACGACCACCGCACTGTACTCACTTGAAAAAGGATAAACACCTGTTGGCGCGGGTGCAAACGGGTCCTGACAACCAACTGAAGCCATCCACAAGTTACCGGATTTATCGTAACTCATTCCCTGTACCCGAGACAGGCCCGGGGTATAACCATTTGAAGGACTAATTGGCCTTCCGTCTTTGTAATGGAATCTGGAAATACTTCCTTCCTGAGGGTTATTATATACAGACCCCCATCCGAAATTGCCAAAAGAAATGTGCTTTTTTTCGGGATCAATGGCAACGCCAAATCCGACTCCCAGCAATCCGCCGCCCTGCACAGGGGAAAAATCTGCCGGGGTAGCATTGTATTTATAAACCAGACAATGTGTACCTGAATCTCCGGAACCCGCTCTAAAATTATTTGCGATCCAGGCATTGTCATCAGCATCAAAAACAACATAAGCCAAGCCGCTTGGAATAAAATTATTTGATCCGGATACATTGGACTTTAGGGTAAGCGTCCAATTATTAGGTGCTTTTTGAGCATCGACAACATTCATGGAAATAAGGGAATCCTGGTACACTTCTGGCTTACCTACAAGCAAATTATAGATATCTCCGGCGTGGCAAAAAGGATCGTACAGCATATTCCTGACCGCTCCCAGGAAACTGGTATTTGGTGTATCGTGCCAGGCATATTGTAGAAAATCATTGTAGCAAGCATTACTTGTATCTGTCAGGCAATAATACAGCAGATTGCACAAAGAGTTAAACATCGGATAGCTGTTTGTTTCAAATCCATTGGGGGATTGACTGATCATATCTGCTACCTGACCTTCGGTTTCATATAAATTCTGTTTCATACCATAGGCAATTTTCATATTGCGGGCCGTTCCGGCCATGTGTATAAAACCGTCCTCGTTTACAGTGGTCATTCTGGCAAAGGTGTAAATCGAGGCGATGGTAGATTCGGGGCTAACAATAACCGCATCTTTTGTATCGGGCAAATAGAAGGTGGCCAGGAGGTTGATCACTTTATCCTCAACGGTATAGGCAACACCATTAAGGGTGTAGCTTTTTATCAGAACCAGTGCTGCATAATACTCGGATTCGCTTTTTTTTATTTCAGTGCTGAATGAATTCCCTTCAAAGGCAGACTTCCCGGAAGCCCCCCCGATATATCCGTTTACAATTCCAAAAACCTGATATAATCCTGAAGTGATTTCAAGTGTATTGACACCCACCTGAAACTGAACATTTTTTGTTGTAGCCATTACCAGAAATTTAAATAATCGAATTATTAAATCCTCCGGATCAATACACCCTTTTCGAGTACTTATCTTTTTGATAAGGATTCACCTGAATACAAAGATTGGGGGGGTAGGCAAAACGTATATTTCACCTCTGTTTTGTGCAGATGGCAGTAGACAATCTACTTGCTTAAGATGGTGTTTTCCCGAAGCGTTTAAGAGTCAGCCATTAAATCCTGACTCTGATTGAAGGCTGCCGGATGACAACATTTCAATCCTTGTAATGATACATATTATGCAGCATTTATCAGCCAACAACAGGTAATTACCACAATCAAATGGGGTAAAATTACGCCCGGCAATGGCATTCCGTCAGACCATTTACATTTAATAAAAAAGATGGATTTAGCTCTCCAGTTTGCCCGTGTGGGTTGAATCAGCGGCAAGTGGCTCCGAATCTTCTTCCTGCAGGAATTGCATATCGTAAAGCTGTCTGTAGTGCCCATCTTCGATCGCCAGCAATTCTTCGGGTGTACCAAATTCTGCAATGCGACCTTTGTGCATGACCAAAACCTTATCGGCATGCTGAATGGTTGATAAGCGATGCGCAATGATGATCGAGGTCCGTTTTGAGATCAGTTTCTCAATGGCATACTGAATGATAGCCTCGGATTCCGGATCAATCGAGGAAGTGGCCTCATCCAGAATCAGAATATCGGGATCATAGACCAGGGCGCGCACAAAAGAAATGAGCTGGCGCTGCCCCATTGACAGGGTCGCCCCTCTTTCCATCACCTGATAATCGTAACCTCCCGGAAGTTTTTCAATAAACTCATGGGCGCCGATCATTTTGGAGGCATTAATCACCTCCTCTTCTGAAAACGAAGGATCCCGGAGGGTGATATTTTCAATAACCGATCCGGAAAAAAGGAATACATCCTGGAGCACGACAGCTTGTCGATTTCGCAATGTTTCCAGATCAAAATCCCGGATATCCGTTCCGTCGATGGATATTTTCCCCTTTTGGATTTCGTAAAAGCGGTTGAGGATGTTTATCAAGGTAGACTTTCCGGAGCCGGTACTCCCAACGATTGCCAGGGTATCTCCTGCATCCAGATGAAAGTTAACATCCTTGAGAACGTAATCTTCTTTTTCGTAGGCAAACCATACATCATCAAACTCAATATTGCCTTCGAGTTTCTCCGGCTTGAGTTCTCCCTCATTGGGAATCTGCTCATTTCTGTCCAGCAATTTGAATACCCGCTCCGAAGCTACAAGTCCCATTTGCAGGGTGTTGAATTTATCGGCCAGCATCCGAATGGGACGAAACAACATATTGAGGTAGATTGGAAAGGCAACCAGTGCGCCCAGTGTAACATCGAGGGTCAGCACAGCCCGGGCGCCCCACCATACCATCAGGCCCAGTGAAATCGCGGCAATAAGATCTACCACCGGAAAGAAAATGGCATAGTATAAAATAGAATCCAGGTTGGCCTGGGTGTATTCCCGGTTTATCTTCTTGAATTTATCCATCTCCTGCTTTTCCGCATTGAAGATCTGGACGATCCGCATACCGGTAATGCGTTCTTGTAGAAATGCATTCATGCGGGATATTTGATTCCGCACTTTTTGATAGGCTGCTTTCACCTTCTCTTTAAAAATGTAGCTCGCAATAATCAGGAAAGGCATGGTGGTCAGGCAGATCAAAGTCAGCTTCCAACTGGTAATAAACATGATGGTCAGCACCGCTACCAGGGCCAGCAAATCGGCGATAATAGTAATGGCACCCTGTGTAAATACCGTATTGATCGTTTCAATATCGTTTATGGTTCGGGTGGTAGATGTACCAATGGGAGTGCGGTCGAAATAAGTAAGTCGCAGGCTGGTAACATGTTTGAAAACCCGTACCCTTAAGTCTCGAATAACCGATTGCCCCAGCCAGTTGGTTGAATAGATAAACACATATCGCAACAGGGATTCGAGTACCAGAACACCGACCAGGAGCATCGCCATGCGTGTCATCCCGGGGATATCAAACTGGAAAATATGATCATCGACCATTCGCTGAATGAGATAGGGCCGCATTGTCTGCAGGGGAGCCAGCACAACAGCCAGCACTGCAGCCAGGATAAATATCTTCTTATAGGGAATGGCAAGTGCAAGAACCCGGCGAAGAAGATTAAATCGAATGCCCGATGGTTTTTCCATAGAATACTTCAACATTAACACCCCGGATACGCAATAGTTCCGAAATGTTGAAAAGGAAGCACAAAGATCGAAAAAAACAGAACTTCCAGCGATTTGATTGGTCAAATATGCCCTTCATCTGCCAGGCTTGTATACTCCTGTCCGGCAATAATCAGATGATCCAGCACCACCAGGTCCAGTTGTTGCGCCCCCTTTTTCAGTTTGCGTGTCAGGTCGATATCAGCCTGACTCGGTCTTGGGTTCCCGGAAGGGTGGTTGTGAAACAGGATCATACTGCAGGCTCCTGCCATAAGACAAGCCCGAAATACGAGCTTGGCGTCGACTACCGTACCCGCAATTCCGCCTTTACTGATTTGTTCTCGTCCAATCACCTGATTGGCCCGGTTAAGGAGGAGTATCCAAAATTCTTCCTGTTGAAGATCGGCCAGGTTTGGTCCGAGGCAATTATAGGCATCTTTACTGGAACGGATAATGATTCGTTTGCGGGTAGATGCCAATTGTCGGCGGCGCCCCAACTCCAGTGCTGCCATGATCACTACAGCCCGTGCTTTACCGATCCCTTTAATTTGTTGAAATTCTTTGGCTTGCAGGCGAGCCAGCTGGTGTAAATCCTGATCGTATCGCTGCAGGAGCTTTCGGCCTAATTCCAGTGCGGAACATTCGCGGGTGCCCGATCCGATCAGGATAGCCAATAATTCGGCTTCCGATAGATTTCTGGCTCCCTGAAAAAGAAGTTTTTCTCTTGGGCGATCGTTTTCGGCCCACTGATGGATGGGTTGATTCTTGCTGTAAGATTCCATAAAATGAATTTCTTACCGCCGCTTTGTATAATTTGGGAAGCCTTGAAAGGTGCAAGATAAATCGCCAAACTCGCAGTTTAAGAATCCTCCCGAAAAAAAACGTTTTCATACCTTGCTGTTTATTCATGAATCAAAAAGGAAGACATACATTCAGTAGAGAGGAACGCCTGAAAAGCCGCAAGCTAATCGGCATGCTTTTCCGTGAGGGAAAAGCGGTAAATGCATTTCCATTAAGAATGATTTGGATGGAAATCTCAGCCGAAAAGGCTCAGGCTCCGATTCAATTTACGGTTAGTGTGCCAAAGCGAAGATTTAAACGGGCTGTAGATCGCAACCGATTGAAGCGGCAGGTGCGGGAAGCATTTAGGCTTAGAAAGGCCGAAATTTTAGAATCCATTCCTGAAGAAAAGGCCTATGCGCTGATGATCATCTTTACCGGACCGGAGAAAATGTCCTATCGACGTATTGATCGATCATTGGAAAAAGGATTAAAAAAATGGTTTCGGGTTATTGAAGGCAAACAACCCTGATTCTTTAAATCGACTCTATTAAGTACCTGGAAAATATTATACGTACAAGGAATTTCAGATGAAGGCAATTTATACTTTATTCATTTTCACCCTCTTTTCAGTTGGTAATGCTGGTGCTCAGAAGCTATTACAAATTGAAAAGATCGGTAGTGCCAAAACCATAAAGCTGGCCCAAGGCAGCTATTTGGAATATCGATTGTATGCCTATGAAGAATGGCAGGCCGGATATATTGAAAAACTGATCCCGGAGGAAGACATTGTGGTACTAAACGATCGCTATATAAAACTTAGCGACATCCAGAGCATCCGGTTTAACACCCCACAACGCTGGTCCAAGCCGGCCAGTAAAAGCCTCTATACCTTTGGTGCAGCCTGGGCCGTTTTCTCAGCCGGAGCAGCCCTGATTGATAAAGACGATAAGTATACCTGGGGAGATGCGGCCGTGACGGGCACTTCCTTTGCCTTAGGTTTTTTGGTGGAACGGATATTTCGATTTAAAAAATACCATTTCCACCGGAAAAACCGATTGCGAATACTGGATCTGGATGTTGAAGGTTGAAGGTTGATTAGAAAGCTGATTTTGACAGAAAAATATTCATGCCTGAATTGATGTCCTGAACCAGCACGCGGTATCCTTCTTTAGGATCATAGATTACCTTCATAAACATGATACAATCCCGGGCTTCTATATACTCATCTCCGCTAGCGGAAGTATATCCATCATTGTAAAAACGAACGGGGCGATCGAGAGAGATCAGGGACAAATTGCAATTATCCGGATTGACGACCTCATTGGCCAAAATCTGATAATACCGTTTCCCCTGGAAAACTTCCTGAACCTGCGGGCTTTTCAAAGCATCCGCAATGATGGGTTCGAGCGCACGTTGTGCGAAAGCAGCAGCAATAAATGCCACCGAAAAAGATAAGGATAGCAGGATTTTTTTCATTCGTATTTTCGTTTGAGCGTTTTGCCTAAAACTTCCCGAGCACATTCTCAGGACAGCCATTTTGTGCTCCGGTATATTTGACTTCAGGGGAAAGAAAAGGTAACATCAATCCTCCCCTATTTAACAGATTTTAAGAGAATTAGGCTATACAAAGATACAAAAGAAGGGGAACATGTTGTTCTGGAGAAATAGCCGCTTCAATCAATAAAATATTCGATAGCCAGGGCATATCCTTTGAGCCCCAGGCCTGTGATGCAGCCGTCGCAACGCGAAGCAGTCAATGAATTTTTCCGGTATGCTTCCCGCGAATAAATATTGCTGATATGCACTTCTACAACTGCCGTTTCGACGGCACTGATGGCGTCGGCCAGGGCGATGGAGGTATGTGAATACCCTCCGGCATTCAGGATAATGCCCTGATAATTGAGGTTGGCTTCCTGAATTTTGTCGATGAGATCGCCTTCGTGATTGGATTGAAAATAGTGTAGGGTGACTCCGGGGTATTCCATCTGTAAACCTTCAAAATATTCTTCAAAGGATTTACGGCCATAAATTTCAGGCTCCCGCAGACCGAGCATATTTAGATTGGGGCCGTTGACTATCAGAATCTTCATACACAAAAAGAATGTGCCCCGACCTGAGCCGGGGCAATTAGAACTTGTTTCGGATCAGTTGGCCATATCCGACAAGAACTTGATCCGCATCAACTGAATTTCATCGATGGTTATATCATCTTCTTTCAATTCGGCGAAAGCCACTTCTACTGAATCGGTTTCGGCTTCCATGAAATAATCGTAAATGTCATCCTTCGAATATTCATCTACATTTTCATCGATGAAGTAGTCGATATTCACCTTGGTTCCTGAATGTACAATCGCCACCATTTCTTCCATCAATTCCTCCATGGAAAGCTGATTGGAAGAAGCGATATCATGTAAGGGGATCTTGCGATCGATTCCCTGGATGATATTAACCTTAACCTTGGATTTATTGGCAACCTGCTTTACAACAAGGTCCGTCGGACGTTCAATTTCATTGATATCCACATATTCCTTAATCATTTCGAGAAACGGCTTGCCGTAGCGATTGGCTTTTCCATTACTTACCCCGGTAATATTCGACATATCCTCCATGGATATTGGATACTGGGTAGCCATATCTTCCAGCGAAGGATCCTGAAAGATCACGAAGGGAGGAATATTCTTCTGTTTAGCCACTCGCTTTCGCAGGTCCCGAAGCATCTGTAACAATTCTTTGTCCAGTACTACAGAACGAGTTGGCATGCTTTCTTCCAAACCAGCTTCTTCGTCGTAATTGTGGTTGAGGGGGATCTGTACTTTTTGCGGCTTTTTGATAAATGCCCGGCCCTTGTCGGTCATCTTCAGCAGACCGTAGGTTTCGATATCTTTATAAAGCAGATCATTTAGCAGGGCGTGGCGGAAAACACTTGACCAATAAGTCTCATCATTTTCTTTTCCGACACCAAAGAGCGGTTTTTCATCAAATCGGAAATCCTTAATCTCTTTGGTTCCCTTTCCAACGGCAAAATCCACCAGTGTTCGGATTTTATAATTCTCGTTGAGGGCTTCCACAATTTTCAGGGCATTGGCCATATCATTGCCTACTTCCACCTTTTCTTTGGGGTGGCGGCAATTATCACACATGTTTTCACAATCTGATTCGTCGTAATCTTCTCCAAAATAGTGGAGCAGGAATCGACGGCGGCAACCGGTAGTTTCGGCGTAAGCCATAACCTCCTGCATCAGTTGGGCCCCCATCTCGCGCTCAGCTACAGGTTTGTCGCGGAGGAATTTCTCCAGCTTCAGTATATCCTTGTATGAATAATAAGCGATGCAGGTACCTTCCAATCCGTCGCGACCGGCACGGCCGGTTTCCTGGTAATAATTTTCAATACTCTTCGGAATGTCGTAGTGGATCACAAAGCGCACATCCGGCTTATCAATCCCCATACCGAAAGCGATGGTTGCTACGATTACATCCACATCTTCCATCAGGAATGCGTCCTGTGTATTGCTGCGGGTCTTGGCATCCAGTCCGGCGTGATAAGGGGCTGCAGAGATGCCATTTACATTCAGCATTTGAGCGATATGTTCGGTAGACTTTCGGGACTGAACATAAATGATCCCCGATTGATTGGGTATTTTTTTGATGGTCTGAATGATATTCTTCAGTACCACATCCTTTTTGCCCTTTGGGCGCACCTCATAAAAAAGGTTGGAGCGATTGAAGGAAGAAACGTATTTCTTCTCATTGCCCATGTTCAGGTTTTTCACAATATCAGCCTGAACCTTTGGCGTTGCCGTGGCTGTCAATGCTACAATTGGAATATTCTTACCGATGGAGTCGATCATGGTGCGAATCCGCCGGTATTCCGGACGGAAGTCGTGTCCCCACTCTGAGATACAATGCGCTTCATCGACAGCGACAAACGAAATATTTACCTGTTGGAAAAATTCTATATTTTCATCTTTGGTAAGCGTTTCCGGAGCGATGTAAAGCATTTTTGTAGCTCCACTCACAATATCTTCTTTAACGGCACGCATTTGGGATCGTGTCAGGGAAGAATTGAGGAAGTGAGCGACATCATCGCTTTGGCTGTGGCCTCGAATACTATCTACCTGATTTTTCATCAGGGCAATGAGCGGAGAAATAATGAGGGCAGTTCCTTCCAGCATGAGCGCCGGAAGCTGGTAACACAGAGACTTGCCGCCTCCGGTGGGCATAATTACAAAGGTATCATTCCCCTCCAGGACATTTTTTATGATATCTTCCTGATTTCCTTTAAACTGATCGAATCCAAAGTAATTCTGTAGAGCACCGTGGAGTGTTTCTGTTGTCGCAACCATGGGATTTTTTTACGGTTCGTTGATCTTATTAAGCATTATTCGGGTGTATTTTTCAGAATAGCTGCTTAATGGTTTCATTGGGGCTCATTTGGTATTAAAAGAATGCCGCATGAAAGCGGCCAAGATAACTAGCGAATTTTCGCCAATTTTATTGTCTACTCTTTCCTCAAATGGTGGGGGTGTTTCTCTAAATTTAAAAAATTTCTACCTTTCAGACGAAGGAAGGACCTGTTAAAGTCACTTTTTTCCGGTAGAAATGCTCGATTTTCGAGAGCTTTAGGCTTATTTTCAAGGCCCGCGTTTGAAAAAGCCGTCAAAAATACATTTTTCCAAGTGATTTCTAAAAATCTTATCCTGGAAACTGCCAGGACGACCATTGATATAGAGCGAAAAGCGCTCCAGAATCTCCAAAACAGCATTGGAAAGGATTTTGTTGCAGCCGTCGAGGCCATTTACAAAAGCGATGGTCGATTGGTTTTGACCGGAATTGGCAAAAGTGCTATTGTAGCTCAAAAAATTACAGCGACACTCAATTCTACCGGAAGTCCGTCCATTTTTATGCACGCAGCAGATGCCATACACGGCGATTTAGGGATGATACAGCCTAATGATATTGTGATGTGCCTTTCCAAAAGTGGAGAAACTTCCGAGATTAAAGTACTTGTTCCGCTATTGAAACAATTGGGAAATCCATTGATAGGCATGACAGCAAGAGCGGATTCCTTCCTGGGCACGCAGGCCAATTTCACCCTGCTTACGCCTATTGAAAAAGAAGCAGATCCCAACAACCTGGCTCCAACGGCAAGCACTACGGCCCAGATGGCTTTGGGCGATGCGATGGCTACATCCTTGCTTGCTGTCAAAGGATTTTCACCAGGTGATTTCGCCCAGTTTCATCCGGGGGGAACGCTGGGTAAGCAGATGTATCTTCGGGTATCCAACCTCTACCCCCAAAATGAAAAGCCCGGGATAGGCCCCGAAGCGAGTATTCGGGAAACCATTCTGGAAATGACCTCCAAGCGCCTGGGCTGTACCCTTGTTTTGGAAGAAGAAAGCATTTGTGGCATTATAACAGATGGCGACTTACGTCGAATGTTGGAACGGGAAAAAGAAACCGGGCATCTTACTGCCAGAGACATAATGAGTCCCGCTCCAAAGACTATTGATCCGGATGCGCTGGCCATCAAAGCGCTGGAAATGATGCGGCAGGGCAGCATTACCCAACTGGTAGTTGCCTCCGAAGGACGCTATCTCGGTGTCATTCACCTCCACGATCTGATCCGGGAGGGACTGGTCTGATTTCTTTTTTATCGTTGAATGACAATTGGAATAAAGTTCTGGCCATTCTCCGAAAGGATATGAAGATAGTACATCCCCGGTGCCAACCCTTCCAGCGGAATAGTTCTACTTTGGACTCCATTGCCACTATCTATGGAATGCTGATACCGGCATTTACCACTGATATCAAATAACTTTATAGCCCGTGCTTTTTCACAATACTCCAATTGAATAAAAGTAGAGGCTGGCACCGGCCATACATTCGGCTTACAGCCATCGATTTCCGCTACAGCCGTATTGATGATCTCTACAATATAGGTAACAAAGCTCCCACAATGTGGATTCGAGACACTCAGGGTGACTTCATAAACCCCCGGTCCTGGAAAAACGTATTCCGGATTCGCTTCATTGGAGGGATCCGGGTCATCTCCAAATATCCATTGGTAGGAAGTAATATCTCCGGTAGAGGTACTTGCAAATACAACCGTATCTCCATTGATTTGATAAATAAAATCTGCCAGAGGAGCTTCAAATACTTCGACTGCAGCTTCAATGGTAAAGGAGGAGCTGCCTACAGCATTAGTCGCTTCCAGGCTCACGTCGTAAACCCCGGGTTCTGAATAAAGCACAGTCGGATTTTGTTCATTGGAAGATGCTGGATCACCGCCCGGAAAAGACCATAACCAGGTGTCGGGATCGTTGGCCGAAATATCCGTAAAGCTGACTTCCAGGGGAGCACATCCGCCCGGAAGATCCAGATTGAAACTGGCTTCCGGAGCATTCCCAACCTGTACGGTATCGTAAAGGATCAGGCTCCCACAGGCATTGGTTAAAATTAATTCAATCGGATAAATCCCAATCGCAGCATATTCGTGGCTGACCACAGGTCCGGTTGCTGTGCTGTCATCGCCAAAATACCATACATAGGAACCGGCGTTCGTCGAACTCGCAACCAGTTCCACAAGATTGTCTGTTTGCACCAGACTAAAGCTTCCCTCCGGATCGGTCTCCATATTAATCTCCGTATCCGTGGAAAAGACGACGCCAAAGCAGGCGCTGTTAAGCACACATCGAAAGACAGCTCCTTCGAGCGACAATTGTGGGTTTAGAATAGTGAGGATGGGGGTGGTTGTGCCTTCGTATTCCGGTCCGTCGGAGAGATTCATATAACCACTGCCCATATTTACCTGCCATTGAAAATCTGCATCGTCTCCCAGGTATTCCAGGACGATAAGCCCGGCCTCCCCTTCACAAAGCAGAGTTGTTTTGGGCAAAGGTTCTGCCATGACAACTTCAATGGTATCGGTACTTTGAGGTAAATCTGTTTGCATCCCAAGCATTCCGGTATTTCCGGATTGAGCCCCGTTTACCGGATCTGTGCAGTTTGAATTGGTATTGGTATTTGCTCCCGGCGAACCACCACTAAGATCTGTGGCCGGCAGACTTGCCAGGTTTGAAAGAATTCGTCCGCCACTGCCTCCTCCTCCGGGTCCATAGCATCTGTCTGTAGGATTCTGAGTACTCCCTCCGGTACCGCCATTCGCGGAAAGCAATAAAGGACCTGAAAACTCATTGACCAAAAATACAATTGTACCTCCGGCGCCTCCTCCTCCGGCTCCATCCCCGTTTGCCTGGTTTACCGATTCTCCATTGGCTCGTATTTCATGGTTATTACCAATTACCGTTCCGGCCTTGAGCAGGATGATTCCACCGCCAGCTCCTCCGGCGGTACCGGCATTGGGGTCATCGCTATGTCCGGCTCCCCCACCCCCTCCAAGAAATATGCGGTCACCTGAGGGAATTGCCTTACCGCCCTGCCCGGGGAAATTCCCGCTACACCCAAATGTTGAAGGCGGCGTTTGAAATCCTCCCCGGCCTCCAGCTGTAAAATGGCCACCTCCTCCGCCACCGGCGTTGTGGTCATTTCCTCCTCCGCCACCGTTGGCCTGGGCACCCCGGCCAAGTTCCCGGCTACTGAGGTAATTTGCGATGCCCTCTCCTTTCCAGGCACCGCGCCAGTTTCCTTCCTCATAATAATAGTCATCTTCGGCAATGAGCCAAAAACAATCACTCTCCGGATTTTGCAACTGCCCACCTCTGAAACCCGTAGCACTAGCCTCTATATCGGCCTGCAACCAGAGCGTATCGCTCACTTCTAATGCCAGGACCCCGCCAGTTTGACCATTCCAGTCCTGAGCAATCAGCGTACTTCCCACGCTTGCCGACTGATACTCGGGGAAGGAGACCAGTTGGACACTCGCATCAGTATCGTACTCGTTTAGCAGGCTGTTTTCCAGTTTAATGATGTTGCCGTTGATCTGTTTTATGCGAGCTTTCTCGTGCTGTCCGGCTCCATGCAGATTGGTAATATTTCCAAAACCGGCACTATTAGTATCGTTTATCGTTGCTCCCTGCATTTGGATGATGAGAACCTGTTGTCCAACCGAAAATCCGGAGGACTGGTTTACGTTCAGGCTGGCAGAGCAGGGCACAATGCTCAGAACCCTTGTGTATGTATTTATTTGTCCGCCAATAACGGTCTGGGCGCCGGCGGCAGGTAGTAAAATGCTGCAAAGGAGCCAGATGAGCAGTCGGGATGACCTGGTTTTCATGGAGTATTTTTTTGTGGGATGAAAGAAGCAGGATAAATATAGCGTTCTAATTTTTAATGTTGAATACCGCCTTATTAATTGTACCAGGATGAACGGTAGAAACAGAATCTCCCCTACCTATTGCCAGAAATAAAAAAACTTGTATCTTTGCGGCTCGGTAAAAACCCATAGTCTCTTAAAGGGAGTAAGTGGGTATTTAATAACAAAACAAATTTTACCAATGCCTGCAAAAATTCGTTTACAGCGCAGAGGCCGTAAGAAGCAGCCATTTTATCACATTGTTGTAGCCGATGCTCGTGCTCCACGTGATGGCCGTTTCATTGAAAAAATCGGTACTTACAATCCGATGACCAAGCCCGCTACCATTGATTTGGACCGGGAAAAAGCATTCGACTGGCTCATGAAAGGAGCTCAGCCTACACACACTGCTCGTGCCATTCTCCGATTTAAAGGAGTGATGTATAAGAAGCACCTGCAACGCGGTGTAAGCAAAGGAGCCCTGACTCAGGAGCAAGCAGATTCCATGTTTGAAAACTGGGTAGCGGAGAAAGAAGCTAAAATTGCATCCCGTGTAGAGGCTGAAGCTAAAAGCCATGCCGATCACCTCGCCTATATCTCAGGCCAACCTCCTAAAGTGGAAGAACCAGCCCCAGCTGTTGAAGAAACTACTGAAGAGGCAACGGCTGAAGCAAGCGATGCAGCGGAAGCTGCTTCCGGCGAAGAGGAATAAATACTGCCTTCCGGCAGCACTCAAAAACGCAGTTTGGCAAAAGCCGGGCTGCGTTTTTTTATTGGATGCATCATCAAAAATCGTATTCCGCTTCCGATTCAGCCCAAAGGAATGTATATTTGCACGCAGCAGCCGGCACGGGTCGGCTACCCTTAGGAACCTGATAGAGCTCAATTGGCTTTATCAGGTTCCACTTTTAAACAGCCGATTCGGCTATACCAAAACCAAATCTTTATGCAACCTTTAGATAAAGAATACAGTGATGAGCTAAAGAAAGTCGCTGATGCCATTCAGGCTTCGGATGAGCTTGCCAAATACCTCGAAGAGGAGGAGGAAGCCGACTATCTTGCCTTGCGGGAAAAATATGAACCCCTGATTAATAAGGTGCACCACGAAGTAGCCGCTAAAAACCCGCTTCAGTTGGTCGCCATGGAAGAAAGCATTTTTGATGCTTCCTTCGAAGGCCTCTACCTGCCACGTGTACTGGGCTACTCTGTTCTTAGAGGAGAAATCCACGAAAACTATAAATATGTGCGTCCGCAAAACCATTTCCGGAATGCGTTGATGGCTATTTGTAATTCAGCCAACTTCGACATTCTCAAAAAGCGGATCGGGCAAACGATTCAGGTAGGTTTTGCGTTGAGTTCTGACATCTGGATCACCAATCTGATTAATTCTTTCGACAACAAAAAAATCCGCTACTTCCTGCAGTCGCAAAAGCTGGATAAATACCGGGTTTTAGCCGATCGTAAAACAGGCTACATTCGATACCAGCGTCAGTTTGATGCCGAGAACTATATTACAGCCGAGTTTCCGGAGGATCTGGCCGGACTCCATTCGCATTTCAGCCGACTGAAAACTTTCCTGCTTTACCGTACGCAATTGGAAGGAGTAGACAATTCTTCCATTCTCCCACACATGAAGGATTTTGTGAAGAACAAAAAACTTTGGGATACACGGGAACACATGGAAATCATGGGAGTCTTTTGCGGATATTGGCCCATGGAAGACTGGATGAAAAAAGAGGGAAAGAATGCCATGTCCAGCTGTCGCAAAAACCTGGAGGAGTTTGACGAGCACTGGTTTAAATTCTTATTGGAACGCTTTAGCACCGATCAGCCACCAAGTCCCGCTACCGATCAGCAGTGGTCGGCCATTTTCGACCGGAAAGTCTCGGACGAAAGTGCAGCCTATTTTGACCTGGTTACATTCGTACATGAAAAAGGCATTGAAGATGAGGAGACTCAGGAGACAGTGCGCAGCTTCCACAACCAGCGTCAGGGATTATCTTTGGTGAATGAATGTGTACGTAAATCCATTCACCAGTACTTTGCACGCGATGTAAAAGAACTGGTACCACAACAGTACACCCGCTTCTTTGAAGTTACTCGATTGTATCCGGTATACATGGATATTTTTGCCAATCAGCAATTTAATCAGGATCTCAAAGATCTTTCCATGGGGTACATTCGCAAATGCCTGAAGGTATTTACAGATAAACGTGGAAAAGATTATCAGGATATTAAGAAGTTTGTTTCTACTACATTCCAGGATCTTGGTTTCCTGACAGAGAAGCAGACGGTGGAGTTGTTTAAAACACGTCGTAAGCGGAAAAAACCAACGGCCTGATAAGAGTTTAGAGGGGCAGGGTTTTTGCTCAATGCAAGCCCGCCTGCCAGCCTTGCCAATATGTAAGGCTGGCAGTTTTTTTTTGCCTTATTTGGCACAAGAACGTGTCATCCCGGCAATCAAGAAACCAGGCCCGTCGATTATTTCCCCACCACCACCTCCTCAACCACCTGCTGCCCGTCTGGACCCACCGCTTCCAGAAAATAAATCCCTGAAGCTAAAGGCTGAACATCCACAATAAAAGTCATTTCAGGAAGTCGGGTTTGAAAATTGGAATGCGTTTGACCCATTGCATCTATCAATCGAAATTGCCAGAGGTCGTTGCCCCTTTGCTCCCGATGGAAGAACACATTCAGGTGATCGCTGACCGGATTGGGATAAACGGTCAGTTGAGCTTCCAATTGTATCGCTTCCTTGGTAGAAACCGTTTGGCAACCAGGCACCAGACAACCAAACTCATCTACTTTGATGATCCAACCCTGCTGGATGGGGGGTGGGAAATCGGGATCCAAAGCATTATAGGGCCGGGCTTCTCCTACCATGACGTAGCCGCCGTCGGGGGTTTGTTCCATGTCGTAGATAGCATGTCGATGTCCAGTTGAAGTAACAAATTGAAACCTCCGTAACCACAAGCTGTCTCCTTGTAAGGACACTTTTGCTAATACTCCTCCTATTCCATCCGGAACAAATACATCAGTTCCTGCAACCACATAGCCACTGGCATCTTCGGATTTTATCACTTTAGAAAAGGTACTACTTTGATGCCAGATCCCACTTGATAATGAGGTTTCCCATAATACATTGTCCAGTGAGGAATCAAACTTTAGCAAGACCAACTTCCATTTTAATAAACCGGAAACCGGATTCACCGGTTCTTCCATCCCCACCCGGGTAGCCACCACCACCGATCCATCCTCTTCCACAAACATGGCATCAGCCGGGCCCATCAAAAAATCATTTTCGTTGCTTGGGTATAATCGCCAATCCAGCAACTGCCCTGCCGTGTCGCGCACCTGAATGTACAACTGGCTGGTGTAGTTCTGGTTGGTGAGGTTTTGGTTGCTGCGCCAGGCGCCGATGTAAATCTTTTCATTCCGTCCAAATGCAGACAATTGAATTTCATCCCGCATAGGGGTTTCTAAAAGAATGGAGTTTTCAGTTTCAAATTGCTCATTCAAAACTATAATATAGCCGTCATTTGATTTAGGAGACGTAAATGGGTTAAAGACATTCATTACACCAAAATAGCCTGATGCGGTTGGAATCAACCCACCTGAAAACCGAATAAATTGCTCAGCCGGATAGTACGGATGGTAAATCCGTTTTGTGGAAACCGTGTCTCCCTGTTGATTAAAAACCAAAATTTGCCCGTACTGAGCTGTTGTATCTACCCCGTATCCAGTTACAATCCAATGGTTGTTTTCATTAAGAAATAAATCAGTTCCCCAGTTTTCAAAATGCTGGTTTTCGCTTACCAACGTTTCACCGGAAATCACTGATCCATCCTCGGTAAAGATTGTCAATATGGCTCCTGTCCGATAGGGAGTAACAGAGTCTACTACTAAGCCGGAAATAAGATAATTTTCACTGTCGGGAAGTAATTCAATACTCCTGAATATGGCCAAAGGGTAACCAAATACATAACGCTCATTAAAGGTTATTTGGGAATATGTCTCTAACCAAAAAATAGAAAACAATATTAAGAGGACTAATTTCATAAAGCCTGTATTTATCCAAACTGTTATTTGGCAATAATAAATCTGGTGGTTTGCGATTTGCCGTCGGCCTGGCGCAAATGAACCAGATAGAGGCCGTTTAGTAAGTGGCTGGTATCGTATGCAGTGGAAGTCATAGTAGAAGTTACCTGCCATTCCTTTATCAACCTTCCCTGCATATTAACAATCGAAAGAGTCGCTTTACCCGCTTCATCCGACAAGTTGAAACGAATCTCCATCTCATCCTGCACCGGATTTGGAATAACAAATAAGCTGCCACCCCCTGATGCCTCCTCTCCTATCGCCTTCGACGATTCCTCTTCAGCTGGTTTGTTCGGAATGGCCATGAAAGGACTACCACCACCTCCCGGCAATTCAATGGGCGGCCAATAAATCATGCCTGAGTAGGCATTTAGCAATCCTTGCGTCAGCACGCCGGCCCGGTCTGTATTTGATGCCAGGGATTCCAGATCTGCCTGGTGACTGGGATTTTGTTCAAAAAAAGCCAGTCCTCCTTCTTTAATTTCGAAGAAGTCGGCATTCAAATCCATCAGGGCCGTAGTCCAGTCGATGGAATCCGGAATGGGTACATTGACCTGAGCAGAAAAAGGCATACGATAAATACACGAAATGTTTTCATTGGTTTTCAATTTTTAGAGACAGAATATATTAAGAAACCTTCAATATCCAAGAAATCGAAATATCCCGATGGGATTAACATAGAAGTTACGCAAGCCAATCAGTAAAATTAACGATACAAGCCTTAGTTGCGCTTAAAACCAGGAGGGCTTTCAATCGACTTATCTAGTGGTGGCTCAATCCATTTTCAAAAACAGATGACATAGAGGTTGCCATTGCAAATTCTGGTACAGCCAACAGAAAGTCCGTATATTTCGATAGGCTACATTCCATTTCGGAATATACGAATTTGGCTTCCCTGGTAAGGTCAGTTATTCCCTGTCTACAAATACCACCTGATCCTCTTCGAGCAGCGGCATGTATTTAAAGCGTAGAAACAGCTGCACCG
>JAAEZH010000042.1:0-10390 GCA_018222965.1 Bacteroidota bacterium
CCGCCTTGATCTTTGCTTCATTTGCATCAAGGCAAAGAAGCCGCCGGAGGCAAATAAATTTAAGTCAGAAACCGGGTTTCTCCCCCTCAGCCCGCTTACAGCGGACAGCTCCCCCTTCATCCCGATAGGAATCGGGAGGTGGAGCAGAGTACTAGGGGCAAATAGTGGTAAAGGATTATACTAATTATCAATATTTAAGAGTGCCCTGAAGTTTGAGTGGCAGTACAGATAGAGGATAGAAAAAAGGTCCCTAAATTTAGTAAACGCTATATTTAGGGACTTTTTTATGCAGGACATATACACATATTACGAAGCGCTTGCTCCGAAATACGACGAGGATCGTTTCGATAACTCCTATGGTCGGTTTATTCACCAGCAGGAGGTAGCCCTACTGGTGAAAATCCTTGCAGATCGCGAAGGTAAAAGTATCCTGGATCTCGCTTGTGGTACAGGCCGATTGAGTCGGTTTGCGACTCATGGGACAGACCAAAGCAAATCCATGATAAGCATTGCCCGGGATAAGAATCCCGGAGTGAAATTCCATTGTTCGGATGCTCTAAATATGCCTTTTGAGGAAGGCCGCTTTGATGCTATTTTCGCCTTTCATTTTGTCATGCATCTGGAGCCTGAAGCGCTGAAGCAGGTGCTTGAGGAATGTGCTCGATGTCTTAAACCAGGGGGTAAATTGATCCTGGATTTTCCTTCTGCCTTTCGGCGAAAGGCCATTCGATTTTACAGCCGCCGGAAAAATCTGATAGGCTGGCATGCTGCCTCCGCTTATTCTGTTAAAGACTGGGAAAAGCTTTGTGGTGAAACCTTTAGCGTGGTGGACCATCATGGACTGCTTTTTCTACCGGTACATCGGTTTCCATCAAAAATGCGCAAGCGATTGAAGCTGTTGGACCAGCGACTCAGCCGCTCCTTCCTGGGGCCTCTAAGTTCTTACCTGTTGCTGGAGATGATCAAAAAATGAGATGGCAGGATTCCATACCCTATGCCTGGCGACTAAGGTATCAGTTGCTAAAAAGGAAACGGGCTGATCTCCAGGCCGGAATACCATTCGCTGAAAAGCGCCAAAAAACGGAATATCCCTTTCGAATTGAACTGCAACAAGCTGTAAAACGATCTTATCTCTACGAGAATAAACTACACAATATCCGCCTGGCATCTGAAAGTATCCGTCAGACGCTCATTCGGCCGGGAGAGCTGTTTTCCTTTTGGAGAAGTGTGGGAAAACCCGGTGCCCGGGAAGGATTTAAAGCCGGGCGAAACCTGGTAAACGGACGTTTGCAAGCCGGCATTGGCGGCGGTTTGTGCCAGCTTTCCGGATTGATCTATCACCTGGCATTACTCGGAGGATTGGAGGTGGTGGAACGGCACAGCCACTCCGTCGACATTTATCAGGAATCAGAGCGTTTCACGCCATTGGGCGCCGATGCCACCGTAGCTTATGGGTATAAGGATCTTCGGTTTCGCAACAATTTACCATTCAATATTTATTTTGAAGTAAAGGTGGCAGCAGAGCAGATAACAGGAAGACTTTGCGCCGAAAAAGAAATAAGCCCAGAGCCTGTCCGTTTTATTAGAAAGCCGAAGGGAGCAGGAGAGGAGGTGAAAACCTGGCGGGAAATGCAGACCTGCTGCCAATTATTAACCAGCTCATTTTATCAAAAAAACCACAAATGAACAGATTGATATGGATGCTACTACTCTGTCTGCCTCTGTTTGCAGCGAGTTGTAAAAACCGATGCGAATCCCAAAAAACAGGCGAAATTGCTTTATTAGACAGTTCAGCAGGTTTGATTCCTTATGAAGACGGGAATCAAATCACTTTAAAGAATGAGGATGGAGAAAGCATGGTCCTTAGCATGGATGTTAATCAATCCATGACCGACCAGCATTGTGTGAAATACCGTTGCGAACTAACCACCGGACCCTACGAACCTGTAGTTTGTGATTACTATACTTCCGAAAGCATCTCCCAGCTTTTGTACATTGGCGATTCCATCGTGATAGATGTGCTGGTGTATATGGCCCTTTATGAGGAAGAAAAGGAATTGTTTTACGATGCCTTGCGCCTAAGTATGAGCAAGATCGGATCGCTGGCTTTTGGAGAGACGGTTCTGGCACCTCGTTTTGACGATCCGCCATTCGACGAAAGTCAAACTAACTTTTCGGATGAATTGGTATTGGAAGAATTTTACTCCTTCCCCGGAAATCAGGTATATCAAAATGTTTGGCGTACTGCCGAGGGACCCAATATGCTTTTTGCCCGACCGGATCTGGGCTTGTTTGCCATTAAACTGGATGGAGAGTTTTGGCTTATGGAATAGGCTGCTGTGCAAAGAAAAAGGGCCGTTCTGCAAGTTGCGGAACGGCCCTTTTTAATAGTTTGAAAAGCGCTTATTTCATGCGCTCGATGACCATAGCAGAAGCACCGCCACCGCCATTACAAATGGCTGCGAGACCGCGTTCAGCATCTTTGTTTTGCAGGACATTGCACAAAGTGGTCACGATACGGGCACCGGAAGCACCCAGCGGGTGACCGATGGAAACCGAACCACCCAGTACATTCACCTTGTCGCCATCCAGATTCAATTCCTGATTAAAAGCCAGAGGCACCACAGAGAAAGCTTCATTCACTTCGAAATAATCGATGTCTGAAAAACTCATTCCTGCTCTTTTGAGTGCTTTGGGAGCCGCCTGAGTCGGGGCAATGGTAAACCATTCCGGAGCCAGGGCAGCGTCAGCAAAAGAAACGATCTTAGCGATAGGGGAAAGACCCAGCGCTTCTGCTTTTTCTTTGCTTACCAGAACCAGCGCAGAGGCACCATCATTGATGGTTGAAGCGTTTGCAGCTGTAACGGTTCCGTCTTTGGTAAATACCGGACGCAGATTCGGGATCTTGTCAAATTTTACTTTCTTAAATTCCTCATCTTCTTTGATCACAAGCGGATCGCCTTTTCTTTGAGGAACGGATACCGGAACGATTTCATTTCCGAAAGCTCCGTTTTCGGTAGATTCGGCCGACAATTTATAGGAGCGAATGGTATAGGCATCCTGTGCTTCGCGGCTAATGTTGTATTTGGTGGCTGTTGCATCGGCAGAGACACCCATCGCCAGGTGGTTGTAAGCATCTGTCAGGCCGTCTTTGGCCAGGCCGTCTACCAGTTTGCCATCGCCATATTTGTGGCCCCAGCGGGCTTTAGGAACATAGTAAGGGATGTTGGACATACTCTCCATACCACCGGCAACGATAACATCTGCCTGGCCGAGCATAATAGACTGGGCACCAAACATAATGGTTTTCATACCGGAGGAGCATACCTTATTGACGGTTGTACAGGGTACGTGTTCGGGAATGCCGGCACCGAGTGCAGCCTGACGTGCAGGTGCCTGACCCAGGTTGGCCGAGCAAACATTACCCATAAATACTTCTTCTACTTCGTTGGCATCTACGCCTGCCTTTTCGAGTGCTCCCTTGATGGCAGCAGTTCCTAATTCGGTCGCTGCGAGGCTGGAGAGCACTCCGCCAAAGCTTCCAAGTGGTGTTCGAACGGCAGAAACAATATAAACTTCCTTCATTGGTATATATTCAGTTAGTCAGTTAGTCAGTTAGTCAGTTAGTCAGTTAGTCAGTTAGTTGGTTTGCTGGTTAGTCGGTTAGGGTTTCGTTTTTGAAGAGGGAATCTACGAAAGCCCGTTTATTGAACACCTGCAATTGGTGGATAGATTCTCCTACTCCGATGTACCGGATCGGAATTTTAAACTGATCCGAGATTCCGATTGCTACACCGCCTTTGGCTGTGCCATCCAGTTTGGTTAGTGCCAGGCAGCTTACCTCTGTAGCAGCCGTAAAATGTTTTGCCTGTTCGATGGCATTTTGGCCGGTGGTGGCATCTAACACTAGAAGCACATCATGGGGCGCATCTTCCATTTTCTTTCCGATAGAGCGCTTGATCTTGGTCAGCTCTTTCATCAGATTGAGTTTGGTGTGCAAGCGTCCGGCTGTATCAATGATGGCTACATCGTGGCCATTGTTGATGGCGTGCTGTACCGTTTCATAAGCTACAGCTGCAGGATCGGAATGCATGCCTTTGCTGTAAAAGTCACAGCCAACGCGATCGGCCCAAATGCCTAGCTGGTCAACTGCAGCTGCCCGGAATGTATCTCCGGCACCCAGGACTACTTTTTTACCGGCCAGTTTAAACTGATGCGCCAACTTGCCGATGGTCGTTGTTTTTCCTACTCCGTTTACCCCTACAACCAAAAGGACGTAAGGTTTGTGGTCACCAGGCGGGAGGAAGCCATCCACATCCACCGTTTGGTTTTCGGCGAGGATCTGTGTGATCTCATCGCGCAGGATCTCATTGAGTTCCTCGGTGTTGATGTATTTGTCTCGGGCTACACGTTCTTCAATGCGCTCGATGATCTTCACGGTAGTATCCAATCCTACATCGGAGGAGATCAGCACATTTTCCAGTTCGTCAAGTACTTCTTCGTCTACTTTGGTTTTGCCGGCAATGGCCCGGGAAATTTTACCAAAGAAACTGCTTTTGGTTTTTTCGAGTCCCTGGTCGAGGTCCTCTTGTTTCTCTTTGGTAAAGAATTTTTTGAAAAAGCTCATACGTTTTATTCTGAAGGCTTCGGAAGTTAAGAACTTCCATTAATTATACCCAATTCATCGAGAATCAGATAGGGGTTGACTCTGTTTCTTTGATAAACACTTCAAACCCCAAAAAGGCTTAAGCGTATAAATTTATATATCGGCTAATAACAAAAAAGGCCTTTCTTTGGTATAAAGAAAAGCCTTTCCGCTTGTAGCGATATAGAAGAAATTACTTGTTATTGGCAAAGAATTCCTTCACTTTGTCTTTGTGTAGCATCACTTCTTTGTAAGCGTACTTCCCTGTCTTAGGGTCTTTTACGCTTTGAACCACTTTAACGAAATCCCGGCCAGAACCGGCGTTGGCGGCACGTTGAGCTACTCTTGCGTTTTTACTAACCTTGGCCATGATGTTCGATTTTTATTGTTTAAGCCCCCTTTCGGGGAATGCTTGCAAAATAGGGAGATATCCGTAAAAAAGCAACCTACTTAATCTCGCGGTGAAGGGTTACCTTCTTGAGAATAGGGTTGAACTTTTTCAGCTCCAGACGATCCGGAGTGTTTTTACGGTTCTTTTGTGTAACATAGCGGGAAGTACCCGGCATGCCTGATTCTTTGTGCTCCGTACATTCCAAAATGATCTGGAGGCGATTTCCTTTGCTTTTCTTAGCCATGACTTGCTAACTTCTAGAATTTAACGAATCGGCGGATTCTTACAGCTTCACACCGTGATCCACCCCTTTGCGTTCCAGTTTCTTCAGATAAGCATACAAGCCCATCCGGTTAATTGAACGCAGCGCTGTGCTGGAAACTTTAAGTGTTACCCACTTACCAGTTTCCGGAATAAAAAAACGTTTCTTGTGCAGGTTCGGCAAAAAACGACGACGCGTTTTTGCATTCGAGTGCGAAACGCTATTTCCGGCTACCGGCCGCTTCCCTGTAAGTTGACATACTTTCGACATCTCTGCGGTGTTTGTTCAATTGCTCAAAAAGAGCTAAAAATGGTGACCTTGGAAGGATTCGAACCTTCAACCTCCTGATCCGTAGTCAGGTGCTCTATCCGTTAAGCTACAAGGCCGGTATTTCCCGATTTCAACAGTAATAACACATCAAAACTGTATTCCGTTCCGGAAATGCGAACGCAAAGATAAGCTTATCCCGGTTTTTAAAAAAGATTTTTCAAACTTTTTGTAAACTCTTTTTGTCAGGACCATTATCTGCTGCTTTCGGGCTACAAAACTACAAATTTATAGCTAATTGGATCTTTCCCGTTTTCAATAACCAAAATATAAGTACCTGCCGCTAAATTGAGGGTGGGAATACTAAATGCCTGTTCATCAAAAGGCATCAGTTCTTTCTGTACCCGATAAAGTTCGCGCCCCAGTATGTCGTAAACCGTAAAGTCAATGGGACCAAAAGAATCGGCACTGTATAATACGTCCAGGACTTCTCCGGAAAAAAGCGGATTGGGACCAATACGCAAAAATCCTTTTCCCGAAGAATAATCCTCAAATGGATTCTCTGTTTTATAGGGCTGGCAATAGGCGTGCAACCAGGCCATACTACGCGTGGCATTAAGGCGATTACCCGATACCGTAATGCCATCAAGGGCGGTAAGCGGATCGCCGCCCTGCATCATGGCATCCTTCATCAACAGCACGGTCTCTGCAGGACTGCCTTCAAACAATTCGGTGCAGGGCATGGAATACAACAGGGCAGCTACACCGGTAGCATGTGGAGCCGAGGCAGAAGTACCCCCAAAACTCTCATCGTAATCGTCAAATTCATTCAGTGTAAATGCACCATCGTTTCCGGGGCCACCGGGAGCAGCCATGTCAATATATATATTACTGTATCCGGCGCTGATAACTTTTTCGTCGTTGCGGTCTGTATTGGTTACCGTGAGGAGATATTCGCTGGGGCAGGAAGTTGGCATATCTCCGTCCACAGCTACGTCTACATTGCTGTTGGCAGTGGCAGCAATATTCAGGATGCCTGCTTCTCCAAGCGGATCATATATTTCTCCCCAGGAAGGAAATTCTTCGCACCAGCGAGAATTCAGTCCAAGCGATGCGTTGGTGACAGCTACATAAGCGCCTTCTGTGCCATTGCTGTTGTTGTACTTTTCACGAAGGTCCAGCGCATAAGTATAAGCTTCGGCAATGTCGAAGGTGGTCAATACGGTCAGGACCATCATTTTAACATTCCAGTTGATGCCCGACATGCCGGAATTGTTGTTTCCACTGGCTCCGATAATACCGGCAACGGCGGTTCCGTGTGATCCTTCCGGATGAACGGGCAGATCAGCTACAAAATTCCAACCGTTAATATCATCTACATATCCGTTGTTATCGTCATCAACTCCTGTCTCTCCCTGCGCTTCTGCCTGGTTTATCCAGATGTTGTCCTGCAATTCCGGATGGTTGATCTTAAACCCGCTGTCTATAATCGCTACTACTATGGTATCGCCATTGATGGTAATTCCGCCACTGGTTACGGACCATACCTCTTCGAGTTCTATAATTTCGAGCGACCACTGTTCCGGATAAAAAGGATCGTTTGGAGGGGTGCTGCGTTCCTGGAGGTAAAAAACGTCTTCCACCATTTTGACCCCGTCCAGATTCATCAAAACATCTTTTAGAGAATAGCGATCGGATTCAGACTCCTCAAATTCAAAAAGCAGCATTTGATTTTCTGCTCCGGCTTTGCGGGTAATAGCACCGCTTTTTAGTATCTGCCTTTCGGCGAATGTATTTTCGTTTTCCAGGGAGCGGAATTCCTCAAAGGAATCCTGCCATTTTGCTGACTGTACCTTTTCCTCCAGGTGAATGACCAATTGCCCGGGAACGACATCCTGTGCCGGAAGCATGGTGGCACAAAGACAAAGCGAAAACAATATATATATACGTAGCAGTGAATTCATAACTTTAGCGACTTTCGAAGATCTGCAAAATAAGCGGGTGCCTTTAACAAACGACTTCCATACCACGAAAATATAGAACCGTCTGCCAATTTTACGCGTGCCTTCGGACAAATAGCCTGAAATCTTTCCAAATGTTTTTCCCGAAAAGGAAAGGGTTCCGAAGATAAGAGGATCAATTCCGGGTCTTTCTCCTGCAATTCCGCTTCTGTAACAATTGGATACCGGCTTTTATCAGAAAACACATTTTCCAGTCCGAGGGTTTCAATAAGGTGGTTGATAAACGTATCACTGGCTGCAATCATTATAGGATCCTGCCAAATTAAATAAGCGGTGCGAAGCGTCGGGAAAGCAGGGGTGTTGGCAAAGCCGGATTCTATTTCAGCAGAAATTTTCCGGGCTTCTTCCGGGCGGGCACAAATTTCTCCCAGTTTGCCGATCATATCCCGGGCATCGTCCAGGGTCTTAATATCGCTCATCCAAACCGGAAATTCTTTTGCCAGTTGTTCGATGCCGGCCTGATCGTTTTCTTCCTTATTGCCAATGATCAGGTCTGGCCGGAGCTTCCGTATGCGCTCAAGTTTGAAGTCTTTGGTACCTCCGACTCTCGATTTATTGCGAAACCAGGTGTTGGGATGGATGCAAAACTTAGTAATTCCGACTACTTCTGCATCCAGCCCCAGGCTGGCCAGTAATTCTGTTTGGGAGGGCACCAGCGATACAATCCGCTGAGGCGGGAAGGGCACCTTCACCTGACGACCCATTTGGTCTGTAGTTGATATGTGTGCCAGGTCGGGAATGCCTATTCGCTGACAAGCGCCAATTGCCCTTTGCCATTAAAAGCAAGACGGGTGATGGCATTGATGCCGTATCCGCGCAGGTCGGCAATTTCGATCCAACCCGCATCGCTTTTGGCAGGGTCATAGTGATAAACTTTACTTCCTCGTCCCATCAAAAAGCTGCCATCATTAAGAACCGCAAAGTCCTCTACACCGGGCAGGGTTGGAACCAGACCTTTGGCAGTATAATCCTGGGTGTTGAGTTCGCACATCATCCAGAGGTCTTCCGATTCCTTTTGTACGAAAGCGACTTTTCCATTGGGAAGCCTTTTGAAACAGCGTCCGACATCGGCCGTAATTTTTTCCCAGGACCCGGTGCGTGTATCTGCCACGATAAGCATATTGGGGTTATTAACAATGTACAACAAAACCCGATAGCGGCCGAGCCAGTAGTGATAGCCAATATTGCGTATGTTTGGAAATACGGGTTTGCCGTTATTGAGGCGATCAACGGGGAATTGCCACAGGCGCTGTGTCTGATCCGGATCGGCTTCGACCCGAACTGCCGAGAAATAAAAATAGTCTGGCATTTGAGTAGGAGAGTACTCCGATTCGGCAGTAGCCGTAAGCCGGGTAATCTTTTTCTCTGTCAGATCCAGGGCATAAATGTCTGTCTGAAACGTATCAGAAGGCATGCCCGCGGAAATGAAGAGGGTAGTCGTTGAAATGAAGTATGGCTGGTTATTATAGCCCCCCGGATTAAAGGCAGTGAGGTAGGCCGGATCCCCCAATGATAATTTTTTGTCTTCGGTTTTCTTTACTTCAAAAAGGTAAACATTGGAGGGGTTGGGCTGAGCCGATAACATTCCGCCGTAAAGAAGGAAGCCTGCCAGCAGCACAAAGAATCGAAGCATAATTTGCAATTTTGGGAACAAAATAGGGTTTATCGCTGAGAATTAATGGATTGTGTATTATTTCGCGAACCAATGCCTGTAAATCAGTTTATATCGATGCGTGATTGTTGGCCAATACCAGGTTTCACCTTCACGCAAAACAAAGCCTTTTGGGATTTTAAATTCCGTAAAAGCTGGATATACAAATCATCAGTTGCTTAAAATTAACCACAATGAATAAATTACTTACCTTTTTCTTATGCCTTTTAGTCGGGCAATTGTTCGCTCAGCCACAAATTCAATTGGATGTTGTGGCATCTGGCTTCAATCGTCCGGTAGATATTGCTCATGCAAATGACGAACGCATCTTCGTCGTGGAACAGCCGGGAAATATTAAGATCATCGATGGATACGGGGATGTTTTAGTTACCCCATTTTTAGCCATTGAGAACATCGTAAATGACAGCGGCAATGAGCGCGGCCTGCTCGGACTGGCCTTTCATCCCGACTATGCGTCTAATGGCTATTTCTATGTGTATTACACCGGTAGTGGCGGAGATTCCTATATAAGTCGATATTCGGTTTCTGATTTCAACCCGAATGTGGCAGATGTTTCGAGTGGAGAAGTGCTCCTGACGTTTAATCAAACGGCCTCCAATCACAACGGGGGCGATCTGGCTTTTGGTCCGGATGGCTATTTATACATTGGTACAGGCGATGGTGGTGGCGCCGGTGATATACCCAACAACGCGCAGACTACCACTAATTATCTGGGCAATATGTTGCGGATTGATGTAGATAATGGCAATCCTTATTCCATTCCGGCCGACAACCCCTTTTTGGATGAACCCGGAATTTTGGATGAGATCTGGGCTTACGGATTACGAAATCCGTGGCGATTTAGCTTTGACCGCGAATCCGGCGATCTTTGGATTGGTGACGTAGGTCAGGAATCCTGGGAAGAAATTGACTACCAGCCTGCCGGAGACCCGGGCGGGCAAAATTACGGTTGGCGTTGCTATGAGGGAACACATGCCTACAATACCAATAACTGTGGCCCTGCCGGAGATTATACAGAACCCATTTTTGAATATGTTAGCAACAACCCTACTGGCTGTTCTGTAACCGGCGGATTTGTCTACCGAGGCTGCCGATTCCCGGAGATGGAGGGCTACTATATCTTTGCGGATTA
>JAAEZH010000042.1:10400-48340 GCA_018222965.1 Bacteroidota bacterium
TTACTGCACCGGAAATTTCTGGGCGCTTGCACCCGACGGACAAGGGGGCTGGGAAGATTTCTCCCTGGGCAATTTTGATAATTTCGAATTCAGTTCCTTTGGCGAAGACTGGAACGGAGAATTGTATGTAGCCTATTTGGGAGACGGAACTATTGCACGCGTAGTAGAAACGCAGGAAGAATTTATCGCAGAAGCAGCCACCACAAATCCGGCTTGTGAGGTAGCAACCAACGGCCAGATCGACCTGACCTGGGTAGGCGAAGCGCCACAATCCATTGATTGGGGCAGTGCCGGAACCGGGCCGTCTATTAATAACCTGGGGCCCGGAGAATACATTGGTGAGGTTACTACTTCTGCCGGTTGTGTAACTAAAGTTTGGGTGGAGTTGGAAGCGGATACGCTTGCTGATCCGGTCATTGAAGCTACCGGCGAAATGCTCGAAATTTCAGGTGGCGGTACTTTTACAACGTACCAGTGGTACCTGGATGGCGAAGCAATCATGGATGCAACGGCTTCTTCCTATTCAGCAGATGAAAGCGGCGATTATTATGTAGTGGTAGTCGACGAAAATGGATGTGAAACAACGTCCAATACCCTTACGATTGTAATAAACGATGTGGCGGATTTTGCGTTGGTAGACCGAATAGTTTTAGGCCCTAATCCGGTGAAAGACATTTTCTCTTTTGAGTTGCAACTTACCGCCTCCAGTCATATCTGGCTCGATATTCTGGATAGCACGGGAAGCCTGGTTCAAACGCGGGAAATGGATGCAACTGCCGGTGTTATTCAGGGCACCATGAACGTAAGCAACTTGCCAAGCGGTTATTTTGCTTTCCGGGTACGATCTGATGAGGGACAACTGAGTACGATGATGGTTAAGATTTGAGGATAGAGGATAGAGGATAGAGGATAGAGGAAAGAGAAAAGCCCATTTCGCGAATTTGCGAAATGGGCTTTTTTATTTATTCAAATTTCTGCACCTGAATCATGCGGTTGAAGTCCGGGTGATCAAAACGGATGAAGTAAGTGCCGTTGGCGAGGCTTTTCATCGAAACCTGGCCGGTAAGCACGTGATCCCATGCTACCAGTCTGGCTGTTTTTACCTTTCGACCACTGGCGTCAAAGATGCTTAGCATCATGGTGGAAACGCCCTGCATTCCTTTGAGATTGATGGTAAGCAGGTTTGGAGTCGGATTTGGGAAAACCTCCAGCTGATATCCAAAGAAAGTCTCCTGATTGCTAACCACGCTACCTATGCTTACCATTAATTGCTGCTCACAACCATTGGCGTCGATGACATAGATGGTGTAATCGCCTTCCGGTAAATTATCGAAGATATTTTCATCCTGGTAGGTATTGCCATCCAGGCTGTACTGGTAAGGGGATAGTCCGTTGGTTGCACCAACTGTAATGACGCCATCTTCGGAATTGTCGTTGGAAGCATCGGTAACATTGGCACTAAGCTCAATGGCACAGGCCGTAATAGTAAGTGTAGTCTCAGTACTACATCCCACACCATCAATAATCACGACATCATATTCGCCGGCAGGCAAACCATTAAAGAGGGCAAAATCCTGGAAAGTAACCCCACCATCTATACTGTACTGGTAATTTCCATCTCCGGAATTGGCTTCACAAAGTATGGAGCCATCGTTATTCCCGGCGGCACTTTCATTGGTAACCGTATAATTGGCCGATAACATACACTCGAAATCTGTACAGAAGTCATTGACCTCTTCAAAGCCGAAGGACGGGTTGTTGATAATGGCCAGGGTAACTTCATCCGATTCGCGAATGATCTGATAATAGCCCTCTACACCTCCCCAGCTTATACCGTCTCCAAAGGAATCAAAAATGGTGAATGTATAACAGCCATTCGGCAAACACCAGTATTCGATATACAATGTTGCTGCATCTGAATAATTATCTCCGGAGTATACCACATCGCCGGTTGAATTGGTCAGTTCCCAACTGGTTTCACCGGGGAAATTGTCTGTTTGCAATTCAAAGCGGAGGTCTACCCCATCAGAATAATAGGTAAAATCGCGGTCGAAGCTGTCATTTGCCGGGTCTTCATCCGTCATCCCGTTGGGGTTTTCGGTGTAAGCCGTAATGGTGTTGTCGAGCATTAGAGGTTCGGCCGAACTGATTGGTATTACCTCCGATTCTGTATAAGCCAGGGAGCCGGTCCAGTTGATGGTGGTTTCCGTACCGCCGTTGATGCTGTATTTAATGTCTACCGAAGTAAGCGTTTCCTGGCCGTAATTATACAAAACCAGCGATCCCTCAAAATCCTGAACACAGAGGGGTATGTCCAGTCCTTCAATATCACTGATTCCGGCATCAAAGCGTGTTTGCTTCATGCGGATCGCCCGCAAGGTGTCGTTAAATTGATTCGTGTCTATTGCCATGGAAGTGAAGACCGTGAAATCGTAACTTCCAATAACAGACATATCAACCTGCTCATCGAATGTGTGCTCATAAATAGAATCCGGAGCAATGAGCGTGTCTGAAATCATATCGGTAATAACAGGGCCATTCTCAAACTGATAGGAAATGGAGAAGTTTTCTGCAGGCAGCAGGCCAAAGTTTCTTATGCTGACTTTTACTTCTTCAGTGGCTGTTAAAAATTCAGAGTCCTGAGGCGTGATGAGTGCAAAAGAACCAATATCATTCGAGTCCCTGCGCAATACGGTACGCATAATCTTCGTACCCCAAATGTCTTCCTTCATATATTCTCCGGTAAACCAGAAAGTAGCGTCGTCATCCGGATCCACACAGGTATTTGCATAATCTCCCCATCGGAATCCAAAGTATTCATCTTCACCGGGCGCAAACTCGAATTCGTCGATAGTCATTTCTCCCGGCGGGTCACCGGCATAGCGACCTGTAAAACGCAGCGAAAGTGGTTTGTTGGCTGAGGTCACCGAATACCCCAGCAAAATATTTCCGCTGCCGTCCATGGCAATACTACCCATGAATCGGCCGTCGTCGTCAGGAGATACGGTTCCCTGTTGATAGATTTCCCAGTCGCCGCCACTCATTTTGCGCAGTTCATACCAACGTACTCCCCCCGTATTGTTTCCATCTACATCGACACTGTGGTTTAATACGATCGACTCGTGACTGCCAAAGTTCCGGTATTGAATCCGGTTCATTATAACCTGTTGTAAGGCAGATAAAGTGCCGTTTTCGCCAAACTGGGTGATACAATCAAAAATACTGGAGTTACACAGTTCGCTGTCGAAGGCTTCCGTTTGCAAAACCAGTGGTCCGTTTATGGCAGAGTTGTTGGGGTTGTCCCAGTCAACGAGAATTTCCCACACTTCGAGTGCATCAGATCCCCCTTCCCAGGCATCATCGTAAATCCGGATTACATATTGCGGACTGTTGGCCGGAGGCGGCGTATCTCCATCCCAATCAGCCGGCGTGGCCACCTGGAAAGTGGAGGGATTATCTGCATTAAATTTGGGTAACGCCAGCAAACGCTGCATATCTGCTGTAGCCTCCCCGTTGAGCATGGCTTCCCGGTCCAGGAGGTAGACCGGAATTTCCGTTTCGCCTGGCTCGTTGGTCGTGATCATATAAGCATTGTGCCAGATACCATACTTGGGATAATCCGGCAGATTGGGAGCGGAAAATTCATAGGCAAAGTAGCTTCCAAAGGGATCGTTTGTTTCCGAAATGGCCACCAGCATTGCATTGGTGCCAAAGGTTCCCAGTTCGGTTAAAACCCATCGGTCAGCCGCCTGATCGTAGAGCACTACGCCATCTCCCAGTCCGGTAATATTAAATTGTTCCCAGAGGCTGTTGAGGCTCAGGGCATCCAGCAATTGCTCCCCGGTTTCTTTGTCCCAAATAGACATGATCGCTCCCGAACCCGAGTTGATCAATTGAATGTAGTGTTCCGTACTTACATCGCCATTTGGATCTGGCGGGCTTACGCCGGAATCTGCTTCATCCATTCCTTCAAGTACCAGATCGGGTTCTATCTCCGTGAGAAATTTGTCGGTGCCTAACTGTCGAATTGGATCCCCCATTTTGGGGTTGGCAACATCCGCAAAAGGAGTTGGCATTGGTTGGTTTGCCTCAAAATTGGGCATTTCGGTGGAGTAAAACGCTTTGGCTTTTTTTCTTTTTGAGTTGTTGGTGCTAACCGATTTCTCAGCCACTTCTGAAAGTGGAATCGTTTTTCCCAATAAACGGACTTCAGATACAGATGCTCCTTTCTGCTCCTGGTAGGGTGTGTGTTGGGCTTTCGCCGAAAGGCAGAAAAGAACGAAGAAAGCAGCCGTTAAAAAGGGAGTCAGGGTAATTCTCTTCATGGAGGTTTTTAATTTAGGATTGAAAAATATTGTCCTTAATCAGAACAAATGAATGAACAGGGAAGGAAGATCGATTTCGAATTGAAACTATTGCGGATATACTGTTTCTAAAGATATTGGTAAAATAAGAAAAGCCGGAAAATTGTCCGGCTTTTTGTTTTCTCTGCTCCAAAAGTTGGCTTGAAAATATTGGAGTTTGACTACTCAATGACTTTTACAGTTCCCGGATGGTGTTCAAATCGAATTACCTCACCGGCTTTATTGCTGATCTCAAAAGGAACGGGTGTTTCGACAAAGGAAACTGTAGATGTGCTACCCGGTACTCCTTTCCCTTTAAAACAAATCTGGTAAATGGAGGTGCCATCTGCGACACTAATCCCCTGAATATTCTGATCGTACCAGGAAAAAGTCAACAGCCCGTCGACAGCCTTGTGAGCGCCAAAATTGTTGGTAGTCAGATCCTTTAGATTGAACTTTCCCAATGCAGCCAGCTCAATTATTTCCGGATCCCACTGTATGGTATATTGCATGGACATCACGTCCTGAAAGCTATTGGCTGTCACCTCCAGGCATTTTTGTTCTCCCGGCTTAACATCAGCATCTGAAAAACGCAGCTCAATAAAGTCATTCATATTGACCGGTACGCTGCGACCAGCTCCTGTCTGTTGGGTTCTGGGACCCTCTGCGGGTGGGGGTGGGAGTTGTTCTTGTACATCCGCGGGGGGCGTATTGGCAGTTTCTGTCTGTTCGCCTGGTTTGTCAGACTGGCAGGCAAGCAGACCAAAGAACATGGTTATAGCGAATAAGTAGCGCATTATATTTTTTTGTGCAAATCTAAGAACTTGTTGGGAATTTGGGGCTCGTTGATTGGAAGCAAAAGGTATTCTGAATGGGGCAAAAAAAAAACGCGCCCCGGAGGACGCGTCATTTTTATTCCTGAAAAATATAATTATTTCAAATATTTCTCATCGATCTGGCCATCTTCTTTTGCCCATTCGGTAAGTGCGTATGCATATCCCTTACCCGGGAAATCGGTCTTGATTAGGCGACCGTGTTTGTTGGCCAGTTTGTGAATGCTGCGGTTAAGCTTGCCACGAAGTGAAACATCAGAAACTTCTTTGCCGTCTTTTTTCATTTTCTTTTTGGCAAGGTCAAAAAGTTCTGAGCTGACTAATGCCCGCTTGCGGCGGCTGATCGATTTTAAGATCAAATCGTCAATGTCATTTAAACGATATCCTACACCGGAATCTTTAGCCTTTGCCGTTTTTGCTTTTGGCGGACGACCGCGACCGCGTTTCGGCTTGTCGGCAGCATCAGCTGTTTTCGGTTTTGGCGGACGACCGCGACCGCGTTTCGGCTTGTCGGCAGCATCAGCCGTTTTTGCTTTTGGCGGACGACCGCGACCGCGTTTCGGCTTGTCGGCAGCATCAGCTGTTTTCGCTTTTGGCGGACGACCTCTGCGGCCCTTAGGCTTGTCGGACTTTTCCGCTTTTTTAGCGTCCTTCAGACCTTTTTCTGTTTCCTTGATAATGCTTTTCAGGTTGGATACCTGAGTCTCAAGGATGCGAAGGTCCGATTTGTACTGAGTCAGCAGCAGGTCATACTCCTGACTTGATAATTTTTTAGGCATCGCTCTCTCTGTTTGTTGAATAATTAGGTTGTATAAAAATATGTTTTCAGTTTGGAGCGGGTGTTTTGGTTCCAATATTTATTCTGCTCTTTGGCATTGAATTTAATACAATCATCAATGCAGATCTATCTTCAAAAGAAAATGATCTGCAGCTTATACTTGAAGCGAAGTGGTTTGAGGTTTTCAATAACCATTTCGACCTTGGGTCGTATACATGAATCTTCAGGGTAGAACAGGTGTTTTCCATACTTCCATACGCCTAATCAGTGGTTTTGCATTTGAAATTCATTCGATAAGTCAGTGCATATAAAATACTTATTTGCCGGACCAACAGACTGGTTTTCACTTGCGAACCCTCTGAATTAGACCTCAAATGTATGTAATTTTCATTTTATAAATTAATAAATATTCTTTAACTCCCTGTAATGTAATCGGTTAAGGGCGATACATGTTCTGTGAATTGACCATATATTTTTTCAGTTTGAAGTGTTTTTTTTTGTTAGGATCTGACTTAAGGTGTTGTCGTTCAGTGCTTTGTGTTGGTTGTTTTGGTTTTGTATTTAATTTGATTTTTTTTAATAATGGTCTTCTTTTTCTGTCCGCTGGTACTAAGATGGTGTTTCTTTTTTACGTTTTTACCAAAGGATTTCAGGAAGGCAATTTTTTGTAAATGGCTTTAAAGAGGGGATGAACTTGATATAGGAATGGCAATTGCTTTGTTTGTTCGTTTTATCCGGAATCAAAAGATGGCGGGCGGATGAAAGAATATTTAGAGTTTGTTCGGAATTTGCTTTTGGAGCGAACGCCACAAAATTTTGTAGGGAACGAGGCATGATGAAGGAGCCTTCCCGATAGCTATCGGGATAGCTAAGCGACTGAAGAATAACAAAGTGCCCTGCAAAATTTGGCAAGTGCAGCCCAAAGTGTAAAATCCGAACAAACTCTTAATCTCACTGAACCTGTGAGATCCCTGTCAGACGCCTTCCGTGGTACTTTGAAGTTTCAAGTTGCTTATTGCAGGATTTCCTTAATTTTGAAAGGACAATGACCTTAAACACGTTCTCAAAATAAACCTAAATGATAAAACGAATAGTAATCCTAAGTATCCTGTTTTCAGGGGTTTGCCTGCAACCCTTATCCGCACAATTGTATTTAGGGGCAGATGGTGCTTATTTGGGCACTATCGCCATAAATCAAAACAACTATGGTTTTTCGGAAATGGATTATGCTTATAAATCCGGATTTCAGGGAGGAATATCTGCAGGCTATTCTTTCGGTCTGATCCACAATGTAGAAGTTGGTTTTTATTACAGCAGTCAGGGAGTGAATTACGCCAGTACTTTCCAGAGTGAATTACATGAAAAAGCAGTAGATCTAAACTATATGCACATTCCAATTTTATACCGTTTGGTAAGCGGGGATGCTGCAGAAGGTAAAACCGGCACCCGTTTTTCATTTTCATTCGGACCTTATATTGGACTTTTACTGAACTCAAATATCGACTGGAGTGTTAATGAAATGAGCTATAGTATGGCTTCTTTCCATCAATCACAGAACCGGAACCCTAATATTGCTGAAATTAAAGCTATGCTAAATGCAGATGGTGAACCCGATGATTACAACGATCTTTTCGGGAACACTGATTTTGGATTAACCGGAAGCCTGGGTGTACGATCTTACCTTTCTGAGACGTTATTCCTACGGCTTGATTTATTTGGTGGGTTTGGTTTTAGCGATTTGAATGCCGAAGCCTGGCAATTTGTGAACAGCCAGGGTGAATATAAAAAGACCCAAAATGTATTTGGTGGTATCCGATTAGGCCTGGGAATTTGGCTAACGGATTAACAACCTCTTGCTTAACATCCCCCAACAAAAACTTACATACGATGCTCAGATTTACTACACTTTGTATTTGCCTTTTGTGCGGTTTAACAGCCTTACAGGGCCAATCCTATACCGAAAAGGGGTATGCTGTTTTTTATGCCGATTATTTTGAAGGGCGTAAAACAGCTAATGGGGAGATTTTCTCCAACGATCTTTTTACCTGTGCACATGCCAGCCACCCACATGGTACGCTTTTAAAAGTAACCCGTCCGGAAAACGGAAAAAGTGTGACTGTTCGCGTAAATGACCGTGGTGGCTTTGGTGAGGATATCGTTGTCGATATGACCAAGGCAGCAGCTGCACAACTCGGCTTTATTTCCGATGGCAAAGCCTGGGTAGTTGTTGAAGTAGTTGGGTATAATGGTGATCCTGAGACCAGTGCAACGGCCAAAGGAGCTCCAACTGCTGAAAGTGAGAATACCTATAAGTTTAAGAGCGGCGGACCCGCCGAGGAACCAAAGGGGCGGGTAGATTATCTTCCCCTTAATCAGAAGGGTATTTTTCTGCAACTGGCTTCTTATACCATAAAATCTAATGCTGAGCGCCAGTATCTCGCCTGGAGAGAAAAAGGCATGTCTTATCTCTATATGCAGGAATCCGGCACAGGCGAGGCAAAAAAATATAGCATTTTAATGGGACCTTTTACCAGCCGAGCCGTAGCAGAACAACAATTGAAAAACATCAAATCGAAGTTCTACATGGATGGGTTTATCAGAGAGCTGCGGTAAAAATCCTTTAACTTTTTATCCAGGGTTTAGTCCAGATGACCTTTCCAAAGGCGTTCAATCCATTTATGGTGTACATGCCTCTGGGAAGGTTTTCCATTTGTAGGATCAGGCGTTCTGCCGTTTGGTCAATACTAAGAATTAAAGAGCCCGTCATGCTGTAAATCTGGATTTTATCAGTAGCTGAATCCATACCTTCAATATTCAAAAGCGCATTTCCCGGATTTGGATATAGCTTGATTTTGTTGCCAGTTTCCGCTTGCTTTGTAGATGTAGGTTCCTGCCAGAATATGCCTGTTTTGGGGCTGGAAAGATCGGCCATACTAATCCATTTTCTTCGTAGATATTCCGAGACTCCTTTCATTTCGGCTTCCGAAAGCGCGGTCTCCCACAATATCAGCTCTCCTATTTTTCCTTCCCACTGCGTGTCTGTATAATTAACCCCGGAATTAGATGGTTCGGTCATACTTACTCCCAGGATACAGAAGTCCAGTGGATTAGGTGTGCTAAGCGGATCAACTTCTTCTCCATTTAAAAAAGTACTGCCATTGAGTGTTGTGGGCGGTGCATTTCCTGCAAAAAGTTGGTCAGCACTTTCGTCTCTTGGAATGTTTTCCGACAAACCTTCAAAGGGTGCCGTTTGAGGAAATGAAATCGGGTTTTCTTCATAGGCCATTAGTATAGTCTGGTATCCGGAGACTTGTGTTTCTATGGATTGCAGCCAAATGGTTGCAAAATCGGCTACCCCCAATCCATTTTGGTAATGGCTTCGATAAGCAAACCAGTTTCCTTCAGCCCATTGATTTCCACCTGGAAAATACCAGTCTAAGAGGGAGGAAGTAGGTGCCTGAGGTTCATCGGTCATCCCATCTCCATCGAGGTCAGAAGCATCCATCCGAAGGATGATGCCGGGAATAGAGCCCGGATCTGTCTCCGGCTGCTGTGGAATATTGGATATCGCGTCTGCATAATACCAGCCTGTTCCACCCGGTGGGCTGAAGGTCGTACCTGCCGCCAATGGGCTAACACAGTCCGGGGAATCGTACCAGTAATAATCCATCGTGGGATCGGGATCCACAATGGTTAGTTGGTTCCCGGGCGTAATTTCCAAAGTTGGTTGACCGGCCAATTGCACCGCAAACCCCCTTTTATTGTCACTAAGACCGTTCAATGCAGGGTCGTATGCAAATACGTTGTACCCCCCTGAAGCAGGCGGCTGGAAATAGCTGCCCGTCTCTAAAGGAACCGAAGCATCGCCTGCTGCATACCAGTAGTATTGGTAGGCCGGATCCGGAGTCTCGATGCGCACCTGACAGTTGCCGTCCTGTACCACGATCAGGTCCGCCGCAATGAATGATTCGTAGGCTCCAACAGTCAGGGTATTTGATACCACTTCCAGATTACTGTCTTTAACCAGGTATCTGTACTCCCCGCTGAGTAACTCTGTACGAGCGCTCAGGTTTTCCGCATCCGGATTTTCAATAAAGGTATCGTCCGTTTTTATTCCGTAAAATTCCAATTCCTGTAATTGGGTGGAGGCATCCCCGCTGTTTTCCAATACAAAGAATCGGTAATATTCAAATACCTCCGGATTGTCAACGATAAAGCAACGCTTTAGAAAACGGTCCGGAAAATCTTCTTCTGTTCGGCTGTCGAGCGTCGTCCAATCCTGGCCATTATCAGATCCCTGAAAGAGCCATGTTTTAGGATCCCTGCCGGGTACATCATCCCCACTGGTTATGCAATAATATTCGACTTTAGCTCCTGCCGGATTGAAATAGCTGATCCAGGCATCTGTATCTGTAAAGTGGAGCCACTTCGTTCCCAGATCGTCATCAAAGGCAAATTCAGGAAGGTGTCCAAAGTCGTCTCCACTTGCTTCAATATTGGCCGGGTTTGCATCCGTGACGTCCCGGTTCAGTCTTTCGCTCCAGGTGATTTGATAGGGGGGGAGCCCGCCATTAATGTCCAGGTAGATTTGTCCGCCGGGCCGGTCTGCTTCGCTCGCGAAAACGGTTTCATCTACGGAAATCTCTGAAGAGACACCGGCGAGATTAAAACTAATTGTCCGGGCGCACCATTGGTCTGTAACGAGGGTAACCTCATAGTTTCCGTTGTCCAATCCCTCGATCATGGGACCGCTGCCTCCCGTAGACCAACTGATATCCAATTCGTCAACATCATAGCTTTCTACATCGACCCAAACAGTCCAACTGCCGTTTTCAAAGTTTGAACAAACCTGCGGATTCAGGAGCGGCCAGGACCCTACCGTTTCCTCTACACTTACAGAACAACCATTGGCATCAACGACTTCCATTTGATAAGTGCCGGGAGCTAGTCCGCTGAGTGGTTGAGAAACGGCTGATCCATTCTGAAATACAGCATAAGGCGCTTCCCCTCCATTGATAATGAAAACGATTTGCCCGTTGGCCTCCCCGGTACAATCTGCCGGAATAGCTTCCGTATTTGCTTGCAGATCATAATTGCTTACATCCGATTGATCGATTGTCCAGGTAAAGCTTTGATAGGGCCGGGGATAAATCTCTTCAAATTTTGGGTCATAACGAACCAGGCTGGTCGTGTCTGTTACTGCCAGGGTAAGCTCATACTGGTCGCAGGGACCAAAGCTTACATCCACGCTTTCGACGCCATGAGCGATCAATTGTCCGTTTAGGAACCACTCATACATTTGGGTATTGGGTTCCGGCTTTAAAATGTCAGCAGAAAAGGTGACTGTCTCATTGCCCGATACCGAAATATTCGGATTGGCCGGCTGCGGATTTTCAATGACGTGTACATACTTATAAAGGAAACAAATCGTGCGTTGCACACAGGGGGCACAAAATCCTTGTCCGTAGTCCTCTCCAAAACCGCCTGCGCCCATAATGCAATTTCGGGCACTGGGGCGGTGGCAGCCAAAGTAATTGGTGAGCGCACCTTCAAAAGCACCATAGCTGTCCAGGTAGGCTTCTGTATAAGGGGTTGGCAGAGGAGTGGCAGGATCTACCCATAATCGCCAGGGAATGTCTTCCCAAACTAATGCGCCGGTGGTGTTCCCGGATTCCCAGCAATTGCCTCCCGACCATTCTCCGCTGGCGCTATACTCATCGGGTAAGCCGGGCATGGTATGACTGAATTCGTGCAAAAGGGTTTCCCATCCCATCCCAAACATTTTCCCATCGCCTACGCGCAATTCCCGAATCAATCCGGCTCCGCCACCACCCCCATACCTGGTCGTGGAAAACCAGGTTGCCCAACCTGTTTCCTCATTTGCCCAGGGTAAAAACATGGAATCCCGGAGGTCTTTTATAACATCAAAGCTCCACCACTCCTCATCAGAAGGAGCGTCCGGCCAATAAGCTGCATACAGATTAAAGAAGTTTTTATACTGTGCATAGGGCGTCTTGGCGGCCTGATCTCCGTAAGTAAAAGCCAGGAGCAGATCGTCTTCAAATGCCTGTACAAATTCGGCCTGACTTGAAAAGGCATCGTTTGGATTAGAGGTGCCCCGGTTCTGAATAACCCAATTGATCCGGTTGTCTTTCGGACCATTATAGCATATAGTATCTATCTCTTGCAGCGCTATTAGATCCTGCAGGTTGACACAACTCCCGTCATCTGACGTGGCCAGTGGATCATAATTGTAACTCTCCGGATCGGTGCAGCCGGGAATAAATGGAATGCAATCTGCCTCGTTAATGCCAAAATACGCCACATCATAATCCCCGTCAGCCAACGCATAAGTAAGCAATTCTCCCGGCCAGCTGAGTTGTAGCGAACCCCCATTCCAACCATCGCCATAGGAGTCGGTAAACTCCAGTAAATAACAACCGTCACTCAGACAAAGGGTGGTGTCGTAGGTGCTAAAATCATCTTCTCCCTGGAAGCTGTATAGAAGGCTGCCCGTCTCATCATACAATTCCCATCCCATTTCATAACCCCAGTCCTGGGTATTGGATAAAAAGGTTACAGCATTTTCGGGACAGTCTTGTGCCAGGAGTCGGGTGGAGAGAAAAATGTAAAGGAACAGAAGAGGAATATTGCGCATAACTTGAGTTGTTGGAAGGGGTTTTGTAGGTCTACAAGTTACAAAATCTGTTTAGCCTCTTATCTGTTTTTCTGCCTTTCGGCGAATTTAGGAGTGTTTGCAACCGATTGGGTTTGTTTCTTTTTGAGAGGCAGCTCGTTATGGGATAAAACCCAAATGAAAATATTGCCACTGCTTTTGTCTCTTCTTTTTGCCTTTTCGGCGAAAGCCCAAAACATGGTTCCCAACGAATCATTTGAGGATGTTACCAATCCTACAACCCGTTGGTCTGGCACCCATTCTGCTTTTCATAGAAACATCAATGGTTGGACTTCTCCGACTCAGGGATCCCCGGATGTTTTATTTATCGAATACCGCGATCGCATGTATCCCCGAAGACCCCGGGTTAATCTTTTGCCTTATACACCCCGCACGGGAAACTATATGATGGGCATAAAAACCTTCGGATGTGCTGTCAACACTCTGCATTGTAAAGAATACCTGCAGATCCGCCTTAAGAGGCCGGTTAGGGCCGGCAAAGAATATTATTTTGAATACTGGGTTTGCCCCATTGCCTCCTCTGTAAAAGTGAATGGATTTGGAGTAGCGCTGCTGCCTGCACATATGCAGGATATCGGTCAATTGGGACTCATCAACGTATCACCAGCCTGTGTAGACGAAACGCTTATTGATCGGGATACCGCCTGGCAAAAGGTGTCAGGGACATTTTTGGCAGAAGCTGATTTTGCCTATCTCATATTGGGGAACTTTATGGAAGATAAAGCCATTCCTGCCATACATGAAGCAGCAGGTATTGACTACGGCTACTATCTGATCGATGATGTCTTATTGAAACCGCTTTTCGATGAACCAGCCTCAGACTTTCGTCCGGATGAGATCATTGTGTTGGAGGATATTCTCTTTGACTTTGATAAGGCGGTCCTAAAAGAAGGTGCCTTTACCCAGTTGGAAGCACTGGCAGCGTACCTGAAAGAACATTCCGAATTCCATTTGGAAATCAGAGGACATACCGATTCGGAGGGCTCGGACGCATATAATGTAGCCTTGTCTCTGAAACGAGCATCAGCCGTAAAACAGTATTTGGTACATAATGGAATAGCCTCAGACCGACTTCAGGCTAAGGGGTTTGGTAAGGAGTATCCCGTTTCAAAAAGTGCGGATGAGGAATCCCACAAACTAAACAGGCGGGTAGAAGTACGGATTTATTTTCCCTGATGGTCCTCAAACGAGCTTTTTTAAGCGGAATAATAGCCTGGAATGTTAAAGTTTTCTGAACAATCTGACTAATTTGAGACATTTTAAGGGTGATGCCGTCTGAATAGTGAAAAATGAATAGAGCGTTTGACGGATACCCTATCAGACAACAATTTTTCTTTGTTCATTAAATGTAATATCACAATGAGAATCTGGATCCTTTTGATCGCAGTTACAATGGGTCTGGTGGCTTGTAATTCTGAAGCTCCTACCGAAGAGGTGACGCTTCCGGAACCACCGAATAACGAAGTTTCAGCCCCGTCATCCCTTACAGGAGTGTTTAACTCCAATACTGGTGTTTTGCGTGGAATTGATTTTTCCATGGATAAAACCGCCGTGTCCGGTGCTGAAAGTGCCGATCAGGTAGAAAGCAATGACAACAGTATGATGTACTCCGTAGACATCAACGATTCTGAATTTGTAGACCTTATCTACACATTTTCCGGAGATCAGTTGAGTCAGATTGAGATGGATGTTTACGCATCTGATGTTGCAGCTGCAGATACATACTATCAGGATTTGGTTTCTTACTTCAACAATAAATACCTGCCTCGTGAAAGTCTTTGGGATGGTGCCGTAAACGATGTGCCTTTTACCACCTTCGTTCAGAAAGTGGAAGATCCCGAAAACCCCGGAGTGATCGTATTCTACGAGCGCATGAGTGAGGCAAGTGCAGCTGTTTACGGAGAATAATCACCTTCCGCTACTTATATTGATAAATCTCAAAATCGCAAAGTCATGAAACTCAAATTAATTTTTTCATTCCTGTTAATGCTTGGTATGCTTGGTTTTACCAACACGCTGCAAGCACAAACAGAAGGTGAAGCGGAATCTGAAGTAATGGAAGAATCTGCTGAACAAGAACGTCCGGCAAAGGATAAAGAAGCACGTCGCAAAGGTCTCGAAGACAACAAAGAACGTGCAAAAGAAGAAAAAGAACGCGCTCAGGAAGTTGCTAATGAAGAACGTGAGCGTGAACTGAAAACGGAACGCACTAAGGAGCCTAAGACGGAGCGCACCAAGGAACCGAAAACCGAGCGCAACATGGAGGAAAAGCCAGGTCGCCAGGGCGAAAAGCCAAATAAAGAGCGCAATATGGACGAGAAGCCAGGTCGTCAGGGTGATGAACCTAAGACGGAGCGCAACATGGAAGAAAAGCCAGGCCGCCAGGGTGAAGCTAAAGAGAAAGGCGAAAGAAGCCGCAGCGAGGAAGCCCCCGGCAAGCGCGAAGGCGAAGTCAAAGGCGATCGCAGCGAGGAAGCGCCAGGTAGCCGCAAATCTGAAGCTCCCGGCCAACAACGGGAGAAGAAAGAAAAGAAAGAACGCGAAGGCGGTTCATCCGGCAACTAACAATTGACCTGATGCTGCCCTGCAGCCAGAATGTTGAAACCGGTGTTTGCTCCATGCAGACACCGGTTTTTTTAATTTACCCCGCTTAAACAGACTTATTCTCCCGATTTCCTCCTTTTTTTTAAACCTTGTTTATACTTTTTTGTATTACTATTCCGAAGTGTGTACTTTTGCGCGGAAGTTGCAACGGTATTTCAGCGCAACTTCGCCTAGTCTAAATAAGAAAAATACTGCATGAGTGATTCAATGCAAACGCTGGAAAAACATACCAGCAGCGAATATAAGTACGGATTTACCTCTGATATCGATACCGATTCTTTTCCGAAAGGATTGAATGAGGATGTAATTCGCGGCATTTCTGCCAAGAAAGAAGAGCCTGAATGGTTGACCGAATGGCGTCTAAGCGCTTATCGGAACTGGTTGGAAATGACCGAGCCAAAATGGCCCAATGTAGAATATCCTCCCATCGATTATCAGGACATCATTTATTATGCCGCTCCAAGGAAAAAACCGAAGTACGAGAGTCTGGATGAAGTAGATCCGGAATTGCTGCGCACTTTCGATCGTCTGGGAATTCCACTCGATGAGCAAAAGGTTTTGGCAGGTGTGGCGGTAGATGCCGTAATCGACAGCGTTTCCGTAAAAACAACCTTCAAAAAAGAATTATCAGAGTTGGGAATCATTTTCTGCTCTTTTAGTGAGGCAGTAAAGGATCATCCCGAATTGGTACGGGAGTATCTGGGTACAGTAGTTCCTCCGGCAGATAATTACTTTGCAGCTCTCAACTCTGCTGTATTTAGCGACGGTTCTTTTGTATACATTCCAAAGGGCGTTCGTTGTCCGATGGAGCTTTCAACTTACTTCCGGATCAATGCAGCCAATACCGGCCAGTTTGAACGAACGCTCATCATCGCCGAAGATGAAAGCTACGTAAGTTATCTGGAGGGTTGTACAGCTCCTATGCGGGATGAAAATCAGTTACACGCTGCGGTAGTTGAGCTCGTTGCCAAAGAAAAATCGACCATCAAATACTCTACGGTACAAAACTGGTACCCGGGTGATAAAGATGGCAAAGGCGGCATTTACAACTTCGTAACCAAGCGTGGTCTTTGTGCCGGAAATCATTCCAAAATATCCTGGGCACAAGTAGAGACCGGTTCTTCCATTACCTGGAAATATCCTTCCTGTATTTTGAAAGGAGATTACTCGGTAGGAGAGTTTTACAGTGTGGCCGTAACCAACAATCGCCAACAGGCTGATACCGGTACAAAAATGGTACACCTGGGTAAGAATACCCGCTCGGTGATCATTTCCAAAGGTATTTCTGCAGGCTACAGCCAAAACTCTTACCGCGGACAGGTAAAAGTGGCCCGCAAAGCTGAAAACGCACACAACTTCTCCCAGTGTGATTCACTGCTAATGGGGGATAAGTGTGGGGCACATACCTTCCCTTACCTCGAAGTAGAAAACCCAAGTGCCCGTGTGGAGCACGAGGCTACGACCTCCAAAATTGGAGAAGATCAGTTGTTCTATCTGCAGCAACGCGGTCTGCGGGAAGACGATGCGATCAATATGATCGTAAACGGCTATTGTAAGGAAGTTTTCAATGAGCTGCCCATGGAGTTTGCCGTTGAAGCACAAAAACTGCTGGAAATTAGCCTGGAAGGAAGCGTTGGATAATAAAGTAAGAACACAAATAATCAGTATATATCATGCTCGAAATTAAAGATCTGTATGTATCCGTTGAGGATCAGGAAATTCTTCGCGGAATCAACTTGCAGGTAAATCCCGGTGAAGTACATGCTATTATGGGACCGAATGGTTCCGGTAAAAGTACACTGGCCAGCGTATTGGCCGGACGGGAAGAATATGAAGTTACCAGTGGCAGCGTCACCTTTAAAGGAGATGACCTGCTGGATATGGATGTGGATGAAAGAGCCCATGCCGGTGTTTTTTTGGCTTTCCAGTATCCGGTAGAAATCCCGGGTGTTAGTACCGCCACTTTTTTGAAAAGTTCGATCAACGCCATCCGTAAAGCACGTGGGCAGGAAGAACTCAAGCCGGTAGACATGCTCAAATTGCTGCGCCAAAAAGCAGCTGAGTTGGAAATTGATCCAAAGTTCCTCCAGCGTTCCCTCAACGAAGGTTTCTCCGGTGGAGAGAAGAAGCGCAATGAGATGCTTCAAATGTCCTTGCTTGAGCCAACCCTTGGTATTCTGGATGAGACCGATAGCGGACTCGACATCGACGCACTCAAAGTCGTGTCTGATGCGGTAAATAAATTGCGCAGCCCCGACCGCAGCTTTGTGGTAGTGACCCACTATCAGCGCCTCCTTGACTACATCGTACCCGATTTTGTGCATGTATTAAGCAAAGGTCAGATTGTGCGTTCAGGCGATAAAAGCCTGGCACTGGAATTGGAAGCGCGCGGTTATGACTGGGTTCGTGAAGGAGCCGTGCAATAAGCTATACCGACGACGAAGTAGGTTGAGTTACTTCGTGTACGGCATTCCCCAAAACGGGTAGTTAACTACTTTGCTTTGGGTAAAAACAGAAATGAGATAATAATGGCAGAAACGCTGCAGACAAATAAAACAGACCGGAAATCCCGGTTTTATACCCTTTTCTCCTCCCTGGAGCAGAGTCTGAATGGCCAGACGAGCCGTGCTGACCACGCTATTCGACGAAAGTCGATGGAGAAACTCGCACAAATGGAGTTTCCCACGCGCCGGGACGAGGATTGGAAATACACGAGTGTAGTTCCGGTACTTAAGCCAGACTGGAGCCTTCCTTCCGCTTCCGCGAATGACACACATTCGGCGGCAGCCGGTGAAGGCATTAAACTGTATTTCTTCAATGGTATGCTGGATCAGGAAGTTTCTGATCTGGACAAGCTGCCCGAAGGATTGCTGCTTTGCTCCATTGCTGATGCTTTGGAAATGGATACGGAGCGCGCCCGGGTGGAGAAATTGCTCGACAAAGAAGTTGAGCTTGCCGAAAATGCATTTGTACCGCTTAATGGCGCATTTGCCAGCAATGGTTTATACCTGCGGCTGAAGAAGGGTGTTCGACTTTCGTCGGATATTCATTTCGTTTATACGAATGATGGTTCGGCGCAAGCCACTATGATTAATCCGCAAACGATTATCGTACTGGAAAGCTCTTCTGAAATGCGGATCGTGGAAAGCTTCAACGGACAATCCGGACAGACCTTTACCAATATCCTCAATCGTTTTGAGGTGGGCGCAAATGCCCGGCTGGAACACTACAAATTTCAGTTGGAGAATAAAGAATCTTTCCAGATTAATAATACCAAAGCCTGGTTGAACAGAGACAGTGTGTATTCCAATTACAACCTGGATTTGGGCGGCGCTTTGGTACGGAATAATGTAATATCTGTTCTGCTTGACAGCAATATTACGGCCAACCTTTACGGCGCTTTCCTCGGAGTAGATCGCCAGCATCTGGATACGCAAACCTTTATCGACCACGCTTTCCCGCATTGTCAGAGTAATGAGCTGTACAAAGGCATTCTGACCGATCGGGCCAAAGGGGTGTTTAATGGTAAAGTGATCGTAAGGCCCGATGCGCAAAAGACCAACGCATTCCAGCAAAACAGCAATTTGGTATTGTCGCCAACAGCGGTGATGGATACCAAGCCGCAACTGGAAATCTTTGCAGACGATGTGCGTTGCAGTCACGGTGCTACTATTGGCCAATTGGACGAAACCTCGGTGTTTTATCTGAAGAGCCGGGGTATTCCGGATGCACAGGCACGTCGATTGCTGCAACTGGCTTTCCTGCAGGAAGTGCTGGATACCATTGAGGTGGAATATCTGCACGATTATGCCTCAGGCTTACTGAAAGCGAAGTTTGAAGAGACGAAGTAAAATATAAAAGGATCGAAACGAAATCATCCATACCGACTGCTATTCCTGATTTTCAAAAGATTCGGGCAGACTTTCCGATTCTGCAGGAGCCAATGAATGGAAAGCCCATGGCCTTTTTGGACAGTGCGGCATCCAGTCAAAAGCCCGAGCAGGTATTGGAAGCACTGGATCATTACTATCGAACGCAAAATGCGAATGTGCATCGGGGGGTTTATGCCCTCAGTCAGATTGCAACGGATGCATTTGAGAGCAGTCGGCGTACTGTACAGCAATTTATCAATGCCGGCTCAGAGCGGGAAGTGATATTTGTGCGCGGTACCACGGAGGGTATCAATCTGGTAGCCTCTTCGTTCGGACGCACCTTTTTCAAAGCGGGTAGCGAAATTCTGATCACCGGGATGGAGCACCACTCCAATATTGTGCCCTGGCAATTAATTGCCGAGCAAACCGGTGCCGTTTTAAAAGTTGTTCCGGTAACCGACAGCGGAGAGATTGAGTTGGATGTATATGCTTCCATGCTCAGTGAAAAGACGGCTCTCGTAGCTGCAGTGCATGTATCCAACGCGCTGGGTACGGTGAATCCGGTAGAAGCCATGATTCGTCTGGCTCATGAGCAGGACATTCCGGTGTTGCTGGATGGTGCACAAGCCGTACCCCACATGAAAGTGGATGTACAGGCATTGGATGCAGACTTTTACGTTTTCTCCGCACACAAAATGTTGGGCCCGACCGGTTTTGGCATATTGTATGGAAAAGAAAAGTGGCTGGATAAAATGCCGCCATACCACGGAGGAGGGGAGATGATCAAAGAAGTAACCTTTGAGAAAACCACCTTCAACGAGTTGCCCTTTAAGTTTGAAGCCGGAACGCCTGATATTTCAGGTGCCGTAGCCATGGAGGCCGCAATCCGGTATCTGGAAGCGATCGGCATGGATCAGGTAATGCGCCGCGAGCAGGAGTTGTTGGAATACGGTACCGAAAAACTGTTGGCAATCGACGGCATTCGGATGTATGGTACGGCACCTCATAAAGCCGGGGTAATGTCTTTCCTGCTGGAAGGCGTTCATCCATTTGATCTGGGTACACTGTTGGATAAAATGGGAATCGCGGTGCGAACGGGCCACCATTGTACGCAGCCATTGATGGCTCGATTTGGGATTCCCGGTACCGTACGTGCTTCCCTTGGAATTTATAACAATGAAGCAGACCTTGATCAACTCACAGAAGGGGTGATCCGGGCTGCCACGATGCTACGATAATATGACGATCAACGAAATCCAGGACGAAATAATTGAGGAGTTTGGCTTCTTCGAGGATTGGATGGAGAAGTATGGCTACATCATTGATCTGGGAAAAAACCTGCCATTGATTGATGCTCAATACAAGGATGAGGAGCACCAGATAAAAGGTTGTCAGAGCCAGGTATGGTTGCAGGCAGATATGGAAGAGGACCGGGTGCGTTTTACGGCTGATAGTGATGCCGTAATTACGAAAGGCATAATAGCTTTGTTGATCCGGGTGTTTGACAATCAGAAAGCGGCAGACATAGCCCATGCGGATCTGTACTTTATTGATAAGATCGGATTGAAAGAGCATCTTTCGCCTACCCGGTCCAATGGATTATTGAGTATGGTGAAGCAGATGAAGTATTACGGATTGGCACTGAGTGCCAGGTAGGACCATTCGCGGAAGCGGAAAAGAAAGAATTTCATGGCATTAGACAGAGATAAAATACAAGAACAGATCATTGAACAGATCCAGACGGTCTATGATCCGGAGATACCGGTAGATATCTGGCAGCTGGGATTGATCTATGAAGTGACGGTAAAGGAGGATGGTATTGTTTTCATTCGCATGACCCTGACATCTCCTGCTTGTCCGGTGGCGGAATCGCTGCCTTTGGAAGTGCAGGAAAAAGCTATGTCGGTGGAGGGCGTTAAAGACGTAGATTTGCGTCTGGTATGGGATCCACCATGGAATAAAGAAATGATGAGCGAAGAGGCCCGCTTTGCTTTGGATATGTTTTAGGCTATCATTTGACCATTGAATGAACGAATTATGAAGATCTCAGCACAAGACGAGTATGGTTTGCGGATAATCCTTCGGATAGCCCGTGCAGAAGATCCTGAAGAGGGGTTGACTATTGCCCAATTGGCCGAATTGGAAGGCCTGTCGCATCCCTATGTAGCCAAGATCACCCGTGTATTGCGGATTGCGGAATTATTGGACAGTACCAAGGGGCGTAAAGGAGGCTATGTATTAGCCAAACCGGCTAAGGAAATTAAAGTGGCGGAAGTCTTGCGGTCTTTGGGTGGCAAACTCTTTGATGCGGAGTTCTGCGCCTCTTATTCCGGGCAGGGAAAAATATGTACCAATTCGTTGGATTGTTCGGTGCGTTCTTTGTGGCAGATGGTTCAGGGCTGCGTGGATAAACTATTGGATTCCGTTACTTTAGATGATCTGATCGGTAAAGAAGAAAACACCAGCCAGCATTTGCAGGACATGGCCAATCAGTTGGCACTTACTCAAAAACAGTCTGATCCTGTTTAATTTTTGTCTTTAAAACAAGTCGGTGAAAACAGATATTTTGGCCTTCGGAGCTCATCCGGATGATGTAGAACTAAGTTGCAGTGGCACCTTGCTGCGCCATATCGATCAGGGGAAAATCGTTGGACTGGTTGACTTAACTCGTGGTGAGTTGGGTAGCCGGGGCTCGGCTGACCTGCGAGATCAGGAAGCCGCTCATGCAGCCAAGCTAATGGGGGCCGCTTTCCGCGAAAATCTGCGCATGGCTGATGGTTTCTTTTCCTATAACCGGGAAAATTTGCTTAAAGTCATCCGGATGATCCGGAAATATCAACCTGAGATCGTGCTGGCCAATTCACTGAAAGACCGTCATCCCGATCACGGACGTGCCGCCAAACTAGTTGCCGAAGCTTGTTTTTATGCGGGCCTAATTCGTATTGAAACAAAAGATGAAAACGGAAATGCTCAGGAGCATTGGCGTCCCAAAGCCGTGTACCATTATATCCAGGATATGAATCTGGAGCCAGATTTTGTCGTAGACATTTCGGAATACATCGACAAGAAGATGGAATTGATACAGGCTTTCAAATCTCAATTTTACCAGACCAAAGACGACGGCACTTATGCCGACCAGCCGGAAACCCCTATTTCCGGAGCCGGATTTTTAAATTTCCTCAAATCTAAGGGAGCAACGATGGGCCGCCCGGCTAATTTTGATTATGCAGAAGGATTTCAGGTAGCACGTACGCCGGGAGTGAAGGATTTGTTTGTATTGGGATAGTAGCATCGCACCAGGAATCGAAAAAATCATTGCAACTCAGAAAATCCAAAAACAACTTCAAGGGTGATTATTTAAAAGTTTGATTTTTCGCTGATAATGTCGTCAATGGAGCATTTTTTGACTTGAGGTCAAAAAAATATTATTCTTAATAATAAAGCCTTGCTTTATCGTTAAAAAATAATATCTTTGGATTAATTCAAGTTGAAAGGGTTGTACTCCCCCCCACACAACTCCCCCCCACCCTTTTTAATTAATATTCCCCCTGCCGATTGCCACAAACGCTCTATAAGTAACCTAAAATTCTATGCTATTATATGTAAAGAATAAAACCCTTTTTTATTAAGTCCTATTTTTACGCTCCTATATTGTCCACGTAAGTGGAATCCTACCAAAATAAATTACACCTGTTTTTACTCTGTTTCTGAGTACCTGGTACTCAGCTAGCAGATGGTTTATTATCGTTTTCTATCCCCCGCGTTGATAGAAATACAGGTTTGATTTATTATTTAATTTCAATTTATCAGGCATAGGCTGGTTTTAATAAGTTGTTGGTTTTCAACAGCCTGTTGGGCTATTGCCTATAACTTCCCACAATCCGATTTAAGATAATTGGCTTTAAAGATTGCCAGTCAATTTTTAGCCTGACCGATTTTATTGGTAGGACCAATATAGGACGAGTGTGCCCCGACGGGGGCCACTCCTTTTTTCCTTTTCTGTTGGTCTCCATTTGTTGGTTTTGGCTGTAAGATTGAGTAAGAAAAAACTTCCTTTCGAAAATGAAATGCCATTCGAAAGGCTTGTATTGTATTGCAAATTATTATCCGTGAATGTAAATCAGGATGCCATGAACCTTAAATTTTACCCCATTGCAGCTGTAATAGTATTATCTATTTTCGGTTGTGAAAATAAACAATTCTCCCAGGACGATTTTTGTTTTTCCTATTTGGAAGACGAGCGTGTACACGTATTAAAAACAGCAGATGTAGAAATCACCAGTGTCTCAGATCCGGGAGCTACCACTGTACTGGTTGAGAAAACAGCATTGGATGTTGGAGCGGTTTCGGGCATCCAAAGAGCCGTTAGAATTTCACCTGAGGTGGATCATGGGTTGGATGCCGAATTGATTTTTCGGTATGAAGACGAAGATTTGGTTGGACACAATGAAGCGGATCTGATCTTATACTCTTCCACAGACGAAGGTATTTCATGGACTCCTCATTATGCCAGTGAAATAGATGCGATAAATAATACCATTCGCCTGGAAGGGATTCAACACTTTTCGCTTTGGACAGCTGCTCCACCACCGCCAGACCCTGGTTGTGAATCCCTGGCGCTGACAGCCTGGTTTAAGGCAGATGCTGAGGTTTATGAGGATGCAGGAGTAACTCTTGCCGCAGACGGGGATAATAATGTTGAGCAATGGCATGAATCCTCCGGGAATGCGGCATTTAGTGGGAACCAACCCAATCAGGGGGCAACAGGGAATAAACCATCCCTCGATGAGGATGCAATTAATTTTAATCCGGCACTTTATTTTGAAGGTGGCGACGATCAACTGCGAACTCCTTCCAATATATTGTCGAGTGCATTGAGAAGTGGAGACGCAGCCTCTGTTTATGCCGTTTTTAATAATACGAGCGGAAACGGTGCCGAAAGAAATGTCTTTGATCACGATGCAAATGGTGTTCAGAACCTTGCTTTAAGAACCAATAGCGCCAGCTTGGGTCAAAGCGATGATATAAGTTATGCGGTAAATGTGGATGATCAGATTCGATTGATCTCCAGCATTCGCATGAACTCACCCACTACGACCAATTACATTGATGGTTTCGTAAATGGTACGGCAACCGATGTGGATAACAACCTGGGGGATGATCAATTTGTAATAGGGGTAAACAACAGTAATGGCGCAGATTTTGTAGGAAATATTGCTGAGATCATCATTTTCAGTGAAGGTCATAATATTCTTACTCGCCAGAAAATTGAAAGTTACCTGGCCATTAAATACGGTATCAGCCTGAGTCATGATTATGTTGCTGGCGATGGTTCTACTGTTATCTGGCCTTTGGGACTTGGATATGACAACAATATCGCTGGTATTGGCCGGGAAGATTGTCAGGGGCTGGATCAGCGGCAGTCGAAATCCATAACTTCAGACGCCCTTATCAGTATTTACAATGGGGACCAGAGTGGCGGATTACCGGCAACGAATGCAGCCAACACTTCCATGTTTTCCAACGACGAAAGTTATTTGGTTTGGGGGCACGATGGAGCGCCGGCGACTTTTACGACCTCTTATACTCCTAACTCATTCAGTCCGGCAGCTGTATACAACCGAATGGATCGAATCTGGAAGGTTGAAGAAACGGGGAGCCTGGGGACTGTTACCGTCAATGCTCCTCCTCATGCGGAGCATTTGCTTGTGCACAACAGTTCGGATTTTGATTCGGGTACACCTACAGAAATAGCCTTAAGCGAAGATGGAAATGGAAACCTAATTGCCACAGTTGATTTTGCTGATGGCGAATTTTTTACGTTTGGTAATGAGGTAGAAGCTCCGGGTTGTGTAACCACCGGGCTAATGCTTTGGACCAAAGGCGATGCTGGTCTTAGTGGTGGAGGTGCGATTACTCAGTGGGTGGATCAGACTTCAAATGGCTTTGATCTGGTACAAAATGCAGGAGGCCAGGAACCTACTTTTGTAGCTCCGGCTGAATCATTTAATTATAATCCATCCTTAAATTTTAACGGAGTTAACCAACATTTGGAAACCGAAGCTGAACTCTTATCAGCCACAAGCCCGGGTACTGTGTTTGCAGTTGCAAGCCAGACCAATCAAGGGGGATACGATAACCTGATGGTATTTGGTATCGATAATCCACATTTGGGGACCAAAGGAACCAACCCGGTATTTTATATGCGGGGGTCATCACCAGTTGAACTGGTGCATTCGGCATCAGTTGACTTAGATCAAACAAGTTTATACCGCTTTGCCTGGAATTCTGGCAGTAATGCCGGGGGAGAACTTGGGTTTAATGGTCTGGTTGAAAGCCAACCCAATTTTGACTTTGGCACTTCAACAGCCAATGGTATTAGCAATGGTGGGAATAACGACTTTAAAATTGGCGCTTATAATACAGCAGAAGACTGGTTTGGAAATATAGCAGAAGTTATTGTTTACGAATCCAATCTGTCTCCCGTTGATAAGCAAAAAGTGGAGTCATATTTGGCCATCAAATATGGTATTACACTCGATGCTACAGATTCTGATGGCAGCATTACCGAAGGTAGTTATGTGATTGGCGATGGAACAGTAGTTTGGGATTACCCTGCCAATGCGAGTTATCACAATAATGTAGCTGGTATCGGACGCGATGATTGTCAGGATTTGCATCAAAAGCAATCCAAATCCGTCGAGACGGGCAGTATTGTTGCTATGTATGTAGAGGATCAAACGGCCGGATTACCAGCTGATAATTTGGTGAACCCCGGTGTGTTTGCCCAAAACGAGGCTTTCCTTATGTGGGGAAGCGATGGAGGTACGGTACTATATGATGTGGCTTACACGCCAAATTCCTTTTCACCAGATGCTCCTTATTACCGTATGGATCGCGTATGGAAGGTTGAGGAAACCGGTAGTCTGGGAACGGTTACGGTTCATGCTCCGGACTTTGCAGAGCACCTGCTGGTCCATACAATTTCTGACTTTAATTCCGGGACTCCAACCGAGGTCGCCCTCACCGATGATGGGAATGGCAATCTGGTAGCTGCCTTCGACTTTACAGATGGACAGTTTTTTACATTTGGAAACCAAATGGAAACGCCTGGTTGTGTCGGATCCAATCTGGCACTTTGGGTCAAAGCGGATGTAGGAGTTACCGGAACCACAACAATTACCAATTGGGCAGATCAAACAATTAATGGGTTTGATTTGGAGCAGGTTACTGCCAGTCAGGCACCCTCATATATAGCTGCGGGAGAGGCCTTTAATTTTAACCCTTCCGTAAACTTTGATGGAGTAAATAAGCACCTGGAAACCGGTTTGGAAGTACTTCCTGCCGGTAGTTCGGGCTCTATATTTGCCGTAGCCAATCAAACCAATCAGGCTGGCTATGACAATCTGGTCGTACTTGGTGTGGATAATCCACATCTTGGATCCAAAGGAACCAGTCCGGTATTTTATATGCGTGGTTCTTCACCCGTTGAATTGGTCCACTCTGCAACCATCGGTCTGGATCAGCCTCATTTGTTCCGGTTTGCCTGGGAGGATGGAGCCAACGCTGGTGGTGAACTTGGATTCAATGGTTTGGTTGAAACTCAGCCGAATATGGATTTTGGAACTTCCGCTGCCAATGATATCAGTAATGGAGGGAATAACGATTTAAAAATCGGCGCTTATAATACAGCTGAGGACTGGTTTGGAGATATTGCTGAAGTAGTGGTATTCGATACTTATTTAAGTGCAGCAGATAAGCAAAAAGTAGAATCTTACCTGGCCATTAAATATGGAATTACCCTGGATGCCACAGATGTTGACGGATCCATTGTTGAAGGCGATTACAAAGCAGGTGATGGAACAACTATTTGGGATTACACTGCCAATAGTGGTTACCACAATCACGTAGCAGGTATTGCCCGGGATGATTGTCAGGACCTAAACCAAAAACAATCTAAATCAATTGAATCAGATCCATTGATCACGGTTTACCTGGATGATCAGACGGCCGGGCTCCCGGCAGATAATGCTTCAAATTCAGCAGCATTTTCCTCCGATGAGAGTTTTTTAATGTGGGGAAGTAATAATGGAGCATCCACCTTTGCTGTATCCTATACACCCAATTCCTTTGTACCTGCTGCTGCTTATTACCACCTGGGCCGAATTTGGAAAGTACAGGAAAGTGGAACGGTAGGACTTGTAACCATTAAAGCTCCACAGTTTTCAGAGCATTTACTTGTACATAGTTCGGACGACTTTAGTACCGGCACACCGCTTGAAATTCCGGTGTCCGAAGATGGCAATGGCAATCAGGTTGTAACCTTCAACTTTACGAATGGGCAATATTTTACGTTTGGAAATGAACTGGAAGCACCTGGCTGCGTACCGGCAAATCTGGCCGTTTGGTTACGTGCCGATGATGGACCGGTTGCTACCCTGGATGATACGCCCCTCGACGATTGGTCTGATGCCAGCGGACAGGGAAATCATGCCTTTCAGGACCTCTCCAACCGTCGACCTAGCTACCGAAATAACCCTACCGATAACATAAACTTTAACCCTACTGTAAACTTCGATAATGGAACAGTAGAAGCCATGGACGGGACTGATTTGAGCATGGCAGGAGATAATACTTTTGCAATTATAGGGGTATTGAACCCACTGGCAAATGCAAATGGTAATGATATTCTTTGTATAGCTGAAGGGTCAAACTCCTGTCGGATAGAGTGGGAATCAGCCGGAGGCGGAAGATACCAGACTTTTACCAATTCAGCTGGTGAAACCCCGGGAAATGCCTTCACTAACCGGCCTCATATCATGGGCTTTGTAGCAGATGGTAGTGGAACAGGAACAGGCTACTTGAATGGTCAGGCAGGTGTAAGTCAGGGCCCCGGAAATATTCCGGGAAATGCCTCCGGTGGCTATAATATCGGAGATGTGGTTGATTCAGGTGATGGACTTGGAATGAACCTAAGCGAAGTCATTATTTATACAGAGAATCCACCACCAGGAGATATCCAAAAAATAAACTCATACCTGGCAGTTAAGTACGGAGTTACGCTGGACCAGTCAATCCCGACGAGTTACCTGGCAGGTGACGGCTCAACGATTTGGACAGTTGGCAGCGGTTATGATAATGATATTGCCGGACTTGGGAGAGATGATTGCTCGGGATTGGATCAAAGACAGTCTAAATCGGTAAACAGTACCAGTATTGTAACCATGTATCATGGTGACCATACGTCCGGACTCCCGGCCACAGATTTGGATAATGCTGTTCCTTTTGCTTCCGATAAAAACTTTATGATTTGGGGAAGTAACCTTGCTTCTACCTTATATACAAATATGGTCGCGCCCTTTGATCTTATGGGACGCCAGTGGCGGGTTGAAGAGACCGGAACAGTAGGTACCGTTACCGTACACACAACAGATCCAGATGCCGAATTTCTTGTAGTTGACACAGATGGCGACCAGAATTTTTCTACCGGTGCGCTTACGAGCGTATCCCTTTCGGGAGGAATGGCAACTTACGATTTTAACGACAATGATTATTTCACGTTTGGTAAAGTTGCCTGTACTTTGGTCACTACTTACTCCTGTTCATCAGGAAGCCCGGTAGACCTGACCAGTTATGTACTCAACTATGAACCGGCCGGAACCTGGACCGATATCTCCGGATCCGGAGCAGATATTTCGGATCCTACAAGTGTGGACCTGACAGGCTTACCGGATGGAGATTACACCTTCAATTATCAGTATGCTACCATTCCTGCCTGTTACAATATCGTGGTTAGTCAGGTACCAACGGTACCAGCGCCTGCAATTGATGATATTGATGCTTGTGAAGGAGATGACACCCGGATTGATGTGCCTTTAAATGACCTTCCGATTGAGGAGGTATACACGGCAACGTTTAGCGACCCGAATGGATTCGTTGCTCGCGGAAAATGTACAGGTACGGATATTACTACTTGTAATGTCAATAATGAAACCATCGTTACTTCGGAAGGATTGACCCTGACTGGCGATTTTTCGAATCTAAAAGGATCGCTGGATTTCATTAGAAGATATAATGGTGAACTGAGATTCCGGGATTTGAACGGAGAATTTTGTTTGGAGACCCCGGTACAAACAATACTGCCCGGCAATGAAGCCATTATTGAGGTCGACTTGCGCAGGGTAGGGGGGGTGTTTGAATCAGATGACTACATCCGGGTTTACAGCATCATTGACGGTGTTGAAACACTGGAACAAGAATACAGCGGACAAATCAGTCTGGCGACAAAAACCTTCAAAAAGTCTGGTATTGTTGGTTCTGATGTTGCGATTAAAGTTTGTGTGAAAAACGGAAATGGCATTGCTGGTGATGGTGGAGCCGAGCAACACGGAATCAGAGAAATAAGAATCAAGATGGTTCCGGATACTCCGGAGTATCGTTTTTACGATGCCGATCCGGGAGCGGGGCCAGCCAACCTGTTGGCAACGGGTGATAGCTATGATCCAATGACTACTCCGGGGGAGAGCCCGGAAACGATCTGGGTTACCTGTTTGGTTAACGGCTGTGAAAGCCTGGCGGATCCTGTGGTGGTAACCGTATCTCCCGCAGTAACACCTATGGAAGGCTCTACCATGTATTATTGTCCGGGTGGTATAGGTGCTGACCCGGTAATTGATTTGGTTGCTTATGTTTCCAATTACCAACCCGGTGGATCCTGGACAGATCAGGACGGGGCAGGTGTCTCGCTTGTTGATCCAACAGCGGTAGATTTTACAGCTGTGCCTGATGGTACTTACGAATTTGTCTATGAATTGACGGGTACACCACCTTGTATTGGCGAATCCGCAATTGTATCCATAGCAATAGGCGAAGACAATGATCCGCCCTCCATTGACGATATTGATGCCTGTGAAGGCGATGATACAACGATCAATGTTCCCTTGCCGGAAGTTCCTCAGGAAATGGTCGTGAATGCCACCTTTACCGGGGCAAATACTTTTGCAGCCCGTGGAAAATGTACAGGTTCTGCAATCGGTACCTGTAATATTGACAATGAGTCGGTTATTACCGATGAAGGACTATCTATTTCCGGAGACTTTTCCACATTGAAAAGAAATAGCGATTACATCCGCCGATATGCGAATGAGTTGCGCATGCAGGATTTGAATAGCGAGTTTTGCCTGGAAACGGGTATCCAGGTAATTGCACCCGGTGACCAGGCCACAATGTCTATTGATGTAAGAAGAGTAGGCGGTGGCATGGAATCGGATGATTATATTCGAATTTATAGCATCATTAATGGTATTGAAACTCTTGAAAAAGAATATATAGGCAATATCAGTACAGCCAAGCAAACCTTCCAAATTGCAGGCATCTCTGCCGCTTCGGTTGGCTTAAAGGTATGTGTGAAAAACGGCGATGGAATTGCCGGCGATGGCCCTGTTGAAGAATATGCCATCGATAATATCAAAATCACCATAACCCCCGATCTTCCGGTTTATAAGTTTTACGATGCCGATCCGGCTTCCGGTCCTGCCACAGAATTGGCATCCGGTTACAGCTATGATCCAATGACCACACCAGCCACCAGCCCGGAAACGATCTTCGTTACCTGCCTGGTAAATGGTTGTGAAAGCGAAGCTGATACAGTTGTGGTTTCAGTTGCCCCCAACTCGGTACAGGAAATGGAGGGGAATGTTATGTATTTCTGCCCTGGTGGCGCTGGCGCTGACCCAATCCTCGATCTGACAGCATACATTATCAATTACCAACCAGGAGGAAACTGGACTGACCAGGATGGTGCTGGTGTCGACTTAAGCGATCCCACTGCTGTGGACTTTACCGGAGTGCCCGATGAATTGTATCAATTCTATTACGAACTGGCAGGCGCACCGCCTTGTCCGGGAGCGAATGCTACCGTAATGGTTTCTATAGGTGAAGCTTCTGACCCACCCCTCGTATCTGATATTGATGCTTGTGAAGGGGATGATACCACGATACATGTACCATTCCCGGAAGGCCCTGTTGAAGAAATGGTCAATGCTACTTTTGCCGGAGCAGCCGCATATGCTGCCCGCGGAAAATGTACCGGTTCAGATATTGACGATTGTGCGATTAATAATGAATCCGTTATTACTTCAGAAGGACTGAGCATTAGTGGTGATTTTTCAAGCCTCAAAGGAGCCGCCGACCATATTCGCCGTAATGGAGGCGAGTTGAGGTTTAAAGATGTCAATAGTGAGTTTTGTCTTGAGTCCGGAGTGTTTGCCGTACCGACAGGAGATGAAGCAACAATTTCTGTGGATGTGCGCCGTGTAGGTGGTGTAATGGAGTCAGATGACTACATCCGTATTTACAGTATTATCGACGGAATAGAAACCCTTGAACAAGAATATACAGGAACGATCAGCCTGACTAAACAAAGCTTTATTTTAACCGGAATAACCGGTAATACGGTTGCAGTTAAAGTATGTGTAAAGAATGGCGATGGTTTACTGGGCGATGGCCCGGCAGAAAATTACGCGATTGATAACATCAAAGTACTGATCACTCCCGAACAACCAACTTACCTGTTTTACGATGCTGACCCGGGTGCAGGCCCTGCAACCCAATTGGCTTCGGGCAGCAGTTATGATCCCGGTACCACCCCGGCCACCAGCCCGGAAACTATTTGGGTTAGTTGTCTGGTAAATGGTTGTGAAAGCGAAGCGGTGCCTGTGGTAGTAACCGTTGCTCCGGGTGTTGATGCCATGGAAGGAACAGACTGGTATTATTGTCCGGGAGGCCCAATGGCAGATCCAACCCTTGATCTGGTCAGCCTCGTTTCCAATTATCAGCCAGGGGGTACCTGGTCGGATGATGACGGTGCCGGAGTGGATCTTACCGACCCAACAGCTGTTGATTTTACCGGAGTACCCGATGAAGTTTATGCCTTTACCTATACCCTGCCAGCCAGCCCGCCTTGTGTGGGAGAGTCTGCCCAGGTATTTATTCTCGTTGGCCAGGAACCGGATGCCCCGGAACCTGCTGACCTGGAGTTTTGCGAAGGCGACGATACTACTATTAACCTACCCCTTCCTTCAGTACCTCAGGAAGTGGAAGTACATGCTCAATTTGACGGGGGCACTGCTTATGTGGCCCGCGGAAAATGTACTGGTTCGGATATCTCCGATTGCCCGTTCAACGATGAAACAATAATTACGAATGAAGACTTAAGCATTACTGGTGATTTTAGTACGCTTAAAGCCGGTACAGATCATATTCGGAGAGTCAATGGCGAACTGCGATTCAAAGACGTAAACAGCGAGTTCTGCTTAGAAACAGCTCTGGTTAATATTACACCTGGCGATTTTGCGAGCTACTCCGTGGATGTTCGTCGCGTAGGCGGGGTGATGGAATCCGATGATTACATCCGGGTTTACAGTATTATCGATGGAGTAGAAACACTCGAAAAAGAATACACAGGTACTATCAGTTTGGCCAAAAAAACTTTCCAGCAAACTGGCATAGCAGCCTCGACCATAGCCACAAAAATTTGTGTGAAAAATGGAGATGGTATTGCAGGCGATGGTCCGGCAGAAAATTACAGCCTGGATAACATCAAGATTGTTATTACCCCGGAAATGCCCGTTTACAATTGGTATGATGCTGATCCTGGTGCTGGTCCGGCTAATTTGCTGGCAACCGCTTATAGCTATGATCCGGGTACTACCCCGGCTACCAGTCCCGAAACAGTTTGGGTAAATTGCCTGGTCAACGGATGTGAAAGTGAGGCGAGCCCGATTAGTATGAGCGTTTCTCCGGATTCTGCTGAGCCTATGGATGGTATGACTACCTACTATTGTCCGGGAGGTCTGGGAGCCGACCCAAGTGTAAACCTGGAAGATTTTGTGATAAATTATCAGCCGGGAGGCACCTGGAGTGATGATGATGCATCCGGCGTAAGCCTGGTAGATCCAACTGCTGTTGATTTTACAGGAGTTCCTGACGGATTGTATGACTTCACGTATCAGCTTCCGGGAATTGATCCCTGTGAGGGACAGTTAGCCATAATTACCCTGTCAATTGGTATGCCTTCGGAGGAGCCGGAAGTTTCAGATCTGGATGTTTGTGAAGGGAATTCTACAGTGATTAACATGCCGCTCCCCCCAAATGAGCAGGTCCTTTCACTTGCCGATTTCTCCGGCCCCAAAGCATATGTAGCGCGCGGAAAATGTAATGATCCTTCGATCGCCAGTTGTGCAATCAATGACGAATCCATTATTACCTCAGAAGGACTCACAATCTCTGGTGATTTCGCAAACCTGGCCAGATCAGGTGATCATATTCGCCGGGTAAATGGTGAGATCCGATTCCGGGATTTGAATGGAGAGTTCTGTCTGGAAACGGCAACACATGCATTGATGCCGGGAGATGAGGCAATTATCTCCGTAGACCTGAGGCGGGTTTCAGGAATTCTCGAAAGCGATGACTATATCAGAGTCTACAGCATTGTAGATGGAGTACCTTCCCTTGAGAAGGAATATACCGGATACCTTGGTACAAAATACCAAACCTTCCAGTTGGAAGGAATCACCGGCAGTACGGTTGCCCTCAGAGTTTGTGTGAAAAACGGCAATGGACTCCTGGGCGATGGGGGAGCAGAAAATTATGCCATCGACAACATGAAGATTTCTATTCTGCCTTCACCACCAACCTACCGTTTTTACGATGCAGATCCGGATGCCGGTCCGGCAAACTTGCTGACAAGTGGCTTTAGCTATGATCCAATGACCACACCAGCCACCAGCCCGGAAACGATATGGGTGACCTGCCTAAACAATGGATGCGAAAGTGCAGCAGTGACAGTTACGATTACGCTTACACCCAATCCGCTGGAACCAATGGAAGGAGACGAGATTTTGTATTGCACTTTTGAAAGCGGTTCAATCGACCTTTCCGCACACATTACCAACTTCATTTCCGGGGGAACCTGGACAGATGAGGATGGGGCCGGAGTTACTATTGGCGACGGACTTTCCGTTGATTTCTCAGGAGTAGCTCCCGGAATTTACGAGATTACCTATCACAAATCCGATGCGCCACCATGCGATACCGGCGAGGAGGCTGCACTATTTATTACCGTGGAGAATCCTTGTACGGATACAGATATGGATGGCATTGCTGATGCCGTTGATATTGATGATGACGACGACGGTATCGTAGATGTTCTCGAATCTTCTCTGGCTTTGTTTGACGAAGACTCTGACCTGGATGGTGTTGTGGATATGCTGGATTTGGATTCAGACAATGATGGTATACCAGATAATATCGAAAGCCAGTCTACAGTTGGATACATTTTGCCTACGGGGTATGATGATGATGGCGATGGTTTAGATAATGCCTATGATGCAGATTGTACCGGAAGTTGTACGGCAGCGGATGGTGTAACCTTCAATGTTACCGGCTTCCCAATCAATCCAATTGATACCGATGAATCTGCAACAGATGGGAACGGCTCCCAAACACTGCCAGATTACCTGGATTCCAATAGCGATGATGAAGGTCCAAATGATTCCATCGAAGCCGCTACCTCTCTGTCGGGAGTGGTAGGCCTAAATGGCCTTGACAATGCCATGGAATCTTTTGATAATTACGACGACCCCAATGGAAATATCAATGACCCGACCACATTACCTGATGCTGATAGTGATGTGTTCTTTGGCGGCGATGTCGATTACAGGGATGATATTCCATGTGGTGCCGGTTCTGTGGCTCCCCCTATGGCCCTAAGTTCTGCAACCAATACCTGTCCGGATACTTCTGTTAACCTGGTAGCTTTGCATACGGGAACAATCCCGGCTTCCGCTCAATTGGTCTTTAGTACAGATAGCGATGCAGGCGATGGACTAAGCAGTACCGAAGCCAACCCATTGGCCATTACGGTGCCAGCAACCTACTATGCCTATTATTATGATCCGGGAAATAATTGTTACAGCCCCGGAACTCCGGTTACTGTAATTATTCTTAATTGTGATTGTGACGGAGATGGTTTAACAGATGCCGAAGAAGATATGATTGGAACCGATCCCTGTAACCCGGATACGGATGGTGATGGAATTGATGATGGAGCAGAGGTCGCAGGAATGTCTGATCCACTGGATCCCTGTGATCCGATTTTCCCGACAGCCAGTACAATGGTTGTTAGCGAAGTCAATTGTATCGGCGGAGAGGATGGTATAGCTTCTGCCAGTGTTTCCGGCGGACAAGCACCTTATAGTTATGAATGGAGCAATGGTTCGACCGATCAAACAGCCATCAACCTGGCTGCAGGTACTTATATTGTAACAGTAACCGATGACAATGACTGTATTTCAACGGCCAGTGTAACGATAACAGAACCTGTCGATGGCATTGAAGTGTCGGTGATAAATATCGTAAACCCGGATTGCGAAGGCAGTACAACAGGAGAAGCAACTGCTGTTGGAACCGGAGGCTCCATGCCTTATTCTTATGATTGGAGCAATGGCCAAACTACAGCAACAGCTACAAACCTGACTGCTGGCACTTACCTGGTTACAATTACAGATATTAATGGATGTACCGATGTTGGAAGTGTATTACTGACAGACCCAACAGGCATTACAGCTTCGATCACGACGAGCACGGATGTTAGTTGCAACGGCGGTACAGATGGCGAAGCAACAGCGATCGGCAGCGGCGGCACGGCTCCCTACACCTACGAGTGGAGCGATGGTCAGATGACAGCGACAGCCACAGGTCTGCCTTCCGGCGAATACACGGTAACGGTAACGGATGCCAACGGCTGTACCGCGACAGATGTGGTACAAATCAACGAGCCTGGCCTGCTGATTGCAGAAATTGTAGATCCAACAGATGTAAGCTGTAATGGCGGCACAGACGGCGAAGCGACGGTCAATGCGACGGGTGGCACGACAGACTACACCTACGAGTGGAGCGATGGTCAGATGACAGCGACAGCGACGAGTCTTAGTGCTGGTACTTACACGGTAACAGTAACAGACGCCAATGACTGTGAAGCGACAGCAAGTGTCACGATCAGCGAACCGACATTACTCACCGCCTCTGCGGCAACGGATACAGATGTCAGCTGCTTCGGCGGATCGGATGGTTCAGCGACAGCTTCAGGCAGTGGCGGCACGAGTCCATATACTTATCTGTGGAGCAATGGTTCGACCGATCAAACGGCGACAGATCTGTCAGCGGGCACCTACGATGTGACAATAACGGATGCGAACGGTTGTGAAGCGACGGCAAGTGCGACGATCACGGAACCGGCCACAGCTGTAAGCGTAAGCATAATAAATGTAGTGAACCCGGATTGCGAAGGCACGACTGACGGCAGTGCAGAAGCAGTTGGTGCGAATGGCACGGCTCCTTACACCTATGCGTGGAGCGACGGCCAGACCACGGCAATTGCGACAGGGCTGACAGCGGGTACTTACACAGTAACGGTAACAGATGCAAATGGCTGCGAAGCCACAGCGAGCATCGTCCTGACAGACCCAACAGGCATTACAGCTTCGATCACGACGAGCACGGATGTTAGTTGCAACGGCGGTACAGATGGCGAAGCAACAGCGATCGGCAGCGGCGGCACGGCTCCCTACACCTACGAGTGGAGCGATGGTCAGATGACAGCGACAGCCACAGGTCTGCCTTCCGGCGAATACACGGTAACGGTAACGGATGCCAACGGCTGTACCGCAACAGATGTGGTACAAATCAACGAGCCTGGCCTGCTGATTGTTGAGTTGGTTTCCGTCTCCCATGAAACCTGCGATGGCTCTAATGACGGATCTATCGTAGTGGTTTCAACCGGAGGTACGCCCTCTTATTCTTATGATTGGACAGGTGGACTTACAGGGAATTCTATTAACGGCCTGTCTCCCGGGACTTATACCGTAACTGTAACGGATGCTAACGATTGTGTAGAAACCTTAGCAGTCACTGTGGATCCTGGAGTTGGATTGACACTGGAAGATCCTCAGGACATTACAACCTGTCCGGGGGCTGAAGTTGGACCAATTTTACTGTCCAGCCTGCCAGCCTCAAACAATACGGTATACACCTGGTCAGGAGGTGCTTCCATTGGATTACCCGATGGAATGTCCACCGGACAGAATCCAAATATTCCTTTGTTTGAAAGTATAAATACAGAGACCTCTGTAACAATTACTTTGACAGCTGAGTTGGACGGATGTACAGATTCTGAATCTTTCACCATTACACTGGAAGACAATCAGAATCCGGAGTTTGTAAACTGTCCTTCCAATCTGGTGGTCAATAATGATCCAGATCTATGTGGAGCAAATGTGGTTTGGTCAGAACCATTAGCAGTTGATAATTGTGGAGTGGCAACTGTTGTCCAGAATGTTGGACCGGTTTCAGGTTCGACGCTTGCAGTTGGTAGTCATACTATCAGTTATATGGCTACAGATGGAATCGGGAATACCTCCACATGCTCCTTTAGCATTGATGTGATGGACATGCAGAATCCGGAAATTGCCTGTCCGTCATCGCCACAGGTCTTCGGTACAAATAATGGAGATTGTGATTACGATGTAAGCGGTACAGCACTCGATGCACTGGCTACTGACAATTGTGGAGTAGCAAGTCTGACCAGTGATTTCACTGGCACAGCTACGCTAAACGGAGCAACCTTCCCACTAGGTAATACGGTTGTAACCTGGACAGCACTGGATGCTGCAGGCAATGAGATTAGCTGTAGCCACACCATTGTTGTAGAAGATGATGATGCGCCATTTGTGGAGACAGTTTGTCCTCCGGATG
>JAAEZH010000043.1 GCA_018222965.1 Bacteroidota bacterium
AACGGAACCAACGGAACCAACGGAACCAACGGAACCAACGGAACCAACGGAACCAACGGTTACACTAAGAACCCAACTTCTCCTTTAAATACTTCGCAGTATAGGATTTCTTCTCTTTCGCCAATCCTTCGGGAGTGCCCTGAAAGAGGAGATTACCGCCATTTTTACCGCCTTCCGGACCGAGATCGATTACCCAGTCGGCTGATTTGATGACTTCCATATTGTGCTCTACAATGAGAACAGAATGGCCATTCTCTACGAGCGCATTTAAGGCATCCAGCAATTTGCGAATGTCGTGAAAATGAAGACCGGTAGTTGGCTCATCGAAGATAAAGAGGATGTGTTCATTGGGTTTTTCCCGGGTGAGGAAGGATGCGAGTTTTACCCGCTGAGCTTCTCCACCGGAAAGCGTGCTGGAAGATTGTCCCAGTTTTACATAACCCAGACCGACATCAAATAGCGGTTTAATTTTGCTGTAGATGTCTTTTTCGTCCTCAAAGAAATCGAGAGCTTCCTCGACGCTCATATTGAGAATGTCAAAGATGTTTTTATCCTTGTATTGAACGTCCAGTACTTCCTGTTTAAAGCGGCGCCCCCGACATGTTTCGCATTCAAGGCGCACATCGGCCAGGAACTGCATTTCAATAACCTGTTCTCCTTCTCCTTTACAGGTGTCGCAGCGACCGCCATCCACATTAAAAGAAAAATGTTTGGGCTTGAATCCGCGGATGCGGGAGAGTTGTTGTTCTGACATCAACTTCCGCAAGGCATCGTAAGCTTTTACATAAGTTACCGGATTGGAACGGGAAGATTTTCCAATCGGATTTTGATTGACCATCTCAACCTGGGTAATCTTGTTGACTGCACCTCCAATAGCCTGGTGCGTGCCGGGACCCTTCGCGTAAGCTTCTCCCAAATGCTTTTTTATGGCCGGGTATAAAATCTGTTTTACCAGCGTGGTTTTTCCGGAACCGGAGACTCCGGTAACAACGGTCATACAATGCAAAGGAATCTTCGCATCGACATCCTTTAGGTTGTGTTGGCGGGCCTTAATAATTTCGATAAAATCGCGGGCATTGCGTCTTCTTTCCGGAAGAGGCACTTCCATTTTACCGGTTAGATATTGGGTAGTCAGACTGTCGGAAGCTTCTTTGTAAATATCCTCAAAGGCACCGGCAAAGATCACTTCACCGCCATGAATTCCGGCTCCCGGACCAATATCTACCAAATAATCGGCCGACCGAATTACATCTTCTTCGTGTTCTACAACTATTACTGTGTTGCCGAGATCGCGGAGATTCTTCAAAACCGAAACCAGGCGATTGGTATCTCTTGGATGTAGTCCAATACTCGGTTCATCCAGGATATACATGGAGCTGGTGAGGTTGCTTCCAAGAGTACGAGTGAGGTTGATCCGTTGTGTTTCCCCGCCACTAAGTGTGTTGGAAAGGCGGTTTAGGGTTAGGTAGCCCAGGCCGACATCCAGCATGAAATCAAGGCGGTTGTTGATTTCCAGCAACAATCGCTTGGATACCTTTTGATCAAATTCAGATAATTCGATCTCTTCAAACCACTGGCGAAGCTCATCAATCGGAATTTCTACCAGTTCCGGAATGTCTTTCCCGGCGACCTTTACATAGGTAGCTTCTTGCCGTAGTCGTCCGCCATCGCAAGTATGACATCGGGTTTTGCCCCGATAACGGGCGAGCATGACCCGGTTTTGTATCTTGTAAGTTTTGCTTTCCAACTCAGTAAAGAAGGCGTTTATTCCTTTGAAAGCTTTGTTGCCGGTCCATAGCAGTTTTTGCTCGGCCCGAGTCAAATCCTGATACGCTTTGTGTACCGGAAAATCGAAAGTATGGGCAACTTCCAGAAACTTATTTAGCCATTTGCCCAGTTTCTCTCCACGCCAACAGGCAATGGCTCCTTCGTAAACGGATTTTGATTTATCGGGAATGACTTTATCCTCATCGATGCCCATGATTTGACCGAAGCCTTCACAAGCCGGACAGGCACCATAGGGGTTGTTGAAGTTGAATAGCTGAGGGGTGGGTTCCAGAAATGTCAGTCCGTCGAGCTCAAAGCGATTATTGAACCTTTCGGTTTCTCCCTCGAGAATCTCGACGATGCATTCTCCTTCACTTTCGTAGAATGCGGTTTGCACCGAATCGGCAATTCTGTTGATGTTTTCCTCATCATCCGATTTGATAACGAAGCGGTCGATTAAAATACGGAGCTCCAGATCCTGAGCATCCTCCAAATTCAGCGAAAGCTTAAAAGGCGGCTTTTTGGCATCCAGGATTTCCTCAATGCGCTGCATTTCTCCTTTGTAAACCAAACGCGTATAGCCCTTTTGCAGGAGCAGTTGCAATTCCTGCTTCAGCTTGCGGTCTTTGTATTTTTTCTGAAGCGGGATATAAAGCACCACTTTGGTACCGTCCTTATGTTTATTGATAAAGTCGGTCACATCAGATACCTGATGGCGGCGCACCAATTCTCCGGAAACAGGGGAGTAGGTTTTCCCAATTCGGGCAAACAACAACCGAAAGTAATCATAGATCTCCGTGAGGGTCCCTACGGTAGAGCGCGCATTGGATGTACTCACCTTTTGCTCAATCGCAATCGCCGGACAAATTCCTTTGATGAAATCTACTTCCGGCTTTTTCATCCGGCCCAAAAACTGACGGGCGTAGGAAGAAAGGCTCTCTACGTATCGGCGCTGGCCTTCCGCATAAAGCGTATCCATGGTGATCGAAGACTTACCCGATCCCGAAAGACCGGTAACCACGATCAATTGATTTTTCGGGAGCATGAGTTCAACATTCTTCAGGTTGTTCCCTTTCGCTCCTTTTATGTGGATAATATCCTTCGGGTGGTCGAGTTTTTCCAGCGTTGTGATTTCTTCAGACTGCTTCTTCATCGGTGAGAGTATTACCTCAGGTAACAAACCACAAACTTAGAAGTTTTTGAGGTAATAGTTTAATAGGTGTTGGAGTGAAATGGTATTTCCGTTGATTCCGTTGATTCCGTTGATTCCGTTGATTCCGTTGGTCCCGTTGATTCCGTTGATTCTGTTTATCCCGTTGATTTCGTGGAACGTGGTACGTGGTACGTCCGACGTGGTACGAATACGGTATACTGGTGAAAAGTGAAATCGTTGATTCCGTTGGTCCCGTTGATTCCGTTGATCCTGTTTATCCCGTTGATTTCGTGGAACGTGGAACGTGGTACGTCCGACGTGGTACGAATACGGTATACTGGTGAAAAGTGAAATCGTTGATTCCGTAAAACGTATCAAACGTATTAAACGCATAAAACACTTCAAACGCATAAAACGTCAAAAAAAGAATTCATCTTTAGATTACATACATCTTCATTATATTGGGGAGCCAAACCAACTAAAGCTATCCAATATGCCTACAGACCTCGATATTGCCAGCGGTATTAAACTTCGCCCGGTCGAAGAAATTGCTGAGCAACTCAACATCTCCTCTGATAATCTGGAACTTTACGGAAAATACAAAGCCAAACTTCCGCTAAAGCTTATCGATCACGAGAAAATCAAAAACAATAACCTAATCCTCGTTTCTGCGATTTCTCCTACGCCTGCCGGCGAAGGAAAGACGACGATGTCGATCGGCCTGTCGCAGGGATTGAATCGGATCGGTAAGAAAACCTGTGTCGTACTGCGCGAGCCTTCCCTGGGACCAGTATTCGGAATCAAGGGCGGAGCTACCGGTGGTGGTTACTCGCAGGTGCTCCCGATGGAAGACATCAATCTCCATTTTACCGGTGACTTTTCAGCGGTGGAAAAAGCACATAATCTGCTTTCAGCGCTCATTGATAATAACCTGCAAAGCAAAACAAAGTCTCTGGGCATTGATCCCCGGACAGTATTGTGGAAACGGGTGATGGACATGAATGACCGCGCTTTGCGAAGTGTGATCGTTGGCCTCGGCGGCCGCGGAAACGGCGTACCTCGTGAAACGGGATTTGATATTACGGCTGCTTCGGAGATCATGGCGATCCTTTGCCTGTCTGAAAACCGGCAGGACCTCAAGCGCCGGCTCGGAAACATATTTATAGGCTTTACCTACGATCGCCGTCCGGTTTATGCCCGTGAGCTCAATGGTTCGGGTGCCATGGCTGCGCTTTTGAAAGATGCCATTAAGCCTAATCTTGTACAGACCCTGGAAGGCTATCCGGCTATCATCCACGGCGGGCCATTTGCCAATATTGCACAGGGAACCAATACGGTTATCGCTACCCGTTTGGGGATGTCGGTATCCGATTATGTGGTTACCGAAGCAGGCTTTGGAGCCGACCTGGGAGCGGAGAAATTCCTGGACATCAAATGCGTAAGTGCCGGATTAAAACCGAAGGCGGTTGTATTGGTGGCTACGGTTCGTGCGTTGAAATACCACGGCGGAGTTTCCCTCGATGATCTCAAGACGCCAAATGCGGAAGCTGTGCGTAAAGGGGGCGAAAACCTGAAAAAGCACCTGGAAAATGTGCGCCAATTTGGAATTGAACCTGTGGTCGCGATCAACAGTTTTACCCAGGATACGGAGGAAGAGCACGATGCGATTCGGGCAGTGTGTGAAGAAATGGGCGTTGCTGCCATACATACAGATGTGTGGGGCGCCGGTGGAGCAGGAGCAGAAGATCTGGCTCGGAAAGTAGTTGAAGTGATTGAGTCCGGAAAAGCAGCCTTTAAGCCATTGTATGACTGGAAAAGTCCGGTGGAAGAGAAGATCCGCACCATTGCTACAAAGATTTATGGCGCAGATGGCGTAGAGTTTGCCGGAAAAGCGCGCATCGACTTGCGTCGAATAGACAAACTCGGCCTGAATGAACTGCCGGTTTGTATTGCCAAAACACAAAAATCCCTTTCGGATGATCCTAAGTTGTTAGGCCGTCCGACCGGATTTACCATAACCGTGCGCGAGATAGAGATTGCGGCAGGAGCCGGCTTCCTGGTTCCAATTACCGGAAGCATCATGCGGATGCCCGGTTTGCCATCTACACCATCTGCCGAATTGATCGATATAGACGAGGATGGAAAAATCACCGGATTATTTTAATTTGCCGGAACTATGATCAAGAGTGTATATGTGGCTGCTACGAGCCAACACGTAGGAAAAACAACCTGTACCCTCGGGCTGGTAGCAGCTTTGCGGCAGCACGGAGCCCGGGTCGGGTATTGTAAACCTGTTGGCCAGGAATTTATGGATCTGGGAGATTTGCGCGTGGATAAAGATGCCCTGCTTTTCTCCCGGGTCATGAACTTTGAACTGAGCTCTGAAATGCACAGTCCGGTCATCCTGGGACGTGGGGCCACTACCTCTTATCTCGACAATCCCTCCGATTTTGATTATCGCGAACGCATTCTTCGCGCTTCCAGTCACCTGCAAGCTGAAAATGAAGTTGTGATATATGAAGGGACCGGCCACCCCGGAGTAGGGAGTGTAGTCGATCTCTCCAATGCAGATGTGGCTCATCTGGTAAACGCGGGTGTGGTGATTATCGTAGAAGGCGGCATCGGAAATACCATTGATCGATTGAGTCTTTGTTTGTCTAAGTTTCGGGAACGGGATGTTCCGGTCTTGGGGGTTATTATCAACAAAACCCTGCCGGAAAAGATTGAGAAAGTAGAGCATTATGTAGGGCGGAAACTGAGTCAGATGAATCTGGCATTACTCGGTGTATTGCCCTATGATAAAAGTTTGTCCAATCCGATCATGGCAACCATACTGGAAGCAGTGCAGGGCAGGGTGCTGGCCAATGAAGATCGGCTGGATAATCGGGTAGAAGACTTTATTTCCGGTTCTCTGATTGGCAAGGAAGAAATTTCCCAGAAACAAAACCTGCTTTTGGTCGTAAGCCACAAGCGACTTTCGGAAGCCATGGAAAAAGTTGAGGAAAGTATAGATATGAATACTGGAGAGTCTCCATTGTCGGGCATCATTGTAACCGGTGACGGACGACATATCATGCCGGTGGAACACAGCAAAATTTTTGATGATTACATTGAGCGCTATCGCATTCCGGTGCTGACCACCCCCTTAGATACATTGGGTTCGGTGGTGAAAATTAGCCGCATTGAGGTTAAAATCAATACCCGTACCCCCTGGAAAGCAGTCCGGGCAATCGAGTTGATTAAAAAGCACGTAAACCTGAATGCCATTCTGGAAAGTTCTCTTTTACCCTAAGCAACCGACCTGCTTTGCCTGTTGGAGACAGCAAAAGCAAAAAAAACTTCCTAACTTGCAGCATATTCCAGCCTGAATACGTTTTCAGAGAAATAATTATTCCGGATAAGCCATGAAGAACAAGTGGCAAAAGTGTTGTACTGAATTACTGGATCTGGTGGAAGCCAGCATACAGGAGAAACTCGGTGGGTATGATTATGCCAAGCTGGAGTCTCTGATGTATTTCCTGTATACACATACGCACTCGCTTGAAGCTTCCCGTAATCCGGTGGAAGATGATCGGTCCCGTTGTGAAGCGAAGTTGTTGGAATTGCCGGTAGAGATTCGCCGTAAGGTGTTGATTCAAGCCGCTCAGGATCTTCAAATGCTTTTCCCCGATCGCTGTGAAAGACTAATCGATTGTCTGACACCCATCCAACCTGCCCGGACTAAAAAGAATACAGACAAGCTCAATAAGTACCTGCGTCATATCGATGCAGCCATCCATGCCGGACGCTATACGCTGGCTATAAAATTGTCCAATCGTTGTCTGAAGGAATATTATAGGGCCTATCTCAAAACGACGCTCCATCGTTGGGAAAGCCACACCGAAAATGTACAGTGGATGTCGATCAGTGTGGTACGCTATATGATCAATTATTTCCGGAAACACTCCATCCCGTATTCTGAGCGCCGCCTCCTTTTGATGACCACGGTATCGAATGTATTGCACACCGCCATGTCCCGCCTGAAAACAACTTCCGGCCGATATGCCATTGATAAGGCTATCGCTGTCTATGCCCGCAACAACATGAAGCGGATCGCGAAGTTTTTGTCGAAGTATTTCTAACGTTTAATACGTATTAAACAAGCAACTCAAACAACGTACTGTTATTATTGATTTCCTGATAATTGATGCCATACTGATCCATACGGCGGATGAGTTCTTCGTAATGAGCTTTTTGGGATAATTCAACCCCTACCACAGCCGGCCCGGCTTGCCGATTTATTTTCTTGGTGTATTCAAAATGGGTGATGTCATCCTCGGGGCCGAGTATTTGATTGACAAACTCGCGCAATGCCCCAGCACGTTGCGGGAAACGGATGATGAAGTAGTGTTTCAGTCCTTCGTAAAGCAGGGAGCGCTCCCGGATTTCTTCGGTGCGAGAAATGTCGTGATTGCCGCCACTAATGACGCAAACGACTTTCTTTCCTTTAATTTTTGCCCTTAATTGATCCAATGCAGCTACCGAAAGCGCACCGGCAGGCTCGACAATCAGCCCATCTTCGTTGTGTAGTTTGAGGATGGTAGAACATACCTTTCCCTCGGGAACCAGCAGGACGCTTTCCAATACCTCCTGACAAAGCGGAAAGGTGTTTTGGCCAACCTGCTGAACAGCTGCGCCGTCTACAAATGTCTCGATCTGATCCAGCTTGCAGAGTTGCTTTCGCCGAAAGGCTTCAAACATGGCAGGCGCACCAGCAGGCTCCACCCCAAAGATTTCACAGTTTGGATACTGACTTTTTAAATAACTGCCCGATCCCGCTGCCAGACCACCGCCGCCAATGGGTAGTAAAATGACTTCAGGGGCGGATTCCATTTGTTGGGAAATTTCTCGTCCGACGGTTCCCTGCCCGATGATAACTTCGAGATCATTATAGGGGTGGATGAAGGCAGATTGGGTGCGTCGTGCATCCTCGGCCGCCAGGCGACTGGAAGCATCGAAAGTATCTCCACTCAATATGACTTCCACAAAATTGCCGCCAAAGCTTCTGACTTTTCCGACCTTTTGATCAGGGGTAGTAACGGGCATGTAAATACGCCCCTTCGTTTTTAGCGATGCACAAGCCAGTGCCACTCCCTGGGCATGATTCCCGGCACTGGCACAGACTACGCCTTTTTCCAGTTGATCTTCCGACAGGCTGGCCATGCGATTGTATGCACCACGAATCTTGTAGGAACGCACAACCTGCAGGTCTTCTCGCTTGAAATAAATTTCGGCCTGATACATTTCAGACAAGCGTGCCTGATATTGTAAAGGCGTTTGAAGGGCAACCTTTCTAACCCGCTCGCTGGCCTGATCAACCAGCGCTGCTATTTTTTTTGTGCTAAATGTTGCTGTTGCCGCTGTGTTCATGGGGATTAATTGAAGAATGGCATCGACTCCCGGGAGAGCCGATGCCGACTGACAAAGTCTATACGGTTACTTTCTTTTCCTCTCTTTCCGGACGAAGACTTCTTACAGTCTTTCCGGCCTTCCACATTTCAGACTCGCGGATCTCGGTGAGTTCTTCCTCGAGTTTCTCGCGGTAGTCCGGCTGGCTGTTGGAGTCGATGGAGCGCTGGGCTTCTTCTCCGCTTGCCACGCTTTGGTAGAGGTCTTTGAATACCGGTTTGACGGCATCCCGGAATTTGTTTTTCCAGTCCAATGCGCCCCGTTGAGCGGTGGTAGAACAGTTGGCATACATCCAGTCCATACCGTTTTCAGCTACCAGCGGCATCAGGCTTTGCGTCAGTTCCTCAACCGTCTCGTTGAATGCTTCACTGGGTGAATGGCCGTGCTCGCGCAGGATGTTGTATTGTGCTTCGAAAATACCGGCAATGGCTCCCATCAGGGTTCCGCGTTCTCCGGTAAGATCGCTGAAAACTTCTTTCTTGAAGGTCGTTTCAAAGAGGTATCCGGAGCCCACGCCGATGCCATAAGCAACTGCGCGATCTTTGGCATTACCGGTTGCATCCTGATAAACAGCGTAGCTGGAGTTGAGTCCGCGGCCGGCTAGGAACATGCGTCGCAGGCTGGTTCCGGATCCCTTCGGTGCCACGAGGAATACATCCAGATCAGCGGGTGGAATGATATTGGTGCGGTCGCTGTAGGTTACGCCAAATCCGTGGGAGAAAGCCAGTGCTTTTCCGGCAGTGAGGAGTGGCTTTACAGTTGGCCAGAGTGCGATCTGTGCCGCATCCGAAAGCAGGTATTGGATGATGGTGCCTTTTTTACAGGCTGTTTCGATGTCAAAGAGGTTTTCCCCCGGTACCCAGCCGTCTTCAATGGCTTTGTCCCAGGAACCGGTTCCCTGCCGTTGTCCAATAATGACGTTGAATCCGTTGTCGCGGAGGTTTAGCCCCTGACCGGGACCCTGTACGCCATAGCCTATCACCGCAATAGTTTCGTCTTTGAGCGTTTCCCGTGCTTTTTCGAGTGGAAATTCTTCCCGCAGGATTACTTCTTCTTCTACCCCGCCAAAATTTAAAAGTGCCATGTTGAATTGTTTTTTGCCTTAGTGTCTTAGCCAGACAAGTTCAGTTAATTATGAGCTTCAAATGATTTCAGATAATTGTTGAGTTTTTCCATCGGCCTTACGATGGCGATCCTTCCCGACCGGCTGAATTCGTAAATCCCTGTTTTCTCCAGGTGCAGTCGCAAGGCTTCAGTTTCTTCCGGATGCCCGGTTTTCTCCAATACGATAAACTCCGGATTGATTTCCAGAATCCGTGCATTGAATCGACGGATGATTGTCTCTGTTTGTCCGCCGGAACTCAGGGCATCGGCCGGAATTTTGTACAGTGCAATCTCCTGGTAAACGATCTCTTCATTCCGGTAAAAGAATGCTTTGATCACGTCTACCTGTTTGTCGAGTTGGGCAACCAGTTTCTCTACCATTTCCTGATCCACCTGTACCACGATGGTAAATCGGTGAATGCCTTCAATGGAAGAGCGCGATACCGTCAGGCTGTCAATGTTGATGTGCCGACGGGTGAATACGGACACTACCCGCGAGAGCAGGCCGGTTTTGTTTTCCGAGAATACGGTTATGGTAAATTGTTCCATGATCTATCTTTTCTACTCCAGGCGAATTTCAGTTACACAAGCTCCCGACGGGATGATGGGGAAGATATTCTCTTCCTTCTCCACCCGGACATGCAGCAAATAAGGGCCTTCCCAGGCAAGCATTTCTGCTATGGCTTCATCCAGTTTGGCCGGATCACTGATCTGCGCCGCTTTTACGCCAAAACCCTCGGAGATCTGACAGAAATTTGGATTCTGTAGTTCCACGGAAGAGTAGCGGCGATCAAAAAACAGCTGCTGCCACTGGCGCACCATACCGAGAAACTCATTATCCAGCAAAATGACCTTTACCGGTGCATTCCACTGAGCGAGCATGCCCAATTCCTGGATGGTCATCTGAAAACCGCCGTCTCCGACGAAGAGGACCGTGGTTTTATCCGGAGCAGCGACCTGAGCCCCAAAAGCAGCCGGCAGGCCGAAACCCATGGTGCCGGCACCACCTGAAGTGATTATTTGATTGGTGTTTTTAAATTGATAATAGCGGGCAGCTGCCATTTGGTGTTGCCCGACATCGGTGACTACAATAGCTTCTCCTTTCGTCTGGTCGGAAACCTTGCGGATTACCTGCCCCATCCGAATTTCATTTTTGGGGTTTTCTGCCAGATCTCTGTCAATGACCTTCGATTTTTCAATCGCCTCGCACTGGCGAAATTCTTCCAGCCAGCTATTGTGTTTGCGCTCTTCTACCAGTTCGAGTAGGCCTTCGAGGGCTTCTTTGGCATCGCCGAGAATGGGCACATCGGCTTTGATATTCTTGTTGATCTCGGAAGGATCGATTTCTATATGGATCACCTTAGCCTGTTTGGCATAGGTGTTTGTGTTTCCCGTAACCCGGTCGTCAAAACGCATACCTACTGCAATCAAAACATCGCATTCGTTGGTCTTTATGTTGGGGCCGTAGTTGCCGTGCATGCCCAGCATACCTGTAAAGAGGCGATGGTCTGAGGGTAAAGTCGACAATCCGTGGATGGTGGATCCAAAAGGAATTCCCGCCTTTTCGACGAAAGTCTGGAAAACCTCCTGGGCACCGGCAATCTGAATGCCATGACCAGCCAGTAAATAGGGCTTTTGGGCATGGTTGATCAGTCGGGCCGCCTCAAGCAATGCTTCCTGCTTTACCTTTGGTTTCGGCTTATAGCTCCGAATTACCGGATTGGGCTCGTAATGAAAATCCAATTCTTCAAACTGCGCATCCTTGGTGATATCGATTACTACCGGACCCGGCCTTCCGGAATTGGCGATGTAAAAAGCTTTGGCAAACACCGCCGGAATATCGGCTGCTTTGGTAATTTGGTAGTTCCACTTCGTAACCGGGGAGGTACAACCCACAACATCAGTCTCCTGAAAAGCATCGGTGCCCAGCACTCGGCTGTTTACCTGTCCGGTAATGCATACCAGTGGCGTTGAGTCCATCATGGCATCGCCCAGGCCGGTTACCAGATTCATAGCCCCCGGACCGGAGGTGGCCATGCAAACACCGGTCTTGCGCCGAATACGGGCATAGCCTTCTGCGGCATGAATAGCACCTTGCTCATGACGTGGCAGAATGTGCTGCAGCCGATCCTGATAGTGATACAAAACATCATAGACCGGCATGATTGCCCCGCCCGGATAACCAAAAATGGTTTCCACACCTTCTTCGAGCAAACAGCGTAGTACCGCTTCCGCTCCGGAGATGCGTTCGGTGGTTTTTGCTTTCGGAGTCTCCTGGAGGCTCGCGATTTTTTGTGTCGAATTCATGAGATTCAGTTTTATTGGTCAGTTACACAGCCTTCGCTGGCCGAGGAAACCAGTTTTTGATATTTGCGTAATGCTCCGAAATCCACTTGTTTTTCGGGAGTTTTGAAGTTTGCCTTTCGGCGAATGATCTCTGCTTCGGAGACATCCGCTTCGAGGGTGTTGTTGATGGCATCAATGGTGATTATATCTCCGTCTTCCAACAGTCCGATCAGACCACCTTGCCAGGCTTCGGGCGTAATGTGCCCAACGACAAACCCGTGGGTGCCTCCCGAAAACCGACCATCGGTGATCAGTGCGACGGAATCGCCCAGACCTGCTCCCATAATCGCAGCGGTGGGTTTCAACATTTCGGGCATTCCCGGTCCGCCTTTCGGACCTTCGTATCGGATGACAATCACTGAACCAGGAGCGATTTCCTGATTAATGATTGCCAGGTTGGCCGCTTTTTCGCTATCGAATACCCGGGCAGACCCCTGGAAGCGCTCCCCTTCTTTTCCTGTGATTTTTGCGACAGCACCTTCTTCTGCCAGATTGCCAAACAGAATTTGAATATGTCCGCTGGCTTTGATGGGCTTGTCTACGGGATGAATGATTGTTTGCGATTCTTTCAAACCGCCGTGTTCTTCCAGATTCTCCCCAATGGTTTTTCCGGTGACGCTGAGGCTGTTGCCATCGAGCAATCCTTCCGATAGCATCATTTTCATTACAGCGGGAACACCGCCTGCCAAATGCAGGTCTTCCATGAGGAATTTACCGCTGGGCTTCAGGTCTGCGAGGTAAGGGGTAGAATCACTGATTGCCTGGAAGTCTTTCAGCGAAAGCGGAATATCTACCGAGCGGGCAATTGCCAGTAAATGCAATACCGCATTGGTAGATCCGCCTAATACCATGATCAGGCGCATGGCGTTTTCGAAGGCCGCTCGGGTCATGATGTCCCGGGGCTTGATATCTTTTTCGAGCAGCACTTTGATCGCTTTTCCGATCCGACTGCATTCCATTTTTTTGGCTTCGCTGACTGCGGGATTGGAAGAGGTATGTGGCAGGCTCAAGCCCATCGCTTCCAGTGCGGAGGCCATGGTGTTGGCGGTATACATTCCGCCGCAGGCTCCCGGCCCGGGACAAGCTTTTTGGATGATCTGCCGAAATTCGGATTCGGGAATCTTGCCGGCGCGGTGTTCTCCCAATGCTTCGAAAGCGGATACGATGTCGAGCTTCTTTTCAGCATGGCAACCGGGTTTGATGGTGCCGCCATAAACAATCAGGGATGGGCGGTTGAGGCGTCCCAGCGCTATGGCTGCTCCCGGCATATTCTTATCGCAGCCGACGACGGTTACCAGTCCGTCGTACCACTGGGCACCGGCTACTGTTTCGATGGAGTCGGCAATGATATCCCGGGATGGCAGGGAATAGCGCATTCCTGAAGTACCCATGGAAATGCCGTCGCTCACGCCGATGGTATGAAAGACCAGTCCGATCAGATCTTCCTGTTGAACATGCTCCTTGATATCGAATGCCAATCCATTGAGGTGCATATTGCAGGGGTTGCCTTCCCAGCCGGTACTGGCAATGCCGATCTGTGGTTTTTTCAGATCTTCTGTCGAAAGCCCAATGGCGTGCAACATGGCCTGCGCTGCCGGCTGGGTATCATCCTGGGTGATCGTTCGACTGTATTTATTCAGCTTGTCTGACATGTTTCGTTTTAGTGAGTCCAAAAAAAAAGAGCCGTTCCCCTGCAGGAACGGCTCTTTCGTGAATCAAATACGGGACCATTCAGGGATCGGATCGGTTGACCTTCCTGTTAATAATAATGTCCACAATAATTTGATCCACTTGATATCTCATAACGAGAGCCATACCCTGTCAGGGGAACAGCGTTTAACCATTTATTGATTTGATATTTTTCAGCGTTTTTCTCGAAATTGCTTCCGATCCGAACGCTCAACAAGCACGTTTAACCTTGCTTGTATGGGTCAAATGTATTTCAAATTTTGATTTGGATCAAGCCCCTCCATGCAGAAGGACTCCTTTAGGGGAATTTATTTAGTGTAATTATTACGCTAACTAATTGAACCTTAGTAAATAGCGGGAAATTGATTTTTTTTGAAATTTTTATTGGTGATTTATCGAGTTTGGAGGTCATTTGCTGCAAAAGTCCTGCTTTTTGCTTTTTTTGAAAAGCCCGGATTTGGGCTTTCCGTCACTTTCAGAATGTCACTGAGTAATCCACGGGCTGTTACATCCAGTCCGGCACCTGCTCCCTGAATGACCATGGGTTGCCGGTACGATTCTGAGTAAATTTCGAAGATCGAATCGGCTCCCCGTACCTGACCCAGACTGCTTTCTACCGGAACATCCTGAAGTTGTACCGAGAGTTTTCCCTTTAGAATATCGACTTCGCCTACATAGCGAAGCACGTGATTCGCCGGAAGGCCGGCCTTTCTTTTTTCAAAGTGTTCATCCAGGATTTCCCGCTGACTCAGGAAAGAATTGAGTTCGCGGGTGTGGAGCAGGGCTTTCGGGATCAGGCTTTCAACCTGTACGTCTTCCAAATTGGATTCAAGCTGTAACTCCCGGGCAAGAATCAGTAATTTTCGGGCTACGTCCATGCCGTCGAGATCCTCTCTGGGATCGGGTTCGGTAAGTCCGAATTGCCGGGCTTCTTCAAGAATTTCGGAAAAGGAGAGTTCTCTTCTGCCGAAGCGATTAAACAAATAGCTCAGAGACCCCGAGAATACACCGCGTATTTTTCGGATTTGCTCCCCACTTTCATGCAGTTCCCGGATGGTGCTGATGAGGGGTAATCCGGCCCCGACATTGGTTTCATACCTGAATGTACGCTGGTACTTTTGGAGGTTATTCCGCAATTCGGCGTAAGCCTCAAAAGGAAAAGTATTGGCTGTTTTGTTGGCAGAAACAAGGTGGAATCCCGCTGCCAGCAGATCGTTATACCGGCTCGACAAGCGATCGCCCGAAGTGGCATCAATAGCAATGAGGTTTTCAAAGTTTTTGTCCCGCACATAATCCAGCAAATCATCCAACTGATAGGAAATGCCCTGTTGAATAGCCTTTGGATGCCAGCCTTCAGCCAGGTTTTCATCCGAAAGAATCAGGCTGGAGCTGTTGGCGACTGCAATAACTTTTAGGTCAATTCCTTTCTTGAGCAGGATCTTTTCCCGGCTTTCACGAATTTGCTTTAGCAGCGTTGAACCAACGGCGCCGGGACCAAAGAGCGCAAGATTCCAGGTGACAGCTTTTTGGTTTTGACTTTCGTCGGAATCGGAGCGAGCAGAACCATTTACCCTCGGAACCGGAAATGTCTGTTGCAGCATTTGATTCAGCTGGTCAAACTCAATCAAAAATGCATCATGCCCGTGTATGGAATCGATTTCCGAATAGTGTGCTTCCACTCCGGCTTTTCGAAGCAGGTGGTGGCTGCGTTTATTTTCCCCGGCTTCGAAAAAGATATCTGAATTGACTGCAATCTGATGCACTTTGGATTTAATAGAACTCAAAACGGCTTGTACGGATTCTCTGCCCCGACTAATATCAATGCTGCTGAGCAAATGATTCATGGTCTTATAGGATTGAATGCTGAAGCGGTTCTTGAGCTTTATCCCATGGTGTAGCAACCAGCTTTCCACCTGAAAAGAGTTCTGTAAATCCTGTTTTTTGCGCCCAAATTTTTCCGTAAAGGAGGTACCCGAGCGGTAAAAAAGCATAGCCATCATGCGTGCGATTTCCAGGGGGCGTCTGGAATGCTGGAGGATTTCCTCTTGTACCCGGTTATGGGCAATTATCCAATCGGTTGCCTTCCAGTCGGCAGCAATGGGGACCAGGTGTTTGCTTAGATCAGGTTGAAGGGCTGCCAGTTCCCAGGCGATTCCACCTCCCAGCGATCCACCAATGATGGCATGCAGTTTTTTGATTCCCAACTGGCGCAATCCAAGCCCAAAAAGGCGGGCAATATCTCTGGCTGTGTACAGATCATGCCGGGGCAGGATAGCGGTTTTTCGTCCGGAGAAGCCATTGCCGGGAATGTCGAAAGCCAGGATGCTGTAATGTCGGGTATCGATGGTCATGCCATCGCCGATGAGGTAGTTCCACCAGCCGGCTTCTCCGGCAACAGCAGAGTTTCCCGTGAGGGCGTGGATGACAAGGACAACTGGGGCACTTCCCAGCGGTTGACCAAAAACCTGCCAGGAAAGTTCCTGGTTTTCTACCAGCTCTCCTTTTTCGGTGATGAATTTTTGTATCTGCAGAAATTGCAGATTTTGTTGTTGAGTGGTTTCAGCAAGCATGGGTTTATTTTTTAGGGCCGGCAGACTTTCTGCCGACCCAGGGAGTTTGTTATTGAGCAAATTGAGGTTGAGGGATGGCCTGGAGTGCCTGTTCGAGATCATTTATCAGGTCATTGATATCTTCAATGCCGACTGATAACCGGATCAGATCCTTGCTGACACCAGCCTGAATTTGTTCGTCATCAGACAACTGCTGATGCGTCGTACTGGCCGGGTGAATGATCAGGGATTTGGTATCTCCAATATTGGCCAGCAGGGAAAAGACTTTGGTACTGTCCACCAGTTTTTGGGCCGCTTCAAAGCCGCCTTTTAATCCGAAGGTCAGCACACCGCTTTGGCCTTCCGGCAAATACTTTTGCGCCAGTTTGTAGCTGGAATGGGAGGGGAGTCCGGGGTAGCTGACCCAGGCAACTTCTTCGCGGGTTTCCAGCCATTGCGCCAGTTTTAGGGCGTTTTCACTGTGCTTTTTGATGCGAAGCGGCAGGGTTTCCAATCCCTGAAGAATTTGAAAGGCATTGAAGGGGCTCAGTGCGCCGCCCAGATCCCGCAGTCCTTCCAGTCGGATCTTGGCAATGTAGGCTGCTTCGCCCAAAGCTTCGGAGTAAACCAGGCCGTGATACCCCGGAGAAGGTTCTGTAAATTCCGGGAATTTTCCGTTGGTCCAATCGAAGTTTCCGGCGTCTACGATAGCTCCGCCAAGCGAATTTCCTTGTCCGCCGATGTACTTGGTCAGGGAGTATAAAACGATGTTGGCACCGTATTCGATGGGTTGGAGGAGGTAGGGAGTAGCCACCGTGTTGTCTACGATAAGGGGAACTCTGTATTCCTTTGCGATCTTAGCGACAGCTTCGAGATTGGGAACATCCAGTTTGGGATTGCCAAGCGTTTCCAGATAAATGGCGCGGGTGTTTTCAAGGGCAGCCCGGCGAAAGTTTTCAGGCTCTGAAGGATCTACAAAAGTGGTGGTGATGCCAAGGCGGGGGAGCGTATGATTGAAGAGATTGAAAGTGCCGCCGTAGAGGCTGTTGGAGGAAACGATATGGTCTCCGGCTCGAAGGAGGGTCAGGAGAGCCGTGGATATTGCCGAGGTGCCTGAGGCTGTGACCACCGCTCCAATGCCTCCGTCCAATGCGGCGAGCCGTTGCTCCAGGATGTCATTGGTGGGGTTGTTTAGTCGGGTGTAGATGAACCCCAGTTCGGCCAGTGAAAACAGATTGGCAGCGTGTTGGGTATCTTTAAAAACATAGGAGGTGGACTGATAGATTGGTACCGCCCGGGTTCCTTCTGTTTTGGTGGTGTCGTGTCCGGCGTGAAGTGCTTTTGTGGAAAAATTTTGAAAGCTCATGATTGATGAAATTTATTGAAATGACATAAAAAAAGCCCCTTTAGCGAGTGCCAAAGGAGCTTGTGAAAAGTTCTTATGATGATTAATAAAAGACTTAACTCAGGTGATCCTCCGGCAGGGGTATACGCATACAGCAACACATACACATCATCATGCGCATCATGTTGAAACCAGACTTTTTGCCTTGCGTATTTGCCGGTTGAGACATATTCTTAAAAATGAAAAGCCCCGCTTCGATGTAAAATGGAAGCGGGGCTTTTGTGATTATAATTTATGAAAACTGCAATCAAATCCCGCTGTTGCGACGGCAACACATCATGGACTTCATATTACAGATCATTGTATTCATTGCTAAAAATTGATAGTGCAAGTTTACGGGCAATTTGGGGAGAATGTCAAGCCTTTCGGCGAATAAATTATTTTTTTCCGAATTGAAAAGGTTGTGTTGATGTTTTAAGTCGTTGATTTATAGCTTGTTCCGTTCATTCCGTTCATTCCGTTCATTCCGTAAATACGTGGAACGTAGTACGTATGTAGCTCCACTCAACCAACCGCCGAGCAAAGCAAGGCGACTCTCCCGGAAGGAAGGAATCCACGATTCCAAACTGACCTCCCCCGGAGGAATGGAGCGAAGCGGAATGACGACCTCAACCAAAACGAGTGTGCCGGTGAAATAGTGAAAGGTGAAATGGTGTTCTATTCCTAAAATCGAATTAAACGAATTACCGAATCAGCGTAATATCTCCCTTATAAACCGCTGTAATTCCATCCACAAAAACGACTTCTGCGTAGTAGGCGAAGATGCCAGCTGAGCACTTTTTATTTCTGTGTGTACCGTCCCATCCTTGTGTTGGATCGTTAGGCTGGAAATTTTGAGCGCTGAAGACGTGATCTCCCCAGCGGTCGAAAATTTGAAGTTGTTTTATCTCCAACACTTCCGGCCCGGCAAAGGGATAGAAAATGTCATTTATCCCGTCATTGTTGGGGCTGAAAATATTCGGGATGTAGACATTTCGGATAACATTTACCCGGACCAAAAGGGTGTCGCTGTCTTCGCAATCCTGTTCCGACCAAACGGTGACCGGGTAGAAAGTGTCTTCTATCGGAACTACTGAAGGGTTCAGGCAATCGTAGCAGGTCAGATCAAGTCCCTCCCAGGCAATCGAGTCGGGAATGAGGTTCACAAAAATTTCCAGGTCGGCTGTTTCTCCCAGATTAATATCAATGGGCGAGTTGTGGGTGATCAAGGGGATTTGCGGCGGATTTAAAATGGCTGTTGTATCAACCGTACATCCATTGGCATCGGTTAAGGTGAGGGTATATTCGCCTCCGAATAAATTCTCAAATTCTTCGACATCTTTGGGGCCACCCTGGCCAATATCGAAAAGGAGCTGTCCGACACCTCCGTAGGCTGTATCTACCAGTATGCTGCCTGTATCAAAACCATCACAATCGGGATCGTAAAAGCTCGCGGCCAGGACCAATGGGGGCGGGTCGATAAACTGGTAGGTATATACTTCCTGGCAACCATTAAAATCGGTAATTGTAACCGTATACAAACCGGCACCAACATCCATGAGCAGGGAATCGGTCGAATCGTCTGACCATAAATAGGTGTATGGGGCAACGCCTCCGCCTGGCTGAACGGCAATCCAGCCATCGGATCCCCCCTCGCAACTTATGGGGTAGCCGTTGTAATTGGAAAAGGTGGATTCGGCATCCAAATATTCTGGCTGGGTAACCTCTGTGATGAGGATTACGTCATTGCCAAAATTGTCATTTATGGTAACCAGATAAGTGCCAACAGGCAAGTCGGTAATAAAAATTTCTTCATTGAGATTGCTTATGTCTCCATTCCCGGAAGGGAAGCCATCCAGTCTTTCCCAGGAATAAGTAAATGGGGGCGTGCCATCGGTGACAAAGAAGCTGAAGCTGGCGGTAGACGTGCCAAAACATGCAGCAGGGGTGGCTTCTACTTCTCCGATGATTTCGCAAACAACAGTCGTTAAATCGAGGGTGATGATGCTGTCACAACCCACCGCATTGGGAAGGATTTCCTGAAACACGCCGGTTTCGAAGTAGGGGGTCCCGGCTATGTTGAGGGTGTCCCCTTCGCAAATATTTAGTTCCAGATCTAATTCTGAGTCAGATAGTCCGGTGATCTCTACAATGACCAGGCTATCACAACCGGCGCTGGTACCAAAGGAGAACGAATAATTGCCGGGATCGCAAAGTATGGTGTCTGCCACTTCGAAGCAATCGCCTTCGCAAAGGGTTTCTTCATAAACAGTGGGTTCTATATCATCCACGATGACCGTTATACAAGTTGGATCAGGCTGATCGCAAACATTTGCGGCCGAAAGGCAAAGTTCGAAGCTGCCTTGCTGGTTCCAGTCGATATCTACTTCGGTGTCTGTACTTAGGAGGGTATTGTCGAGGGTCCATTCGTAAATCGTAGCCCCCGGAACGCCTGGCGTGGTATAGGTAACATTTTGGTTGGTGCATACCAGGGAAGGCCCTTCTATTTCCCCGGAGGAGGGCAGGGGAGGCACCAGCGTACTTCCCTCGACAACGCTTACGGTGTAATTACAGATGTCCCCCAGATCTCCATCCATTACAAAATAGTAGTACTGGCCAACGACCAGTGGCTGGTTATTTATAAAAGTGGCAGTAGTGCCCGGAGGGATGCTGTTTTCGCAATTGGAAACGAGTTCGTAATTCTGGCAATTGATGCCTTCGTAAATGCCGATTTGCAGGCCGATATTGTTTTGGCAGTTGCTTACAGCTACCTCGAGGGTTAGGTTTGTCGAACCGGCCAGGAAGGCAATCCATGTGATGTTTTGGACGCCAAAAGTACAGAAGCCGGGAGGAGCTACTCCTTGTACCGGGCTGTCATTGATGCCGGTAAATCCGTCGATATCACAAATGATGCATGCTTCCTCACAAGTAGGAGTCATGATTGCAGGGTCGCAGGGTTCTGGTTGGGCGTTGAGTAGTTGGCAGAAAGTTATTGCCAACACAAATGGACTGATTTTCAGGAGTTTGCTCATGTCGCTTGCGCTGTCTAATTCTCTTCAAGTATAACAAGAATTTTGCGAGTGATTAGACTTGAATCAAACATTAGACTGGTTAAAAGGACGTATTTGCGGCAAAAAGGCAATCCACTTTGCAGAATTGTTGGTTGTCCGATTGTATGCTGTTTATACATCACTTTTTTCTTAATGAATTGTTAAAGGGGGCCTGCATAGGCGAGAAGTGCCAAAACATGTACACTTAGTTCGTGTTAATACACCGATATTTGCGCCTTAATTCAATAATCATGTTACATACCCGAACACTCCGTATTCAATTTCTTCTATTTTTTAGTCTGATTTTTTCCTTGTCCGTATTTGCACAGGAAGGGGAAGAGAGCATTCGCGTAAGCGGACAAATTCTGGAGGAAAGCAGCAATGCACCCCTGGAATTTGTCGCTGTATCTATGTTTCGCGAAAGCGACAGCCTGTTGGTTGGTGGATCCATTACAGATATAGATGGTCAATTTTCTTTTGATCTTGAACCGGGCGGGTATTACCTCACCGCTGAATTTATTGGGTACGAAAAAAAAGCAGTGTCCGGCATTCAGGTAGAAGCCGGTCAGGAGAATCTTGATCTGGGAGGGATTGTTGTCGGGGAGTCGACAACTGTACTGGATGAAGTAGAGGTCGTAGCCGAACGGACCCAGATGGAGATGAAGCTGGACAAACGGGTGTATAATATTGGGAAAGACATTAGCAATGCCGGAGGAAATGCTTCGGATATACTGGATAACCTGCCTTCTGTTCAGGTTGATATTGAAGGCAATGTAAGTCTCCGAGGCAGCGAACAGGTACGCATTCTAATTGATGGCAAGCCCAGCGGACTGATCAGCGGAGGTACCGATGCCCTGCGTCAATTGAATAGTGAGATGATCGAAAAGGTAGAGATCATTACCAATCCATCTGCTCGCTATGAAGCAGAGGGGGAAGTTGGGATCATCAACATTGTACTCAAGAAAGAAAAGCAAAAAGGATTTAATGGTTCATTCGGGTTAACGGCCGGATGGCCGGAGAATTTTGGCGCTAACTACGGACTAAATTTTCGACGAAAGTCGCTGAATTTCTTTTCCAATTTTGGGATACGCTATCGGGACAGTCCGGGCGGAGGAAGTTCTTATCAGGAATCTGAGGAAAACGGGCAGACTTACATCTTCGAGAGCGAGCAGGATCGCTCGAGAGGCGGTTTGCGGGGAAATCTGCAGGTAGGCAGTGATTGGTATATCACCGATAAAGATATTTTGACCGGCTCGGTTTTGTTCCAATCTTCCAACGGGCAGAATGATCAGGTATATACGTTTCGGGACTTTCGGGATAATGGAGATATTATTCAGGAGTCGGAGCGGATTACCGATGAGCGGGAGAATTCTTATGATTTTGAAGGAGCGCTTTCTTACCGCAAAACTTTCGATAATGAAGATCGGCTTTGGACCTTTGATGCGAAATACATCCATAATGATGATACAGAACTGGCTGACTATACAGAAGTGAGTGACACTTCTGCTACGGCCTTGATTCAGCGTTCTTCGAATACAGAAGATGAGGAGACTTTTTTCTTTCAAACAGATTATGCGCACCCAATAGGAGAGAAAAGCATTTTTGAAATTGGTAGTCGGTATTCCCGCCGCCGGATCGATAATGACTTTGATGTGGATGAGCAGCTTGAAAATGGAGATTGGGTACCCGTTGATGGATTCAACAACTACATGATCTACCGGGAGAACATCCTGGCAGCCTATATGATGTTTGGAAGCGAAATCGGCAAATTTTCGTATCAGGCGGGTGTACGTGCGGAGCATTCAGAAATTACTACTGAACTGGTGGAGACGAATGACGTTAATCCCCGAAATTATCTGAATTTCTTCCCGAGTGTCCATTTTACCTATGAGTTTAACGAAGAGAATCAGATTCAATGGAGTTATAGCCGTCGGATTAGCCGTCCGCGGTTCCGCCACTTGCTGCCCTTTTACGGTTTTGGAAACAATCGCAACCAATATGCAGGCAACCCGGATTTGGAGCCGGAGTTTTCCAATTCTGCCGAGATTGGGTATTTGAATTACAATGCCCGTGGATCTTTTCTGGCCAGTGTTTACTATCGGTATCGCACCAATGTAGTTGACCGGATAACTATTCCGAATGGATCAGGTGGTTCTTTGCGCATTCCGGTAAACCTGGCGACCCAGCATGCTATTGGTATCGAAGGGAATTTGTCGCTTGATTTATTTACCTGGTGGAGAAACAATTTCAACTTCAATTTTTACCGATCGATAACGGACGGATCTTATGAGGGAGTCGATTATTCTGCGGATAATCCGACCTGGTCAGCCAGATGGAATGGTCGGTTTAAATTGCCAGCTGATTTTGACTTGCAGCTTGCGGTTGATTACCGGGCGCCCCGTGTTACTCCGCAGGGAAGCATAAAGGCCTTATCTTTTATGGATGTTGGTGTAACCCGGGATATTCTGAACGGAAACGGAACCCTGATTTTAAGTGTACGTGATCTTTTCAACTCCCGTAAGTACCGCTCCACAACGGATGTGCCCGGGTTTTATCGGGAGTCGGTATTTCAGTGGCGTTCGCGTCAATTTTTGCTAACATTTACCTATCGTTTAAACCGTAAGAAGAAAGATCAAAACCTTTTCGGGGGAGAAGGGGGAGGAGAAGGCTAAGCCCAAAAGGTGTCCTTTAAATAAGGTGGATTTAATTGAGTTTTAATTTGGTTTTGAATGTACAGGTTAATTTAATTTCTCAAGCGCTTCCTCAGCAAGTGGTTTTCCAGGGAAGTTATTATCATTGGAAAATTGATATAAAGTAGATTCGTCTTTTATCAACGAATACTGAATTTTTATTAAGGTTAAATAAAAGTCAATTCCTTTCTCCGGAAGGTCTACTCCTGTTTTAATTAAATCTTCAAGTTCATATAATTGTTTTCTTGCTTTTTTGAAATTCCTCAAGTAATAATTTGAGGTAGCTTCTACAAATAACCAATTTGGGTCTGAAGGTTTTATTTTTTCAATTTGAATTAAAGATTCCTTGTAGTCCTTTTTTAGGTAGGCGTCAATGATTACAAATTTTTCTGATTGTTCGCTGGATAGGAAAATGGTTTTTATTGGATAAGGATTGTCTATTATGGGGTCAGATTGATTTAAGAAATAAAAAATAGATAAAAAGCAAATTAAAATCAGGGCTGCAACCGCAGCTATCTTTTTAAATGTATTGTTTTTTATTAATGGGTTAGATTTATTTACTTTCTTTTTTTGGGAATACAATAAATTGTAGGAATCCGGGGTTTCCTGCATTAATTTATAGGTGTTTTTAATTTTTTTTATAAATATATATTCTTGAAATAGCTCGGGGTCTTTTTTGATTTCAGTATAATATTTTTCTGCAATTTCTCCGGTAATCTTGCCGCTTATCAAAGCAGGCATATTTTCGATTATTTCTTTTTTATTTAGGGGTATCATATTCTTTCGGTTTAATCTTAAGAATTCTGAAGTTCTTTCAGTTCGGCTTTGAGCTGGCTGAGTCTGACACCGATTCGGTGGGGGGGGAGGTTCAATTCGGTAGCGATTTGTTCGGGATTTAAGTCATCAACGAGGTGAAGCTTAAATATTTTTTGATCTCTGGTGTTTTTTCGGAGGAGCCACTTTTTCAGGTCGAAACTCAGGTAATCCTGGAGGTTTTCGATGGCAGAGTGGAGGTCTGTTGAGTTTTCAACAGGCATTTTAGAGGGGGCTGGTTCTTCCTGGTAATACTCCAGGGGGATTTCCTTTCTTGTCTTTTTTCGAAAGTCGCGGCAGATGTTTTTGAGTATACCTGAGATGTACTTTTTTACATCTCCTCGGTCTTCATATTGTCCCTGACAAATATTTTCCCAGGTGATGGACAGGGTGTCAGATATGATGCTGTTTTGAGTAAAGGGATCGCGCAAAGAATATCGCCACTGCAGGTATTTCAGCTTTTTGCGGCAATGATCTTTCAGGTGGTCCCGGATGTCCGGATCACCATTTACAATCCCTTTAAGCAACTCTTCCTCTGTGTAAATTTTCTTTCGCGGCATTTTATGGGATTAAGCAGTTAACATACGACCGATAGAGGCCAATTAGTAGTGCGTCCACATAAATACCAGCCTGGATTGGCTGGGATCCTGTTGGTTGTTTTGATGAGATTGCTTTCTACATACCTATGGATCGAGTTGGCGATTAATTACAGATAAACTGAATTTTTTTATCAGAAATTGGCCAAGACTCTGTGAAAGAGGTAGTTATAATGTGTTTTTTTTTGTTGATACAACAATTTTGACCTGTAAATCGTATAGTTTCAGAGAGAACAAGGCTGTGTTTACCGGCTGGTGATTAAGAAATACCCTTTATTCACTTAATGCCTAAAGTATGCGTCCACCGATCAAGCCTTTCTTCTTCGTCTTCTTTGTTGCTTGTCCTTTCCTTTCTTCTGCCCAGAATGAAATTCGGATTGAGATCAATAACGATCTGGATTATCATATTCAATGGGAGGATTATGGCCCTTTGTGCCGGTATCAGGTTATGATTAGAACTCCGAATGGAGATCGTGAATCTGTTCCTACCAACGAGCCCTACATCATTATAGACCGCCATTATGAGCATTGCGAACTTGTTGATTTTATTTTACTCATCTACTTCAATCGGGAGTTGATAGACATACAAAGGTTTCAAATTAAGTTTCCCTGCCAGGCCGGTACGGTATTGCCAGAGCTTGAGGAGGATGTGGAAATTTATGAAGAAATCAAAAAATATATTCCCGCCGATGTAATTTTTAAGTTCTGAATTACATAGGTATGTAGAAGTGAGAATGAAAAGCCTGCCTCCGCTTTCAAGGAGCTTGTGATATTCCGATACATTCCGAAACTAAAAAGAAAATGTCTCTGAGACATAGGGTCCGCTCTGTGTCAATATGAAAAGAAACTAGCTATGTAAAACTAATTACTCACAGGTGTCGGGCATTTCTGTCCGGCACCATTTTAAAATCATATTGAATATGAAAACTAAAACTAAAGTCGTAAAGGCTAATGGCGGAGCTATGTCTGCCTTTGTCGAAAAAACCATTCCAAAAAATCAATTAAAAGCTATCAAAGGAGGAGATGGGGATTCCCAACAGGATAATGATTGGGTAGGCAATGACGATGAGGTCGATGGTTAGCAGGCATAAGCCGGGAGCATTAGTTTCCGGCTTTTTTTAATAAGTGATTTAATTCCTGTTGCACCCAGTTTCCGGACCTTATGGGAACAAGTTTTTGAAAGTCCTGCCTGATCTTACCCTCATCTATTTCGTTTTTAAGTTGGATGTTTTCGTGCAGTCGAATCAATTTTCTTATTGCTTTAATGAGGTTTTTAAATCCGATACGTCGGTGATTGGATATGTTTTTGTGTTTATTGATAAAACGGCTGGTTATTCGCAGACGAGACAAAAGAGCATCTTTGCCGTAGGAACCCATGATAAAAGATTTGTAAACAGAACGGATTAGCAGCGTGTAGATTCTATTTTGCAGCGAGGGGTGTCTGATGTCTTCCTCAAACAGCGTTTCAAAAATTTGAGGAGCTCGTTCATCTCTTAGCCAAATATAACAATAGGCTATTTTGATTGCCAGGTCTCTGTCATTGGGTGCGAGTTTGTCTTTGCAAAGGTGTATGTATTTTTCCACCCATTCCGTTTGCCCCGAAGTCGTTCCTGCATTGCTGGCATTGAGAAAAAAAGAGGTCGGTATTTCATGCTGATAATCCAGATAACCTAATTTGATCAGGTGTTTCATCAACTGCACCGCATATCGATCATAGTCATAATGTCCCTGAACTATTTGCCTGTTGGCATGAACCACTAATTTATTATAGGCAAACTCAATTTCTTCAAAACTCAAATGCGGACCAACTTCGTAGAACAAATCCAGCAGGTCTTCATAATCGTTTCGTTGGAATTCTTTTAAATGGAATTGAAAGATTTGGTAGTAAAACCGAATAACGAGGTCCTTTTCTTGTTTGACGGCCGCCCAAATAGTGGTTTGCTTAAGGAATTCCATACCTATATCGAATCCTCGTGTAATCTTTTGGGAGATTATATCTGTGGCAAAGATGAGTTTTGAAATCAAATATTGCCGGTCATTCATAGCCAGGTTTTTCCGTTTGATTTCCTGAATTTTTTCGAGAGAGTAACGCTGCAGGGTGGATGGGGAACCGACCAGGTGTTTGTAGAAGTATTGCAATAGCTCGGTTTGTTCCCAGTTTGGATAGGGAGCGTTTTCTGCTTCGGCCAGGTTTTTCTTTAAGTCGGTATCGCGGAGATCCAATAAATTGCGGTTTTCATATTGTTTGGTGCGCAATTTTAAGGCTGTCGCCGAATCTTTCTGAAGCTGCTGGATAGTCAGGAAGTTGTCTACTTCTTTTGCCAGAAGGCTGAAGAGGTCTGTGATATATCGCCTGGGGTTTTTAGAGTCTGCGGCAAATTGATTTGCCAATGCTTTCGGGGTCAGAGACAGGGCATTAAAATCTGGTGCTTCTTGTATTATGCATTCGAAAAGGCGGATGGCTGTAGGGGGTAACTTGCAGAGATAGCATTGCATGTATTTCTCCAGGGTTTCCAGTTCCTGTTCATCAAGTGTACGAAGGAGACAAAGAAGTTTGTAGTTTAATCCTTTCATTGTAAACGTAAAATATGGTTTTTAACAGATTTTATGATTCAGTTGTAGCTTTTTTTAGGCTTTCGCCGAAAATATTTTGTTGTTACAGGTAAACGTAAAGCTGGAAAAGTGTGTCGGTTTTTTCTCTTTATACCCCTTACATTTATGATATCAACATGTAGAGAGAGCCATTCTGGAAAGATCTAATCCAGAATAAGGAATCATAAAAATTTACGGTACGGCAGAAGGGGCACCTCTTGCTTTCTAAGCCTAAAAGCAAATGTCACCAACCGGTGCAGCTCTCTCTCTATTGGCTTTAGTCAGCGACCAGAGCCTCCTTCTCCGTCCGTACTTTTGGCAGTTTGCCTGACCCCAAAAAAGCAAACACCAGCCCTTCCTGAGATGCTAAGAATTTAACTCAGGTCTTATGAGTCGTCTATTGTTGAAATAGGCGGCTCTATTTTTTTTTATGGAATTTACCCGTTTGTCTCTCCTTATCCAGAGCCGGGGATAAAAGGCTTTGTATTCCATTGAAATACTCCTATTTTTAAGACATATACATTTAACTTCAAAAGACAGTGCTATGCGAAAATTATTTTTATTCTCCTTTGTGGCAGTAATGGCTCTCAGTGTTGCTGGCTGTAAAAAGAACCGTATCCTGAATCAGCTGGCAGGAGATTGGGAAGTGACTTCCTTTACAGAAGACGGGGTGGAATTGATGGGACAAAGTGCCTATTTCACCGCCTTTGAGATCGAATATGAAGATTATGAAGATACGGAGGGCGATTTTTCCTGGACATTAGTAGATGTTTACGGAGATACCTATGTAGTTACCGGAGAATACGAATGCAACGAAGCCGGTGATGAAGTGGAACTGACTTTCCAAACCGGAACGGTTTTTAACGATGATCTGGTAGAGTTTGATTTTGAGGTAGACAAAACCTCCCTGACCATGAAAGGCAGTGTAGACGGCTTCGCTTACGAAATCGAAGCTGATAAGGACTAACATTCTGCACCCGAAAAAATAATTCCCGGTCTTTGAATGGTTTCAAAGGTCGGGATTCTTATTTCCGGTCATTCTTAAAAAGTCCCAATATTTGATTTGCACTATTTACAGAAAGTTGTAAATTTGCCAGCCGTTTGTACAAAGAGGCAATGATGATTGCCTAATCCGATACGCTCGGAGCAAACGGGTACACAAACACAAACTCACTCTCAACCCCAGCCGTCAAAGACGGATGGGCCACAAACTAAATTGGGGGTATAGCTCAGCTGGCTAGAGTGCTTGCATGGCATGCAAGAGGTCCGGGGTTCGAATCCCCGTATCTCCACAAAATGATAGAGTGAGTGGGAGTGTGAGTGTGAGGAAAACCCCTTTTCGGTTGATGACCGGGAAGGGGTTTTGTGATTTTTTTAGACCGCGTCTCTGCGATCTTCCGTTAGCAGACCTGGGTTTTTAGCGTGAAACCAATCTTTTTTTCTTTCTGCTATGTTGTTCAAGTTCCTTGAGGAACCTATTACCTATCAAGCATTTCTTGAGTATTCCTGCTTACGATAATTAAATTAAGCTAATACTTAACTATCCTTACATACTAACATGTGGAATAAACAGGAAAGTAATTCATTAAGGGTTAATATGCCTCCGGCGGCTTCTTTGCCTTGATGCAAATGAAGCAAAAATCAAGGCTGTATTTGATTTTTAACGCTGTGCTGCAAGTCAAAAAGCTAAACTGGCTAAACTCGCCGGACCATCATCCTTTTGCCTAAGATCTCTTTGTGTTGTCCATATTCTGAATGGCTCCTTTGTTTCTTGCTCAAACACTACCCAGTTTTTAACGCCTTTTGCCTCACTGCTCGCTAAATCAAATAAGGCCAAATAATATTCCCAATAATTAACCCTGTGTTTTTGTGTTAATACACCTAATCTTCAGGGCTATATGTAGTTCTGAAATTGGTACTCATACCTTTTCTTTATTGAATGGGGAGTTGCAGAAGGGCGGGCTGATATGTAATCCGGAAATTTTTTTTCATTTTTTTTTGCACAACCTTGTTAAGGTTAATTACGACACGATTAATACATCGTTTTTTAACTCACTGATTGATAAGGAATAAAAAAAGTGAATTTAAGGTTGTGAAAAAACTGCGCAAAATATAGGGTAATATTAAGAAAGTCAATGACTTACAAAGTTTGCATGTCTGGTGAATTATACCATATATTTGGGGTATGATATTAAAAAAAACGGCTGAAATCATAAGATAACAACCGTCTCTTTCTTTAAGCCGGGTGGTCTAATGGACAGGACACGGGAACCTAATCCCGAGATGTTGGTTCGAATCCAACCCTGGCTCTTTTCCAAAAGTAAAGTTAAGTCCTTTCTTATTGAATAACAATTCAGCTCAGCCTTTATTTCAAAGGAATGATATTTAGGTTGCTATCTGTAATTGGCCCCGTCTAAACCTGCAATTTTACCCACACAGGTTAAATTGCTGTCGGGCCCCTGCCTCCAGGTAGAGCCCTCATTACAAGCAACTGCCGGTTTTTTCTCCTCATCCCAACTCAGGATCCATGATATTTCTCTGTAAGCTTTTGTAATTTTTTAAACCGCGTCTCTGCGATCTGCCGTCGGCAGACCCGCGCCCCCTGCGTGAAACCTTCCCAAAATACCTTGCTGCCTTTTAATCACATTTATGTATTATTGACAGTCCTGAATTTCAATAATCATAACAGTGGAAAAACAAAGACCGCTTTCCCAGGCAGATATCTTCAGGCTTCGGGAGTCTTGCCCGCAAGCCCATTACCTCATCCCGACTGACGATCAACAAAACCTGTTCCTGCGACTATGGGAGGCACCAACGGTGCAAAAATCTGTTGCTGTCCTGATCTTTCACGGAATTACGGCTCATAGTGGTGCTTATGCACGAGCCGGAGAAGTACTGTCCCAAAGGGGTATTCCCTGCTTCGGACTGGATTATCGCGGACACGGACTTTCAGACGGTAATCGAGGCGACAACCCGGGGAGAGATCGTTGGATTGCAGATCTGAAAGAAGCCCTGAGCTTTGTTAAAAATCTTGGTTTTGAAAAGGTGATTGTATTGGGACACAGTCTGGGCGTAGCAGCAGCTATTTATCTAACCAAAGCTTCCCCGGATTCTATTGACGGACTGATCCTGCTTTCAGGGGCCTACAAAGCGCGAGAAGGCGTGCAAAAGAAACCCGGCTTTTTTGAAAGAATATCCATTCTTATTTCCTCCGTTTTTCGTCCGGCGCATCCTGTAATAAAATACTACCGGGAAGGAATGACCGGCCTGGATGATCCGCTCTTTAACTTTTCTTATACCCTGCGCTTTTTGCGGATGCTCAATGTTAAAGAATTAAAACTTCCCGCCGATCTGGATGTTCCGGTTTTGGTTGGGGTAGGAGCGGCCGATGAATTGTTTACCGTGGAAAAGGTCCGGGAACTCTATGAAGATGTTCCTGTTTCTGATAAAACATTTGTCGTGCTGGAAGGTGCCAAACATGCCTACTTTCCCGATGAGAGTTGGGAGGTGTTGATCAAATGGATTAAGCAGAAATATCAATAAAATTTCCCTTGACACTACAGCAAGCCATCCAATTATTACACAATCCTCAAATAGGGGAAGCTGCTCCGCAAAGCTGGGTCGATCTGGGTTGCGGAAGCGGTTTGTTTAGTCGGGTGCTGGCCCATTATTTGCCGAAAGGCAGCCTCATAACCGGTGTAGATAAAAAGGCAGGAATATTCCCGGAAGGAAACGAAAATAAGGTAGACCTGCGCTTTGTTCAAATGAACTTTGAGGAGGAACTGCCTGCGGGAAAGTTTGACGGATTTCTCCTGGCAAATTCATTGCATTACGTGGAGGATCAAACCTCATTTCTCCAAAAATGCCTGGACAAATTGAACCCCAACGGCCGATTTTTACTGGTCGAATATGACACAGAAGTTGGCAATCCCTGGGTGCCTTATCCTATTTCTTATAAGCGGCTCAACCAATTGCTGAAGCCATTCGCCGCAAGGCAAATAAAAAAATTGGGAGAGCGCCCTTCAGCATTTGGAGGAAAAAATCTCTATGCTTGTGAAGTGTTGTTTTAGCCGGCTAAATTTTTGAAACTGCTCCAGAATTTTTATTCTTATACGCCTGAGTAACATCCTGGATGACATTTTTGATGACAACTGTCAGACCGCCCTTTTTTTCTGAAAAAACGCTGGCCATAATAACAGACAATGCCTTGGTGTGGTGGCTTGTTTTTATGTTGGCTTTTGTTCTGGATCGTTTTCTGTTGTAATTATAATAATGCTGACAATTGGCTGAAGTATTCCGAAACTATTTATCCGTTGCAAAAGGGAAATGATGTTTTTGATTAAGTGATACCCGCCTGCCTGGGCCAGATCCATTTCTACTAATTCTTTTGGCTATCTTGTAGGTGCTACATGCCAAAATGGATTCGCATATCAGGCATTATTGCCATCTTTCTATCTGTATATATTTATGTATGGACCTGTCTGCTTTCCTTTTTCACCCAAAGGCAGGGCACAGATGAATTGACTTTCCTGAATTTCCTGCTACCCTCTCTGGTTTTGATTTTCCTCAGTCTCTGGGGCGCCCGGGAGTTTTGGAAAAAGGGGAAATCATCCTCCCATGCCCGATCTCGCCTGGAGGTTCTGTTGATTTTCGGGCTCCTGGTTTATCTCCTTATTTTTTTGTGGCCGTTTTTCATTTGGGTTTTTACCGGGCTAAAAAACGGACTGATCTTTCCCGTTCTTGGGCTATCCGGTTTACTGGTCAGTGCGCTCGGTCTTTTGATCAAGAAGGCGGTAGATTTATTTAAACCAGAAAGAAAAGGGTAGCCCGCTTTAAGAAGGTTGCCAGTGATCGAGGTAATCCTGGATGAAAGCCTCCATCCGTATAGTTGGTCTTCCGAGGGTTTTTGCCAGACCCGGATCAGATTCTGCCTCTTTCCCGCTTCTTACGATCCTGTAAAGGAAATTGGTTGCTTCAGCGGCGTCCTTGCTACTTCCCTGTTTTATTAGCCTTTCGGCGAAAGCCGTTTCAGACAATGGAATATATTCGATTTTCCGATCAAGCGCCTGACTCAGCAGGCTCGCAACTTCCTTGTGGCTCAGCGCTTCCTGTCCGGTCCATTCGTGAATTTTCTCCAGTTTTGGGGGATTGTCGTTTACGAGAATGGTAGCGGCCCTGGCCAGGTCGCGAACATCCACAAAAGTGGTTTTTGCATCTGCTGCCGGGAGATAGATCTTTTGTTCTTTACGGATGTCGTTGCCAATCCAGGATGCAAAATTCTGCATAAACCAACCCGGTCTCACAATGATCCAGGGCAGCTTGCTTTTTTGAATGTAATTTTCAATGTCATTCAGCGGCTTACCCGGAATATCACCGGTTGTACGTCCGGAAGAAAAGATCAATAGCTCCAGCTCTTTGCTCTTTTCAGCCACGTCCAGAAACTCAAATACTTTTTCAGGATCTTTTACCGCAGCAATGAGGTAGATTTGTTTGATGCCTTCTAATGCCGGTTTGAAGGTGTCGGGTTTGTCAAAGTCAAAGGCTACAATGCGGGCTTTCGCCGAAATGTTGGAGCGGTCTTTTTCGGGATTTCGCACGGCTGCGCTGACTTCAAACCCGGCATCGAGAAAGGCATTTACAACTGCTGATCCTAACTGGCCGGTGGCACCTGATACAATAATTGACATCTGTTATCCAATTTTAAGCGAAAAAATTCTGGAAAAGGATGCATATTTGTTGAAAGGCATAGGCTTTTCCCGCCTGATAAATGCTTTGATACGGGCCAAATATGCAAGCTGGTATCAAAATAGTCTATGCTGATGAAAGATGAAGCATGCTCCCGGAGGAATTAGCCAAAATAGTATGGCAGTAAAAAAAATACAAGCGGCAATAATTGAAGACGAATCTCGTAGTCTGGCTATGCTCCGGAATCTACTTAGGGATTATGCGCCTCAAGTAGAAGTTGCAGGTACCGCTCAGTCGGTGGAAGAGGGGATAAAGCTGATGAATGCGATAAAGCCTGATCTGCTTTTTCTGGATATTGCCATGCCCGATGGCGACGGCTTTCAGGTGCTTGAAAAATGTGATCAAACAGGATTTGAGATCATATTTACCACGGCTTATGAGGAATATGCTGTTCGCGCATTTGATTTTTCAGCCATGAATTATCTGCTCAAGCCAATCAGTTCTGAAGACCTTCTACGTGTGTTGGATCAATTTAAGCGGATCCATCCCATCGAAAAAAAAGATCAACAAATAGGGATCCTCAAACAATCCCTTTACGAACGCTTCGAACGCATTGCGCTGCCCACAATCGAAGGACTGGAGTTTTTGCAGGTCGATAAAATATTGCGCTGCGAAGCAGATGGTAGTTATACCATATTCCATATGCTCGACGGGCATCAGGTGATTGTATCCAAAAGCCTCAATCACTACGAAAAATTGCTTCAAAATACCCTGTTCTATCGCATCCACCATAAACACCTGGTCAATCTGCGCTACATCTTAAAATACATGAAAGGCTCCGGAGGTTACGTAATCCTCCAAAACGGAGAATCAGTCGATGTATCGGTACGCCGAAAGGAAGGTTTTTTAAAGGCGGTAAAGGAGGGATTGGTATAGAATCCGATGTTCCCGCTTTTTCCGGCCGGTTGTTTCTCAGACAGAATCATTTCTCTATCTACGGTTATAAATCCAATGCAAACACTTAGCAATTGGAGCTGGACTTCTATGTCGTAATTCCTGACTTTTGAATTAAGCGAATGGCAGAATTAAGTGCTATTCGAAGTGCAGGCCAGTCGGGAGAGTGCCGAAAATCCCGTCCAAAAACCGAGAAGCGAGTAGGCGTTTACCAAAAAACGTTCCTCTATGAGAATGTCCAAAAACCACAGAAACAGCCATTGGCTGCCTGTACTATTCATGCTTAGTTTTTTTATTTTTTCCATGTCCGTTTATGCTCAGGATGATTGCGGTTGTGATGCAACCACCAATCTGATTCCCGCCGGTGATTTTGAATTTGCCGGAAACACCCTGCCTGTTGCATACAGCACAAGCCTGGATCCGCTTTGTACCTGCAATTATCCAGATGGAACAGCCGGTTATGGTTCCTATTGCGTTGAAACAGATGCCTACCTGAAGTGTAGCAGTTTTGACAATATTGCCGACCATACCTCGGGGTCCGGGAAGTTTATGGTTGTTGATGGTTTTCCTAATTCCGATCCGCCAACTGCGACGGATCCCAATATCGTGTGGAAGTATGAGCTTAACTTTCCGACTGCCGGGGATTATGAATTTAGCTTTTGGTACCGACCAAACCTTTCAAGTTATACCGGAACTTTACCTGAATTTGATTTTCGGGTTGATTATAGTCCGGTAGTGAGTGGAATTGGTGGAACTTCTGCAGTAGTCGATACGTGGAATGAATTCTGCACCACTTTTACCATTACTGATCCGGGGAATCATGTTATTGAAATCGGTCAAACCAATACCGGGGATGTCTCCAATGATTACGGGATTGATGACATCTTTGTAGGCAGCTGTTGTAGCTGTGAAGTGACGGCTGACTATACCTATGCTCAGGCAGGACCAAATACATTGCAGTTTACCAGTACCTCAACCAGCAGTTCCTGTACACAAATTGTAAGTTACGACTGGAACTTCGCTTGGCTGGGGAACTCCAATGCTCAAAACCCAGGCTTTACCTTTCCTGGTCCCGGTTTTTACCCGGTCTATTTAACCGTAACGGGAATCGCAAACAATACAGAGTGTAGCAATACTTATGTAATCGAAGTGGAAGTTCCCGAATCCTGTGAGGGGCTCAATGCCATGTTTAATGTGTTAACAGCTACCACAGGGGCAATTGATCTGGAAAATGTGAGTACAGACCCGGTCCTTATTGATACCTGGGTGTATACCGTTTACGAACCCGGTTCGCCTGTTTCTTACCAATTTGGAGCTTCCAGTATGAGCGGGACAAATGCTGTTTTTAATCCCTATTGGGATGGAGCGATTACTCCAAACGGGCCTGGTTCTTACTATGTATGTCTGACTGTTTTTGATACAGACTTTAATCCTGATGATCCGGAAGCCTGTTTTGATACGTACTGTCAATGGATTGAAGTAGAAGAGGAAGAACCCGGTCCTTGTGATGTAGAGGCAAAGTTTATATTTGATGATTCTGCCTCCCCTCAGTATGACTTTTTCAATTTGTCAACTGCCAGCACCGCTTTACAGCATAGTTGGTCTTTTACCCATCTGACATCGGGAAATAATTTCACCTCCAACAATATCAATCCCTCTTTCATTTTTCCTGCTGCCGGAGCCTGGTCGATTTGCCTGACGGAGCACCAACCGGCCGGTGGAGGCGAATGCGTGGATACCTATTGTGATACTATTAATATTGACTGGGTGCCAGCGACACTCATGGGCTGGGTTTCATACGATTGTAATGATCCGTTTCCTTCTCTTTATTTGGCCGGACTTTCAGCGACCGATTGGCCGGTGACGGTTTCTACAAACTGTTCTGGCAATTCGGTTTGGCTCACGGTGCCTGCATCAATGACTTTGTCTGGGAGTGGTTCGATACCGCTGCTGATAGCTCAGCAGAATCAATATGATTATGCAAGCTGTAATCTAACGCTGACCTCCTCCGGAGCACCCCCATTGACCATTAATTTAGGTACCTGGTTTAACTGTCAGGCCTGTCCGGGAACCGAAAATCCGGAAATGAGTCCGCTTTATGGAAATACGAATCCAACAGTAGCAGGACAACTATTGCTAAAACCCAATCCGGTAAGTGGAGAAGATGTGCAGATTGAGCTGCGCGATCTGACACAGGGGCCCCTGCAAATTCAATTGATAAATACTGGCGGGCAAATAGTGCGTTCGCTCCAATTAAAATCAGAATCGAAGTTGCTGCAAACGAGTATGCAGACAGGAGATTTGCCAACAGGCATATATTTTATCCAGGTTCAAACAGCTGATGGCATGCTTGTAGAAAAGCTGCTGATCGAATAATCCATAGTCCCAACGTTTATTATTAACTGGCCTGTACAGTGTCGATGGAGTGAAACGGATTTTGCTCCATTCGACACTTTTTTATTTTCGATATTGTGAATAGTATAATTTTAATTTTTTTGCCATCAAAAAGCATCTGCTTCATATCCTTTTAATTCTTCTGATCCCCGCTTGGCTTTGGGGGCAGGAGGATATTTACTATTATCCCCTGGTTGAAAGGCAAAAAGAACCGGATAACACCCTTGTGTTTCCCTTTAAGCATTTGGGAATTGAGGAAGGACTGCCCAGTACGGAAGTACACGATATCCATCAGGATGTAAATGGTTATATGTGGTTTGCCACCGACCATGGATTGTGTCAATACGACGGCTTTGGCTTTCAGATATATTCCACACAACAAGGGCTCACGGATAATACCATATTTGATATCATTGAGCAGCCGGATAGTAGTTTTTTGCTTTCGACTTTTTCCGGGGGCATAACCATATTTAAAAACGGCTGGGGGAGACCTTATCCTTATAATGATTCACTGCGGGCTTTTTTGGGTCAACGATATGTGCATCATATAGAGCAATATCCGAATGGCCGATTGCTGTTTCGACATATGTTGTCGGGGCGGCGGAATGCTGATGTTTGTTTTTTGGAAACAGACGGACGGATCACCCATGCGCCCCAATTGCGAATTCCCCGATTTACCCGGCCGTTCTTAAATCAGGAAAATGCCCGTGCTTTCTTTTCGGATTTGTTGGAAGCGATGGAGAAAACGGAATTGATCGCTGAAAAAGGCAATGAGTTTCTGGTAGGGAAATCAGGTAGAGTTTACTGGTATACCGGCCGTATATTTCTGGGCTACGATCCGGCAACCGATCATCTGGACACCCTTGCTTCCGGGATGCAATTGTTTAGCATGTATGAAGACCGAAATGAGGATTTATGGTTCTTGGCCGGGCCTGCTGAGGGATTGCTGCGTATTCGATACAAAGACGGGCAAATTTTTTCGCAAGACCTCTATCTGCCTGGTCAGACGATATCCGATATTTTTGAAGACAGGGAAGGCAATTTGTGGTTGTCGTCGGTAGAAAGCGGCTTGTTTTTTTTGCCTAACCTAAACATTCAGCAACTTGATAAGAAGTATGGTCTAAACGGGAAGATGCTTTCGCTGGAAAGCTGGCATGATCGATTATGGGTTGGAGATTATTCCAACAAGGGCTTTTATCTGACGCCCGATCTGGAGCCGCATTTGTGGAATCCCTGCTTGTCTACAGCAGGTGGCTTTGACCTGGATGCTGCCGGGGATTACCTGCTTTCCACCAATCGATGTATATGTACTCAAACAGAAAGTAAACCTGTAGTTCTTGAGTGGATGAATCCCAAAGCGGTAACCGTAGATCCGACAGGAGTTTTATACATGGGCGGTGTCGTGGGCTTGGTTAGTTTCAGGCAATCCTCCCGGGGAGATTGGGATCAGTTGGATACACTGGCGACAAATATTTCGGTCTATTCTTCCTGGCTTTCGCCGAATAAGACTTTGTGGCTCGGAACCTTATCGGGGCTGTATAAATATGAAAGCGGAAAGCTTGAAAAAGCAGGGGTCGGTAAGCTGCCGGATGTCCGGATTACCGCAGTAAAAGGTTTTGTCAATGAAAGCTTAATCCTGGGTACGAAGGGAGAAGGGATACTTATCTATTCCGGAGAAACGGTCGTTCAAATCAATAATTCAGAAGGACTTAGCAGCCAGTTTGTGAAATCTATTTTGGTAGAGAATGATCGTACCATTTGGGTAGGAGGTAATCAGGGACTGAACCGAATCCGTTTTCGCGAAAGCGGGTTTGAAATAGAATCAATCGAGCACTTTGACAATTCTAATGGGCTTTCTTCCAACGAGGTGTTTGACCTGGAATTCTATCAGGGCGATCTGTGGATGGCAACCAGTGCGGGCCTTTGCCGGCTGGAACTTCAGGCAATGCCCTATGAAGATGTACCACCCCGGTTAAACTTCACGAGGGTGATGATCAATAAGGAAGAGGTAAACGACCTGGCAGAAATGCAAATGGAACCAGGTGGCAATGACCTGGATTTCGAATACATCGGCCTTTATTTCCGCGAAAGCGAAGAAGTAGAATATCAATATCTGCTGGAGGGCTATGATCAGGAATGGCAAAAGACTCCATTGCGGAAGGTTTCTTACACCAATTTGCCTTCCGGCGAATATCGATTTCTGCTCCGGGCAAAAGCTTATAAGGATGGAGCAATAAGTGCCCCCCTAAGTTTGGCATTTCAAATCCCAAAATCCTACTACGAGAAGTGGTGGTTTTTGGTGTTGGCAGCCCTCCTGGTGGTTCTCTTTACTTCGGGCATCTTCTTGTTGGTCTTGCGTCGACAAAGAGCCAGGGCAGCCATTGAAAGGAAGGTAATCCAATCCGAACAAACGGCTTTACGTGCACAAATAAATCCCCATTTTATTTTCAATGCAATGAATAGCATCCAGTATTTCATTACCGAGAATGATAAACACAATGCGGGCATTTATTTGTCTCGATTTTCCAAACTCATGCGGCGAATCCTGGATAATTCTCGTAAGAACTGGGTGACGCTGGAAGAAGAACTCGCCGGCCTGAAAAATTATTTGGAGTTGGAGCAAATGCGCTTCATTGAAAAATTCGACTATCGGGTGGATATCGGCCCCGGAGTCGATCCGTATGAAACAGAGATTCCGGCAATGATTCTTCAACCCTTCCTGGAAAATGCCATTTGGCACGGTCTAATGCGCAAGGAGGAAAAAGGCATGTTGCACCTCGCTTTTAAATCCATTCCCGGCACCGGCAAACGAAAAGGTATAGAGTGCATCATCGAAGACAATGGTATCGGACGGGAGGAAGCGGTAAAACACCGGCGAAGGGGACATAAGTCTACCGGTCTCCAAAATATTCAGGAACGTATTCAGCTGATTAACGCCCAACACAAAACCAAAATGCAAGCAGAAATTGAAGACCTGTATGATGTAGATGGTATGCCAAAAGGTACCCGTGTACGGATTTTGTTCCCGGAGGTTAAATAGTGTGTTGGTTTAATCGTTAATTCCGTAATTCCGTGGAACGTAGGACGTGTTACGACGAAAGTGCACTGGTGTAAGGTATGTTGGTGTAATCGTTAATACCTGGAACGTACGACCTGTTACGAAAAAGATGTATTGGTGTATTGTATGGATCCCGGAATAATAATTTCGCTAAACGCTAAACGCTAAACGCTAAACGCTAAACGCTACAAATCAACATTTACATTAATCCGTAGCGTAGAAAATCCCTTTTCTCCCTGAATCAGGTCATTGGTTTCGAGAATGATCTGTTTGGCAGCAGCAATTACCTTCGGATTTCTTTCCAACTTGATGAGGATGTCGAGAATGTACTGGCCTCGTACCCGGGAGATATAAGGAATCGCCGGACCATTGACCCGGTTCTTCAATCGCTTGCTAAGCAGGTGCGCATAAAGTTTGGCCCCTTCATTGACCACATCGGGTTTGCGATGCTTTAATTGGATCCGTATCAGTCGGGCGAAAGGAGGATAACCGAAAGATTGCCGCTCGGCGATTTCTCGTTTGTAAAAGCCTTTATAATTGTTGGCCAGTACATCATCAAGTACCGGATGCACCGGATTGAGTGCCTGAATAACCACAGTACCCTGTTTCTTTTTCCGTCCGGCCCGACCGGAGACCTGAACCATTAATTGAAAGGCCCTTTCGGTTGATCGGAAATCGGGAAATTGCAACAATTGATCCGCACTAAGCACACCTACCAGTCCGACATTTTCAAAGTCTAAGCCTTTGGTGACCATTTGCGTTCCAACCAGAATGTCGAGTCTTCGCTCCTCAAAATCATTGATGATCCGGGAATGTGCATTTTTGGAACGCACCGTATCCAGATCCATTCGGCCAATCTGCACCTGGGGAAAATAGATCTTCAGATCGTCTTCGATCTTTTCCGTACCGAAGCCCTGTAGCTCCAGATGAGCTCCTTCGCAAGCCGGACACTTCTTGGGGACCTGGGTGCGATAGCCGCAATAGTGGCAGAGCAGATTCTTTTGAAATTTGTGGTAGGTCAGGCTGACATCGCAATGCACACACTCCTGGGTCCACCCACAACTCATGCAACGGATGTTGGGGGCATAACCTCTGCGGTTTTGAAAGAGAATGATCTGTTCGCCCTTATCCAGCGCAGCCTGCATATGTTCGAGCAGCATCGAACTGAAGTGGATGTTTGCCTGTCGGGCCACTGCTTCTTGCCTAAGATCGGCAATTTTTATCTCCGGCATCTGAATGCCCCCAAATCGTTCGGGCATTTCCACGAGTTTGTACTTGCCCTTTTTGGCATTGTGATAACTCTCCATGGAAGGAGTCGCCGTTCCGAGCAAAACACGTGCATTGGCCAAATGCGCCAGGTAAATAGCTGTATCTCGTCCCTGATAGCGTGGAGCGGGATCCTGCTGCTTGTAAGAAGCATCGTGCTCCTCATCGACGATTACCAGCTTCAGGTTATTGAATGGCAGAAAAAGGCTGGACCTCGGACCCAGCAAAATGGGAATGCCCTGTGCGACTTTATGCCAGAGTTCTACCCGTTCGTTATTGTTGAGTCGAGAGTGATAGACCGTAATCTTGTCGCCAAAAATCTTTTCGAGTCGGGAAATGATCTGTGTGGTAAGGGCAATTTCAGGAAGCAGATATAGTACTTGTTCTCCCTTGTCGATTGCATCCTGCATCAATTCGATATAGACACGGGTCTTGCCGCTGCCGGTTACGCCGTGCAGCAGGGTAGTTTGCGCAGGCTGTTCTTCTGTATCCACAAAAGCCTCCCGGATTTCTGCCAACGCCTGGATTTGTTGTTCGGATAATTCGGGCGTTTCGGCCAGATCATCTTCATAACCGGCGATGCGACTAATCTCCTGCTCGAAAGATTCGAGGATCTTTTTTTTCTCCAAAGCCTTTAGCACGCTGTAATCACCGCCCGACTTTTGCACCAACTCCTGCTTGCGAACTGCTTTTTCCTGTCGCGTAAGCTGGATAAAGTGCATCAGCATATCCGTCTGCTTATGCGAACGCGCAGTCAGTTCGAAAGCCTCCTCCATGATATCCGGATTGGTGGCATAAGGCTCTTGTAGCCGGACATATTGAATGGTCTTGGGTTTGTAGCGCAAAGACATTTCCTCCCGTAGGTAGAGAATCCTTTTGTCGATCATCCGATTGACGATGGCGTGTACCGATTGTTGTTGGAGGATTTTCTGGAGGTCGCCGATCGTCAGTTCCTCCTGATGCCGGAGGGCTTCGGCGATCATATATTCTTTGTCATTGAGTGTATCGGCATGCTCGTCAAAGAGGGGCCCAAGAGTTACTTTGGTTTCACTGGCGAGTTTGAGGTGCGCCGGCAAAGCAGCATTCATGACCTCTCCCAGGGTACAGCAATAATAGCGAGACATCCAGTTCCACAACTTCAATTGTTGTTGGTTAATAATCGGTGCCTGATCAACGATGGATAGAATCGGACGGGGAGCGTAGGCTTCCGGTTGATTGTTGTGGAGATTAATGACAATACCGGAATATCGTTTTTGTTTGCCCAGCTGAACTTCTACTCTTTGACCAAAGCGCACATCTGCCAGCATTTCTTCTGGTATGAAATAGGTGTAGGGTTTGGGCAGTGCCAGGGGCAGCAGCACATCTGCGAAAGTATTGGTCGTTTGTACGGGATGAAGTTCGTTGCTCAAGTCCGCATCATTTATGGAAACGAATATAGTGTTTTAAGAGTACTGTTCGAGCTGCCGCGTTTACTCGACATGACATGTTGGTCGACATGACATGTTACGTGACATGTCATGTCGGAAATAACGTTTAAAGTCCAGGGTGAGTTTGGTAACTAGCCAGCAATCACCAATTATTGGCTTTCGCCGAAAGGCAAAAAAGTACAGTAAATCAAGGGTGCAAGCTTTTTTTTCAAAAAAAATGCAAAAAAAAGTAGGGCAAAACAGTGGCTTTAGGAAAGATTTTTTTCACAGGATTTCAAGGATTGTTTCCCTTTATTTAAGGGTTTTTCTTGTGTATTTGAAAGATTTTTTTTCACAAAGGCTGTTTTTTGTCGTTGTTCCTGGCGAAATCCTGTTGCATATTTGTATCGTGATCGGAAGGAAATAGAGGAGAGAGAATAAAAAACCGGCTAAAAGAAGCCGGAAGCATTTGAAAGAAAACGAACTACAATTTGTCAGCCGCATGGGGATGTGGCATACGAGACAAAGTAATAGCAACAGCATCTAACAAAAAAAGGCTGATTGGGGAATCAGCCTTCAAACTCGGAAATTGTTCACGGGATTAATTTGTTAACAGCGGTATCAGGGATTAGTATATTGCTGTTTATTAGATGCGAAAATAAAGGATTTGTTTGGTCAACGCAAGTTTCGACCGAAAAATCTTCGAAAAATTCGTTTTGGATATGTTCATGGGATTATAATTTGGAAAAGTCGGATCGTTTACGGTCCGACTTTTTTTTTGCTCCTACACCACGTTTTAGCCAGGTCTGGCATCTTTCCCGGCAATTCTTTATCTTACTTTTCCAGTAATTCAGCTCCATGCCCAAACTACCACCTGAAGCCGGAAAAATAGCTCTCCTTTGTGCCAGTGGCATTGCCGCTTCTGCCTGCCCGGCCGTATTGCCGGCCATTGGGGTAACAGTCATTCGGGCACTCGCTCCCAACATTGCTTCCGATGTATTGATAAATCTGAGGTACCGGGAAATCCGTTCCCATTTCAAGCCGGTACATCCGGGTGACCTCAATATGCATTTGGCCAATTTGTTGCACGATTCTTCTCTTCGCGCGCTTGATCTGCTGGAGAGCCTCTACAAAGAAAAAATTGATAAAGATTATAGCGGCCGATTGGCCCGAGTAGGAAAAGAGGCGCTCAAAATTGCCAGTACCCGGCTGCAGGAAATACGGAAAACACTTAAAAGTTTTGCCCCTGATAAAAAGAATGCCGATAAGTTTCTGGGGCAATTATCGGAGCAGGAAGCAGACCCCTGGATGGAAGTACTTCCGGAAACGCCAGATAAGCCATTAAACAACTTCATCAAAGAACATCTTCCCGGACTACTCAATACTGCCTTTAAAGATGCCCTCACCGATCCCAAAAATGAAAGAGCCTGGAAACAACTGCAGTTCCTGTTGATGCAGGACAGTCAGGCTCAACTTGCCGGACAGGGAGAAGTGCTGCTCAAGATTCAGGAAGCCCTGGAGTCTCCGGAAAAGGTGGCCGGTATCTTTGACAAAACCTTACGCCAATCTCTTGATACCCTCCTGGCTGACACGAGAGACCTTAAAAAAGGCCAACAGCAAATCCTGGAAGAAGTACGAAAGCAAAAGGGACCAGTCATTCCGGAATCGGGCATTCTCACCGCTATACCCCGGATGAATGACAAACTCATTGGCCGGGAAGCTACTTTGGAGAAATTGCACAAGGCCCTGCAGCAAGACGATCATGCAGTTTGCCTCGTAAACGGCATGGGAGGTATTGGCAAGACCAGCGTGGCGATGGAGTATATGCACCGCTACGGACCAGCATACCCTTTTCGGGCCTGGGTAACACAAACCGGCGATTTTGCCGAGTCGCTCCTGCAACATCCCCTGTTGCTGAAATATCTAAACATCGACCCTCAGGGTGATACTGCCAATAACGCCCGCCTTATTCTGGGTACCCTGGCCGGATTGGGAGACAGCGGTTTGCTGGTGATCGACAATGCGGAAAAAGATGTGGAGTATTACCGAAAAGATCTGCCTCCAAATTGGAAGGTGCTGCTTACCTCCCGGGAAGACCTGGGCTTTCGGAATACGATCCCGCTGGACTTTCTGGCGGAAGCCGATGCCCTGGCCTTGTTTTTTACCCATTACGAGTACGACAAAGACCGCGAAGCAGCCACCCGCCTGATTGCCGAGTTGGGTTATCACACCCTTACCATCGAGCTATTGGCTAAAACCGCCCAAAAGCTGCGTATCCGGACCTTGGAGGAGTTGATCGCTTTATTCGAAGAAAAAGGATTAAAGATCGGACGCAAAGCCCGCGTACGTACCGGCCACAGTGCGGAACAGGAGATTGAGCGACTATTTCCTTATCTGCTGCGCATCTTCGACCTGGGCGATCTCGCTGAGGATGCCGAAAAAGCCCGCCTGTTGCAGGTGTTTGCGCTGTTTCCGAGTCTGTTTACGCCTTTTGAGGTGATCACAGACCTGTTGGAACTGCAGGAAGTGGAAGAAAAAGACGATCTACGCGACCAACTCGACCAGCTGGTCGATTCTGGTTGGCTGCTGCGGGAAGACGGGGAAGCTGATGATGGCTATAAAATGCATAAGGTAATCCAGGAAGTGGTATTGGAGAAATTGCCGGTGGAGGCTGTAGCGTTTTCCGGATTGATTACTGGTATCAAGAACCTGATTGAATATAGCAATATTGATACCACCCACCTGCTGTCAGAAAAACTAGCTTGGCTGCCCTGGGCGGAGCAGTTGGTTGAGTATTTCAAAAATTGCGAGCTGGATGCAATGATAGCTTTATTTGACCGACTGGGCTACCTCAAAGAAAACCTCGGCGAATATCAGGAAGCGGCTGCTTTGGATGAAAAGGCCTTGGCCCTTTGTATCCAAATCCACGGGGAGGATCATGCATCCGTTTCTACCTACCAGTCGAACCTGGGGAATGTGTACCGTAATTTGGGAGACTACGAAAAGGCGCGGGATTTATTGGAAAAGGCGCTGGACTCGGCCCTTCGGAATTTTGGGGAATTGCACCCGAGTGTAGCGATCAGTCAGTCGAACCTTGCGCTTGTGTACGGTAATTTGGGAGAATACGAAAAGGCCCGGGACTTATTGGAAAAGGCGCTGGACTCAGACCTTCGGAGTTTTGGGGAATTGCACCCGTCGGTAGCGATCCGTCAGTCGAACCTTGCGAATGTGTACGGAGATTTGGGGGACTACGAAAAGGCCCGGGACTTATTGGAGTCTGCGCTGGACTCGGCCCTTCGGAATTTTGGGGAATTGCACCCGAAGTTGGCTATCCGTCGAAATAATTTGGCTCTGGTATATCATGCTCTGCAGAAATATCAGTCTGCAGCACATGAGTTTACGCTGGCCCTGGAAATTATCGGAAAATCCCTGGGAAAAGACCATCCCCATTTTACCATCATTGAAAAATCACTTCATGCCAGCATCCAAGAAGGAGCAGAGTCGGGAGATGCCGAGATGATGAAATTGAAGAAGGAAATGGGGCTGTAGAAATTTTGAATTTTGAATGCTGAATGCTGAATTTGGATTAACATTCAAACTTCCCCATTCTCCATTCCTCATTAAAAAAACACCTCCATCGCTTCCCGATACGTATTCGCATGTGCCTCGACGATGTGCGCCACTCTTTGCGAATAACCACCTCCCATACTAATCGTTAGCGGAATCTCATTCTTCTTACACTGCTCTAAGACAAACCGATCGCGTTGGCGACAGCCGTCGATGGACATGGCCAGTCGGCCGAGTTTGTCGGTTTCCAATACATCTACACCGGATAGGAAGAAGATGTGATCAGGCTCGGTTTGCTCGATCAGGCGGGGGAGGGTTTCCCGGAGTGTTTTCAGGTAGGGCGCGTCGGTGGTTTTATCGGGCAGGCCAATGTCGAGATCAGACTTTTCTTTGCGGCCGGGGTAGTTTTTGGCACCGTGCATACTGAAGGTAAATACCCGCGGATCGTCCTGAAAGATCTGAGCCGTCCCATTGCCCTGGTGTACATCCAGATCGACTACCAGTATCTTCTCCACCATCTTTTGCTGCAACATCCAATTGGCCGCAATGGCAATATCATTGAGCAAACAAAAGCCTTCGCCTTTGTAGGTAAAAGCATGATGCGTACCGCCAGCGATATTCATAGCTACGCCATGCTTTTTCGCGTAAAGCGCACACAACAAGGTGCCATTGGAAATATGCGTACCCCGTCGCACCAGATTCTCCGACATGGGGAAACCGATGGCGCGCTCTTCTTTCCGGCTTAAGCTTTGGTTTTTTAGCTTATCCCAGTACTCCTTTTCGTGAGTGAGCAGGATGACTTCCTCCGGCAGCGGATCGGGATGGAAAAACTGAGACTCGCTGATGGTCCCTTCATACAACAATTGCTCCGGCACCAGCTCGTATTTCTCCATGGGAAAGCGGTGGCCCTCCGGCAACTCGTATTTGTATACGGGCGAATAAGCGATTCGAAGGCTGTCCGGACCGCCGTCTATGAGTGTTTGTGGATGTTGTTTTGTCAAGAAAAAAAATCTAAAATCTAATTGTACTGGCACACAAACTTCTGGGCACTTTTTGTGAAAGTATATAATAAAATACAGTACCACTATTTGTCCATAGTATTCTGCTCCACCTCCCGATTTCTATCGGGCTGAGGGGGAGAACCCCCGTTCTGACTTAATTGTATTTGCCTCCGGCGGCTTCTTTGCCTTGATGCAAATGAAGCAAAGATCA
>JAAEZH010000044.1 GCA_018222965.1 Bacteroidota bacterium
CCGCCGGAGGCAAATACAATTAAGTCAGAACGGGGGTTCTCCCCCTCAGCCCGCTTACAGCGGACAGCTCCCCCTTCATCCCGATAGGAATCGGGAGGTGGAGCAGAGAACTATGGGCAAATAGTGGTACAGGATTATACTAATTATCAATATTAAGAGTGCCCTGAAGTTTGAGTGACAGTACAACTAGGACATAAACCAGAGGATAACTTTCGGGGTTCTCATTGGAGTATTACCTTCACACACAATAACAAACATCCTTATGACTTCTGAAATACTTGTACGCTATTTTCACTTCCTCACCATCTTTGGCGTGGTGGCTTCTCTGGTTGTTGAACACGCCTTGATAAAGCCCCGTATGTCTGGTCAGGAATTGCGTCGCTTCATGAATTTTGATGCGGTGTATGGGATTTCTGCCTTATTGACCGTTGCAGCGGGTCTGACGCTGTGGTTTGGTGTCGGCAAGCCTGCAGACTTCTATACTAAGAACTTTGTGTTTCATATTAAGATAACGATCTTCATTGTTGCAGCTTTGCTGTCTATTTATCCAACGATCAAAATGAATAAACTCCGCAAAGCTACGGGGCCGCAGGAATTGGCAGATGTGCCAAAATCAGTGGTGATGATGATCCGACTGGAGATGTTGATCATCTTCGTGATGCCTTTACTTGCCAGCCTTATGGCGAAAGGAGTTGGCTATTTCGGAGAATAACCGAAGGTTTGAAGATAGTAGCCGCATCTTGTGATGCGGCTACTATTTGTTTTATTCTGCCGACCAGGCATTGTATCCGCCCTGCAAATTGTAAAGATTGGTAAAGCCTTTTTTTGCCAGCTGATTGCAGGCGGTAACACTTCGTCTTCCGCTTCGGCAATAAACCAGATAGGTTTGATTTGGATCCAGGTTCTCAATGCCTTTTTCAAAGGCTGCCTGATCCAGTACATTTGCTTCCAGTGCTTCCGGAACCTTGCCTTTAGCTGTTTCTTCAGGCGTTCTTACGTCCAGGATGATAACATCATCGGTTATTAATTTATTGAAAGTTGCCACGTCTATGTCTGTGAACGCCGCTTTGGGTTGTGCTTCTTGTGCAGGCGTCTCTTGAGCCGGTGCCGTTTCAGTTGATTCCTGACTCGCTTCTTCTCCGGTTTGCCCGCCACATGCCTGTATACCAATGACCAATGCCAGTGCCAGTAATTGAAGACCTTTCTTCATGATATTTTAAGTTTAAGGGTTAATTGCCAATTTTGCCCAATTCGATGCCTTCGGAGTAAGCGACTTTGATGCCGTTTTCATGAAAGATCTTTTTAATGGCAGAATAGGCTTTAAAAGTAACATCCCAGTAGTCATCCGGTTTTATGAAAGGCCGAACACTGAGTATGATGTTGTGCGTGTCAAACTGTTCAATCCCAACAATTGGTTCCGGATCGTTAAGGATCTTCGGAATGGAACGAAGCGCATCCAGAATCAATGGTTTTACCTTGGGAAAGCTTTCTTCATAAGGGATGCTAACCTGAAGCTCCAGGTGGATATGCCCACGGGTGGAAAAATTGGTTATAATGCCGTCTGTTACCTGACCATTTGGGATGATCAGTGTTTTTTGACCGGGAGTGATTAGGGTAGTGTTAAAGATCTGTATGCTTTCCACCTGCCCGAATTTATCAGAAATCTCCACCCAGTCTCCTACTTTATACGGCTTGAAGAAAACGATGGTTATTCCAGAAGCAAAATTGCCGAGGAACCCCTGTAGTGCTAAGCCTACGGCAAAACCGGCTGCTGCCAGAATGGCAACGAGGGAAGATATTTGAAACCCAATAACTCCAGCAGCGATCAGGAGGATGATAAACTTAAGGGATATATCCAGCATCGATCCCAAAAAGGTGCTGATCTCGGGTGAAACTTTTGCCCGGTTTAAGGAGCGATTTACCAATCGTCCGACTCTTTTTACGGCCCAAAAACCAATGATCAGAATGACTATGGAAAGCAAAAGCTTGGGTCCAAACTCCATGGCCCAATCCAAAATGGCATCAAAATCAATTTCGAAATTCACTGTTCTTTTGTTTGCTTGATCGCAAAAGTAATTCTTCTGGACGAAACGGGAGAAGAATGAAGGATCAAGGCATCTGAAGCAGCTGATTTACAGTTTAACAAATAACTTGTGATAAGTTCCGGATTTGGTCTTTACCGTAAAACGGTAGGTGCCGACCGGAATATTTCCCAACTCCATTTGAGATTGCAACTGCAACGGAAGTGTTTGCAGAATCCGCCCATTTAGATCGGAAATATATATGGATTCCAAATCGCCGGGATGTATCTCCAGGTTATATTGCAATACGTCCGAGGCAGGATTCGGCGAAAGCCGGATAAAATGCCCGTCCCCGGCTATATCTTCAGTAGAAACAATACCCAAAGCCTGTTTTACAGCTTTATAGGCATCCAGTTTTCCATATCCCCAGGTATTGTTGGGAGTACTTCCGGTAAAGGAATCTTCCCGGGCTGTTTCCTGTAATATGTTCCGGATTTCCTCGGCACTCAAAGCCGGATCGGCCTCGAGCATCAGGGCTATAACTCCGGTGGTTAGCGGCGCGGCTGCACTTACTGCATTCTGAATGCCATAAAAACCCCCTCCGCCCTGTACCAGCGAGCTTTCAAATTGAGCATACCAGGTATCTTCGCTGTATGCACCAAACAAGACTTCACCCGGTGCGGCAAAATCGATGCCCAGCCGACCGTCATGAGTAGGTCCTTCGCTGCTTCCATACCAAATTTCCCCGCTTTCTCCCTGTCCGGTAATGTCGCGGAAAAAACCGTTGATGTCTGTCCATTCATTCAGCACCACATAGTCGCCGGGCGAAATGGTTTTAAAAGCCGAGGAGTAATCATTGATGCTGGCCTGTGGCAATACGAAAGTGGTAAAGTAATTGTCGTTTCCGGTCCGGGAAGGATTCAGGCTGGCATCAAAATGTCCGTCGGTAATGTCTGCTCCCTCTATGATTAGATGGTATTCACCGGTCGCTCCGGAAAAGTCGATCAGAACCTGTCGGCGATTACTGGTTGCACCTGAGAAATCCACATCGGCCCCCCGGTGGTAATAATTGATGTTTGCAGGGTTCTGGAAATCAGCATCTGCATTGGTTGCCGGACTACTAAACGGGCCTTCCACATCGCCATTTGGACGTTCGATGGAAATATCCAGACGGTCGTCTCCGGAATACCAGATTTCCAGCCGCAGATTTCCAGGCTCCCCTTTATTAAAGGACAATAAAGCAGTTTCATCCTGGGAGATGTTTCCGGCTGCCCGATTGTCATTTCCGCCATCATCGCCCACACCGCATACCAATACATTCCCGGCATCAACAAAGGCATCCATAGCCTGGCAAATAGCGCTTGTGCCGTCTGTTGGTCCGCCGATAGACCCCAAATTGATCAGTGCTACACAAGGCATACCCATTTCAGCTGCTTTGTCTGCAACAAATTCCAGGGCGACGGAAACATTATTAGGGTCAAATATGCCGGTTTGACCGGGTTGATCGTCAAAGGGCGGGAAATAATCCTGGGTAACTTTTACACTAATCAGCGTCGCATTATAGGCGACACCCCGAAATGCATCACTGGCTACCGCTGATCCATTCCCGGCAGCAATGCCAGTACAGGCCGTTCCATGGCCAAAGCGATCAATAGGTATATCCGGAGAACCACTGCTCAGGGCACTATTGATGTCGTCCTGCGACCAGATGGTTCCGGAATCATATGGATTATCCGGGTCATTGGCCCCGCTGTCATCTACCAGATCATATAGCCAGGCAAGACGGGTATCGCCGTTTTCATCCTGAAAATCCGGGTGGTTGTAATCGATTCCGCGTTCGATTACAGCAACTATTACACCTTCTCCACTGAGGTTGAATTCATCATATACTTTGTCGAGCCCGGTTTCCATTCGGGCCGGATTTCCGATGAGAGCGGGAGAAAAGGCAAAAACAGGGAAGAGAAGGAAAATCAATAGTACGGGCAGAAATGGTGTTTTCATCAATAATTCTTTGAAGTTTTAGAACAGTGAAAAGATACAAGAATTGTCCGGTATTGGGAATATGGAGTTGATTACAAATGACTTAGAAATTTGTAGGCTGGCCAACATCAACGCTTTTTTGAAAGATCAAAGCCGGGCAAATGCTTATTTTTTATCAAAGCACCCAAATGAAAATTCAAACACACATTATCTTCTGTTTCCTGCTGTTGGTTTCGAGCCCTGGTTTGGCCCAGATTCAGATCAATGAGGTGTGTGCAGATAATCAAACGCTCTATCCCAATATAAGTGGTGAATATTACGATTGGATCGAACTGCATAACCCCTTGGCAGAAGCTGTCCAACTAGAAGGTTTTTCCCTAAGTGATGATTCGGATCAGCCTCAAAAATATGTATTCCCAAACCTGGAAGTACCGGCAGGAGGTTTTCTGCTTCTTTATGCGAGCGAGGAGTATGCGCCTTTCGGCGAATGGCATCTCCCATTCAAAATTGCCAAACAAGGAGAGCATTTAATTCTTCAAAATACCACCGGAGAAACCATCGACTTCCTCTTGATTCCACCGCTCGAAACCGATGAGAGCTATGGGAGACATCAGGATCAAATAATCAACCTGGCTAAATATTCCCAGCCAAGCCCCAATCAATCCAATAGCAACGGTATTGGAATTCCCATTTCAAATCCTCCGCAAATACAAATCCCTAATCCTAATGATGAAACCCCTGCCTGGATCGAGATTAGCTGTCCCGAGCAAGACTGTACAATATATTACAGTCTGGATGGAAGCGATCCGTTGTCAGCTGGTTTTGTTTATACCCAACCCATACCCCTTGACAGTACAAGGGTTGTGAAGGCTGTATCGGTGCAAGCCGGCTACCTGCCGTCTCCTCCGGATATAGAAACCATTTTTGTTGAACTGGATCACAGTCTGCCCGTCCTTTCACTTTGCACGGAACCGGATTACCTCTGGGATTGGGAGGAGGGCATTTTTCAAACCGGCCCGGATGCAGAGGGACAATATCCGTATTGGGGCGCAAACTACTGGAAGGATATCCAGATTCCTGTTTATGCTTCTTATTACGAACAGGGCAGCAGCAGCCCGGCTTTTAATTCATTTTTTGAGGCAGAGATTCACGGTGGAAGAGCTGCTCGAACGAAACCCATGAAACCCCTGCGACTTACTGTTGAAAAACGCTTTGGCCCCACCTCCATCGAATATCCGTTTTTCCCCGAAAGGGAGAACAACAGGTTCCGAAGGTTGTTGATCCGGAATGCCAGTGGTGATTACAATAACGGCCATTTACGGGATGCTTTTTTGCAACGATATTTCATCCAGGAAAATCTAAACCTTGATGTCCTGGCCTATCAACCCCTTGTCGTTTACATCAATGGAGATTACTGGGGTGTCATGAATCTGAGAGAAAAGGTTGACGAACATTACCTGGCAGAGAATTATGACATCGACAGAAATAATGTGGATCTGCTGGAAGAGGACAGCATCGTTATCGAAGGCGATTTTGCCCATTTTGATGCGACCTACGATTTTGTGATCGAAAACGATATGAGTGATCCGATGTATTTTGACTGGGCTGCTTCCCTGATAGATCTGGAAAATCTGGCGGATTACTTTATAGCTCAGACCGCTGTAAACAATACCAATTCCTTCCACGGGAATATCAAATACTGGCGAGAACGTATTCCGGGAGCCCCTTGGCGCTATATTCTGTTTGATCTGGATGTAGCACTCGGCCGCCACGGATGGACAAAAGCGGAGGTGAATTCTTTCGGAGACAAAATGACTGAATATCAGGATACCAACCGCCACGTAAACCTGCTGAAAGCCTTCCTCGAAAATGAAATCTATCGGATCTATTTCATCAACCGATATGCCGATCTCCTGAATAGTACGTTTCGCCCGTCCCATTTCCTGGAGGCTTTTAATCGAGCCGCTGAAGATATCGATCCTGAGATGCCCGAACATTTTGATCGTTGGGGATGGCCGGGTTATGATGTTTGGAAAGAGAATCGACTGGAGCAAATTCGAGTCTTTATCGATGAAAGGCCAGATTATGCCCGTCAGTATTTGGCAGCGTATTTTCAGTTGGCCGGACAGGTCAATATTTCCCTGGAAGTTTATCCTCCGGAGGCAGGAATCATCCGTTTAAACACCCTGATGCTTGATGAAAGTCCCTGGGAAGGAATCTACTTTCGGGATGTTCCGGTAGAAATGGAGGTTGTTCCAAATCCGGGTTATACATTCAGCCACTGGGCAGCAAAGTATGCCTGGACGGAACCGAGATTTGGGGCGACTATCCAACAAACTTTTGGGCAGGATGATGAGGTAGTTGCCTGGTTTGAACCGCTTTCAGATGAAATGGATTTGAAGGTGTTGCAAAATCCGGCAAAAGGGAAACTGCGGTTTGAGATATTAAATGAAATAGCTCAATTGTATTCCTTTTACCTCTTTGCCACAGATGGGAAAGAGGTCAGTAGCAAACCCAATATCTTCCTGGGACCCGGGACACAGGTCGTAAGCCTGGATGTATCCGGCTTATCTTCGGGTTGTTATATCTTACGAGCCGCAAATGCTCAAAAGACGCACTCTGAAATCGTATTTATCCAATGAAAACAAGCAAACCCATCCTGCTACTGGTATTTCTAATCAGTTTTCTTTCCTGTGAAGTTTTTGACGGCAATCCGAAGGATGCCGGAAAATATCTGACCGAATTAGGGAGTTTTCACGACCTCATCCATGAAAGTTCCGGACTGGCAATGGACGGAGATTCTTTCTGGACACACAACGACAGTGGGTCCGATCCGATGTTGTATCGAATAAATAAGGAAGCAAAGATTGTAGACATGAAATATGTGGATACGCCCCATTTTGTCGATTGGGAATCGGTGGATATAGGTGACGGCAACTTGTACATTGGAGACCTGGGGAATAATAATGGAGATCGGATGGACCTGGGCATATTGCAAATTAGCCTTGCTGCTTTACAGACAGATGTGGATACGGTTTCATCCTTTTTTTATTCAATGACCTACGACGATCAGGAAGATTTTAGTACGCGTCCGCTTGCCCACAACTATGACTGTGAAGCAATCATACAAATTGATGATGAGACTCTGGTAATAACCAAGAACCATCTTGATATGCGAACCAATATCTACACCACCGAATATGCCATTGGTCTGGATGGTATCCTGGGGATCACTGATATTGGAGGCCTGGTTACCGGTGCAGCTGTTCACCCCGATGAAGAAGATGTTTTTCTGCTGGCCTATCGGGAAACGGATGGAATGTTTTCGCCATTTATCGTACACTTTTATGACTTTGAAGATTTCCGGTTTTGGCGTGGAGAATCGCAGCAGGTGGATGTGCCGCTCGATACCCAGGTGGAAGGATTGGCCGTGGATTCAGATTACCAGTTATATATCAGCAGCGAGTCAAATGGAAGTGTACCCGGAAAACTTTACCAGCTCGACTTCAACCCCTGGCTTAAATAATTGCACAGTGAGGTGATCGCCTGAAAAGTGTCTATCTTGGCGAATAAATGACGTATTCGCGGTGTATCTAATCGGTTATGACATAGGCAGTTCGATTATTAAAGCGTCTTTGGTGGAGGCAGCTTCCGGCAGGCATGTAGATACGGTGCAGTATCCGGAACGGGAAATGGACATTATCTCCCGCCAGAAAGGATGGGCCGAACAACAGCCCGAGCTTTGGTGGCAAAATCTTTGTCAGGCAACCCGGAAATTATTGCACAATACCCGTGTCGATCCTGCTACTGTAAAGGCGGTTGGCATTTCCTATCAAATGCATGGATTGGTGTTGGTAGATAAAGATCAACAGGTGTTGCGACCCTCCATCATTTGGTGCGACAGTCGTGCTGTTTCTATTGGCTCGCAGGCTTTCGCCGAATTGGGAGAGCGGTATTGCCTGGAAAATTTTCTCAATAGCCCGGGCAATTTTACGGCCTCTAAACTCAAATGGGTCAAAGACCACGAGCCGGCTCTTTATCGGCAAATTCACAAAGCGCTGCTTCCCGGAGACTACATCGCCATGAAATTTACCGGTCAAATGAGTACCACGATTTCCGGACTATCGGAAGCCGTATTGTGGAATTTTAAAGAAAAACGCCTGGCAACAGAAATCCTGGATTATTACAAGCTGGATAAAGAACTACTACCTGATGTTCGTCCCACTTTCTCCATAACGGGAGAAATTAGCCGAAAGGCGGCAGCAGAAACAGGCCTGGCTCCAGGTACAGCTGTTTCTTATCGTGCCGGCGATCAACCCAATAATGCCATGTCTCTCCATGTTTTAGAACAGGGAGAAGTTGCTGCAACTTCCGGAACTTCCGGAGTAGTTTATGGTATTTTGGATCGTCCGCTATACGATGAAGAATCCAGAGTGAATGCCTTTGCACATGTTAATTACGAAGAAAATTTTGACCGGATCGGTATGTTGCTCTGCATCAACGGAGCCGGCATCGAATACAGTTGGATCAAACACCAACTGGCCCTCAGTACGACTACCTACGAGGACATGGAGCGCATGGCAGCCAGCGTCCCGGTAGGAGCGGAAGGAGTTTGCTTGCTCCCTTTTGGAAATGGTGCCGAACGCATTTTCAATAACCAAAACCTGGATGCCCATATCCTGCATCTGCAATTCAACAGGCATACCCGTGCCCACCTGTACAGGGCAGCGCTTGAAGGGGTAGCTTTCACCTTTGTGCACGGGATAAAGTTGCTAAAAGAAATGGGTTTGCGCCTCGATGTGTTGCGTGTAGCTAATGACAATATGTTTCGGTCTGAAATATTCTCTTCCACCATTGCCACGCTACTGGGCGCTGAAATTCAGGTGGTGGATACGATTGGTGCGGTAGGTGCTGCCCGGGCTTCCGGTCTGGGAGTCGGTGTGTATGAAAGTTTGCAGGAGGCCATGCAGCAAAATGAGGTTAGTCGGGTATATGAACCCAATTTATCGCTGGCAGCCTGTGAGCAAGCCTATAGTTTTTGGGAAAGCAGTCTGAAAAACGCTTTTCCGGATCAGGCGGATAAAAAGCGGGAAACGCATCAATTAAAAGGGCAGCTTAAACAGCGGGAAAAGGAATTGCGATCCAAACAAAAACTGCTCACGGCTCAATCCATTGAGTTGTCGGCCCAGGCCAAACGGATCCGCGAATTGAGTCAGAAGATCGACAAGCTGAAAAAAACGGGTACAGAATCTACTGAAAAACCAAAAAAAAGCCGGGTAGTGAGTGCCCCCGATTCCGGTCTGTTGGAGGAGCATGTGGAATTGCTTTCAGATCCTTGGGTAATCCGTTTGAAGGAGCAATTTCCCAAATTGTCTTTTGAGGATCTCAAATTATGCTACCTGCTTAAGCTGCGCCTTTCTACCAAAGAAGTAGCCAGCCGTCTGAATATCTCCAACCGCGGCGTTGAAACCCGCAGGTATCGCCTGCGCAAAAAGCTGGAGCTTGACCGCAGCCAACATCTCGCCGAATTTATTGATGAAATGTCATTTTAGGGGTGCTGCATTGACGTAATATTGGCGTAATAAAACGCAACTGCTGGCGGGTATTTGCAGTAGGTGATTTTTATTCTCCCTTGCCCTTGTTTCCGATCTTTGTATGGAGTTCATGTTTTGTTCAGAATGTTATTCAGCCTGTCCGTGGCCTTGCATACATTTATTTAGAAGGCAGATCGGGGGGTAAAGAAATCAAGCTTTGTATTTACTGGGATATGATATTGGCAGTTCCTCCGTTAAGGCGGCCTTAGTAGAGGCTGAAACCGGCAAGGTTTTAGCCCGGGCTTTTCATCCGGAAAGCGAGATGGCTATTCTGGCACCTCAGGCTGGCTGGGCGGAGCAGGATCCGGAAGCCTGGTGGGAATCGGTTTGCACCATTACCCGACAAATTCTGGCAGAAACAGCCATTGATCCCACCGATATCAAAGGCATTGGCATTGCCTATCAGATGCATGGCCTGGTACTGGTAGACAAAGACCAGCAGGTATTGCGACCCTCCATTATTTGGTGCGACAGCCGGGCGGTTGCTATTGGAGACAAAGCTTTTTCTCAGATAGGAGAGGAGCGATGTTTGCAACACATGCTCAACAGTCCGGGTAATTTTACAGCTTCCAAACTGCGCTGGGTCAAGGAAAATGAACCGGCAATTTTTGAGCGGATTCACAAAGTTATGTTGCCCGGCGATTTTATAGCGATGCGCCTGAGTGGCGAAATTCGCACTACTGTTACCGGATTGTCGGAGGGCGTGCTCTGGGATTTTAAACAAGACGATCTGGCGCATCTGGTGCTCAATGAATACGATATATCTCCTGATCTAATTCCGGAGGTTGCCGAGCAATTTAAATCACAGGGCAGTGTCCAAAAAGAAGCCGCTGCATTAACCGGCCTGCCTGTTGGTACGGAGATTTATTATCGCTCCGGAGATCAACCCAATAATGCGCTTTCACTCGGGGTGCTTGATCCGGGAGCGGTAGCGGCGACCGGGGGCACAAGCGGGGTGATCTACGGCATAGTTGATCAGTATAAATACGACTTACAATCCCGGATCAACAGCTTTGCACACATCAATCACAGGCAGGAGGATCCGCGGATCGGGTTGTTGTTGTGTATTAACGGTACAGGTATCCAATACGCCTGGATGAAAAAGCAGGTGGCGGCTACGGGTATGGCTTACGCCGAAATGGAGAAACTGCTGGCCGAGGTACCTGTAGGTTCTGATGGCTTGCGGGTTTTGCCTTTCGGGAATGGTGCGGAGCGAATGCTAAACAACCTCAATCAGGGAGCACGAATCAGCAACTTGCACTTTACCCGGCATACTCAAAAGCATTTATTCCGTGCAGCTCTTGAAGGCATTGCTTTTTCCTTTGCTTATGGATTTAAAGTCTTGCAGGAGCTGGGTTTAAAGCCCGCTATTATAAAAGTTGGAAACGATAATCTGTTTCAATCTGAAACCTTTTCGACGACAGTCGCACAATTATTGAATTGTCCGATAGAGATCGTCGATACAACGGGAGCCATTGGAGCTGCAAAAGCAAGCGGATATGGTGCCGGAATATACAGCAGTCTCAAAGAAGCATTCGCGGAAAGCGAAAAAGAAAACACCTTCTTGCCCGGGAAAGGACAGGCTCCATATTTGGAGGCTTATGATTCCTGGGAAAAGGAGTTAAAACATTATCAGGACTTTGCAAATCTAAAGGTATGAAGCTTACAATAGGAGCTAAAGAATATTTTCCCGGCATTGGGGAAATCAAATACGAAGGACGCGAGTCCCAAAATCCTCTTTCCTTTAAATGGTATGATGCAGATCGAAAGGTGGGGGATAAAACCATGGCCGAGCACTTCCGTTTTGCGGTGAGTTACTGGCACAGCTTTGGAGGTCTGGGGGGAGACCCTTTTGGTCCCGGTACCCGGATCTTGCCCTGGTTGGCTGCTGCTGATCCCGAAAAACGGGCGAGAGATAAAATGGATGCAGCCTTTGAGTTTATCACCAAGTTGGGCATTCCCTTTTACTGTTTCCACGATTACGACCTGGTTGATGAAGCGGACAGCTTAGCGGCTTCCGAAAAGCGATTGCAAGCGATTACCGATTATGCATTAGAGAAGCAAAAAGACTCCGGAGTGAAACTGCTTTGGGGTACTGCCAATCTGTTTTCACATCCGCGTTACATGAACGGTGCAGCGACCAATCCCGATTTTACTGTAGTGGCTTACGCCGGAGGGCAGGTGAAGCATGCATTGGATGCTACCATCAAACTGGGCGGCGAGAACTACGTTTTCTGGGGCGGACGCGAAGGCTATATGAGCCTGCTCAATACCAACATGAAAAAAGAAGTGGATCATTTGGCGCGTTTTCTGGGTATGGCCCGGGATTATGCACGCAGTCAGGGATTCAGGGGGCATTTTCTCATCGAGCCAAAACCGGCAGAGCCGAGCAAGCACCAGTACGATTTTGACGCAGCCACGGTTTGTGGTTTCCTGAATGAATACGAACTGGCCAACGACTTCAAGTTAAATCTGGAGGTCAATCATGCTACTCTGGCTCAACACACCTTCCAGCACGAGTTGCAGGTCGCTGCGGATCACGGCATGTTGGCCAGTATTGATGCCAATCGGGGAGACTATCAAAACGGCTGGGATACCGATCAGTTTCCGACCAATGTATACGAACTGGCGGAAGCCTTTCTGGTCATCCTTCAGGCTGGCGGATTACAGGGGGGCGGCGTAAACTTTGATGCGAAGGTGCGTCGGAACTCTACAGACCTGATAGACATGTTTTATGCACACATTGGCGGCATGGATGCTTTTGCCAGAGGCTTGTTGATGGCGCATGATGTGCTGACCAAATCGGAGTATCCTGATTTGTTGAAAGCGCGTTATGCTTCCTTTGATTCGGGGGAGGGAAAGAAATTTGAGGATGGGGCTCTTGGATTGGAAGACCTGGCTGCAATTGGGCATAAATCTTCTCCAAAAATGACCTCTGGCAGGCAGGAGTATTTTGAGAATTTGCTCAACCAGTACTTGTAAAGATCTAGTCGAATAGATAGTTTTTTATCAATGATCAAGTCCTGACTGGCCATGCGCCGGATCGGGACTTTTTGCTTTTTTTTCACGGGTTTTTCCTTCAAAATGGCCCTGAAATGTTAAAGAACTAACATAAAATGCTCATTTCGAGTCATTTATTAGGGAATATTTGGAAGGAATTTATAAATTAGGTCAAATATCGATGAAGTTATGTGCAATTATCAGGGAGTGCATAACTGATTGTAATACAAAGAGAAAGAGTTTTTATGGTCTGGGAACTTTTTTGGGTTCCCCATCGTTTTATTACTGTGTGGTGATTATAAAAACCCGCCAATTAGAGTTTTTCAAATCGCCTGCGACCGATAATATTGGATGTCTCACTCCATCCACTGATGTTATTCCAGCAATAATTCACATCAGATAATCGGCAAGAATCAACTCGAAAATTCATGGGACTTTTCCGTAGCGCAAGCCGGTAGATACCGGTAATTGTCAATATGTGCTACTTAGTAAAGTGCTATTATCAGGGCGCACTGATGTATAGGCCTTACTTTTTTGACATTTAGGAATGCCCGACAACTACAATATGAACTAATGAAGAAATGGATTAAAGCAGGAGTAGGTAAATACCGTTTTCTATTGAAGCGAAACGGTCAATTTACAGTGTATCGTTCAAACAATCGGAACAAAGCGTTTCGCAAACAAGACTTGACCAGTGAATCGCAGAACCAGAATGAACGAATTCCTGTGACTAAAAATCCGTTTAACGATGCTGCTCGAAGGCAGTAACAGAATTGGCTTTTTTATCCCATGTAACATAAACAAAACATTTTTATGCGCGCTTTAAAAATTACAAACTCAATTACCCGGCGCGACGAAAAGTCGCTGGATCGATACCTGGCAGAGATTGCCCGGTATGAAGTGCTGAGCCCTGAAGAAGAGATAGCTCTCTTTGACCGTTTGGAGGCAGGTGACGAGCATGCTATGGAACAGATTGTTCGACACAATTTGCGCTTTGTAGTGTCTGTAGCAAAGCAGTACCAGCATTTAGGACTTGGTCTGGGTGATCTGATCAATGAAGGAAATATCGGATTGATCAAAGCGGCCAAACGATTTGATACTACCCGTGGATTTAAATTTATCTCCTATGCGGTATGGTGGATTCGTCAGGCTATTTTACAATCAATCAACGAGAAGTCCAAGCAAATACGCCTTCCCCAAAACCTCAAAGGGCGTACAAACAAAATTATGAAGAGCATTTTGGATATCCTGCAGACCAAGGAGCGGGATCCTCTTCCGGAAGAGATTGCCGAAGAAACCGGCTTTACACTGAAAGAAGTGAAACAATGCCTCGAAACCTATAAAATGTGTGCATCTCTGGATGCGCCTGTACAGGAAGAGAATGGAGCTTCTTTGCTCACCTTTCTGGAGGATTCAAAGACCCCAAGACCTGATTTTCAGGTAGCCGTCATCGAGTCCCAACAAGCACAGGTACAGGAGTTGTTGAAATTCCTGACACCCAAGCAAGCGACTGTGATTTCTATGTACTACGGTATTGGAAGAAAGCGGTCGATCAGCCTTGGTGATATAGCCGAACAAGTTGGCGTGAGTCGCGAGCGCGTACGGCAGATTAAAGACAGAAGTTTAACAAAAATGCGGGTACGGGCCAGCCGAAATATGGAAGCTATGCTACCGGCATTAGGATGATTTTTAATAATTAAAATACCAGATCATGAAGCGGAAGATTAAGGTGAAGGTGCTCAAGGAGAATTCTTCGAGAGTCACGGTGAAATTTATGAGTTTAAACAGAAAAATGCCCATGCCACGGGCAGATTTCGAAAAGCACGTAAAAGACGGGCTTTATGAAGTTGTCTCCCGCCCTGAATGATTTTAATGTTAACCTCATTATAAAAAAGCAGCCTGCTTGCAGGCTGCCTTTTTTTTGTCTAATGCAAAAATTTGGACCTGACAGGTCGGCAACCCGTCAGGTCGCCAACCTGACGGGTCGTCGACCTGTCAGGTTGAATTTCCTACCGCTCGAACGTCAAAAAATCGGTACTTCCGTCTCCGCCACTTACATGAGTAAGCTCAATCTTTTCATCAGTACTGGAGAGTACGCGCCAATCGTCATTCAATTCTTCCAGCGGATCATCGTTTCCATAAAATAATACAAGCTTGGTGGTGCTGTCGTCGTTGCCGTCAGACCAGCTTCCGATAGTGGTGTTTCCATTTACCGTAGCCGTCGCAGTACCATCATCCTCAAACGTAAAGGTGTAACCCGAAAACTTCGAAGTTTCATCGTCATTGTCATCCTCAATAAAGCTGGTGATGATCCATTCGCCGGAATTGTTACTCGTTAGATCATCTGTCACATCCTGTGGGTCGGGATCCATATTTGGATCATTGGTACAGGAGGTGAAGAATGCCGCGCTCAGAATCAGCGCAAAAAGAGAAAATTTCATTAGATATTTCATGATAGCAAATTTTAAACAGGGGTATCAAGAGTGATTTGCTTTCATAACGAGTCGGAAAACCTACTTGTTTGACTAATGTCCATCCCAAATTCCGAACCCGAAATATTAGTTTCTGAATAAGAGAAAAGACAGGTTAAAAGGCTGACCAAATAAAGTGTTATCAAATTCCAGTGCCTTTCGGCATTAAATTCTTAGAAGGATGTTAAAAGAGATAAACTTCGGTTAAGAAAATAGTAAAGCAAGCTTTCAACTTGTGGAATAAGGGCTTTCCCGGCTAAGTTTGTGTTGTCAGTTGATGAATAATCAACGCTTAAAAATCACCCAACACACACGTTAAAACATCCAAACCATGAAATTCAAATCTTTTGTATTTCCCTTCTTTGCTTTAGTTGTTTCTGCCTTTTCTTTTACTTCCTGCGATAAGAACAATGACGATGACCAGTACTATGGTGCTCTGGTTATTGAGAATGCAGACCCTTTACCGGATTTAGCCGATAATACGGTAATCAATGGCAATTTGCTTATCAGTTTCCCCAATGGCGATAAGCCGGATCTTTCCGAACTGGAAAAAGTGGTGGAAGTTACCGGTACCCTACAAATTGAAGAAGGCGTTTCAGAAGATGATCTTTTCTTTCTGAGAAATATACAGGAAACAGGAACACTTATCATCGATTCAAACCTGGAAATAGGAAGCCTGGAACAACTCGATAAAATCAAGATCAACCAACATTTTTTCCTCAATGAAACAAATGTTGAATCCATTCCGGATTTTCCGATGACAACAGAACTCCAGGGCGATCTTTCCGTGACCAGCAACCAAATGTTGACGCATGCAAATGGCTTTGCAAACCTGAAATCAATTAAGGGCAATGTGTTTATTGGAAACGATGACAATATTCAGGCTGTGGGTTTTCAGTCTCTTGAGTCAATTGAGGGTAGATTAGTTTTCCACACGAATGCCAAAATAGAAGCACTGGATTTTCCAGTATTGCTCACTGTAGACGGTGATTTTAATATCACTGACAATGATGTAATTAGCAATCTGGATGGTTTTACGGTCCTCGAAGCCATCGGTGCCCAACTAATCCTGGAAGGGAACGCCAAGCTGGAAAGTATTGAAGGACTAAACACCTTGAAACAACTGAAAGAGGTAGGCATTGTAAGCAATCAACTTTTGGCAGATTTTTGCCCGCTATATCAGGCCTTTCAGGAAATCGAGCCGATTCTTTACATCGTTCAAAATAATGCCGAAAACCCTACCGTACAGGACATCCTGGACAATTGCCAGGGCTAAGAGAATTAACCCCAAAAAACGAGCCTCTTTCTTCGGGAAGGGGCTTTTTTTTAGACCTGTCAGCTTGAAATCAAAACAAACCCAAATCGGCTCCAAAATTCCGTCCCAACACCAACTTGTCATCTACTCCAAACCAGCCCCTAAGAATCTCACTGTAAACCGCTCTGAAATCCAATTGATAGATAAGATCCTCCTGATCCAGCTTCGAAAGATCGGAAAGCCCATTGACCGACCCCGCCCGCTTTAAGGCTCCACTCATCAAATGCACATTGTTTGCCGTACCATGATCAGTGCCGTTGGATGCGTTTTGACTGACCCGACGGCCAAACTCCGAAAAGGTAAAGATTAGGGTGTTTTCAAATTCGCCGCTTCGCTTCAGACTTTCAATGAGCGCCGCTATTCCCTCCGCCCAGGTTTTTAATAATCGGGCATGCCCCGGCTTTTGATTGACATGCGTATCAAAACCACCCAGCGAAGTATAATATACACTGGTATCCACCCGGGCATTAATGAGTTCGGCAATCATCTTTAGCTTATTTCCAAAAGCATTGCCAGGGAAATCCTTAAACTTTTCGCTGCTCACGTATTTTTCCTTCAGATAATCAGCACTCTCCCTGGTGTCAATCAACATCTGATACAAATACCCCAGGTTGTGATGATGGTGATGCCCGGATTCTTGGCCAATCTGCACCACTTCTTCCATCCAGCCGCTATGGGTTGCCTGATACAGCATATTGGGATTGGTCATGGAAATAGCCTTAAATTCAGCCCCCCGATTTGCGAGCGAAAGCTGTCCGTCAATTTCTAATATCTCATGACCTGCCTGAATACCCTTCTGATCCATAAACCGCCCCAGCCAGCCGGTAGACAAAAACTCCTGACTGTCGGAAGCACTTTGCCAAATATCCATCGACCGAAAATGAGACCGATTGGGGTCCGGATAGCCAACTCCGTTTACAATGGCCCACTCCCCATTGTCATAGTATTTTTGCAATGGCTCCAGGGCACTGTTAACGGCAATGTCATCGGTTAAACGGATCCGTTCCGACTCATTCAGCGCAAGCTTTGGGCGCAACTTAAAATAGGGGTCCTGCCGAAAAGGTATCACGGTATTCAAGCCATCATTTCCTCCGGAAAGCTGAATGACTATCAGTTTTTTGAGCCCCCCGGCCTCCTCGCTCAAAACAGGTAGTGCCTTTAAAAAGGCAGGCACAAATAAACTGCCGGCAGCGGTCACCCCTGATTTTATTAGAAAATTTCTTCTGTCCATGATTCTTGGCTTAGCATAATTGATATTCAGGGAAAGAGGTGTATTGGGCCAGTCGCTCTTTTAGATCCTCGCTAAATGTGGCTTTCGCCGAAAGGCGCTTCCCAAAAAGGGCAAGTTGTTCTTCCTCGGGACTTCGATGGGTGTTCTGGAATGCATTCAGATCAATGGTGCCTACATTCAGGCTTACCCGACGAGCTGCTTTTGCCTGATCCGGCATGGTGTCCAGGGGATCTGTTTCATAGGCCACCATTTCGGCTCCCTGCAACAACGCAAAACCCAACTGCATCCGGAGAATCAGTCGGGTCGAATCAATCCAGTGCCGGCCGCCGGGCCATCCGGCAACATTGGGCGGATCAAACAAAACCTCTCCCAAAATCCGCTGCAGCCGGATTAATTCCTGTCCATCCGGGTAATAAAAACCCATTTGTCGGGCCATCCCAACCAGCAATTCAGTCGGGGATTTGATTCTGGTATTCCTGTTTTCCATTGCGTAAAACCAATCGGCTGAAAAGAGATGTTCCAACCAGGGCCGGATTTCATAATCATTCGCGTAAAGCGTATCTGCCAACTCCTGAACATGCGAAGCAGAAACTTGATCATTGACGAAAAACCGATACAATTTTCGACTTAAAAACAGGGCGGTTTCTTTTTGCTCCAGAATCAGATCAATAACCTCCTCCCCGCCAAAATTGCCGCGCTGGCCAAAAATAGTCTTGGTCCCGAAGTCGTGCTGTCTGGGTACAAAGCGATAATTTAGTTGCAGATCAAATTTCCAACCGGTAAACGCCCGGGCAATTTCTTTAATGTCCTGTTCTGTATAAACGTTGTCCCTGCCAAGGGTAAACAACTCGCACAATTCGCGGGCAAAATCCTCATTGGGCGCATCTTTTACGTTTTGCCGCAGATGCAAATAGTTAATCATCGACGGACTCTTGGCTACTGCCTTCGTCAATTCGCCAAAATTGCCGAGTGCGTGGCTGCGCAAGAGATTGTTATAGGGCAATGCCGAAAGTGGTGTTTTGTGATCGACCACAAAATGATTGGTCCAGAACAAAGTCATCTTTTCCCGTAATGGATCATCGGTCTCAATCATGTGGTTAAACCAGAGCCGGTTAACTTCCACGGTTCTCAAGAGCTGATCTTTGCTGTTCATCCGCTTTTTACGGCCCGACATTTTTCGATTATCGAGACTCTCCACAGGCGGCAATTCGGCTTCCAGCAAATGGAGGTTTTCGGGGCCGGTAAATAGGTCGGAAATCCTATCCTGGCGACTTCGAGGAGTCCGGGTTTCTTCATACGAACATCCGAAGCCGGCCCGGTTCATCAGGTGGATAACATCTTCTGGATTCATGCAATTGTTCTTGGCTGGTGTCCTTCTTTGACTTTCGTCGAATGAATTGGTTTAGCTAAAGTGGGTTGCTTTTTGTAATTTATCCTGTCGCTTATGCGAATGGATATGTACGGAAACAAAAAGGAATTATTCCTGTTAGTTTTTGTATTCTGGCCCACCTAACCAGCATTAAATGATTAAATCAAATTAGTATGAAGAATAGCTTTCTACTCTTATGCCTGATCTTGTTTTCGGGCACCTTACTCCTTGCTCAGGAGGACAAAGAAAACATCTGGGCCGATGAAAATTTTACCGGTCTGGAAATGCGCTCCATTGGTCCTGCCTTTATGGCTGGCCGAATCGCCGATATTGCTATCCATCCGGAAGATGACAATGTCTGGTTTGTAGCTGTGGGCTCCGGAGGCGTTTGGAAAACAAGCAATGCGGGGGTTACCTGGAATCCTGTTTTCGACGATCAGTCTACTTATTCAACAGGTTGTATCACGATCGATCCTTCCAATCCGAATATCATTTGGCTGGGTACCGGCGAAAATGTGGGTGGCCGACACGTGGGTTATGGAGATGGTGTTTACCGAAGTGCTGATGGTGGAAAGAGCTGGGAGCATATGGGGTTGAAAGATTCGGAGCACCTGTCTAAAATCATCGTGCATCCGGATAATTCGGATGTCATTTGGGTGGCTTCTCAAGGGCCCCTGTGGTCCTCTGGTGGCGAAAGAGGTTTGTACAAATCTTCCGATGGCGGCAAAACCTGGAAGCGAACACTGGGAGATGATGAATGGGTTGGCGTGACAGATATTCTCATTGATCCGCGTAATCCCATGCGGCTTTATGCGGCAACCTGGCAAAGACACAGAAATGTAGCTGCCTACATGGGCGGCGGACCAGGTACTGCCATTTACAGAAGCGAAGATGGCGGAGAAAACTGGGAGAAGCTGGAAATGGGACTCCCCAAATCCAATATGGGTAAGATCGGTTTGGCGATTTCTCCGCAGCAGCCGGATGTGATTTATGCAGCAATTGAGCTGGATCGTCGACAGGGGGGCGTATACCGTTCCACAGATCGGGGAGCAAGTTGGGAGAAAAGATCCGATGCAGTCTCGGGCGCTACCGGTCCGCATTACTACCAGGAATTGTATGCTTCTCCACATGCATTTGATCGACTGTATCTGGTAGATGTTAGAATACAGGTTTCCGATGATGGCGGAAAAACTTTTCGTCGGTTGAAAGAGCAACACAAACATTCCGACAATCATGCCATCGCTTTCCGATCTGATGATCCGGACTATCTGTTAGTAGGTACGGATGGAGGCATTTACGAAAGTTTCGATCTGGCGGAAAACTGGCGTTTCATTGCCAATATGCCAATCACCCAGTATTACAAGCTGGCCGTTGATGATGCAGAGCCTTTCTACAATATTTATGGGGGTACGCAGGACAACAACACGCATGCAGGTCCGTCGAGAACCGATAATGTACACGGCATCCGAAATGCGGACTGGTCCATCACCGTTTTTGCCGATGGACATCAGCCTGCCACCGAACCGGGCAATCCGGATATCATGTATTCAGAATGGCAACAGGGGAACCTGGTACGCGTAGACCGAACCACTGGCGAGATCGTTTACATCAAACCGCAGCCGGGTGCCGGAGAAGGTCCGGAGCGATTTAATTGGGATTCTCCTATTTTAGTCAGCCCACATAAACCCACCCGCTTGTATTTTGCTTCTCAACGGGTATGGAAATCAGATAATAGGGGGGATAGTTGGCGAACCATTTCCGGCGACCTCACTCGCAATCAGGAACGCATTGCCCTTCCGATAATGGGGCAAACCTGGAGCTGGGATGCTCCCTGGGATTTCTTTGCCATGTCTACCTACAATACCATTACGTCTCTGGCTGAGTCGCCCTTGCAGGAAGGTTTGATCTATGCCGGAACGGATGACGGACTTATTCAGGTGACTGAAGACGGCGGTGCAAACTGGCGTAAGATCGAAGCTGGAAGTCTGCCTGGCGTCCCTGAAACAGCATTTGTAAATGACATCAAAGCTGATTTACACGATGCGAATACCGTTTATGTAGCCCTGGATAATCATAAGTTTGGCGACTACACCCCTTACCTTCTGATGAGTTCTGACCGGGGTAAAACCTGGAAGTCTATTGCCGGGAATATTCCGGACCGAACCCTCGTCTGGCGACTCGTGCAGGATCACGTTAAACCGGAGCTCTTGTTTTCTGCCACGGAATTCGGCATTTACTTTAGCATCAACCGTGGAGAAGACTGGGTCAAACTAAAAGGCGGGGTGCCTACTATTTCCTTCCGGGATTTAGCGATTCAGCGCCGCGAGAATGATCTGGTTGGAGCTTCCTTTGGCCGCAGTTTCTACGTCTTCGACGATTACAGTGTTTTGCGGGAGTTGAGCGAAGAGCAAATGAAAGAGGAAGCCAGTCTTTTCAGTGTCCGCGATGCCTGGTGGTATATTCCGCGTCCGGTGCTTTCCATGGGCGGACGTGGTTCGCAGGGAGCTTCCTATTATGTTGCAGATAACCCACCCTTTGGCGCTGTGTTTACTTATCATCTGTCTGAGTCTATGCAAACGCTCGAACAACAGCGCAAGGAGCGAGAAAAAGAACTTCAGGAGGCGGGAGAAGACATTCCTTTCCCCGGATGGGATGCCCTGGACGAAGAACGCAATCAGGCAGCACCCAAAATTTGGCTCACCATTCGGGATGCGGATGGCAATGTGGTGAGAAGGATCACGGGGCCGACCTCAAAAGGTTTTCACCGGGTTGCCTGGGATCTGAGATATCCTTCACCTGCTGCCATAGAACTGGATGATGAATCAGGCAATGGCAGCGGATTTATGGCAGCTCCCGGCACCTATTCCGTCAGCCTTTCCCGGCAAATGGATGGGGAAGTGACCGAGTTGGCCGGTCCGATAGAGTTTGAAGTAGTGAAAATGCGAGATGGTGCATTGCCGGCTGCAAGTCCGGATGAAGTGGCCTCCTTCTGGCGGGAATTGGAAGATATGACCGCACAGACTTCTGCTACTTCCGTGTCTTTGCGCAATGCCAAAAAACGCGTAGAAGCTATGCAGCGAGCCTTAGCCGCCACACCGCTTGATCCCGGAGATCTGGATGAGCGTTTGCATAAACTGCGCGCCGATATTCAGGATTTGGAGATTCAACTAAATGGCTCAGGTGCCAAAGGAGAGGTAGGGGAAAAAGGACCTCCAACCATTTCCGAGCGAATCAGCGTCGCTCGAATGGGCACCTCCTTTGCTACCTATGGTCCGAATCAAAATCACCGGACCAGTCTGGATATTGCAAAGAAGGAATTCAATAATGTTCGTAATGAATTAAACCGCATTTTGGAAATAATGCCCCGTTTGGAGCGGGCGATGCGGGAGGCAGGTGCTCCCTGGATTGAGGGGCAGCCTTTGCCGGAATAAAAATAAGCCCTGACGAAATCTTTCGTCAGGGCTTTTTTGATGGAACTTATTGTTTGATAAACCTTTTGACGGTAAGCAGACTACCGTCCGGCTGATTTATGGTTATGTAATACAGGCCGGTATGAAGGGCCGACAGGTCGATCTCCTGCAGACCGTCATATTGTATAATCCCCTGATATTGGATTTGCCCGTTGATGGAATACAAATTCCAAAGCTGTCCGGCTTTCAGGCTTTCGCCGAATAGCTTGAGTTGGTCTGTGGCGGGATTCGGCGCAAGCCCAATGGGGCCGGTAGCAATGGCCGGACCGCCTCCTTCACAGGTTTCCCCGGTGATGCCACAATAAATGAAAGGCTCGCAATCCGGACAGACAATTTCTACACAATAATCTTCTCCGTATTTGATGTGGATGTTGTTGAAATTTTGTGCAGGTGCCCCAGGCCCGGGAGGGCAACCGTAGGTGGGTAAACCCGGAATGCCAGACCAGGATACACAGCAGTCTGCATTATACATGGGAATCGGTACGCCATTCTGTAATACCGTCAGTACAACAGAGGTTTCTTTACAGGTTTCCACGATCTCAATGCCACAGGGATTGACTTCTTCACAGCATTCGGAGGTGATGGAAAGATTGTCTAATAAAATTATTCCGTTTTCTTCTTCTACTAATCTGGAAACAACGAGGTAGTCCCAGCTTTCAGCGCTTTCATTTGCAATTTCCATGCAATACGATTTCAGATTGAGGGGTTCCGTGAAAGCTCTGACAGATACACCTGGATTGTTTGGGTATTCGGGTGGGTATAAAGGATGTTGGCTGTTAATGAGGTCAGAATTAGGATTGGACCCATTACATTCTATTGGTTCTGAATCTCCAAGGCAATAGTAAGGTGCTCCAGGGTCACAAGAGGATTCCCAGAGGCCGGAGCAATGGGGCGTGTTCGTTCCAAATAATGTGATTCCCAGTGGTTCTGAGCAGTTGTAGGTTGCCGCATCAAAGCAAACCAAGGCCTTACATTCCGGGGCAAAAGGCTGGCTTAATGGGATGTACATTCTTTCGAGGAAATAATCGATAAGACTACTGCCTCCTAGAAAAACGACCTGGTTGCCTGTGCTTTCTTCCAGGTAAATGTCCGGACTGCTACGTACTCCATTGTCGGTAGTACAGTAAGGCTGTCCGAAGTAAGGCTCTATTCCATAGCCAATTTGAGGTAAGAAGTCTTCGAAACTTCCGTGGCAGAATAATTCATTATCTACACAACCGCCGCAATCAGGCAATTGATTTAAGTGAAGGATGTTAACCCTCCCGACAGCACAATCTCCATCACATCCTTCAATGGAATAATAGAGGTTGTAATTTCCGTATTCGGGATTTGTGATGGAAATGGAAGTAGCATTGATAGTTACAGTAGCATTTGACCAGATTGTTCCGGAATATGCAGGGAATGTAATGGTTGCGTTGTTTGGGAATATATCGTTTTCGAGGAGTTCCTCAATAAGAATACTCCCGTCTCCAAAGAGGGTGATGTAATCCGTTGCAGCAATTAATTCGCAGGGTAAATTGGAAGAGCCTTCTTCCGGATATCCCATGGCATAAAGTATATCTATTTCTTCCTGCTCCATTTGGCGTCGGGTTTCACCAGCTGACAGACTGGCATGCATGACATAAGTTCCTCCGGGAGATCCACATCGATCCAGGTGACTCAGCATATTGGCTACGAGATTGTCACTCAGAGGTGTGCTGCCATAATCACCGTTGACCTGTGCGATGTTAGAACCGTTGTCTCGGAAGAAAATATTGTTTCCACAGCTGTCGTCAACATCGTCAGGAAAACTTAATTGTTCATTAAACTTTGGAGTGTAGCAGCATACCCCTGACTCAGGTTCTTTGACGAGGACGTCATCGTCTATATCCGTTTGATATAAAAATTCATCCCAGTGACTATAGTAGGAGTTGTTTGGGCTTCCGTCCAGTCCGATAAGTGAGCTATATCCCATGACGTGGAGTGCCTCATGCAACACCACTGTAAATAAGTCGAAATCATTTGGGCCAATTGGGTCATTGTCTGTTGTGTGAAAACTTTGACCAAGTGCCAAATAAATGTAGCCGGTATGAAATACAGAACTTATTTCATCATTATCGTAGCCTCCTAACATGGCAACCAGGGGCCTGTTTTTGCTTCGGCCACAATCCATGCTTTCAAAATATGGGCTTCCGGCACCTAATACTCCCGGGTCCAGCAATTGTTTCCGAATGTAAATGACTGGCGGAATCCCGTTTGGCCCGAGATCTACTATTCCTGATAAATAAGTGAAAACATCAAGAATCGTTTGTTGCTGTGAACTGCTAAATGTATTTAGGAAAACAATGTCAAAGTCGCCAGTCAGAATACGTTGACCTTTTTCCGCATCTATTTTCATTTTGTTGAGTTCGGTTTGGGTGAAAATATTTCCAAATCGATCAAGCAGGTAAGGTTCATCCAGGCTTGCCGGGTCCGGATTATTAGGTTTTTCATATACCCCGCACAAGCTTTGGGCATTAAGGCTTGTAGTCAGTAAAGTGAAACAACTTATTATTAATAATTGGAACGTTCTTTTTAGCATGATTTGGGTTTTTGTGAATGATAAATAGCCTGCCGACCATGACAGTCGGCAGGCGATAGTTTAATGCTTGATAAATCGTTTGGCTGTAATCATTGTGCCATCAGGAGACTGTAGACGCAGGTAGTAGAGTCCTGCTTGTAGTTTATCAATCTCTATTTGCTGAACCGGTGTTGATTGTATTTGTCCGCTGAGTTGTACCTGTCCTGCAGCATTGTAGATTATCCAGCTTTGTCCTGTTTTCAGGCTTTCGCCGAATAGCTCCAGTTGGTCTGTAGCAGGATTCGGCGCAAGCCCAATCAACCCGGTGCTAATAGCCGGACCGCTCCCACCTTCGCAGGTTTCACCAGTAATGCCACAATGAATAATTGGTTCGCAATCGGGGCAGACAATCTCTACGCAATAGTCCTCTCCTTTTTTGAGATGAAGGTTGTTGAAGTTTTGACTGGGAGCTCCCGGACCTGGCGGACAGCCATAAGTAGGGATACCGGGTATGCCTGACCAGGAAATACAGCAATCGGCATTATACATCGGGATCGGAACCCCGTCCTGAAGGATAGTCAGAACCACGGTGTTTTCCTTACAGGTTTCCACTATTTCAATGCCGCAATTGTCTGGCTCCTCACAACAATCGGAGGTGATGTGGATGTTGTCGATCAAAACGGCTCCCCCACCGGCGAAAATGGATGATGAAAGCACGATCTGATCCCAGGCTACAGGACTTTCATTTGCAATCTCCAAACAATAAGTCTTGAGTTCCAGTGGGTTGGTAACACCAATAACCAGTCCTCCGGCCGTACTGCAGCCATACTCCTCCGGGTATAAGGGATGGCTGCAGGGAATTCCCTGATAACCGGCGTCTTCATAAGAAACGCATTCCTCCGGGAATATCGAACCAACACAGTAATAGGGGCCGGCCGTAGTACAGGTCGGCTCCCACAATCCGGAGCAATTGGGGGTATTCGTACCATATACGTCAATCCCCGGCGGGTTTTCACAGTTTAAGCCAATGGCGTCAAGACAGATTAAGGCTTTACACTCGGGTTCCAAAGGCATATTTAAGGGAATGGATTCGTGTTCTGCCCAGCCGGGATTCCCGGCCCCTCCTCCTGCTATGTGGAGAATGGTTCCGCCATCATGGGTGACAAAAAGGTCGGGAGTGGAGAGATAACCATTGTCGTAATTGCACTGTGGAAGCCCCAGTTGAGGTGCCAATCCTTCAGCATGATTGGGCAGGAAGTTATCGAGATCGGGATAGCAGAACAGCTCGTTGTTTTCGCAGGGAGTACAATCAGGAAGGGGCGGGAAGTGATAAATTTCCGAACTAACGGTAAAGCAATCGCCGTCACAACCTTCAATGATGTAGCAAAACGTAAAATATCCGTAATACTGCGGATTTTCAACCAGGATGCCAGTTGCCGTTAGGGTGACATCGGCAAAGGACCAGATGTTCCCACAGTACTGCGGAAACGAAATGACGGCATCGTTCGGGTACAGATCATTTTCCAAAAAGGCTTCATAAGGGATCTCTGTGCCGGGTTCAAATGGGACCAGTTCTTCTTCTCCGAAAATCGCACATAGCGTTTCATTGCAATCTTTAGGATATCCGATGGTGTGCAGAATGTCTTCCTCCTCGGTGGTGAGCATGCGGTTGGTAGTACCTTCTGCCAAACTGCTGTTCATGACATATTGCGAACCAGAAGTGCCGCAGCGGTCAAGGTGGCTGAGGATATTTCTAACCGTATTATCATCTAAAGCAGCCGATCCGTAATTGCCATTTACCTGTGCGATCAAACTGCTGCCATCGTGGAAGTAAATATTATTTCCGCAATCATCGTCTACATCGTCCGGAAAGCTAAGGGAGGCATTAAAGTCCGGGTAATAGCAGCAAGTTGTTGAAGATACCTGATCCAGCAAATAATCATTGATGTCGGTATTGTAAAGGTATTCATCCCAGGTGCTGTACATACCGAAGGTTGGACCTCCGTCTGCGGTAATAAGGGATACGAATGCCAGAATATGCAAGGCTTCGTGGAGGGCGACTGAGTAAAGATCGTAAGTGCCTCCCGAAATGGGGTCATTATCTGCTGTGTGCCAGTTGTGGCTGTTTGAGATTTTTAAATACCCACTTATTGTATTCATGTCACCGGGTTCTAAACCGCCCATTATGGCCACATAGGCCATGTTATCTGTGTAATGACAGCCTTTGGGTTGAAAGAACGGACTGGCTACGCCCAGTGCTCCGGGGTCCAGTGCTTCTTTACTGATTTCAATGACAGGAGGGGTGCCCTCGGCCGGGAGACAGATGAGCGTAGATAGATATTCAAATACGGCCAGAATGGTCTCTTTTTCGCTGTTGGTGAAACCATTCTCAAATTGAATTTCAAAAATACCGGCCAGGTCCTTGTTGGCAGCTGCTGTTGGAGAAGTTTTCAGCTCCTTGGCTGTCCAGGTATTCCCGAATCGATCGATAAATTCTCCTTCCTGGGGTGTTGCCTTTTCCTGTTGGTCTTTGTGGTAAATTCCACAAAACCCCTGGGCATAAATTGTTTGGGAAATAGGGAAGGAGAAAAATCCAAATAGGATTAATAAGAGCGTTCTTTTTTGCATGGATTTCGGTTTTTGAAAGTATAAAAGAGCCCAAGAGCAGCTTGTCGGCTCTCGGGCTTGTTTTTAATGCTTGATAAATCGTTTGGCTGTAATCATTGTGCCATCAGGAGACTGTAGACGCAGGTAGTAGAGTCCTGCTTGTAGTTTATCAATCTCTATTTGCTGAACCGGTGTGGATTGTATTTGTCCGCTAAGTTGTATCTGTCCGGCCGCATTGTAGATTATCCAGCTTTGGCCTGTTTTCAGGCTTTCGCCGAATAGCTCGAGTTGGTCTGAGGCAGGATTCGGCGCAAGCCGGATAACAGAAGTCGGCCTGTTGTCAGATAAAGGCGCTGCTTTACTTTCACCGCCTTCTTCGCAAAGTTCACCGGCCGTGCCGCAGTAGATGTAGTGGCAGTCATCTTCGCAGGTGATTTCGACACAGTATTTCTGTCCGTATGGCACACCAATGTTGTTGAAATTTTGGGAAGGCAGGCCGGGCTGTGGCGGACATTCAATGGTCGGGATGCCGGCTATGCCACTCCAGGTCACGCAGCAATCAGCATTATACATGGGGATGGGAACTCCGTCTTTGAGGACGGTAAGAGTGACAGAATTTTCCTTACAGGTCTCAATAACTTCTGCCCCACAGGGATCTTCTTCACAGCAGTCGCCGGCAACAGTGACGTTATCAACCAGGACATAACCATATGATTCTATGGGCTGCCGGGAGATTACCAGGTAATTCCAAGGGGTAAGAGTCTCGTTGGCAATTTCGACGCAAGTCGATTTGAAATCTACTTCTTCATCGATATATTTTACAGTAACTCCGGGATCACAGGTGTATTCCGACGGCCAGGCCGGATGGTTGCAATCAATACTTATTCCAAAATTTCCAAATGTACAATCCGGTCCTTCGGGAGAAGCCACACAGTAGTATGGCGCCGATGAATTACAATCAGATTCCCAAAGCCCGGAACAGTTGGGGGTGTTGGTGCCGTAAATGTCTACGCCCAGATTATCGGAACAATTGAAGGAGGCAATATCAAAACACACCTCCATTTTACAGCCTGGCATAGCCGGATCAGTGAGCGGGATGTACATTCTTTCCAGGAAGGAACTGGGTTCGGTGCCTCCTCCAAGCAGCACTGCATTGCCGCCTTGTTGGAGAATGACCACATCGGCGCTGCTTTGGGTACCGCCGTCGGCTCCACAGAAGGGCAGCCCTAAAGCAGGTTCTATGCCATAGGCCGTGTTGGGGAGTATATCGTCAAAGGAGCCATGACAAAAGAGGTTGGTCGGGTCGCAGGTCGGGCATTCATCCAGGACCGGAAAATGGTAGAGGTTTGAAATTACCCGGTAGCATTCCCCATTGCAACCTTCGAGGCTGTAATAAATGGTAAAGATGCCATAAGGAGCGTTTTCAATTAGGATACTGTTGGTGTTTACGGTTACGTCGGCTTCGGAAAAGATGCTTCCGAGGGAGGTAATATTGACCGTCGTGCCCGTGGGATAGATGTCGTTTTCTAAAAAGTCGGCAAAAGGAATTTCGGTCGTTCCGTCAATTGGCAGGAAATCCTTTACGGCTATGAGTAAGCACTCGTCGGGTGATGAATCCGGTTTGAAATAGCCCAGCGCGTAGATAATGGATTCTTCTTCTCCGGTCAATATCCTTCGGGTGATTCCAGGCCCGATACTGCCCGTCATAACATAATCGTCGCCCGGATCGCCACAGCGGTCGATGTGGCTCAGAATATTAGCTACCACTGCATTGGTCAGAGGGGCACTGCCGTAGTTAGCGTTTACTCGGGCTATATTGGTACCACTTGCCCGGAAGTAAATATTGTTGGCACAACCATCATCCACATCATCCGGAAAGGTGAGTAAGTCATTAAAATCGGCATAGCTGCAGCAGGAACCAAAGCCTGATTGGTCCAGGATGAGGTGATCATTAATATCTGTATTAAATAAAAATTCATCCCATCGGCTGTAAGCTGAATTTATGGGAGTCCCATCGGATGCAATGCGGGAACTAAATCCTATGATGTGCAGGGCTTCATGAAGCGCCACGCTGTACAGATCAATGCCGTTAGCCGGAATCGGGTCATTATCAATGGTGTGAAAGGTATGGGTTTCGCTGATCTTGAGGAAGCCTGCCTGAATAGAAGGACTTAATCCCTGGTCGGTCCCTCCCATCATGAGGTTGAAAATGGTGTTGTTGCTGTAACCACATCCTCTGGAGGTGAAATAGGGGCTTGCCGTACCTAGCACTCCCGGATTAAGGGCATCTTTCTGAACGTTGATAATGGGAACCTGTGCGCCGGGTGCCAGTCCGACAATCGTAGACAGGTATTGAAATACGGCACAAATAGTTTCTGTTTCCGAAGGGGTAAAACCGGTTCCGAAATTTAATTCGAAGTTACCCGTCAGCAGTTTATTGGGATTGTCTTGTCTGACGATCAGATCTTTTTCCGAATAAACATTGCCAAAGCGGTCGTAGTAAACTTCCCCATCAATCTCCGATGGATCCGGATTGTCGGGCCGGGAATAAATACCACAGGTTTGTTGGGCGTAGGGAAAAAAGGGGAGTAGGAGGCACAGCAGTAGTGTGCCCAGTTTGGGTGTTAACTGGTACATAGAAATCGGTTTATGAAAAATGTTTTATATAGACTGGTCGAAAGCAGAGAGACTCTGGGGGAGCAGACTGGTTTCGGAGCGTCAGATATGAATATACAAAATGACAATCAAAATTGGCGGTTGATTTGGGAGGAAATCAAAAATTAATAGAGATTTAATCCTTTACCGGAAACCACATTTTCTTGAGGCCTTCCGGATTTCCGCTGTAGTTTACGGTGATTTCCTCTCCTGCCTTAATGTCTTCTATCGCGTAAAAGGAAAGGCTGTTTCTGTTGTAATCCGGTCTGTACTCTGCAGCAGGTTGGTAGGAGTGATTATAAATGGAACCATATCCAAGTACAATGGCGCATTTTTTGTCTTCCAATCCCCAAATGAAATAATAATTATACAGGCCGGTTTGGTCGAGTTGTTCTCGTTCTGCACCGGGCATGACGATCACCGGACATATCTCCAGTAAGCTTCCTTTGGGAATGGGCGCTGCTGTAAATACGCCGCGCTGGCCTAAGGAACTTGGAGCGATATATAATCCGGGATGGATTTGCATATAGTTTTTTGTTGTTAAAGGAAGGTAGTGAAATTTACCAGCAATCAGGTATCCTGTACCTTGTTTAGGGTATACAGGAGTAGCAATCATCGAATACTTCGGCATTCGGTACCCAAAAAACTAAGAGATGAAACAGCTACTCCATCAAATCGGATGGGCAGTCTTAGGCATTTGCTTAAGTATTGCCCCTGTACAGGCACAGGAAAAGGCCAATGATTTTTTCAACCTCATTCCATACGGTTCTCTCCATTTAAGTGTGAGTTTCCAGCCGGGAGCGAAAGCAAAAAGTGCCAGTACCCTTAGTCTCTCCGGAAGTCTTGGAATCCTGGCAGACAATGCAGGAACTTTCGAACCCAGTTTTTTTATTACATCTTCCTTTCTGAAAGGGGAGATCGGTACATCCCTGATTCCTGTTGGGCGACCCAATACGCGTTTTGAAGTTGCGCTCGGAGCAGCCTGCACATACAGTGGCGGCAATCAGCGTACGCAGGTACAGCATTACACGTTTGGGAATACCTTCCATGCAAACTCGGCGGCTCATGTGCTGCTTCCCTATTCAAACTCCCTGACTCTCGGTACTCATTTTGTGTTCAGCAAGGACCGTTCGCAGCAGATAGGTTTTACCTGCCTAAAGCTAAAAATGCCTTCCAAAGACATGTACATGAACAGCCTGAGTTTTCACTATTACAACGATGGTGTGCCTTTCGGCTGGCTAGGGCTTGCGGATACCTTTGACCGCTGGTGGACAGGCGGCGGCAGCATTGAATATGTGTTGGATCGAAATACCGACTTCCGGAATCCGAGTCGCAATCAGTGGCGTTTTGCCATGGGCTTCGACAAGTTTACGGGAGGTGGAAAAACGGCAACCAGCGATGCTTATGGGTTTGTAAATCGGGTGTTGATTCGTCAGGTAGATTATACCCTTTCGGAATACAAAGAGATCTTTTACAACCGGGGCATCTTTTTTGCCGAAGTGCAATTCGGACGATTTGCCGGAAGGCTTAGTACCTCCTCAGATCTTTTTGATGTGCAGCATTTGATCCATACGATTCGGAAAGATGCTTTTCACGTCAAATACGAAAAAACTCCCAAACTGGTCGTGACTCGATTTGGTGCTGCTTTTGCGCCGAATTTCATCCTGGAACAATAATCCTCAAAACCCAAATGAAATGAAAATCAAAAATAGAATAGAGGGGTTGGCTTCGCTCGCCGGGCTGTTTTTTATTTTGCTTTTGGCAAATAGTTGCAAGCTCATATATACATACGAAATCCCTCATAAATATGTAGTCGGAAAAGAGATTTATCCGACAGAAAACACGGAATCTGAAATTCGGGCTACCTATGTGATGCGCATGCAAACCTGCGTTCAGGAGTTTACCGAGTTTGGAGAGGAGTATACCGTTCGGAAATTTTCCAGTGATTATTCCTGTGGAGGTGATGATGCAAGTCTGGAATCCTTCTACCATGTATTTATTATCCTGATGGAGGACGGTAGTGTGATTTACGGCAATACCTATCCTTACCTGACCAATGAAAATGGTCGGGTGGAAAGATACCGGGACATGCGCCGGGTCTATCGGGCACAACGGAAAGTAAAAGATGAAAAGACCATTATACATGCCGATCATTTTCATCGTACCTATCCTTTAGTAGATGAGGTGTATTTTGGAAAGTATAAGGTTTATGGTTCTCAAAATGATTCCCTGCGCCTGTGGTTGTATCACGATGCCTGGAAATACAAATGTGAAATAGATGCCGGGAATTATTATTTCTGCGAATCAAAATCAAAAGAAAAAACCCTCAGTAAATTGCCTTTTGCTCTTTATGATGAAATGCCAATAAACCGAGATCTGGATGGTCATCAACCGCACCAAATGATTTTTAATTTCGGAATTTCAGGCATTGAAGAGAATACTTACATTTATCCGGAATCGGATACACTACCCGCTTACTTTAAGCTTTTCCAATTGGATGATACCCGGGGTGATCTGACCAATATACAGACAGAATTTGGGTATGATGTCTTTAGGCCCGATCAGATTATATCTTATGAAATGGTCTTCACTTACAACGATTCCTTCCGCCCTGTTTTTCTGGTTGATAATCCCGGCCGGAAACGCAAGAAGTCTGAGGAGTATCCATATGGCGAAGCTGCCTTTCCCCATCTGCGATACAACCGCTAAGGATTGATGCAACTACCAGAAGAGGTACAGGTCTTTGAAAGAAAAAATAGCTCATGAAAAAGTACCTGTACCTATTTATCTTTTTGTTTTCTGCCAATTTACTTTCGGCGCAAGCCAATGAACAAACCGGCGTTGAGCGTGCCTGCCTCGATTATATTGAAGGCTTCTACCAGGGCGACACCGCCAAGATCATCCGCAGCCTGAGTCCGGATCTTTTGAAATTTGGTTACTTCAAAAATAAAGAGACCGGGGCGTATGAGTCACAGGGGCAAATGACATTTGAGGAGGCACTGACCTACTCCAGAAATGTGCTGATAAAGGAACGTTTTGTTAGTCCGGAAGCTCCCAAAAAAGTAGAGATCCTGGATATCGGCAATCACATCGCTTCCGCGAAAGTAACTGCCTGGTGGGGTATCGATTACATTCTGCTCGCTAAAGAAGGAGATCGCTGGATCATTCAACAGGTGTTGTGGGAAGGACCGTATGTACCGGAAGGATAGAAGGGGAATTCTTAATTCTTAATTTTTAGGTTTTAATTCCTTTTTCTCCTTCCCTCAGAGGGGGAGCTGTCCGCTGGAAGCGGGCTGAGGGGGAGAGCGTATTGGAATGTAGAATTTAAAATTAGGAATGTAAAAGGGGCTTCAGATTTGGGGCGATTTTCATGTTACCTGCCTACTCGGCAAGCTCGCTTGGCAGGCATTTTCCATTCCCCGTTTTACATTTATACCAATTCATTGGAGCGACTGCCAGAGGCGGGCAACTTTAATGGTAGTAAATCACCTGACAAGGTCCATTTTCTTTCAAAGTTGCCCTGTTGTGTTGATAGCTAAGGAAAATTGTTTCCGGATTATTGGAGCAATTATCAGCATAATCTTTCTTCGATATAAATTTTACATTCGGATTGTTTAGATATACATACAGCAAGATGTTTTGACGGGGAGGAGCACCTGCTATCAGTAGGCGTTTTGCACTTTTTATAGTTGATCCATTTTCGATAATGAAGCCAGGTGTTGGGCCAGGATGGTGCAATTGGTAAAGTTTTCTTGAAAAAGTGAAGATCAATGCCGGAACTACCAAAACAGAAATAACCCATTTCTTTTTTAACAGCGCTAAACCCGTAGTGGTCGTAATAGCAATGAATGGTAATGCAGGAGATAAATACCAACGGTGGGTGGTGGCTGCAAGGGAAAAGAAAAGAGCAAGACTCAACCATAAGATACCGGAGAACACCAATAAGTTATTTCCTTTAAAAAGAATCTTCTTCTTTACCGAGTTAATGCCGATTATGATTAAGGAAAGGTAGAAGAAATAATTCCAGAGGTTGAAATGAGAATCCAGGAATATGAAAAAAAAGGAAAGTCCTGCACCTTCTCCGGTATTTTCAAAATCGGATTTGGTGAATCGTTCTCCGATATCATTTAGAAATAATCGGTTTAGGGCATCTTTCCAGTCAGTGTTGTTCGCTGCTAAAGTGAAATAATACAAAACGGGAAAAAGGAAACACAGTCCCACAGCCAGGTAAAGCCGTTTGCTCTTTAGTGTCTTCTTTAATTTGTTGCGGTAAATGCTGTAAAGTAAAAATGTCGGCACAAAAATGAAAGTAGCCGGACCTTTGATTAAAAAGCCAATTCCGATAAACAGGCCACAGTAAATTAAGCCGTTTTTAAAGTAAAAATCAATATATTTTAAAAAATTGTACGCCGCAAGGAGTAGCAGTAAAATCAGACTGGCGTCGAAATCTGCCGTGCGACCTACATGCTGTCCAATAAAACCTTCTACAGGAATTAAAAGAAGGCAAGTGAAAAAGGAAAATACCTCAGACCGATAAAGTCGGCATATTTTATAACAAACGAAAACGGCTCCTGTAATGCTTAGAGCAGCCATTAGCCGAAAGGCAAATAAATTAAAACCGAACCATTTTAAAGAAAGTGCAGTAAGCCAAATGAAAAGGGGTGGTTTGTTGTTCCAGTGATCCGGAGTTCCTGCATATCGCAATTTCATCCACTCCCCGGATTGCAATATTTCAATCGCATTGATGCCATTCCTGGCTTCGTCAAATTCCGCAATTGGTTGTTGACCCAGGTTGTAAAAAGAGAAGGAAATCGTAATAACTAACAGGGCGAATAAATAGAGGTACTTGCTTTTTAGAGTAAAAGCTGTTTTCATTGGTTTCCATTTTAAGGGAAACGCGAATGAATCTTTTGCTGCTGGCTTTTAAATATAGTTGTTGAGCAGTTTGTCAGTTGGGTGACCAGGTTCTCTCCCCCAAAATTTGCCAGAGGCAAAACGAGTCCTCCCCTGTATCTGCCGAAGGCAGCATGCCCTCCCCGACCAAAGCGACCTGGTCGATGAAGAGCATCTCCCCCTTTCTATATACCATTAAACTCAACAGTTGCCGTTTTGGCCGAATCGTCGTGTGCCGTAATAGTAATCTCCGTACTGATTTCAGCAACCGGTACAGCAGCACCGCCATTGGTCACATAGATATCGGGTGTAATGAGGTTCCAGCGGGTATTGTCATTATCCTGCCGTTGCTGGAGGTCAAAATAGACACCATTGCTGTCCCAGCGGTGAGCAACTAGCCAGTAATCATTATCGAATGCAACACAGGTGGAGCGCTCGATATTCCAGGCTTGAGAAAAGGGCTGGAAAATGGATGCCGTCGAACCGGTATATATCGGATAACTGGGTTTACTTCCTGCATCGAAAGTGATATTGGCGGTTTTGCTTGCCATATTGATCGTGTGTACGTACAACCACGGTCGTGTTTTTCGATAAATCCCCCGACCGAGTGTGTGGCCGTCAATAGCCAGTTCGGTGCCGTTGGGAGCTGTTGTGAGTTGATAAATCGTGCCATCAATGGTAACTGTTTGGCAGTCCTCGGTCAGAGTATATCTGCCATAACCGGTGTAGTCGCTGCAGCAGGCGCCAAGGCCCAAAAGGAGGGAAAAAATGGAAATAATCCGGAGCTTTTTCATTGGGAAGGTTTGTTGGGTTAAAAATCAATTTCCCTTTTTAATACCGCTTTGTGTCGCTAAGGTTACCTGTTTAGGGGTAGTCTGTCCCATTCGTTTGGAAATTGGGAGCAATTCTACATTCTTTGTTAACTTCAAGTCTCCATTTGCCCCACTTGCCAACGACGGAAAATCAATAGTATGAACAATGTATTGCCCTGTCAGTCCGGGCCGATCATTCGATCAGCCTTTTTACGAGCCTGTATCCTTTGTGGTCTGTTGGCTTTCTCCTTTACCCTGGATGCGCAGATATCCATTAGTGGTATGGTTTTAGATGAGCTCGACGATCCCATGATCGGCGTAAGTATTTCTGAGAAGGGCAATCCCGGAAATGGAACAACTACCGACCTCGACGGGACCTTTCAGCTACAGATAAGCGACGAATCTGCTGTGCTGGTGTTTAAATACATCGGCTATCAGGTGCAGGAACGTACAGTAGGTGATCAGCGAACTTTTGAAGTGGTGATGCAGGAAGATGCCCGGCAGTTGGATGAGGTAGTCGTAACCGCTCTGGGAATCAAAAGACAAAAAAGAGAATTGGGTTACTCCACCGAAAAGTTTGAGGGAGAAGATCTCAATATGTCGAATGCCGAAAACCTGGTCAGCTCCCTACACGGCAAATCTGCCGGGGTTCAGGTATCATCCGGAAACGGAGTGGATGGCGGAACTACGCGCGTAACCATTCGTGGAAACAACAACATAAATGCCAATAATCAGCCCCTGATTGTCGTCGACGGAGTACCCATCGAAAATGAGCCGGGACTGACAGATATTGGTCGTGGTACAGATTGGGGCTCTGCCATCAACAACATCAATCCGGCTGATATTGAAAGTGTCAATATTTTGAAAGGTCCTACCGCTTCCGCGAAATACGGATCTCGCGGCTCTAACGGGGTTATTTTAATCACCACCAAGCGCGGCAGCCAGCGGAAAGGCATCGGAATTGATTACTCCATCCAACACAAGATCATCCAACCTTGCCGATTTCGGGATGTACAAAACATCTACGGTGCCGGCGGACCGGTAACCCTCAATGAACCTACTTTTGAAATCGATGCCAATGGAACACCCATTTATCCTGTAAGTGTTCACACGAGCAATGGTCCTTTCGGGAAACCGACCACCGAGCTGTTTGGCTTTTATTCCACCGGTGTATCCTGGGGCCCAAAAATGGAAGGGCAAATGATTCGCTGGTGGGATGGCGAGATGCGCCCCTTTAGTCCGCAGCCGGATAATCTCCAGCAGTTTTTCTCCAACGGCAATACGACCACTCATAACCTCTCCTTCTCCGGCGGCAATGACTTTGGTACCATGCGGGTCTCGCTTACGCGAACGGATCACGACGCGATCATTCCCAATAGCAACTTCAATCAGACAACCGTAAATATTGGCTCTGATTTGCGTATTTCCTCCCGGGTGAAAGCGGATATCTCGGTATCCTACATAAACTACCATCGCTTAAACAGCCCTTCTCTCGGAGATGACAACAACGCTTCCTTTGGAAAAGGCATTCTCTACAGTTGGCCCCGTTCTTACAAAGGACTGGAAGAGGAAATAAACATCCGACCCGACGGCACGCGCAACGATTACGATGGGAATTACCCATTTACTTATGCCCCCCCTCACTTGTGGTGGAACACCTATAATCAGAATACTACCCTCGACCGAAATAAAATGATCGGCTCATTGGGCTTGCAATACGATATTACCAATTGGCTGAGCCTGACTGGTCGACTGGGAATGGATCTCAACTTTAATCAGTTTGAGACGCGCCACAATCCCATTGACCAACTCGGAATTCTGGAGGGTAAATACGAAAATGAGCTGCTGCGCGATATTGTTAGAAACAACGAAGTTTTGCTCTCGGCGCGCAAGGAGAATATATTCGATTCGCCGCTGGGTGTTTCGCTTTCGGCAGGGGGTACACAGTGGAGTCGCAGCCGCTACGGCATAAAAATCGGCTCCGGCGAATGGATCAACCCCTGGCTGTATTCGGTAACTAATTACAGCGATCAGCTGAGTGTGCCGATTCCTAATGAGTATCGCTACGACAAAAAGATCAACTCGGTTTATGCCTTCCTCAACTTAAGTTGGGAGAATTACCTGTTTTTGGAGCTGTCGGGCCGTAACGACTGGTCTTCGGCATTGCCGGTAGATAACAACTCCTATTTCTATCCTTCGGGTTCTTTGAGCTTTATTGCTACAGAGGCCTTTTCGATTGAAAATTCCTGGCTGAGCTTTCTCAAATTGCGAGGAGCATATGCACAAACAGCGACCGACACAGATCCCTTTCAACTCAATTTTATTTACGAGACCAATGCATTCGGCGGAAGCCAAACAGCCAGCCTGCCCAATGTAATTCCACCGATTGCTTTGCAGCCGCAGCAAGCCAATTCCTATGAATTTGGAACTACCCTGGGTCTGTTTAACAACCGGATCAATCTCGATTTCACTTACTATTACATCCGTTCGTTTGATCAGATTCTCGATGCGCCGACACCTGCTTCTTCCGGAGCCAATACGGTGCGAATCAATACCGGTGAGTTGGAGAACAAAGGTTTTGAAGCCATCCTGAATGCCACTTTGGTCTACACTCCGGACTTTTTTCTGGAAACAGGGTTCAATATCAATCGCAATCGAAATTACGTGATCAGCCTCGGCGACGGTGCCGAAATACTGGAGCTTGCCAATATCTGGGGGCTCAACGGACCAGCCATAGCCGTGCAGGAAGGCGACGAATACGGCACTATTGTCGGCTACGATTATGTCTACCATCCTGATAATGGCCAGCCGATCCTTAACGAAGACGGGACCCATTACCTCATAACGGAAAGCCGGGTACCCGTAGGCAATGCCTCTCCGGATTTTCTGGGAGGCTGGACCCTGAATATGGGCTACAAAGGGTTTACGCTTAATACGCTGGTCGATACCAAATGGGGCGGCGATATTTATGCCGGATCTTATGCGATTGGTTTGCAAACCGGGCAAAGTCCCGAAACCCTGCTGGAGCGTGATGGTGGCGGACTGCCTTTCACCGATCCGGATGGCAATGTGCGCAATGTGGGTGTAGTGCTGCCCGGAGTGCTCGAAGACGGTACAACCAATGAGCAGGTGGTCCATTATCTGTTTAAATACATTCCGAATGCCGGCGGCTGGGGACGTTTCCTGACCACACCAGGCATCCTCGAAAATACCTGGGTGAAGTTGCGGGAAGTACGGCTTACTTATACCTTCCCGGAGTCCTTCGCCAAAAAGACCAAAGTATTTCAAGGCCTGCGAATCTCTCTGGTTGGACGTGACCTTTTCTACTTGTACAGCAGTTTGCCGGATCAAATCAATCCGGAGGGCAACAATGGCTCGGGCAATGCACAGGGACTTGAGTGGGCTTCCTTCCCCGGAACCCGTTCATTTGGTTTTAACATCAATGCTTCATTCTAGGATCTATGCGAAATTTGAAAAATATCATCATTCTTTTGTCTTTGGTGCTGGGCGTTTCTGCCTGCGATAAAGGATTTGAAGAGCTCAATCGAAATCCCTTTTACCCGACAGAGACAGAGATCGGTCCTTTGTTTAATGGTGTGATCGAGTCTTTGCAATTGGGTTGGGATGAGCAATTCTATCTCCACAACGAAACGCTGTACGGCATTACCCAGCTTGGCGCCCTGACTGCTGAGACTTTCCAGAATATTACCATCGGTACCGAGAATGTCTGGAGCAATTATTATGAAGCCCTTGCCAATATCCGGGAGATTGAGCGGAGGCTGGAAGAATACGAAGGCGATCCGGAAGCTTTGCGCAATGTGCAGGCGATGGTGAAAACCGTATTGGCCTATAAGACCTTCAAACTGACCGACCTGTTTGGCGACATTCCTTTTTTCGATGCGGGTAAAGGATTTCAGGATATCGATTTGATCAAACCGGCCTTCGATGAGCAGGAGGCTATTTATAAGTTCTTGCTGGAAGAGCTGGCCTGGGTGCAGGAGAATATCAACCTGCTTCCTGATCCGGAAACAGCCAGTGGAGAAAAGTACCTCAACCTGGAGGGATTCGATCATTTATTTGATCACGATTTGCTGCGTTGGCAAAAGTTTGCCAATTCCCTCCGATTGCGCTATGCGTTGCGGATGGCAGAGGCTGATCCGGCTTTCGCCGAATCTGTAATTGCGGACGTACTGGGTAAAGATCTTCCATTGATCGAAGAAGGCGAAGACGTGGCTTTGTGGCCGGCAGACCTTAGCTGGTTGCGCCAATCATCCAGCTGGTCCTTCCGCGAGCACAAAAAACTGCGGATGGGTAGTACGGTCTGGAATCAATTGTCAGAATCAGATGCTGCCGATGGAAGCGGGATTTATGATCCCCGGGTGCATATTTTCTTCGAGCCCAACAACGATGGGGACTGGGTGCCTTTTCCACAAATCCCGGACACAGATACACCTCCCTCAGGCGGAATTCCTTACCAGGAGCATCGGGATCTGAACTACTTTGTAAAAGGCTCCGGGAATATTTATTCTCCATACAACTACTATTTAGTTCGGGATGAAGTTTATGTGCCTGAATTGATAATGACCGCTGCAGAAGTGCACTTCCTGAAAGCGGAAATATATCTTAGAGGTCTTGGAGTAGCAGTTGATGAAGACCTGGCGAAAAGTGAGTACACCATTGGTGTGGTAAGCTCTATGAGTTTCTGGCAGGATGTATTTGTAAACACCCCCATCTGGACCAACAAGCCACCGGAACTTTCGGAAGGCGAGTTTTATTCAGTGACCAATCATCCGGAGATCAGTATTTTCACTGCAACTGACAAACTGGAATTTATATACAAGCAACGCTGGCTCGATGCCTTCCGCCAACCCTGGGAAGCATTCGCGCTGCAGCGCAGAACACAAGCCACCCCGCTGGAAGGCGATTATCCGGAATACTACCGGTTTTCCTATCCGCCCAGCGAGGCAGAAAATAATCCGGACAATTGGGCCGATCAGAGTGGTAAGATGGGAGGAGATGATCCGGGGGTTAAGGTTTGGTGGATGAGAGATTAATTGAGGGGTTCACACAGAGAAGGGGAGAAGGGGGGATGTTGAATGTAAAATGAGGAATGTAGAATGTAGAATTTTGAATGAGGAATTTTGAAATGTTTCACGCAGAGAAAGGGAGAAGGGGGGGTAATGTAGAATGTAAAATTTAAAATGTAGAATTGAGAAGTGTTTGTGCAGAGAACAGTGATAAGGGGGCATGCCCGCCTCAGCTTGGAAAAGCGCAGGAGGGGAGAATTGAGAAGTATTTCGTGCAAGGACAGGAGGATTTGCGGTAAGGAATATGAAGGACTATACACTGAGCACAGCGAAGTCTCAACCCTGCCCGCCGAAGCTCGACAGAGCGGAGGTGGGTTCTCAACCACGAGCAGCGAAAGCTGCGAGTTTATTAAAAACAAAAACTCAAATTTATGATACACGCTTACAAAAAATGCAGCTTACTCCTGATGGGAGTTCTGATCTGCGCAACGGGGATATTGTCTGCACAGTCACAGCAATACCTTCATTTGGACGGAACCGATGACTGGGTAGAAGTGCCCAATGCTTCTCAGTACATTGCCAATTCTGATGGAATAACGATGGCTGGTTGGTTTTACACCGATGCCCTGGTTTACGGTCAGGGGATGTTTGGTTTCCGAACTGGTGTAGCTTCTGACGGTGAGATGTATATCATCCAGCTGGACAATGGGATTCTGGAATGTCGCTTTGTCAACTCCGTTGGATTTTACGAATTCGTAGCCCCTTCCTTTACTATTGTACCTGAAGAATGGCAGCATGTGGCCTGGGTATACGATGGGACAAAGGTGGAGTTGTTTATTAACGGAAACTCGGTTGGAAGTACAGCTGCATCAGGTAGCATTCCATCTTCGGATGTTTCTTACGCCATTGGGCAAAGTACGCTTCCGGGCTTTAATTTTTTCTACGGCGGACGCATAGATGAAATGACATTGTGGAGCAAAGCGCTTACTTCCTCTGATCTGCAAGACATCATGGACAATGAGCTGACAGGTTCAGAAGACGGTCTGGAGTTGTATTACAAATGCAACCAGGGCGTTCCGGGAGCAGATAACACCTCAATAACCAGTCTGGTATCTGAGGTAGAGCCAGGAGTGCGCGATGGCATTCTGCACGACTTTAGCATGATTGGGGAGACCTCCAATTTTGCCGGCGAAGTGAATACCGGGTTTCAGGCAATCACCTTTCCGCAAATATCCAATAAGCTTGTTACGGATGTTCCTTTTGAGCTGAATGCGACAGCGAGCTCCGGATTGGATGTGATGTATGAAATCGTTTCCGGTCCGGCATCAGTTGCAGGCAATGTGGTTACACTGGACGGCGTACCCGGAGAGGTTGTTGTACGTGCCACCCAGCCCGGAAATGGAAGCTATGATCCGGCAGATGAAGTCGAAAATGCTTTTATGGTTATTGATCCCGATTCAAACGTGCCAAGTATTGATGCACGGAGCCCCCTTTCGGGGAATGTCTATGATCCGGATCTGGGGCCCATCCAGCTCGCTGCCATTTCGGAAATTGATTTTGAAGATTTGTTCTCCGTTTCGGATGTAACCTTCAAAGTTGATGGAGATGAAATAGCCGCTAAAGATTGGGGCAATGCTCATTATACCGGTTGGTGGACACCTCCGGCATTAGGCGACTATACATTGGAAATTGTTTCTACCAACAACTATGGATCGTCTCAGTCTGAATTCGTCAATTTCACGGTTACCGATCAGGTTTCTGATATGACTGCCAATGCGGGCGATGAAGTGTGGTTGAGTATTTCCATCCCGGATGAAATCGTGGAAGTGGAACTGCCATGTTATGCGGGAGCCTTCGATCAGATTCAGGGCTTTTTGGATATCACCTGTCCGACCGGTGGCTGTGATGAGTGGGATCGGATTTCCGGTATTGAAGTGAAAGGACATAATGGTGAGTGGTATGAGATCATTCGCTACATCACGCCCTACGGGGTAGCCTGTAATTCAGATCTGGATCTGACGGATTTTATGTCTATCCTGCAAGGTAAAGTTGCGGTACGCTATTATCTGGGAACTTTCGGAAATGGCTTTGAGTATACCCTGGATTTGGAGTATGCGGCAGGAACTCCAGAATACCCGTACAGTACCATCACCAAACTTTGGAACGATACCTACGACTTTGGCAACCCTGCCAATTTGAAACCAACAGAAGCTTTAACAGCAACATTTGCAGAGGAAACAGAAGCGGCCAAGATTAAGTTGGTTTCCAGCGGACATGGTTGGGGGGATAACAATACCGGGAATGCAGCTGAGTTTCACGAAGATACGCACCATGTGTACATCAACGGAACTCAAACCTTTGCACAACACAACTGGAACGATTGTGATCCCAATCCGGATGGTTGTAGTCCGCAAAACGGCACCTGGTGGTTTGACCGTGCCGGCTGGTGTCCGGGAACGATCGCACCCTGGTTTGATTTTGATATGACCTCGTATATCAGCGACAGTCCGATTGAATACGATTATGTATTCGACGAAAGTTATACCGACTTCTGTCACCCGGAGAATGAAAACTGTGTCAACAACGTAACCTGTCCTAACTGTGACGATGGCTTTAATCCACACTTGATTGTTAGCTCGTACCTGATCAGTTTGGGAAGTGCTCCATTAGGTGAAGTAGTTACCGGTGTAGAAGAAACCGAACTTGGCCGGGTGGGATTAAAAGTATTCCCTAATCCGACTTCCGGTACAGTGACACTTGAATATGGTGAGCCGGTACGATACGTTTACCTGCGTATTGTAAACAGCCTTGGTCAGGTTGTAGATGCGCGTCGCCTGGAGCAGCCCGGTCTTCAGAGTGTATTGGAGCTGGGTAATTTGTCGCCAGGTATTTATTTCATTCAGATCGATACCGACAAAGGTGCCGGTATGGAGCGTGTGATTGTAGAATAAAGATTGTTGAATTAGGCTTCTTATCCCCCCTCTTTTTTTAAGAGAGGGGGGCTGGGGGGTGAGTTCATGGAGTTCGTCAGAATAGTGGACAGAGGTTTGGGTTAGGCTGCTATAATCACTTGAGTTAATTTATGATACATTTCAGCAGGTGCTAC
>JAAEZH010000002.1:0-98625 GCA_018222965.1 Bacteroidota bacterium
ATTATTCTAAAGATTTAGTAACCTAAAACCGGTCAACACTATTTAGGGATTGACAGAAAATTCTTAATTACCAACCAGCCATCTCAACCCTCCGCCTCCGGCGGATTCTCAACCAAGCCCAAAGGGAAGAAATGTAAAACTAGGAATTGTCAGGTACTCTTTAAATTCGTATCAAACGTATCAAACGTATCAAACGTATCAAACGTATCAAAACTGCGGTTTCTTAGGCTGGTTATCCAACACGTCCTCAATCGCATCCAGTGCCTCCTGATCCAGTTTTTCCAGCGTGTCGATCGATTGGAGCGTTTCTTCCAGGTGTTCTGGTTTTGAAGCGCCGAGGATCACCGTACTTACATCTGGATTTTTCAGGCACCAGGCAATGGCCAGTTTTGGCATGGTCGTGCCGAGATCTTCGGCAATCTGACTCAGCTTCCGCACTTTCTCGAGGCGTTCCTGCGACAGGCTGCGCTCCTTCAACCATTCTAATCCTTCAATGCTCAACCGGGTTCCTTTTGGAAATTTGCCGAGGTATTTGGTGGTCAGCACGCCAGATGCCAGTGGGGACCAAATGGTAGTTCCGAGTCCCACTGTTTTATAGATTTGGCTGTATTCCACCTCCACTTTTTCCCGGTGAAACATATTGTATTGGGGTTGTTCCATAGTCGGGCCGATCAGGCGTAAATCCCGGGCCACCATGTGGGCTTCCATGATTTCCTGAGAGGACCATTCGGATGTACCCCAGTACAACACTTTACCCTGCTGGATCAGATGATTCATGGCCCAGACCGTTTCTTCGATCGGGGTATTTTTATCCGGTCTATGGCAAAAGTACATATCCAAATAATCAACCTTCAGTCGTTTCAGAGCGGCATCGCAGGCCTCAAAAATATGTTTCCGGCTCAAACCGGTTTGGTTGGGCTTTTTGCCGCCATCGCCAAAAAAGACTTTACTGGAAACGAGATACGAGGAGCGATCCCATTTTAATTTTTTGAGGATTTTCCCCATAACCTTTTCGGATTCACCACGGGCATAAACTTCGGCATTATCAAAGAAATTTACGCCCTTTTCGTAGGCCATTTCCATTAGCCTCTCTGCGGTCTGGTCATTTATCTGCTTGCCAAACGTAAGCCAGGACCCCATTGAAAGGGCGCTTACCTGTAAACCTGATTTTCCCAGTCTGCGGTATTCCATGTAAAAAGGTTATGAGGTTGATCCAATATGTGTTTTTTTGGCTTTCGCCGAAAGGCGGACTATCTCCACTTAAACTTGATGACACCGGAAAGGTCTTCTTCATTGCTCATAATGTCGAGCATATCCGATTCTACCTTAACCATGTTGCCATCCACTTCAGCTCCGGGGATAGAGGTTTTACGCACTTTGCCAGGGAAGTGATAGATAGAGGTGAAAGTGGCACCATCAAACATCATGCGAGCCATGGCCATTTCGTCTTCCGAAAACATCTGCTCCACATCAGCCGGAGCCGGATGGCGAGTCAGTTTGCGGCCTTTCAAAGAAAGCAGGTTGGTGCCTTCGGGAACCAACCCGGCAGACATGCCGTCCATACCACCTTCTCCCATCACCTCTCCGAGGTGTTGAGTGAAATAGCTGATATCATCCAGTTCTGTGAAGTTCATGGACATCTTCATAATCATTTCATCGCGGCTGTCGCTCATGATCATACGAAGTTGGGAGCCTTTAAATACTTCCGGTTTATCCAGGTTGGAAATAGCTTCTTTATTGACTTCTTCAAGCATAATGAGGGAGTCAAGCTCGATGCCTTTCAATTGAGAAGCGGCATCTTCTTCGCCAAACTGGCCAAGCATATCCTGAACGCTTTCGTCCATCATGGCGCTCATATCAATGGTGATCTGGTATTTTCCGGATCCCCCTTTTTCCAGATAAATCTGCTCCAGGATTTCAATACATCCGGTAAATACAAACATGCTGGCCACTGCCAGCAAAAGGGCTAATCTTTTCATGCTATTGTTTATTAATTGTCGGAAACCGTTCCCGACAGAAATTTTGATTTCAGAATTTTCCTCTTTCGGTCTCAAAATAAGAAACCCTGCCAAGACAAAAAAGATCATGGGTTCCAACTAATCTTTTCAACTTATTAGATTGCGGGCTGTTCTAATCCATATCTTGGGAGTTTGTAAAAGTACTCCAAAAAATCTCAGAAGTCTTCCTCAGACGATAAACTATACATTTAATGAATTCGATCAAAACGCTTGCCCAACTTAAAAAATCCGGCTATAAATCCCGCTCAATAAAGGAAGAATTGCGGGAAAACCTGATCCGAAAGCTGCAAAATAAGGAAGAAGTATTTCCTGGAGTACTTGGATTTGACAATACCGTGTTGCCCGATATCGAACGGGCCATTCTTTCCCGGCACAATATCCTGCTTCTCGGTCTCCGCGGCCAGGCTAAGACCCGGATTGCCCGCCTGTTGGTTAATCTGCTGGATGAACACATGCCGATAGTTGCAGGCAGTGAGGTCAATGATGATCCGCTAAAACCCCTCAGTCGCTATGCCATCGACCTGATTGCCGAAAAAGGCGATGATACGCCTATAGAATGGGTGCCCCGGGAGACGCGCTATGTGGAAAAACTGGCAACGCCGGATGTAAGTGTTGCCGATCTAATTGGAGATGTAGATCCCATTAAAGCAGCTACCTTGAAACTCTCTTATGCCGATGAACGGGTGATCCACTTCGGACTCATTCCCCGCGCGCATCGAAGCATTTTTGTGATCAATGAGTTGCCCGATCTTCAGGCAAGAATTCAGGTTGCCTTGTTTAATATTCTGCAGGAAGGAGATGTGCAGATTCGTGGATTTAAGCTGCGTCTGCCACTGGATATCCAGTTTCTCTTTACCGCCAACCCGGAGGATTATACCAATCGGGGTTCCATCATTACGCCACTGAAAGACCGGATTGAAAGTCAGATTCTGACCCATTATCCAAAAGACATTGAGATTGCGCGGCAGATTACCCAGCAGGAATCGCGGATTTCGGAATCACAAGCAAAGACGGTTGAGGTGCCGGAGATGATGAAAATCCTCCTGGAGCAAATTGCTTTTGAAGCCCGAGACAGTGAGTTCATTGATGAGAAGAGCGGTGTTTCGGCCCGATTGAGTATATCGGGTTACGAAAACCTGCTTAGTGCGGCTGAGCGCCGAATGCTGATCAATGGGGAGAAAAAGACCCGTGTTCGGATCACCGATTTCTGGGGAGTCGTGCCGGCCATTACCGGAAAGGTGGAATTGGTTTACGAAGGCGAACAGGAAGGTCCCTATGCCGTAGCCATTTCATTACTCGGAGCAGCTATCCGGGAGTTGTTTTTGAAGTACTTTCCCGATCCGGATAAGAACGGTGAAGACGACCGGGATCCTTATGGTACCATTCGTGCCTGGTTCTCCGGAGGTAATACCATTGAGCTACTGAATGATGCGTCTGATAAAGAGTTTAAAGAAAAATTAGAGGCTGTCGCCGGATTGAAAAAACTGGTTAGTAGTATTGATGTGCCTAAAAATGAGCAGCTGAGTTATATGGAGTTGGCACTACACGGCTTGTCAGAGTTTAATGTAATCAACAAAGATTTCCTGGAATCCGTATTTTCGTTCCGGGATCTGCTGGCAGATATGCTGGATGACGATGATCTCTTTGATGATGACGATTATTAAACAAACAAATAAACCTATATGCAATTCCTGGATATTCATCCGGATAATCCGCAAGGTCGAAAAATCAGTCAGGTAGTTGACGCCTTAAATGAAGGGGCTGTAATCATCTACCCAACGGATACTGTGTACGCGCTGGGTTGCGCGATAGATCAAAATGAGGCTGTTGACCGGATAAGCCGCATCCGAAAGCTGGACCCCAAGCGGGCCCGGTACTCTATAATCTGTAAAGACATAGCGCAGGCATCCTCTTATACGGCACAAATGGATAATGAAGTTTTCCGCATGATGAAAGCACATGTGCCCGGACCGTTTACTTTCATCCACAAGGCAGGAAGCATGCTTCCCAAGACGCTGAAAAGTAAGCGAAAGTCGGTTGGAATCCGTATCCCGGATAACAACATCGCAATGGCCATATTAGAATTGATGGGAAAGCCCATTCTATCAGCTTCTCTTTATTCTGAAGATGAAATTCTGGAGTACATTGCCGACCCGGCTGAAATCAGAGATACCTACGCCAATGAGGTCGACTACATAATCGATGGAGGCCCGGGGAAGCTAACACCTTCCACGGTCATAGATTGTACTAAAAATCCCCCGGAGATTATTCGACAAGGATTGGGAGAGCTTAGGTAAGGGGTAGATATCCAATAAAAAAGGGGCTGATTCATTTGAAGCAGCCCCTTTTTTTGATTGAAACAGGTTAAAATTTAAACCGCGCCGTCAAACTCGGAAGGACGGGCAATTGATAGACCTTTTCAGTAGTGGTCCTGTCGATGTAGAAAATGTTGCTGCGGTTGTACACATTGGTAGCACTAGCAACAATTTCCAGGGAACTGTATTTCGAAAATTCGATGGTGCGTTTGACAGAAATATCGAGCCGGTGGTAGGGACTCAGACGCCCGCCATTACGTTGCTCATCATACAAGATGGTGAGCGGAGGATTGGTCGTTGTTGGATCTGTATCCAGCCCGTCCTGAAGGAAATTGATGGAACCATAAAACCCTTGTGTTTGCGTGAAAGGGAAAGGGGAGCCAAAGTTCCAACGCAAGGAAGCTTCCCATTCAGATTTATCGCCGAATGACCGGGTAGCCAGAAAGTTTACATTGTGGCGACGGTCAAAAATGGTTGGATAAGTTTGCTCTCCGTCAAAACGGTTTACATATCCCAGCGAGTAAGTTGCCCAAATGTACAATTGAGGTTTCTGGTATCTCAGGGAAATATCAAAGCCGTAAGCCTTACCGGTTTCTGTAACAAACTGTGGCTCTTCTACAGAGGTACGGTTGCGGTTTAGAGCGATCAGCTGTGTAAATCCTTTATAATAAGTCTCTGCATTCAACTCCAGATTAGGCGTGAGGTCGTATTCAAGTCCGATAATGCCATGTAGCGCCTGTTGCAGTTTATTCTTTGTAGGAATTTGGGTGCCCGGCTCGTAAATCGTTTGCTCAGGTCCGGAGAGAAAACCAACAAAGAGGTTGATTACATCTCTTTCATTTACACTACTAAGCAGGTTTTGAGAATACAATCCACCCGCCAATTTGAATCGCAGTTTTTCGGTGGCCTTATATTTTGCACCAAGTCTGGGCTCTAAAAAGGACTGGGTCTGACTTGGATAGGATTGCAGACGAAGGCTGGGCTCAATAATGAGATCGCCAATGATCTGTTTGTACTTAATAAAAGCAGCAAGCTCTGTGGTAAAGTCAAACTGCTCAATGGTTACTCCGAGGAAATTGCGAAATTCAAAATCGGTGTTTAGTCCGTTAAAGATGAATCCGTACTTCACTTCATTGTTATACCCAAAGTAGGTGAAGTCCAATTGAGCAGAGTAACTTGAGATCTTACTGGTACGTGGAAAGTTGTCTCCCTCTGTGAGGGAAATGTTGTAATCTGAATAGGCCAGCGTACCACCCAGAATGAAGTTACTCGCAGGAGGCACCAGGGTGAAATTAGCTCCGCCACCAATCGATTGCCATCCCAGGTCAGCGATCGAGTAATTTACCCGGTCGTTGAAGTTAAACCCAAAGAGATTCAGTTTACTACCGTTGCCGGACAGCAATGAAACTTTTCCGTAAATGTCTGTAAAGTTAAAGGGCAAACTGGCAGCAGAAGAATCAACTGCAGAAACCGCATAAGAGTACAGAGAAGGGGAGGTTTCGTTGATATAGGAATGCTTTCCGGTGATCAGATACGAAATGCTTCCACCACCTGTGTCTTGCAATTTTTTGATAGGTCCCTCCAGCAATACCTTACCCATAAACGGACTTACAGATACCTGACCGCCATGGCGTTTCTTATTTCCTTCGCGGGTTTTGATGTCTACAACGGCTGAAATCCGTCCGCCATATTCTGCATTAAATCCACCGGTCATTACATCCACCGAGCGAATGGTTTCTGTTTCAAAAACGGAGAAGAATCCAATGGAGTGGAAGGGATTGAAAATGGTCATCCCATCCAAACGGATTAGGTTTTGTATCGGAGCACCACCCCGAATGTACAACTGACCGCCCTGGTCACCGGTGGATACAATACCCGGAAGCACCGGCAAATACTGCGCAATGTCAGGTTCGCCACCGGTAGATGGGAGAGAAGTGATTTGCTTTGGAGTGAGGGTGACAGAAGAAATCTGTACCTCTGTTTGAGCCTGCTCTTTGCGAGCGGAAACATTAACGGTAGTAAGTTCCACACCGCTGGAAACCATATATAATTGCTCGTACTCGATGTTGCCCTCTGATATTCTTACATCGACACCAATGCTGTCAAAGCCTACGTAGGTTACCACCAGTCGATATTCGCCGACAGGCACATTAGTGATGGAAAAAAAGCCATCGAGATCTGTAGTTGTTCCGATTTCGGTATCGAGCAATCTTACGGTGGCAAACATAACCGGGTCACCGGTTTCTTTCTCATATATATTTCCACGAACGCTTCCGGTTTGTGCAGAGAGCACAACAGCAAAAAAGAGCCCGATCAGAGAGAGGCTTAAACGTTTGATCATTACGAGTGATTTGAGGTCTGCCTAAATAAAAAATGTGGCTACCGGCAGACCGGTCGCAAATATAGGTAAAGGATATGGCTTTAGGAATGCCAAGCTCTTTGTTTTGCTGGCAGGCCGACAAGATCAAAAACAAAAATCCCGAACTATGGATCATCCAAAGTTCGGGATTTGATTGTGATTCATTCAGGAGAATTAGCGCAGCAGGCTAATTTCCCGGTATTCGTAAATGCCGTTGTCGGGATCGTGCTTGTCGCCCCATATCTGGTCTTCTCCATTGACACCATTGCGGTATACGAGGTAGAAAGCGTAAACGTCTTCCGGAGCTGGTTTGTCATTTTGCATGCCATCCCAGCCTTCGCCGCCGTCTTCATTGATATCATATACTACGTCTCCCCAGCGATTGTAAACTCTGAATTCTACGATGAGTACGCCTTCATTCGCTACGGGCATAAATACATCGTTCAATCCGTCGCCGTTAGGAGAGAAGGCAGTAGGAACATTAATCTCACTGTCCAACACAAATACATCGATGGTTTCTGATCCGCTACAACCAAGCTCGTCTGTAATGTCGATTTGGTAGGTCACGAATTCTCCATCCGGTTGATCTGTTTCAGGAGCGATGATTCCGATTGTTGGATTATTATCACCTACTTCCACCCCTTCCAATGTCCAGAAGTAATTCGGATTGTTGAGTGAAATTGGATCGGTGGTTACTTCCAACAGAAGCGGACTGTTTTCATAAACGGTATCCGGATCAGCGGTTAAGTTTGTGATGTTGAATCCATCGGTAACATCAACAAATACAGAATCCTGCAATGGTTGATTCAGACAACCTTCATCATCGGTAAAGGTGAGGTAATACATGGTAGGACTACCAGGTGTTACTATCGGATTCGGTACATCATCTGCATCCGGCATCCAGCTGAATGTGCCTTCCACATTAGAGGAAGCGCTAAGTTGTGCAGAGAAGCCTGTACAGATCAGCGTGTCATTACCTACTGTAAGGGTAGGTTGTGGTAGCACAGTAACTGTTATTTCCAACTCAAGCTCACAACCGGCTTTCTCAACAAGGAGAATGTAGGTGGTGGTTTCAGTAGGGGATACCTCATATTCCGGATCATTGGATACAACCTGACCGTCAACCAACCAGGTATAAATAGCATCCGGGTCGGTAGCTGTGTTCAGTAATATCGATTCTCCCGGACAGATAATTCTGTCTGATGGGAATACCGGAACAGTAAGCTGTTCTACTTCAACCGTAACTTCTGCCGCAGTAGGACATCCGTCAAATTCACCCTCAACCGTATAGGTCGTGGTTGTCAGTGGCGATGCCACCGGATTCGGAATGTCATCCTGATCCAGCGTAGAAGCGGGTGACCACATCCAGCCGGTTACATCATCGTCGCTGCTGGCGACAAGCTGCACATCCTCTCCGAAGCATATCGACGGATTGGCAGGTTCTATGGTTATTTCAGCTGTTGGCACTACCTCTATGAGCACCTCTGTCGTATCGATACAAGCTCTGTTGGTTGTGATTCGGGTATAAGTTGCCGTTTCTGTAGCCTGGAATACCAGGTTCCAGAGAGAGTCTGGTGATTGCAGTCCAAGATCCGGGGTCCACATATGTTCTATGTCCGGGAAGTTGAAAGGTTCGTAGGTCGGGAAGACCAGCGTCACCAGTTCGCCCTGACAATACGATTCTTTGTCGGGTATGGTTTCCAGGAGGCCGGATTCGGGTAAGGAATCGACCCTTATATATATCGAGTCAAAGACCATACAGGCTCCAACCTCAAGGGTAGCCAAATAAGTTGTCGATTGTGTAGGTGTTGCTATGACGTCTTCGGCGGTCGTGCTGGATAGTGAACCGTCATCCGGCGTCCAATTTAGTCCCATACCGGGTGTAGTGGTCAGGGCACTCAGGTCAACAGAAGTACCCAGACAGATTTCGAGGGTATCAGTATCAGGCTCGATGATTTCCACATCAGCCGGAAGTACTTCCACATTAACCACGCTGGTATCTGCACAAAAAGCATTTTCACTCGTGGAGATTATAGTATATGTATAATCGCCAGCTTCCGGTGTGGCTACTGCATTTGGTATGTCATCAAAATCGAGGAAGTCGGCCGGGGACCACTGGTAAGTAGTACCTGAACCGGAAATTTCGGGCTGGCCCAGAGTTACACTGTAATTCTCACAAATGGTGGTATCGGAGAAATTAGTAACGGCTGGTTCCAGATAATCCACATTAACAGTATAGGAGTCGGTAGCCCCACATCCTTCCAGTTCGACATTTACAGTATAAGTCGTATTGTCAGTTGGAATAATGGTTACCGGATTGGCGTTTGGATCAACAATGCCAGTCGACGGGGTCCATTCAATATTGGAATCTCCAACATTGTTGATGGCCAGCAATTGAACAGTATCACCCACACAAATATCTGTTTCTGTCAGCGCCTGAATACTAATTGTCGGTGCTACTACATCGAGGTAAACACTATCAATAGCGGTACAAACACCCAATTGACCAACTACGTAAACCATAATGTCGTCGGTTGGCGTTGCAATTGGATTTGAACCGGTTGCCGGATCAAAAATGTTGGTTGGTGTCCAGAAGTAGGAAACCGCACCCTCTACATTCATTTCAATAGAGTTGCCATCACAAACATAAGCGGTGTCTTCACCTGCAAAGATCTCTACTTCCAGTTCGTCATAGATCAGGATAGTAAGTTCAACCAGGTTTACCGTACCACAACCAAAGTCGTTTTGCAGGGTAATCTCAATAGTTTCAACACCTTCCGGAATACCATCTGCCAGTGCTTCGATTGGGAAAGTAAATTCGGTTTCACCCGGGTTGAAAGTGATTTGTGCAGGCAGATTCAATGTATAGTCTACGCCAGGCGTAGCAGTACCCATCACTACAATGTCATAGGTAACTGGTTCATCCTGTGGACTACTCAATGAAAGTACAATCTCGTCTGGCGTATCCAGACATTCTTCAACCAGGTACTCAATACCATTTTGGTAATTTACCCCAAGATCGGGTGTTCCTCCTTTCAATTCGGAAACAAATACACCGGAATCGTAGGCTGTGTCACCACGGTCTGCAATGGCAAACTTAAGGTGATAGGTGTTACAGGGTTCTACTGCGCTAATGGCAGTAAGACTTTGTTTAACTCCCAGATAATCACCGGTCAAACCGCCGTATACCACATTGGTACTATTGAGGTTTGAGCGATAAAATTCCCAGTTATCTTCCTGGTTAACGTTTACTACGGAAACCGGACCTGTACCCGGAGCGGGAAGCACGGCCAGGTTTGCCTGGTTACCGATGTTCGGATCACCGACAATACCGGGACCGGATATCAGCAACGCAAAAATATCGTTGAAGGAACTGTTGATGAAACCAGGATACTCTTCCGAACCAAATACGTATTCAAAGGAAAGCTCATCCGTGGCTGCAAAAACATCCATTTCTATAATACAGGCATCCTGTGATGGTTGACCATTACCATCCAGGTTGGACAGATAAGTCAGATCAGGATCTTCTCCACCACCATTAAAGCCGGAAGAGAAAAAGTTGGCCGGGTTATCAATGTTTCCAACATTGTCTCCGGAAATCAATACAATACCTTTATCCAGGCCAATATCAGAATTGTCGCTTTCGAAAGTTCCGTAGGAACCTTCCGGACAGTTGATTACCACATTTGAAACCGTGGTAAATGGCGTAGAAACGGCATCGATGATGTCGGTTTCTGTAATATCTGAATCTAAGCTTACCGATCCATCAGGCGGACAAGGTTCCGAAGAACATTCCCAGGAACCGGCAAAACCCTCGAATTCTACATTGCCGTCAGAGACAAACTGCATGGTTAGAGCACCACTGCTGGCGGTAACGGTAAAACTGGTTCCTCCGTCATTTGGAGTACCAAAGGCGCCACCCGTTACATTCGTAATTTGTGGGGATGCCGTACTTGGACCGTCATAGAAAGTAATATTATCACTTCCGTTTTCGATGTTGTAATAATCGAGTGTAAGGGTAATACATCCTACCGGGGCAGGAGGCATAATGGTAAGTGTCACCGTTTCATTCGGCCCATAATCTTCGTCGGGGCCGCCACAATCAAAAAACACCCCTGTGCAGGCAGTAGTAACAATATCCTCACACAGCGGAATATCTGTTAGCTCTTCAATACAGAGCTGAAAAGTTCCCTCATTATCCATGGCCGTAGCAGAATAGTCGGTGATCCGCAGGAAGTAGGGGAGGCCGGGCGTCAGGTCAGAGACATTAAGCGTTGCCACGTTTTCACCCAAATCTGCTGCACCACAATCCAATAATTGCAGGCCGTCGAATTCACAATCGCCGCGATAAATGGCTACCTGTGGGTTTACCATCGGGACAGAACCCATACCATCGGTGATACCTGTAACAGTAATAAGGTATTCATCAATCGTATCGGAGGCGATAAATACAAACCAAACGTCGTTTTCCATGGGCCCGAGGCCTGAACAATCATTGATGGATGGCACGTTATCGGTACCGATGTCGGTTGGCGTGGCATCGATGTTGTCGAAAAATACCGTTTCATCACACCAGGGAGCTACCCCGAGGTCAATGATTCCATCACAATCATCATTCATTGGCTGAGCAATGGCAGCAAACGACGCAAGGAGAAAAAGGTAAGTAAGAAATTTTCTCATAATAGGGAACTGTTATAATCTTGCTTTATTGAGAGCTTTCGCTAAAATTCCATTCGATCAAAAATACGACCTTTAACCGGCTTCTAAGTTAATTGAAACCTGAAAGGTGTCGTAATGTAACATTTCTGGCATAAATCAATGACTATTTTTGGCATCAATTCGCTGCCTCTTCACCGGGCTATTTGCCTTTTGTCTGACAATTTTCAAGTGAAGTTTTTACCTCAGCCGGGGGATAAAAACCGTAGTCGTTTTCCCAGGCGTGATTTATATAGTTTATGATATTGGCAATTTCAATATCAGACAGTTGTGGAATGCCAGCCATAGGTTGTGAATAAGTACTGCCGTTTACTACCAGCGTGTCAGCAATCCCGTACCGGATGATGCAGGCCACCTGATCTTTATGATTTATCAGAAAATCCGAGCCCTTTAATGGGGGAATGTTGCCGATTAAGCCTGTACCGTCACTCATGTGGCAACTGGCACAAAATCCTTCATAAAGAATCTCACCGTGTTTGTAGGGGTTTTGTTGGCAGGCATTCAGAAAAGCCATTCCAAGGAATGCCAGTATACAGCCACTAAAAAAAGTCTTCATTCGCTTCATGTCGTGTCGTTCACAATGATACGAAATATCGCGAAAGCACACTTAACCAATTCCATTTTTTGATGTCGCGGGGCATTCTTTCTTTTCCTCTTTAGACTGTCTATTTTTACGAGGTGAAAAAAGTTATCCTGATTTTTGGTTTGTTGGCCGCCCTGATTGCCGCCCTTTCTCTGTTGGCCCGGCTGAGTATTTTGCAGCTTGGCCTGGGGCGGGAGTGGCTGCTGCTTGCAACGGCCCTTGCTTTTGCATTGATCGGTGCTGCTGTCTCTTTTGCCTTTCGGCGAAAGCCTGAAACAACCCCTGCCCGCTCAGAGGGAAAGCCAAAAAATGCCCCGGAGTCTTTTGGCATCAGCCCACGAGAGTTTGAGGTCCTGCTGGAAATAAAAAAAGGCTTGTCCAATAAAGAAATTGCCGAAAAACTCTTCATTTCGGAAACCACGGTTAAGACCCACGTTTCCAGTTTGTTGCAAAAGCTGGATGCAAAAAGAAGAACCCAGGCGGTACAGATTGCCATAGAGAAAAGATTGATCTAAGGCTTCCAGGCAGGGGAGAGGCCTCCTCCTAAAGAAGGAATCTTAACTCAACAGGCTAAATCCTACTTTCGTATGAGCCCTCTAAATGCTTCGAAACTTAGTTTTGTGGTATCACAAATCAAAAATGGTATATCATGAAATCTGTATCTCTACGCTATGGACTAATCGGGGGATCAATCCTGCTGATTCTTGGCATTTTGACCGGCTTATTCTTAACTCCGGCCGGTTATCGGGCTGCTGAAATAGGCGGATATGTTTCCATTCTGGCAGCCTGCTCCATGATCTTTTTTGGCATTCGATATTATCGGGATAATGTAAATGAAGGCCGGCTAAAGTTTGGAGAAGCCCTCAAGCTTGGTATGTTGATCAGCCTGATCCCTTCCCTGGTTATGTTTATCGGAACAGCCTTGCTCATTCATTTCTGGGGAGACGGATTTGTGGATTGGACCATGGAGTATATGGAAGCCAATCTGGCCCCGGAAGAACTGGCTAAACAGAAAGAAGCTATGGCATCCATGGGAAACCTGGCCACCAATCCTTTTTTTCAGGGGGGAGTAATGTTTCTCACTGTTTTACTTATTGGACTGGTGATAAGTGTCCTTTCAGCATTTAGTCTTAAGCGCTCATAAACCAAAATTGCCGGACTCCTGCAAAGGAATCCGGCAATTATTGACCTTATCCGGCTTTCGCCGAAAGGCAAAAACTATTTGATGATCAATCGCTGACTGAAGGTTCCTTCTTCTGTTTGCAATTGTACCATATAAGCACCGGCCGCATATTCATTGGCCATGATGAAATGCTTGGATTCTCCGGCCTGTAAGTTGCCTTCAAATATCACCTCAATCAGACGACCCAATGCATCGTATACCGTAATTCTCGCTTTCTGATCCGTACCGGAGAAAACGGGAATACAGGTAATCGAACTGGCCGGATTCGGGAAGATCGCATCCATGCGGCTTGCTTCGAAGACGGGTTCTTCTGTACTGGTGGTAAAGGCCAGGTTGAAGTCAAAGTATCCCGCTGGAGCAGGCAATGGGCGAACCTGTACTTTGCCATTATTGGCTTCCGCCTGGATGTAATAGAATATATCTGTTTCAACACCCGGGTTTGGAATGTATGCCGTCCAGGTATCCTCGTCTGCATTAGTCAGCGACATGCTGGTAGATTCATATCCGGACAAAGTGTCTGTAGTATAATACAGCGTTGCTTCACTAACGCCGTCGCGGTGCTTGATGGTGGCGTTGACTTCAAAGTCATCTTCCACATCTACCGCATCCCGCAATTCCTGATGAACAATCCAAAGCGGATCGTCAACACCTACGGCACGAGTGATGCAATGCAGGGCACCTAAAGCACCGATCATCTGGTTGCAATTGATCCCAACCACATTATATCCAGGCATGTTTTCCCGGTAAATACGGAGGTTAGTGGTGTCGTATAACTCCTGATAAGTAGGAACGATGATTGTTTTGTTGACCAGTACAGAATTGGTATAGGTCCGGTAATCGCCCCATGGCGGGTAAGAACCATTGGCTTCGGGGGGCATTTGAATCCGTACGATCCGATATGGGGTGCCGAAAGAGGATTCAAAATTGGTTAGCACATATTGCAGGTTGGCTTCAATCTGCGGACCATCTGCCACGCCTTCCGGATATTGTCCTACCATAATCGTCTCCTCATCCAACAAGCGCATGTGCATGTCGATGTGGTGGATGGCATCATAGGGCAAAGTTTCCATTTTAATGTAGCGACTGATTCCCATGTATTGATTCATAATGTCATCGATCTCCGCTTCAGACTTATCCGGGTTCTCATCAATAATGAGGTTGGAAGAAAAGGCGGTTCCCAGTCCGTCGGAGGTGAAGTTTCCGCCGGTATGGACGAGGTCGTTAGGCGCTTCCGTGGTGGCATAAATATCAACACCTACAAAGTCGGCGATTGCTTCGGGCACCAGGTCGTCGTAGGGACGAGGACGATTGTAAATCCAGTCGGCAATGTGTAGCTCTTCAACATCATTCGCATAGATGGTGTTTGGTCCATAATCCCGGATCCATACAGAGTTGTACGGGGTTTCGATGTAGCTGATGTTATCCAGATCGTCGAAACCAAAAAGGTTGGTCAGATCGTATTTTACTTCAGTACTGTCGTTGCAAATAACGATCACTTCCACTTCCTGTCGGGCATGCTCAATAATCTGAGCTACAATGCTTTTGTAACTTGTATAGGTAACACACAGTGCCTGAATTTCTTCAAATTCAGCCATGGTTCTTGGTGTAAAATCCGGCGGATCTGTGTAAAGAGTCTTATCTCCCGGAGCTACGGGAGGGGTATAAAAAGGCATTTGCGCCTTTTCCTCCTCCGTCATATAATGGGGAAGGTCCGTTTTTATCTGTGCAGCTGCCAGGATGGGCAATACACATAAAAGGAAAAGTAAATTAAACTTCATAATCGAATTGGTTTTGTGCCCGTAGGTGTATTTGCGGGAGTTGTGGTCGACAAACTAGCTTGTGCAAAGTTAAAAATAACGATCAATTCAAGGTGCGGGTGTAGAATTCAGGTTTTTTGTTATCCAGCTAACATATTCTTTTTTATCTTTCGGATGGAAACAGAAGATAAGCTACCCTTTCAAAAACACATTCCGATTCCCTTCACGGAATGGTATCCATCAATGCCTGACAAAATTCATTTAAACTGCTTTCATTGAGCGTGAAAGTCTGTAAACAATTTTTTGTTTTCAGGTTTCAAATCAATGTATCATAATCATTTAAATACGACTCCATAGAGAGTTAACTACACTTATTCCATGAAGTTTTTACCCCCCAACTTCAAGGAGCAGTCCGGTCGGGTATTTGTATCCGACCGCATACTGCCCTTGTTATTCCTACTGTGCTGCAGTGTTTCTTTGCAGGCTCAATTAAGCATAACTTTACAGGCATCTCCACCCAATTGTGGTGGCATTAATGATGGTGTGATCACGGCTCTTCCGAGCAATGGCACGCCTCCATACACCTATAACTGGAATACCGGAGCTACGACACAGACAATTGATGATCTCGGACCGGGTACTTATTCCGTCACCGTTTCGGATGCAGGCACTCAAACGGCCTTTGCTTCTGTGGTTCTAAATGCACCTCCTGTTCTTGATGCGACACTCACTTTAAACAGTTGCACCTTTCCCGGAACCATTACGGCCAACCCTACAGGCGGAACAGCTCCTTATGGATACAACTGGAGTACCGGAGACAACACCCAGTCTATTGCCTACGTGAATCCCGGACAGTATTGTGTTACTGTCACGGATGCTAATGCCTGTGGCGTAGCTGAATGTATCGTTGTTCCAAATGCCCCTCCAACAGTGGAGGTGGTTGCAACAGATATTCTTTGTGCCGGTGATATGAATGGAAGCCTTATGGCCTTTCCCCAGGGAGGTACCCCGCCTTATACCTTTGAATGGGATACCGGAGCTACTTCCCAAAGTATTTCAAACCTGGGACCAGGTACCTACTGTGTGACTGTCACCGACAATTCCGGATGTACGGCATCTGATTGTGGGACCGTCTCAGAGCCACCTCCCTTATCGGTATCAGCTACTGGTCAGGATCCCTTTTGCGATGGGGATACCAATGGTTCTGCTGCCGCTTCCGCGAATGGCGGCTCACCACCGATCAACTATTTGTGGAATACAGGTTCCACTTCTCCCGTAATCACCAATATTCCGGAAGGAACTTACACGGTAACCGCCACTGATGCAAACAATTGCGTAGCTATGGCAAGCGTAACGATCATGGATCAATCCAATATTATCGTTACAGCAACAGCAACAGATGTGACCTGTTTTGGAGACACGGATGGTACAGCAACGGCTCTGGCCTCCAATGGTGTCTCTCCCTATTCTTACAGCTGGAGCAATGGAGCTTCCGGACAGGTGATCAATAACCTGGCTGCTGGTACTTATGTGGTTACCGCCATTGATCAATTGGGATGTGAAGCGGTGACTTCCGTTACTGTTGGCAGTCCGGGGATTTTTATGCTGGATATCAATGGAGCAAATGTGAGCAGTTGTGGAGCCTCAGATGGGATGGCAACAGCAACTCCGATAGGCGGACAGCCACCCTTTTCCTATTTGTGGTCGAATGGCGAAATGACACAGACCATTACCGGACTTTCTGGCGGGACATATATTATTACCGCGACTGATGCTGCCGGATGTACAGCAATGGGAAGTATTTTTATCGGAGAACCTACCGAACTGGAGGTAGAAGTAAATGCTACCCCCGAAAATTGTTTTTCAGCCAATGACGGCACAGCAACTGCCCAAGCTGTCGGAGGTACCGCTCCCTACATATATATATGGTCTAATGGACAGACAACTCAAACCATTAGCGGATTAGCACCCGGGATGTATTCAGCAACGATAACAGATGCGAATGGCTGTTCCGGAGAAGATTCCGCCATTGTTATGCCGGCTCCTGCATTTTCCGTTCAGATTAGCGATACGGATCTCCTTTGTTTTGGAGATGAAACAGGAACCGCAACTGCCAGCCCTTCAGGGGGAACAGCTCCTTACACGTATCAGTGGTCAAATGGGGAAACGACCGCCAGTATTTCAGGCCTGGCAGCAGGTGCCTATATGCTTACTGTCACGGATGCCAACGATTGTGAGGTATATGGGGTTGCGATTATCGAATCTCCCGATCAAATCAACCTCCAGGTTGATATCCTCAATAACGATTGCGAACCCGGTAATGCCAGTGCCGCTGCCATTGTTAGCGGAGGTACCAGTCCGTATGAATACCTGTGGAGCACAGGAGAAACTACTCCGGTGATTTCCGGGCTTTTCCCGGGGGGATATTCCCTGACAGTGACAGACGCCAATGATTGCACCGAAAGCCTGAACTTTGAAGTACTTCCTCCCAACCAATTGATGTTGGATCTGGTAGTATCTGATATTAGTTGTCCGGGTGAAATGGATGGCAGCGTAATGGTGAATGTGGCGGGCGGTCAAATGCCCTATTCTTACGAATGGAGTACAGGTGATACTTCTCCAATGATCAATAACCTCGGTCCGGGAGTATATGCAGTTACTGTTACAGATGCAAATGATTGTTCGGCGACAGCCAATACCCTTTTACTGGATCCTCCCGCTATAATGGTCAGTATCACCCCGGAAGACGCTACCTGTCCAAACGGCAATGATGGGGCTGCCACCGCTTCTGCTTCAGGTGGAACACCTCCATACGCCTATATGTGGAGCAATGGGCAATCTGGTCCGGATGTCATTAACCTGGGACCTGGAAATTACAGCCTGACTGTAACAGATGCCAATGACTGCGAAGCGGTCGAGTCTTTTGAGATTTTCTCAGAAAGTGACCTGGATCTGGAAATTATTACCACGCAGCAACCTTGTCCGACCGGAGCGGGCGGCAGCCTCGAAGGAGTCGTTTTTGGAGGTGTTGCTCCGATAACTTATTTATGGAGCAATGGAGAATCAACTCCCATCATTACGGATTTGCCCCCGGGGCAATATGGCTTGACAGTCAATGATGGCCTTGGATGTGTTTCCAGTGCTATAGTTGATTTATTGCCGCTTCAGGGACCCTCTTGTCAGGCATCCGTAACAACGCCTGTCAGTGCGCCCGGAGCTTCCGATGGGGCAGTCACCGTTGTGGCTTCAAATGGAACAGCTCCCTATACCTATTTGTGGAGCAATGGTGTAACAACAGCAGATAACATCAATTTGCCGGAGGGCATCTATACTGTTACCGTGACCGATGATAACGGCTGTGAAACGAGTTGTACGGTTCAATTAGGTGTGGTACCAGCGGCAAAGGTGGGCAACAAAGTCTGGGAGGATCTCGACGAGGACGGTATTCAGGATCCCGGAGAGCCCGGCTATGAAAATGTCTCCGTCAACCTTACAGGAACCGATAATGACGGCAATCCGGTAGATTTGAGTACTTCCACCGATGCAGCAGGGATGTACCTGTTTGACCCGGTGCCTCCCGGCTTGTACAAGATTACTTTTGGGCTTCCGCCGAATTATACCTATACCCTGCAGGACATTGGTGATGATGCTTTCGACAGCGATGTGAATCCGGCTACCGGTATGACAAACTTGTTCATGCTGGCGAATGGGGACTGCGATACGACCCGTGATGCCGGGGTATACCTCTTCTGCATAAACGTAACAGATCCCGGACAGATAGCCGGAGATGAAACGCTCTGCGGACCCGGAAATGATCCGGCACCCATCCTGGAGGTGATCCCGCCTTCCGGCGGAAGCGGTCCGCTGGAGTACCTGTGGATGTTTAGTACAGACGGAGGCCCTTTCGATCCAAATATTTGGAATCCTATTCCCAATTCTAATTCACCCAATTACGATCCGGGGCCAATTGCTCAAACTACCTATTATATAAGATGTGTGCGGCGGGAAGGATGTGTCAATTACCTCGAGTCAAACATCGTGGTAAAAGTTGTAGACGATGATGCGGTTGCCATCGTAGACGGACCTGATTTGGCTTGTATTGATGAGGTGATCACCTTTACCGCTCCCAATAACGGGCCAGGTGCAATCTACAGCTGGAACTTTGGATTGGGGGCTGTACCTCCTACCAGCAATCAGCAAAGCGTAGATGTGGTTTGGAACACTGTGGGATTAAAAACAGTGACACTGGAAGTAACTGCAAATGGTTGTACCTCTTACGCCGGCAAGGACATCATTCTAACCAACAGCCCCGCTTATTGCGGTACGCCTTTTGCCCTGGCTGGCAATGTGAATAATCAGGATAATGTGGAACTCGACTGGTCGATGTATTGGCTGGATGCACCACATACATTCACGGTACAACGGGCCTTGCAGGGACAGGAGTACCTGAATGTCAGCCAGATCGAGTACGATCAAAGCACGGAAGATTATTTCTATCTGGATCTGAATGCGCCAGAGGGCCATGTTTTCTACCGGATAGAACTGGCGGATGAACATGGGCATCAGGTTTATTCAAATGTGGTAGAAGTTGTAGTTGATCGTCCGGCCAAACCCTGGCGACCCAGAGCCTATCCGAATCCGACAGACGGTTTGCTGCAAATTGATGTGCGCGATGCAGGAGGAGAGGTTTCTGAATTAATCCTCCGGGATCTCACCGGACGTATCCTCATTCGCGAAAGCGTACAAGCCGGTAACAGCCAATACGAGCTCAACCTGGAACCACTGCCACCAGCAGTTTATATGCTGGAATGGAAGCAAGGAAATGGCAGTTCGGAGCAAATTCGCATCATTAAGTTTTAAGATTTATTCATACCCCCCATTCATAGTATGATCGCAGACAGTCATTAGTGTAATGCTAATGGCTGTCCTTTTTTTGTCACATTTTATCCAGCCGGGTATTATAGGGTAAATAGTAATTATTTATTTGCAAGAATCTGACTTACAGTGGTTTATAAGGGTAATGTTCTTGTGCAAAAGACAAATAAAATGAAGATAAGATTGAATGTTCTTTCCGCACTAATTCTTGCTTTTCCGCTGCTGTTTATGGTCTCCTGTCAGAAGGAATCCTTGTTGGATACCGTAAAAGAGGATGCCCCCGGAACCGAACAACCAAACATGAATGTAGACCTTCCCTGTACTGAAGAGACCTGGGCTGTTTCTACACATTCCCCGGGAATGGGTGCAAAGATATATACCATCGATTCTGAAACCGGTGAGTATACGGGGCAGGAAGTTACGGTTAAAGCCAATGGCGTCAATGTGGAGAACGTACTTGGAATAACCCGAATACAACAAATTGATGGTCACCCCAAACCTTTCTTTGTGGTATCGCTTGGCGCAAATCCCAACTTACCGTCCCAGTATTCCAATAATGTTTGGGAGGTGGATATCATTTCCGGGGATCTGATTGCCCTGTTTAAGAATACCAATAACCCCATTACAGATATCTGTTGGTCTGACTTCGTGCAGCCCTATTTCTGTCCGGGATGTTGCGAGGTGTACGATGAAGATGGTGCTGTTATTGCCTATTACGATTGTATGCAAGGGATCGGAGTAGGTATGGTTGGCATGGAGGAAACTCCGAGAAATAACTTCCATCATCTTGTTTATTTTGATTTGTACAACAACCTGACTCCGGTAACAATTCAAGTGGATGGTTTGCCAGTAGCAGAGGAAGTTCAGGGAATGACGTGGATAAGGGATGTATCTTCTGGTTGTGTGATTCCGGATCCCTACGGTTCTGTGAGTACCCAACCCCAAACTGCCGCTTTGGATTATTTTGATACCAATGGAAATTACATTCCTGGTGATGTGGTTCTTATGGTAGCTACCTGGAATCCCAATACGCAGGAAAACAGGTTTTACAATATCAGTTTTGATGTAGATATGCCTTCTCAAACGCTTACGGCTGAGGCAAGCCTTGACGGGAACACCCCTGTGCTTCCTGCTCAGACATTTGCTACACATTTCTCCCTTGGGTGGATGTCGGATGAAGGAAACTGTGGTAGCTCCGTGATGCAAACCGGAGGCAATGTGTTTCAGCAGCCATTTTTTGAGAACTATTCGGATGCAGTGGATTTTTGCATCATGTTCGGGCCCATATTTGGATCGTCCCAAGCTGCACCTGTACCTGTTCCGCGAGAACTGGCGGATTATGTTTCGATTCCTTATGCCATTTGGTAAAATCTTTTCCCGGACTGGATTCCAGTCCGGGATTTCTTTTCTCATCGGGGTATTGTTTTTGGGGAAATAGCCTGTAAAAGCTATTTTTGAGCATCAAAAAGTAAAGACCCTATGGAAATGATCATGCCCGATCTGGCAAGTTTTGAGATTTGGATGAGCTTGCTCACCCTGACTTTCCTGGAAATTGTTTTGGGAATCGATAATATCATCTTTATTTCCATCGCGGCCAATAAATTGCCGGAGGAGCAGCAGAAGAAGGCCACCAATATCGGACTGGTTTTGGCCATGGTGCTTCGCGTTGCATTGTTATTCGGAATATCGTGGCTGGTAGCCATGAAAGCACCCTGGTGGGAATTCCAGAATGACTGGCTTTCCTTCGGATTTACCGGGCAAAGCATAATTCTGATCCTGGGAGGCGTCTTCCTGCTGTACAAAAGTACTTCTGAAATTCACCATAAACTGGAAGGGGAACACGGCACTGAAGAGATGAATCGAAAAGGCAAAAAGGGGATCACGCTTTTGAGTGTGATCATCCAGATTACCATCATCAATATCGTATTTTCATTTGATTCAATACTGACGGCAGTAGGTATGACCAACGGACTGGAAGGAGCGCTCGTTATCATGATTGTGGCAGTAGTATTCTCCGTCCTGATTATGATGCTTTTTGCCCATCCGGTAGCCCGTTTTGTAAACAAGCACCCAACCATTCAAATGCTTGGATTGGCTTTCCTCATTCTGATCGGATTTATGCTTATTGCAGAAGGTGCACACCTTGGGCATCTGGAAATTGGTGGTTCCACCGTTGGAACCGTTCCAAAAGGATATTTGTACTTCGCCATTGCCTTCTCCCTTTTTGTGGAGTTCCTCAATATGCGTTTACGCAAGGGCAGTAAGGATCCGGTGGTTTTACACGACGTAAAAGAAGAAGCGGTAGCACAGGGTTGGATGGACGAAAAGAAATAGACTTTTGTTATCGGGCATAATCATCCTGGGCAGACAGGGCCTGTAAAGGTCCGCTGTACTTTCCGGCTATTCGGGCGGCCGTTTTCCAAAGCGGTTTGCTCAGGCGGAGCAGGGGGGCATATTGAAGGTGCAGATTTAAGGGTTGTTTTTCATAGCCGAATTTTTCCACCAGAAAATCCTGGAATCCGGTTTCGTGGTCAAGGGTTTTGAAACCGCTTCGAATGCTTTTTACATGGCCGCTTGACAAATAGATCTCCTGTCTCCTGTAGATTAAAAGCTCTCCACTTAGCTGTTTTAAATAGTCGGGGTCCAGCTTCGTAACAGCTACCAGCAATTCTTCCTTTCCCAATCGGTAGCATTTGGAGTAGCCGACTAATTGGTCTCCGGAGAAAACGCCAACATATTTTACCAGGTCGGAATAGTTGCGTTCTATGTCTACCTCTGCTTTCCAGGAGGTTTCCGACTGCGGGCTATTGTTGGCATAACGCTCGAAGGCCTTTTGATAAACACCATATCCCAATTCCAGCATCAGTTGAATATCCACCTCACGAACCTCTAGATTTCGCATGGCTTTCCGCAGCTTTTTACGTCGACCGGAACTCATATCCTCCAGTAGACGAGGCTGCTGGCAACGCACTACAAACCAGTCTTTCTGTTTTGGTACAGCACGTGAGGGTGGTCCATGCCAACGGATTAGCCGGGCACCTAATTCCTTGCGAATTTCATTGGCTTGTTCCCGACAGATTTGAGCAGGCCTGGAAACGGGATGTCTTGGCTCGGCCATGGACCGATAATTGATCCAACAGACACCTTCAACTACTTTAGCCGCCTGGCCCTTTGCCCTGAAAAGGGACTCCAGTTGTTGTGGAAAATCATCCATTGCCTTTAAGATACAATCCAATTGATTCAAACAAACCCTGCCAGGTTCCGATTCCGTAAGCAAGGTGAAGTAAGGGAAATCCGTACAAGGCAAACAATCCGGTTTTAAGGCTTTTTTGATTCCGTCCGATCTGAAAGGCCGATAAGGCAATGAGCAGGATATAAAAACAGAGCGGAATGGAGAAAATCAAACACAAACCCCTATTCGCGAAAGCGCAAAAAAGCATTAGCAAAAGCAAATAGCCTGCAAAGAAAAAGGGGATAAAATGTCGAAGCGAAAGAGAATCACCGGCCCCGGTATAGGCTATAGTCAAAGGAACCCAACGACCAGTCTGATAGTTGTTTCTCCAGAATGCCCGAAACCGATCGCGGGCATAATAGACCGAGGATACCTCCGGGATCAATAGTATTTTTCCGCCTTTGCGGCGAATACGCTTATTCAACTCAATATCCTGATTGCGCACGAGGCGCTCATCGTACATTCCGTACTTTTCAAAGACATCTCTCGGGTAGCAGCCAAAAGGGACGGTATCGACTTCCATGGGTTTATCGACTCCCAGGCGGAAGAGCGCATTGCCCACTCCAAATCGATGGGATAAAATGGCTGCAATGGCCCTGGCTTTTGGCTTGTTGGATCGGGCTTTTGTTTCCCAGATTCCGCCCACATTATCCGCGCCGGTTTCCTGCAGGCTTTCAACGAGTTTCTTTACATAATCCGGAGGGTAGGATCCATGTGCATCGAGGCGAATGATGATGGTTCCCACGCTTTCGCGAATGCCGATATTCATGGCCTGGGGCACATATTGATCGGGATTGTCCAGCAGTTTGATAAAGGGATATTCGGCGGAAGCCACCTGCAACTTATCCCGGGTATCATCAGTGCTGCCTCCGTCGATGAAAAACACCTCCATGTCCTCCGGAGACCAGGTCTGATTCAGTATATCCCGAATGACCCCTTCAATAAATGCGGACTCATTGTAGCAGGGTATCAACAGACTCACAAATGGATGGGGGCTGCTCATGATTTGTTCAACAGGCTTTTGTACAAACTCAGTAGTTTCGCTTCTTCGCTGCCCCAGTTGTAGGATTGCTCCATGGCTTTTCGGCCATTTTGCCCGAGGATTTTTAAGTGATCCGGCCTGGCCAGCAACTCATGGACCGCCGCTCGGATAGCATTCGGGTTTTCCGGATTAACCGTCCTGCCACATTGAGCGTGATCTACAATTTTTTTCCAGCGATCAAAGTGAGAGCAGACAACCGGCAGACTGGCCGCCATGTATTCAAACAGCTTATTGGGCTGGTTTTTATTGTGATTCGGAGCGGGTAAAAAGGTGACAATCCCCAGATGGCTTTCGGCCAGGATCTGCGCTACCTCTTCCCGGTCTTTTCGACCGAGATAATCGACACGGTGCCATTGAGGATGTTTTTTCATTTCGGCTTCCAGTTCAGGAGTTTCAAAATAGCCGACCAGGCAAAGCCGCCAGTCGTCACCGTCCTGCAAACTGTCGAGCATTTCGCGGATGCCCCGAATGTTGTTTATGAGACCGACATAAGTTACATCATACCTTTTCTTTGTGTTGGTATCCGGTTTTAGAAAGGTATCGAGACGTGGATAATTATTGACTTCCACGCTGCGATCATTGAGCGGTAGAAACCGATCGCGTACGAGGTCGGTCGCTGTAATAACGGCATCCATTTTTCGGACCATCCGGTTTTCAAAAGCTTCAAAAATCCAGGAAACCGGATAGCGAGCCAGAGCAGGCAGGTATTTTTTTGTTCGTATTTGCTTGGGCACATGCTCGTGGCAATCGTAGATGGCGATCTTGCCGGCAGCCTGCAATTTGCGGCCCAAAGGCAATAATTCCGGATCGTGAAAATGGTAAATAGCGGCATCCACATCCAAAGCGGGTTGGAGCATGATGGATGGTGCTCTTCGCATGCGATCTGCCCGGTTTTTAACCTCGGCTTGCACCGAATGGATCTGTACGCCTTTGAAGGTTTCCGACTCCTGATTGAGTACCAGAAAATGAACTTCATAGCCGTTTTGGGCAAGAGAAACACATTCGCGGTGCAGGACTCTGGTGTCGTATCGGTAATGTACCGAACTGATATGGCAAACCCGGATCTTGCTCATCGCTGACTGATTTCCTGATACACTTTTAGTAATACGGTTTCCTGGGCTTCCCAGGTATACACTTTGGCCGCTTTTTCGAAGGATTCCTTGCGATCGGTTTTATCGATTTTGGCCATTTCCAGTATCGCCTTTTTTACCGCAGCTTTATTGCGGAAATCGGGAAGGATCATGCCGAGTCCCGGGTCTTGTAAAACGTATTTTAGCCCTTGCAGGTCTGAAGCCAATACCGGTACACCGGCCATAATGTACTGGAAGATTTTGTTGCCGATCGTCAATTGATGATTGCCTGTTTTGCCCTGATAAATACAAAAGCCCACATCGGCATCAGAGGTGTAGTCGTGCAGGACAGTAGGGGAGACCGCCTCGTGAAAATGAATGTTTTCATGAGCAGCAGCGACCTTTTTAACCTGATCGGTGAGGGGACCGAATCCCAGGAAAACGAGCTGATAATCACTCGGCAATTCCTGAAATATATCGAGCAATAATTCGACGCCCCGTTTGGGTATCAATCCGCCCTGATACAGATAGAGTTTCTGCGAGTCGCTGATGCCAAAAGCTTTGCGAAGGAGCTTTTCGCCGGAAGGCGGAGCATAGGGCGGGCAATTCATTACTACCGCTGGTTTTGGGATGCCGTAACGTTCCTGGTAGGCATTCGCGATAAGCGGACTAACCGTCATTACCCGATGCGCCCTTTTTATAAAAAGCCTTTCGGCGAAAGCCAAAGCCCACTGCGGGTAATAGTTGCTTCCTTTTTCAGCCTTGTCGAATTCCAGTTCATGGGCGTCGTAGATAATTTTCAGTTTCCAGTTGAAAAACCATTTGCAAAAGACGGCCAGGGGAAGCGGGCCTACGTCATTGACATGCAGGATGTCTGCTTTGCGCGCATGATTCCGGGCCATTCGCCAGCTAAATTCCAGGAATTTAAACAGTTGTACCAGTCGATTTCGGGACCAGGAGCGGGATTTGATTTGGATGCGGTGTACGGGGATGCCTTCGACTTCCTCATAAAAGGGGAGGTCCTTTTCATGCATGGCTGCGACGCTAATGTCATAGCCTGCTTTTTGGAGGCTCAGGCATTCCTTCAGTACCCGGCTGTCGTGGGTGAAGGGATTGAGCAGTATGGATACAACTTTGGCCATGGACGCCGGAATTTTGGCGCAAATGTAAGGGAATTTCAGGCGATTCCGGCATGTGGGGAGTTCTTCTCTCCGGCAAATCCAGCTTGCAGCTGTATTCGCCTGAGTCGGCGGGGGAGTGCCTTGGACTTCGCCAAGTCTGGGGAGAGCAGCTTTGCTTCGCTCGCTGGCTGGGGAAATTTCTCCCCATGCAGTTAGCGCAGCGATACTGTTCTCCCCAAAGCTGCCAGTGGCAGCTTGCTCCCCGATTGAGCTGCGCCAAAGGTGCAGGAAATCATCTCCCCGTTTGACCGACTATACGAATCAATTCCTACTCATTATACACTTCAATCACTCCACCGCGATAAATGACGTACGGGCCTTCAATTGCTTTGAGTTCTTCCTCCGAAGGCAATCCAACCAAAAAATAGTTGCCTTCCTCCGGACGAATCTGTTTGGAGAAAGCGCTGCCAAGGGTGTTGTTTGCTTCATCGCGTTCTTCTACCTCGTTGTTGGGATCGGCGATAAATTCCAGGGCGTAAGCACCGGTTGTGTTTACATCGATTACCCGCAAAAACTCCGTGCTTTCTCCCGGGGAGAGGTCCGGTAGTTTTTCAATCGGACCGTCATCCACATAGGTGCCGCCGCCTCCGGATTCAGTTACTTCCACAAAAGCCTGAGCAGAAGGACCGCGAGCAGTTTCGGTGTCAGTAGGCGATCCGTTGTTTCTCAAGAAGCGGATGCTTTTAATATTGCAGGGGAAATTTGGGTCACAATTTAAATACCAGGGGTATCCCAGACAATCGTTGAATCGTTGTTGGAAGGGTTGCCAGTAAAGCACCACTTCCTGCGGATAACCATTAAAAGGGAACTGGGCATTGGGCACCAGATAGAAGTTGCGGGTATCCACATACTCCTGTGTTCCCGTACAGGTATTGTTGATGTAATCAAAATCGGAGAAGCCCAGATCCGGAGCCTGCTTGTCTCCAAATAATGAACATTCATCACAACTGGTAAGCAAAAAAAGCAAACCAAAAATTGGTAGCAGTTTTTTCATGGATTTGCCTTTTAGCGTAGTTCGAAAACAGCTTCAGTATCCAGGTTGGTTCGGCCATCAGGAGCCGGAAGAACTTCCACATATACCGAGGCTACATTATTGCCCCGGGGACGAATTTCAATCTCTTCTTTAAAGCGTCCGCCCAGGCTCCAGATGTTGTTAGATTCTGAGCGCTCGGCAACGAGAAAGGCATCGTCGGTGTAAAAATCGAATCGATAGCTGCCCGCTTCATTCGGCGTAAAGCCAACATCAAAATAGCCGTATTGGCTGGGGTCAATCGCATCCTGATTGAGCGGAAAAAAGTCATATGGCTGATACCCATTTCCCGAATCCAGGAATACTTCAATCAGGCTGGTAGTGGCTGCAGCGATTTCGGTTCCTGTACAATCATCCGAATCCGGATCGTTAAATACATCGGCAGCGAGGTCGATTACCTGACCGAGGGTAATTTGGTCCGGAGCTGTAAAGGCATCTACAACCAGATCACATAAAGCCAGCAAGTCATCGCAGCAGGAGGAATTGGTAAAGCTGATGGGAATTAGGAAAAGAAGTGCAAACAAAGGGTTTTTAAATCGTTTCATAAAAAGTAGTGTTTTGAGCCTTAAAAGTAAAAAAGAAACCAGAGAAGCGGGAATGCTTCATCTTCTACTATCTTTACGTTGATTAATTTTTGAAATTAAATTTATGTACAACCGAGCTATCGACATAAGTCTTTTACTCTTGCGCCTGGCCTTTGGCGGATTTATGATCCTGGGGCACGGCTGGCCCAAATTGATGAAGTTTTTTAGCGACGGACCGATCCAGTTTGCAGATCCTTTGGGAATCGGAGCTACTGCATCCCTGGCGCTTGTCGTTTTTGCGGAGTTTCTTTGCTCCATGCTCGTCATGCTGGGAATTTTTACCCGGCTTGCCCTGATCCCGCTTATGATTACCATGTTAGTGGCTGTATTTGTGGCTAAGGCAGGACAACCATTCAATGAAATCGAAAAGGCACTTATGTTTTTTATTGCATTTGCTGCCTTGTTTATCTCCGGTCCGGGTTGGTACTCGCTGGATGGAAGACTCCGAAATAAAATCTAAGCTGATATATGCGTTATTGCTTTTTTACACTCCTTGTTTTATTCCTGGCCTCCTGTGCAGAAACAACCGTTGAATCGACTGAGTCGATACAGGTTCAGTTTAAAGGAGAAACGATGGGCACTTATTACTCGGTAAGTTACCTGGCAGCAGATTCCACCAGTTACAAAAAGGAATTAGACTCGATGCTTTTGGTTATCAATGACGAGGTGTCGACTTATATTCCTACCTCAACGATTTCCACTTTCAATCAATCGGAAGAAGGAATGGATATAGGGGTAAACTACCAGGAGGAAATGTTTAGTTCGCAGTCTGATGGTACCTGGCCGGCAAATATGCACTTTGCCCGTAATTATGTGTTGAGTGATCAGATTCAAAAACAAAGCGGAGGTGCCTTTGACCCAACCGTAATGCCCCTGGTTAATTACTGGGGCTTTGGGTATACCGAAAAAAAAGCGGTTACAGCTGTTGATAGTATGAAGGTGGACAGCCTGCAGGAATTTGTGGGTTTTGAGCATGTTTCCTATCAGGGAAGTCAAATTAAGAAGAGCAGTCCTGGTGTTCAGCTGGATTTTAGCGCTGTCGCGAAAGGGTATGCGGTAGATGAACTCGGCCGTTTTCTGGAAATGCAGGGCATCACAGATTATCTGATTGAAATTGGAGGGGAAGTGCGAGCTCGTGGCCTGAGTGCGCGTGGCGATTTCTGGCGAATAGGAATAAACACACCGACTGAGGATGCGACGGTAACCGACTATCAACTATTGGTAAATTTGAAAGACATTTCGCTGGCTACAAGTGGCAACTACCGAAATTATTACGATGTGGAGGGAGTAAAATACGCGCATACCATTAATCCCAAAACGGGTTACCCCGAACGCAGCTCGTTGTTGAGTGCATCCGTTTTCGCCAAAGATTGCGGGACAGCTGATGGATTGGCAACAAGCTTCATGGTCATGGGACTGGAAGCTGCGAAAGCATTACTGCCAAGCCTAAATGGTGTGGAAGCCTGTCTTATTTATGGCACTGCCGATGGAGGAATGGACGTATATATGACTCCGGGTATTGAGCAATTTGTAGAGCAAGCCCCAAAAAGTAATTGATTTTCACCCAAGCGACAAAACAATACAATGAATTTTAAGCTGGACAGAGACCTTTGTTTCTTTGATATTGAGTCAACCGGACTCAATGTTATTCGCGATCGAATCATTCAAATAGCCGTCATTCGCTACCACGCAGATGGTCGTCCGCCGGAAGAGTTGGAACTACTGGTTAATCCGGGAATACCCATTTCGGAAGATGCGATGGCCGTACACGGCATCACACCGGATCAGGTAGCCAATAAACCTGTTTTTGCACAGGTTGCAGACCAGTTATATGCTTTTTTTGGCAATTCGGATCTGGCCGGGTACAATTGTTATCGTTTTGATGTGCCGCTACTGGTGGAAGAGTTTGCCCGTGTCGGCTATGATTTTGATATTGATGATCGCCGCATTATTGATGCCCAGCGGATTTTCTACAAAATGGAGCCACGTACGCTCAAAGCCGCTCTGAAGTTTTACAAGGGTAAAGAAATAGAGAATGCGCACGATGCCATGGCTGATGTAAAAGCAACGGTAGATGTCCTGGCCGGTCAGATAGAAATGTATGAGAATCAGGATTATGAGGATAACGATGGGAATAAAGTTGAGAAACCGATCCGAAATGACATGCAATCCATTTACGAGTTTACCCTCGACAACAAAATGATTGACGTAACCCAGCGTTTGAAGTATAACGCCCAGGGTACAGTAGTCTTCAATTTTGGAAAATACGTGGGCAAACCCGTAGCAGAAACCTTATACCACGACAGACAATATTATCACTGGATTCAGGATAAAGAGTTTTCTGTTCAGGTGAAAAAGAAGGTGACCATGCTACTCGAGGAGTACAAGAAGGAAAAGAAAAAGAATAAATGAGGAAGTTTGGGTTTCTGACCGGAATCGGTTTTTTGCTGGTCTTAACAACGCTTCTGGCGGGCTGCTATGAAAAAGAAGAAGGCTGTCTGGATATTGGAGCTACCAACTTTGATCCCAGTGCTGACAAAGCCTGTGAGGACGATTGTTGCGAATATCCCCGGGTGGAATTGCGGGTCACCACCGTATTTAGCGACCGTACACTGACTGAGCCCCTTTCCTTTGCATTAGACAATTTTTATGAAGTGCCCGGAGTGGCGGGCGATTCCTTTTCGATTACCCGGCTGAGGTATTACATTTCTGATCTGGAGTTATTGTCCGGCAATGATGTTTTTCGGGTAACCGATGAGCTGGAAATTGAGGTGAATGGAAGTAAAACAATCATAACGGATGATATAGGCATCTTAGAGCCCGGGTCCAGTCCCGGTTATTCTGTGGGAACCTTTCCATATCCGGGCTCCTACGATGGCTTGCGATTTAAAGTAGGACTTCCTGACCCAGTAAAAATGGGGGATCCGGCTTCGGTTCCTGCCGGACATCCTTTGAGCATCCTTGGTGATTCTACCCTTTGGCTGGAAGATGAGGGTTATATGGCCGCGTATTTAGAAGTCTTCCGGGAACCTGCCGCCGTGGATTCCATTCTGTTGCGTATTCCCGAACCAATCTTATTTGAATTTTTTCCGGAAAGCCCAATTGTCCTGACGGCAGGCTTTGATATTAGCCTGCAAATTCAAAATGACATCCGGCTTTGGTTTAAGGGAACAAACCCTAAAGTTGACCCGGTATCCACGTTGGAAGATAAAATTCAGGCTAATCTGTCGGGCGCTTTCCGCTTTACTGGTTTTAATTAGTTTTTAACTGTTCCCCCAGCAACTATTTTTACGACAGAAACGTTATATGAAAGAACCTTCATATAATGCCCGGAAATGTTTTGTGGCAATTCCTGGTCCTCAAAACTGTATAATAAATGAGCATGAAAAAACTATTATTAGTCTTACCCCTCGGACTGTTTTTGTTGTCTGGTTGTGTAAAGGAAGAAGAAGTCGGCGGACTCGAGTTGAATTTTAAAGCTACCTGGGATGATGCTCCTCTGGTAATGCTAAACGAATACGACTACGAAGGCGGACTTAAAATGACTTTCCAGCGGTTTAACTTCTATATTGCCGATGTACAATTAGCTTCGGAATCTTCAACAGAAGATCTCATCGACATCGAATTTGTAGATTTCGATAATATGGCAAGCACATCAGAAGCTGAGGCTGGTTATTCCTTTTTAGTGGATAATATCCCGGCTGGTGATTATGCTACCTTCCGTATTGGATTGGGGGTGCCTGCCGATCTGAATGCAACGGCAGATAGTGATTATTCTGGTTCGCATCCACTTGCAAGAGCCAGTCATTACTGGCCGGGTTGGGAGAGTTACATCTTTGCCATGATTAATGGTAAGGTTGATACGGATGGTGATGGCCAGTTTGATGACAGTTCGGTATTGTACCACACAGGTAGTGATGCCTGTTATCGATTGGTTGAGTATACCTTCCCGGTTCGTATTGAAGCAGATAAGGTGACGGATCTTGATCTTGTAGTGGATTTGCATCAATTGTTTGAAGACGGCAATGGGGGGTATATTGATATTTTGGAAAACACCAACACGCATAATATTCAGGATTTGTCGGTTGCCAATCAGGTAATGGACAACTTTACACAGTCTTTGAAGATTGTATATTAAAACCAGAAGAATTTAGATATGCGCCCAATTCTAAGCCTACTACTGATCAGCCTTTTCATACTTCCCGGATGTGAAGAAACTCCTGTGGTTATGGATGATGATAATCCGGTCATGGGAGACCTGGAGCATATAGCCTATGAGCCAATGCCCTATGACCTTCAGATTCCGGATTTCTTTCCCGAGATGATCATCCCGGAAGAAAATCCTTTGACAGTGGATGGCGTAGAATTGGGCCGTTTTTTATTCTACGATCCAATTCTTTCCCTGGATAGTACACAGTCCTGTGCCTCCTGTCACCTGGTTGAGGGAGCATTTACAGATAACCTGGCCGTGAGTTTTGGAGTTCAGGGATTGCCTGGAAAACGGAGCTCAATGTCTTTGCTCAATGTAGGGTATTACTACAACGGCTTATTTTGGGACGGTCGTTCGCCCAATCTGGAAGAGCAGGCTTTGCACCCGATTGAGGATCCCCTGGAAATGGATAACACCTGGGAAGTTGTAATTGACCGACTGCAAAACCACGAAATTTATCCGGAAATGTTTCGGAAAGCTTTTGGCATCAAAGATCGGGAAGATATTGATCGGGATTTGGCGACAAAAGCCATCGCTTCATTTGAGCGAACACTTATTTCCGGGGGGAATTCAAAATACGATCGCAAGTTTCTCGCACAAGAGCCTGGTGTACCATTTACTGTGTCTGAATTCAGAGGTCGGGACATGTTCTTTGACGAATCGGAGGAAGGCTTACCCGATGCCCAGTGTTTCCATTGTCACGGCGGGGTTCTCCTTACGGTGAATGACTACCGCAATAATGGATTGCAGGAAGTGGATGACCTGAATGATTTTGAAGATTTTGGATTGGGGGCCGTAACCGGAAAACTCATCGACAATGGGAAGTTTCGGGCTCCAACACTTCGAAATATTGCGCTAACGGCGCCCTATATGCATGATGGAAGTATCGAAACGCTGGAAGAAGTAATTGACTTCTACAATGAAGGCGTTCACTATGCAGACAATTTGGATGAGAATCTGGTCATTCAGCCGCTCGGTTTGGATGAAGAGATGAAAGCCGATTTGCTGGCCTTTTTGCATACCCTTACGGATACGACATTTTTGTCAAATCCGGCTTATCAAAACCCCTTTGAAGAATAATGATGGAATTTTGGCGGTGTTGCAAAAAGGGCGCAGTTATCATCAGCTCATTACTGATGCTGCTTGTGATTTTTGCCGCTTGTGAAGAGCCTGATCCGCCGGCATTCGGGGAAGACCTGAGTTCCTTTCCCTACAATCCTCAGGCTTATTCTATTGAAGTTCCCCAACACTTTAACCCGGTACCGGTTCCGGCAAACAATCCCATGACGACAGACGGGGTAGCATTGGGACGGTATTTATTTTACGATCCCATCTTATCTGTAGATAGTACGATTTCCTGTGCGAGTTGCCACAAACAAGCATTTGCCTTTTCCGATAATAGCGCTTTGAGTATCGGCGTTGGAGATACTGAAGGAATTCGAAATTCTATGTCACTGGCCAATGTTGGATTCTATGACGATGGCCTTTTCTGGGATGGCAGGGTAGGGACACTGGAGGAACAATCTTTGCATCCGATAGAAGATCCGCTGGAAATGAAGGACACCTGGAGCAATGTAGAGGACAAATTGAGGAGACACCCGGATTATCAGAAACGCTTTAGGGCTGCCTTCGGCATTGAGAATTCAAATGAAATTACGCGTGATCTTGTCACCAAAGCACTCGCTCAATTTGAACGTACACTTATTAGCGGTACTGCAAAGTATGATTTTTCAGAATTTGACTGGGGGCAGGATCAGCAGTTTTTTTCTTCTGCTGAATTGCGAGGTCGTAATCTTTTCTTTGACGAACCTTCTGATCCTAATGCCCCCCACCCGGGTTGCTCCCATTGCCATACATCCGTTTTATTGACTACTAATGAATATTCTAACAATGGGCTGGATGAAGCTCCGGAGCTAACAGAATTTGATGATAAGGGCAGGGGAGCCGTTACCGGATACCTGATTGACAATGGAAAATTTCGGGTACCTACACTCCGAAATGTGGAGTTGACAGCCCCCTATATGCACGATGGACGCTTCGAGACGCTGGAAGAAGTGTTGGATCATTACAGTTCTGGTGGCCATTATGCTCCTAATCTTGATGCAAATATTACCGCATTTCCACTCACAGCCGAACAAAAATCCGACCTGCTGGCTTTCCTAAAAACAATGACTGATACCGATTTTGTAGAAAATCCTGCTTTTTCTTCCCCTTTTTAAGGGAATAAAAAGCATATTAATTTTAAATTTTTTTCACAAAATTTACTGAAAAACCCTTTCAGTTAAGGAGTTGTCGATTATTTTTTCTCACAATTGGTCGTTTTTGTACTTGTAACGACATGAAAAACTCCCGATAATTGTATCATCAATCGTTGACAAGACAACGAGCTTTCAAATTTGGATATGTTCATGGGATTATAAATCCGTCAACAGTAGGAACTCCTGCTGTTGGCGGGGTTTTTAAAAAGCGTCAGGGGAAATTTCGCTTTTTGAAAATCAGATCTCCGCTGATTAAGATATATATGTTCATGGGATTATAATTTGTTAATGGTGGTCGCGCTGAATTCTCAGCGCGGCTTTCTTTTTTTAGGGAAGGCCCATTTTATTTGCTTCATTTACCCCATCTTGTTTTTTTCTGAAATTTTATTAAATTAAGTAACAGGAAATTTTATCCTTCATCGCCTTTATTTGGCTACATATTCCTATTTTTACCAAACTCCAGGAGAATAAGCATACCCCTTCTATTCTTGCTTCTCCATTCAACATCTAGCCCTTATATTAAATCTGGCAATAGTTACCTTCCTATTGACCAAGACTCAAATGGTATCGCTCCGTTTGGCAATTAACTAATTAACAAATGACCATGAACAAAAACCTTTTACACACGGCACTGCTTTTATTTTGTTCTTTCAATCTGTTTGCTCAATTTGAGTTAAACTTTAATGGAATGCCTCCTGCTTGTAACGGCGGGTCAAATGGCTTCATTACTGTTTTGCCGGAGGGTGGTACTCCTCCCTACAGCTATCAGTGGAACACAGGTGCCAATACACAACAAATTTCAAATGTCGTTGCAGGTACCTACCTGGTTACGGTAACAGATGATACAGATGTCTCCGTAAGTGGTATGTACATGCTGATCGATAATCCGGTATTAGAGGTCACCGCATCCGCATTGGATTCCTGTAATACGCCCACAACGCTTTATGCCACTCCTTCCGGAGGTTCAGCGCCTTACTTTTTTCAATGGTCTGGCGGGCCAACCGGTGATACCCTGAATAATGTGCCTCCCGGCATGTATTGCGTTACCCTCACAGATGATAACCTCTGTACTGTTACCGATTGCATCACCATCGCAAATGAGCTTGAAGTAGATCTGGACTACCAGCAAATCAGTTGTGCTAATATCTGTGATGGCTATATTCTGGCATTGCCTTCCGGCGGTACGCCTCCTTATACTTATTTGTGGAATGAAGGTTTTACAGATCCACTCGTTGAGTACCTGCACCCGGGCTTATATACCGTTACGGTAACAGATGCCAATGGTTGTATGAATTCAGCCAGTGTAGACATTTTTGCTCCCCCGGAAATTGAAATAGACATCAACGCGCCAATACTTCCCTGTGGAGCCGGAAGTGTTGGTACGGCAACCGCAATTATATCAGGTGGTGTCCCGCCTTATTCTTTCCAGTGGAGCAACGGGCAATCTGATCTCACTGCTACAGGTCTTACTCCTGGAGAAACGTATACTTTAACGGTTGTCGATGCCAACTTCTGTCTGGCAAATGCACAGGTGACCATTGAAACGGAAACAGATATTGCAGTTGCTGTATTTACTACAGACGCGGTTTGTGGTTCGCCAATGGGAGGTTCTGCCTTTGCCATGGCTACCGACGGAACACCTCCTTATACTTTTGACTGGAGCAACGGGGGTTCCGGAATCTCCATCACCAATCTGGAAGCCGGTGAGTACACAGTAACCGTAACAGATCTGAATGGATGTATTGGAGTCGCTTCCGGTATTGTAGAAGATGCGCCGGCCAATATTGATCTTAGCTTTACTTATGAATATGCCACTGCTTGCGATGCAAACGATGGAGCTATCATTGTATCTGCAGTAGGCGGGACCCCGCCATACACTTACCTCTGGGATAATGGGATAACCTCAGATACTCTCGATGGCATTAACTCCGGCATTTACTTTGTCACAGTCACCGATTCGAATGATTGTCCGGTAACCGGATTTGCCGAACTGACCAATGATAACCTGTTGGCAGTAGAAATTATCGCAGCAGGCAATTGCGAAGGCGACAATACCCTTTCGGCGGAAGCCCCTTCAGGCATGCCACCGCTCCAGTATGAATGGAGCACTGGTGATAATACAATGACCCTGGAAGATGTAGCCTCCGGAACATACAGTGTAACGGTGGAAGATGCATCTGGTTGCATTGGTGTGGATACCATCGACCTCGACCTGGATCCCCTGCCGGAAATAGAAGTGCAGGGCTTCAATACCAATTGCTTTGGCGAGGACGAAGGAGCAGTGGAAGTGACCACACCCGTACCTGCCAGTGATTATGGCATACTCTGGAATACAGGAGATACGACAGCTCTTGTTGAAAATCTGGAACCTGGTGATTATTCCGTTATCGTGACTAACATTCTAACGGGTTGTTTTGCAACAGATACAGTAGCCCTGTCTGAACCAGACAGTCTGTATGCTTTGATGACAGGTGTGGATCTCCTTTGCAATGGAGATAGTACCGGGTCTGTTCAAATCGAAGCATTTGGAGGTACTCCTCCTTATGTTTTGCTAATCAATGGAACCGATGTTTCTGCAACTGGCGGTTTGTCTGATTTGCCTTCCGGCGAATATATCGGCGAGGTAATTGATGACAATGGCTGTATAGCAAATACGCTGATTACTCTGGAAGAACCAGATTCTCTGGATATTAATTTGATTCCGGATACGCCCAATTGTGAAGCCGGACAGGACGGATCCATCACCGCTGAAGTGATGGGGGGCACGCCTCCTTATAGCTATTCTTGGAATACAGGAGATTCCGACGATACCGTGGAAGGCTTAATGGCGGGCACTTATAGTGTAACCATTACAGATGCCAATGATTGTGAAGCGGTTGCAAGTATTGACCTGCCAGATGGTATTTCTCCCAATGTTACAATTATCACAAATTCTCCTACTTGTAACGGGGATTCGGATGGCAGCTTGTTTGCCATGGCCAGTGGCGGAAATGCACCTTATACCTTCGAATGGTCCAATGGCGTTTCCGGACAATCAAACCCGGATATTCCAGCCGGAATTTATTCGGTTACAGTTACAGATGCCAATAATTGTGAAGTGGTCGAAATGGTAGAGCTTTCTGCCCCGGATGCTATTGAGATCAATATAATGGTGGATGTACAACCCTGTGAAGATATTGCCGGCGGACAAGTCAGTGCAACGGTAAGCGGTGGTATGCCGGATTATTCCTACCTCTGGTCCAACGGAGAAACAACACCGGTAATCACGGATTTAATGGCTGGTACATACTATCTGACAGTAACAGATGTAAATGGATGTGAGGCAATTGATTCTGTAGACCTCGAAGCGCTCCCCGGCCTTACAATAGAAATTGAAGCACTGAGTCCAACCTGTCTGGAAGGCAGTACCGGACAAGCACAGGTAACGGCTACGGGTGGATCTGGAAACTATAGTTATTTATGGAGCAATGGGGAAACCACGGAGGTGGCCGTATCCCTTCCAGCGGGTACATCTTCTGTTACTGTAACAGATGCAAATGGCTGTACCGGTGAAGGAAGCGTTGAAATAGAGGAAGAAGAAGATCCGCTCGATTGCCTGGCGTATATAATAATGCCTATATCGACGGTGGATGGAAGCGACGGTGCTGTTGCGGTAGAAGATCCAATGGATCAACCAGGACCATTTTCTTACGAATGGAATAACGGAGAAACCACACAGGTGATTTCTGGCTTGCCAGCCGGTATTTATGAGGTAACGGTAACGGATGATTCTACAGGATGTATATCTGTTTGCGCTGTCGAACTGATCAATCCGGCTAAAATTGGAGACTTCGTTTGGGATGATTTGGATCATAATGGTCAGCAGGATGCCGGCGAACCTGGTGTTGAATCCGTAAAAGTAACCCTTACAGGTACCGACATTAATGGCGATATGGTTGAATTGACCATGACGACGGATATTAACGGATCCTTCCTTTTTGATGGCCTCTTACCAGGCGTTTACAGCCTGGAATTCACCAGTTTGCCTTCCGATTATGAATTTACAATTCCAACCGTTGGTGATCCGGAAATAGATAGCGATGTGATTTTTGGAGATGGTGGAACCGCTATGATAGTCCTTAATCCAGGCGATTGCAGGCTGGATATAGATGCAGGGATTTACATTGAATGTATCAACTTCACGGATCCCGGAGTGATCGAAGGCGATGAATACTTATGTGGCCCGGGCAATGATCCTGGTCCGATAACGGAAGTAATACCCCCTTCTGGCGGGGTAGGAGCCATCGAATATCTCTGGATGATGTCTACCGTGAATGGTCCTTTTGATCCCGATACCTGGATTCCTATTCCGAATTCCAATACACCGAATTACGATCCTGGGGTTATTTATCAGACGACCTATTATGCGCGCTGTGTTCGCCGGGAAGATTGTACCAACTATCTGGAGTCTAACATTATTGTTAAAGAAGTTGGAACAGAAGCAGTAGCTCACATTACCGACCCGGGTACAGTTTGTGTCAATGATGCAACGCTGATCCAGGGCTTTAACAATGGACCGGGAGCACAATACAGCTGGGACTTTGGCAATGATGCAACGCCGGCAACCTCCACATCCCCAAGTGCAGTGGTAACCTGGAGTAGCTTTGGATTAAAAACAATCCATTTGACAGTCCAGAACAATGATTGTATTTCTCAGGTTTCACTGGATATTTATGTATCCAACAGTCCGCTTATTTGTCCTTCTAACGTTTCGGATTCTCCAATTGGTACCATCTTCCCGGGTGGGCCGATTACTGATGAACCGGAAGAACGAGAATTATCTGCCACAGAGGTTTTCAGAGGTGTTAACCTCTATCCGAATCCGGCAAAAGAAGTTTGTTGGCTTTCGCGTGAAAATGCTTCCACGGAGTGGACTGTGACGCTTACTGATCTATACGGACGACAGTTGAAGCTCACTAACTGGCCTGCGCAAACGGAAAAACTCCAATTGGATCTAAACGGTCTAAATAATGGTGTCTTTCTGTTAACTATTAAAGATGCTTATGGAAGGCAGACAAGTCTTCGGTTGATCCGTTAGACCCTGTCCTAATGATAAGAATGAAAGCCGGTATAGCATCAACCTATACCGGCTTTTTTCTGTAGTTATGAATAAGAAACCAACGGAGTTGTTGGAAACTATTCAAGAAATTATTTGTTTGTATGAAATATTCGCAATAGTATTGTAATTCTGAAACGAATCTTATGTCTGTTTCCCTAATCAAAAATCAGTGCGTATTTATATCAGGCGGCTCCTGTATTTGCTGTTTGTATATAATGGATTGATCCCGGGAAACGGTGCTTACAAAGCCTTTTTGGGGATGTCTCTAAAAAGGCTTTGTTATTTAAACATTCGATGAAAATCAAAATCATGGATCAGCAAGAAAACCACTCGGTTATACTGGAAGAGGTACTCCCTAAGCCTTTGCGGGAGAAAATCTCCCATCATCTTGACTATGAAGGCGATTTACACGATCCGGATCATTTGAACGCAGTCTTTACGCCGCTTTCCTTCCGGGAAAGGATTCACCTGCTGTATGCTTATTTCAAACAAGAGGAAGTATTGCTGACTTCCAGCTTCGGCACAAATTCTGCTTTTTTATTGTACCTGGTATCACAAATGCGACCCACACAGCCTGTGCATTTTATCGATACCTTATTTCACTTTCCGGAGACCATTAACTACAAAAACACACTGGCTGATTTTCTGAATATTCGAGTAATTGACGTATTACCCGCCCCGGAGGACCACGAAAGATCCCGTGACCAGCAATTGTGGAAAGCTGCTCCGGATGCCTGTTGCGGAATAAATAAGGTGCAACCTCTTGATAAAGTCAAACGCAACCATAAGATTTGGTTTTCCGGAGTACTCGGGTTTCAAACTGCTTTTAGAGCAGGATTAAATGTGTTTGAAAAACAAGGGGATATCCTAAAATTCCACCCGCTTGTCGATATAACAGAAGAGCAGTTTTTGAAAGAGTACCAGGCGGCTAATTTGCCGGAGCATCCGCTCAAAGCCTGTGGCTTTGGATCTGTTGGTTGTACCCACTGTACCCAAAAAGGAGAGGGGCGCAGCGGCCGCTGGGCCGAAAAAGATAAATCGGAATGTGGCCTGCATCCCGGTTATTTTGACAAAAAATAATGTGGTTTTGCTGATTTGGGAGGTATCTCAAATTGATTTCTGTTTTTTCAACCTGTCAGGTTGAAGGATTTTTCCTCCCGCATACGAATTTGAATCCAGCAATCGTTTTAACCCCAAAGCACTTCGCTTAGGGTATAACTCCTAACGAAAACGATCACCTCTACCTATGCGCATGACAATCCTGTTTTCCCTAATTGCCCTCTTCTCTTGTCAGACGACAAACATAGCAGATGTTGAACCTGTTTCCGACAGCTTCAAACAAGAAATGCTGTATCTTGTAAATGAAGTCCGCTCGCAAGGATGTACCTGCGGTGGTACCTTTTTTCCCGCTGTAGCTCCGCTTGACTGGGATCATCAGCTCGAAATGGCAGCTGGTCGCCATGCCGCTGATATGGATGTAAATGGGTTCTTCTCTCACAAAGGATCTGATGGAACCCGCGTAGCTCAACGCGCAACTGAAGCTGGTTATGTATGGAGTAGTATCGGCGAAAACATTGCCTTTGGTTACCAATCTGTTGAAATGGCCGTACAGGCATGGATTGACAGTCCCAGCCATTGCGAACTCATGATGTCTCCCGATTTTATAGATATGGGAGCAGCCAGAAGTGGTACCTATTGGGTGCAAACCTTTGGCCGCACACTGGATTAGTAACAACTAATTTACTATCTTCCCGCTAACTAAGCCCGCCCTGCCGAATCAGCCTTAACACACTGAAAAAACGCCTGCATTTATGCCAGACGGTATCAAGCAATTCGACAAGATAATGGTGGCCAACCGGGGAGAAATCGCTATCCGGGTTCTACGAGCTGCCTCCGAACTTCAAATCAGGACCGTAGCAATTTACACCTACGAAGATCGCTATTCCCTCCACCGTTTTAAAGCCGATGAAAGTTATCAAATCGGCAAAAAAGATGATCCTTTAAAGCCTTATTTGGACGTCGAAGAAATCCTTCGCGTAGCCAAAGTGCAAGGAGTGCAGGCCATTCATCCCGGTTATGGGTTCTTATCGGAAAACGTAAACTTCGCCCGACGCTGCCGGGACGAAGGCATCGTCTTTATCGGGCCCAGCCCGGAAACGATGGAGCGACTTGGTGATAAGGTGGCCGCTAAAGAATTGGGCCGCGAATTGGAGGTCCCCATGATTGAGGGGTCTCTTGAGCCGCTGGTAAACATAGATATTGCTTTAAAGGAAGCAGAACGGATTGGGTACCCGGTCATGGTGAAAGCCGCTTCCGGTGGTGGCGGACGCGGCATGCGTGTAGTGCATAGTGCCGGTGAATTGAAAACGGAATACGAGGAAGCCCGGGGCGAAGCCAAAACCGCATTTGGGGATGATACCGTTTTTCTTGAAAAATACGTGGAAAACCCAAAGCACATCGAAGTGCAACTGCTGGGAGACCAACACGGGAATCTGATCCATCTTTACGAACGCGACTGTTCCGTGCAACGCCGGTTCCAAAAGGTGGTTGAAATTGCTCCCTGTCTCACCATTTCCCAATCGACCAAAGACAAACTATACGAATATGCAACCCGCCTGGGAAATGCAGTAAACTACAGTGCCGCCGGCACCGTAGAGTTTCTGGTTGACGCCGATGAAAATATCTATTTCATTGAGGTTAACCCACGTATCCAGGTTGAACATACGATCACAGAAGAAGTAACCGGCGTCGATATCGTCCGATCACAGATCCTTGTGTGTATGGGCCACCAATTGGGCGATCCTACCCTGCGCATCAGCGATCAAAGCGATGTAACTGTATCAGGATATGCCATCCAATGCCGGGTGACAACAGAAGATCCGGCCAATGGATTTAAACCGGATTTTGGAACCCTCATCGCCTACCGGTCTGCCAGTGGCATGGGCATCCGCCTGGATGCAGGAAGTGCTTATCCGGGCGCTCAGATTTCCCCTTTCTTTGACAGCCTGCTGGTAAAAGTAACTGCCTGGGGGCGTACGATGCGCGGAGCTTCACAACGCTTGCACAGAGCTCTGCGGGAATTTAGGGTGCGTGGTGTAAAGACAAATGTCGACTTCCTGCTGAACCTGCTTACCAATGAAACCTTTATCAATGGCGAAGCAACCGTAGGATTTATACCAAACAACCCGCAGTTATTTGATTTGCCCCGTCGAAAAGACCGGGGAACAAAAATGTTGCGGTATCTGGCAAATGTGATCGTAAATGGCAATCCGGATGTGAAGTTTGTCGACAAACGCAGACACAAATTCTGGCGGGAACCCCAGGTTCCGGAAATGACACGAGAGAATCGCCCCGACGGATTACGCAAGATTCTGCTGGAAAAAGGACCGGAAGGATTGGCAGAACACGTGAAAAAAGAAAAGAAAGTCCTCTTTACGGATACGACCTTCCGGGATGCGCACCAGAGCCTTTTGGCCACCCGTATGCGAACCTATGACATGATGCAGGTAGCCGAAAGCTTTAATCATCAACATGGTACGGATCTGTTTAGTATGGAAGTATGGGGAGGTGCCACCTTTGATGTAGCGCTTCGGTTCCTAAAGGAAAGTCCCTGGACAAGGCTGAAGCTTCTGCGCAAAGCCATGCCGGATGTTTGCCTGCAAATGTTGTTGCGGGGGTCTAATGCCGTAGGGTATACAGCTTATCCGGACAATCTGGTAATCAAATTTGTTGAAGAAGCAGCCGAAAATGGCATTGACATCTTCCGGATATTCGACAGCCTCAATTGGGTGAAAGCCATGGAGACCAGCATAAAGGCTGTGCGCGAAAGAACCAATTCTGTAGCAGAAGCCTGTATCTGCTACTCAGGGGATCTGACCGACCCGTCTAAAACCAAATTCACCCTGCCTTATTATGTGGATCTGGCAAAACGGCTGGAAGATGCAGGAGCGCATTTCCTGGCTATCAAGGATATGGCAGGGCTGCTTAAGCCTCATGCAGCTACAGAATTGATCGGTGCTCTAAAAGAGGCTGTGGATTTACCGATCCACCTCCATACACACGATACATCTTCCGTTCAATCAGCTACTTATCTCAGTGCAGTTAATGCCGGAGTGGATGTAGTCGATCTGGCCCTGGCTTCCATGTCAGGCCTGACCAGTCAACCCAACTTCAACTCCGTACTGGCCATGTTGAGTGGTAATGAACGGCAACCGGAAATCGACCAGCACAGCCTCAACAGCTTCTCTAATTATTGGGAAGCCGTACGAGAATATTATTACCCATTCGAAACAGAATTGCGTGCCGGTACAGCCGAAGTTTATGAAAATGAGATTCCCGGCGGGCAGTACTCCAACCTTCGGCCACAAGCCAGAGGCCTGGGCCTGGAAGACCAGTTTGAAACAATCAAGGCAAACTACATCGATGCCAATGCCTTATTAGGCGATCTGATTAAGGTAACACCTTCTTCTAAAGTGGTTGGAGATCTGGCCATGTTTATGACAGCCAATCGTCTCACAAAAGCAGATGTTTTGGCTAAAGGAAACAGCCTGGCTTTCCCGGATAGTGTTAAAGCACTCATGCGCGGAGATTTGGGGCAAATCGATGGCGGCTTCCCGGAATCGATGCAAAAGATGGTTCTAAAAGGGGAGGAGCCCTATACTGATCGCCCCAACGAACACCTCGAACCAATTGATTTTGAGGCAGAATTCCCGGCTTTTCAAAAGGAATTTGGCAATCATTATAAGTCTTTCGACTTTCTGTCTTATAAACTTTATCCGGCCGTTTTCAGAGACTTTCACGAGCACAATTTGAAACACGGAGTAGTTAGATCGCTACCGAGCCCGGCTTTCTTTTTTGGGCTGGAGCCGAATGAAGAAATCCTCGTGGAGATTGAAGCGGGGAAAACCGTAACTGTTAAGTTTATCAATAAATCAGAGCCCAACGAACAGGGACAAAGGCTGGTTTTCTTCCGTCTAAATGGCCAAACAAGAGCCATACAGGTGCGCGATGAAGGACTGAAGGTGGAGGTTGTTTCAAATAAAAAAGCCGTTTCCGAAAATGAAATTGGAGCCCCGCTTCAAGGCAAATTATCCAAGATCCTGGTAAATGAAGGCGATAAGGTCGGCCTCAACGATCCTCTATTTGTCATCGAAGCCATGAAAATGGAAAGCACCATTACTGCATCCGTTGAAGGTACCGTGAAGAAAATCCATTTGATGGCTAACACCCTGGTAGAACAGGATGATTTAGTGGTGGAACTGGAGTAGGACCTAATGGGGTTTTTAGAGAAGGAGGAAATTCGTATTTTTGCACATATCCAGTCCTCACTCACCTTTATCGGAGCCAACTGGAAGGGCTTCGGTATATTAGATTGTATTAACCTCAGCAAGTTTTTACCCCCTATTTCCCATGAAGCAATTGTTTCTACTTGCCTCCTTTTTGCTTGCCTGGTTGACTCCTGGTCAACCTGAATCCTCATCTACTGAAAGTGGAGGGGAGAATTCCTTTGTTTGCGCATTTGATTCCTATTTAATCCGATTGTCAGAGGATACGGAATTCCATTCGCGTAAGCAAAAACAAGATAAGGACTGGCGGTTGCATCAACTCTCCGGACAGGCAAAAATGCCATTGATGGACCATGTGCTGCCAGTGGTCGTGCACATCATACACGATAATGGACCGGAGAATATCTCCGATGCCTCAGTCATTCAGGGGATCCAAAATTTAAATGACGCTTTCGCGAATGTTGGATATTACGACCAGGGTGCCGGGGTAGCTGTGCCTGTTCAATTTTGTCTCGCTCAACAAGATCCCAATGGAAATGCTACAACGGGCATAACCCGCGATGTCTCTGCCTACACAGATATGAATGTGGAAACGGATGATCTGGTACTCAAAAATATCAATCGCTGGGATCCAACTTGTTACATTAATATCTGGTTGGTACGCTCCATCGAAAGTGGGGCAGGCAACCCGGATGTGGCCGGTTATGCTTCGTTTCCGGCTGAACATGGAAGCAGTACCGACGGGATTGTCATGGAAGCAGAATGGCTGGGAGCCAATCCGGCTTTTTCAGTTGTATTGGTACATGAAATGGGACATTATCTTGGCTTATACCATACTTTTCAGGGAGGTTGTGTAAATGACGATTGCCTGGTTGATGGAGATCAGGTTTGCGATACGCCCCCGGACCAATCTACGGCACCACTTCCCTGTAATATATCAACGAATACCTGCTCCACAGATACTGATTCGGGCTTGGCAACTGATCAACCCGATATGACCAATAATTATCTGGATTTTAGCCTGCCCGATTGTTACAATGCTTTCACCAACGGACAAAGAGACCGAATGCTCTTTTTTACCGAAGGGGCGAGAGCCAGTTTGTTGGGCTGTACTTCCTGCCAGTTACCTTGTACGGATGCTATTGCGGCATCAATTTCCGCATCAGCCACCGAAGTATTTGTATCGACCAATGTAGACTTTGTTGCCGTTACCTCTTTTGCGGATAACTGGGAATGGACTGTCGATGGAACTATCGTCAGCCTGGAAGAGGATATGAGTTACAGCTTCGATGAGGAAGGTACCTTTTGGGTTACTTTGACAGTGGGCAACAGCAATGCATCCTGTTTGGCAACTGATTCGATATTGATAAACGTGACTTGCCCGGTGGTAGCCAGCATGACACCAGATAACCTGGAGTGCCTGCTCCCGGGGGAGAGCATTACATTTTACAACCAGTCAGAAAACGCCAATGTTTATCAATGGTTTGTAGACGGAACGCCCGTTGCCTTTTCAGAAGATTTTACCTACTCCTTCCCGGATGAGGGTACGTATCAGGTTCAATTGTGGGCTTCCAATACTCTGTGCCATTCGCTTTCAAGCATTGAAATTATACATGTTGGTTGTGAAGAAGTTTGCAATAACGGCTACGACGATGATGGAGATGGCCTTGTAGATTGTTACGATCCGGATTGTTTTTGTGAAGGGGAATGCGAAGATTATTACTACAACCCTTGTTTCCTGTTTTGCCAGCAATCTGATTTTGACCTGATAGAGATTCAGGGAGATATCAATTGGGTGAGTGATTATAGTATGCAGCTTGCTCCTGCAGATCTTCCGGTAGCCGGAGATCTGGATCAGGATGGGTATCCCGAGCTGGTCATTCGGGGAGATGGAGATGACAACAGCCGGTGGTTTGTCATAAACGGAAAAGATGGAAGCCTGAAGTTTACCCTCGAAAATATCTGGGAAATCGGGCAGGGTCCCTCCCCGGCTATTGGCGATGTGGACCGCGATGGCTTTGGCGAAATTCTTATCGCCGGCCGTACCACTTCAAACGTTTCTGATCCGGGCTATTTACACTGCTTCGAACACGATGGCAGCCTGAAATTTATCAGTCCGGTAAACATGTTAAACCAACTGGGCGGACAAAACAGCAATGCACAGGCTCAACTCGGGCTTAGTGATTTTAATCTGGACAGTTACCCTGAAATTTACGTCGGAAATGATATTTATAGCGGTCAGGACGGAGCTTTGCTGGTTTCCGGTACCGGTATTTCTACCCTTTCAGTAGGCAGCCCGGGTGATGCCATCGCTGGTGGTGAAGGGGTATGTTTTTCGGTGGCATCTGACGTGTTGGATGATGCTGCCTGCATCGATTGTGCCGGGAAAGAAATTGTAGCTGGCAATCAGGTTCTTTCCGTAAATGTGCAAAATGGCAACATCAATATAGCCAGCCAGTTGTTCTTTCTGGATTATCCGGATGGCTTTACCTCGATTGCAGATTTTGATTCCGATGGAGATATGGATGCGGTGGTCAATACCATAAAAGATGATGAGGTTTTCCTATACGCATGGGATTTGCAAACGCCCAATGTACTGGGTGAAATTAGCCTGGCTGGAAACCCTCACATGAGTTTTAGAACTTCTCTGGCTGACTTTGACGGAGATGGTGCCCTCGAAATCGCGATTACATCCGGCGAAAGCCTGCAAATAATCGATCAAAACTTTACTACCCTTTGGTCGATGCCTCTAACTGATAACCTCTTCACCGATCCTATTCCCACAGCTTTTGATTTTGAGAACGATGGAGCCTGGGAAGTGGTGCTTCGAGACGAGGAGAACATATATATTTTCAATGGGCAATCAGGCGCCATTCGTTGGCAATATGCAGCAGAAGGCAGTACCGGACTCGATTATTGTTTAATTCTGGATGTGGATGGAGACGGATTAACGGAAATTGTGACCCCCGCCCGAATAGATGATGGAGGCGAAATTCAGGATGTCTTAATGGCTTTCGAATCCTCCGGATCTCCCTGGGCAGCCACTCGCCCGGTTTGGAACCAGCATGCTTTTTATGGATTGAATGTGGAGGATGACCTCAGCATCAACCCAGAAGAACAAGCCATGCCTACCGCAGGAAACAATGAAGAAATGAATGGTTTTCTACAGCAGGTGCCACTACGCGATAGCCGGGCTCCGGATGCTGCCTGGGATTTTGCCACCATCTTTTGCGAAGGCGATTCCATGCGTATGTATTTACGGATCTGTAATACAGGCCATCACATTTTGTCGGAAAATATGGAAGTGCAGTTGTATGACAGCGATCCCACCCTTGGACCTGCAAATGTGATTACCAGCCTGGCAATAGGAGAGAACCTTAAGAGTTTCGAATGTGTAGAGTTTAATATTTTCATTCCTTTTACCGTCAATCAGGACTTGTTTTTGGTGCTCAACGACGATCAAAGCCTGGGAACTCCCTATAATTTGCCGGACGATTTCCCCATGACGCCCATACGGGAATGTGACTACGGCAACAATATGATCACGGTAAACTTTCCCTATACTTTTCCGGCTTTGGATCTGGGGCCAGATACCACTACCTGCGAATTTATTGTTACCAATCTGGATGCGGGAATCGGATTTAGTTCGTATGAATGGCAGGATGGATTTGAAGGACAGATTTATTCAGCAACCAATCCCGGGACCTACTGGGTGACCGCGCAGGATGCTTGTGGCTACACGGACTCAGATACCATAACGATTTCACTGGCTCCAGAATACATCCTGGAGTTGGGCAATGACACCATATTATGTGAAGGGGAGGGGCTTAGCCTTTCGGCGAATAATTACGACAGCTATTTCTGGTCACCTTCCTCCGGATTGGATTGCGATACCTGCTCAAATGTATTGCTAAACCCGGATAGCAGCGGTACCTGGGTTTTAACTGCCATTACAGCAGAAGGATGTTTTTATGAAGATAGTATCCATGTCGGTGTAGGGGAGTCTTATCTGATCGAAGACACCCTGCAAATTTGCAACGGACAAACTATCGACATTTTTGGGCAGCAGCAAGGAACACCGGGGATCTATGTTCAGCAAAACACCACGCTTACCGGTTGTGATTCGGTCTTATCGATTACGCTTCAGGTAAGTGATACGATCTATCAGTCTTCCAACCTGAGTATTTGTGCCGGAGAAACTGTCGACATCTTTGGAAATGCAGAATCAGCAGCTGGATATTACGAACAGGGATTCACAACCGCAATGGGTTGTGATTCAGTGGTCGGTGTATTTCTTGAAGTATTGGATACCCTTTCGTATTCCGATTCTGTATACATATGTGCCGGAGATACGATCCAATTCTGGGGGCAGTCATTCTGGCAGGAGGGTGTATATTCTGAAGTGTTTAGCGGCAGCAATGGCTGCGATTCTACGCACCTGCGGTATCTCGGTTTGTTGCAGGAGATAACTACTAATGAGCAATTGAATGTTTGTCAGGGAGATTCTGTGTTGATATTTGGCAGCTTTGAATCCCAGCCCGGATTCTACGTGGATACATTTCCCGCTGCAAATGGATGTGATTCCATTCATACCATAGAAATTCTCCACTTAGACACCCTGTTTTCTACAGAAGAAATAAGCATTTGCTTCGGAGATTCCATAGACATCTTTGGCAGCTTCGAATCTTCATCCGGGATCTATTCCGGCCAGTTTCAAGCTCAAAATGGCTGTGATTCCAGCCATCAGATAACGCTTAGCGTTTTGGATACGAGCTATAGTTTTATCGGCCTGGAAATCTGTCAGGGCGAAACCATCGATATTTTTGGAAGCCCGGAATTCACTTCCGGATTGTATGAAAGTGTGTTTTCCAATGCGGCAGGATGTGACTCCCTCGTACAAGTTGAATTGCTGGTACTGGATACGCTTTCATTTACCGATAGCATCACTATTTGCCAGGGTGATACCATTGACCTTTGGGGCATGCAAGTGTTTGACGAAGGCTGGTATTCTCAAACCAGTACAGCCACCAACGGATGTGACTCTGCCCATTATCGCTTTGTGGGGCTTTCGCCGAATGCTTCTACATCTGAAACCCAATACTTCTGTGCCGGCGAATCGGCAGACATCTTTGGTGTTCCAACGAATCAGCCGGGAGTCTATGAGGAGGTGTATACAGCCTTCAATGGTTGTGATTCGGTCCACAGTATCGAGTTGATTCAATTGGATACCATGTGGCAGCAGAACAGCCTGACCATATGTTCGGGAGATTCCATATTGATATTCGGATCCTATGAATCTCAGTCCGGTTTTTATCAAATGACCTTTAGCGGGTCAAATGGCTGTGATTCTACCCAGGTTTTTGAATTGAGTGTTTTTGATACCCTTCAAACGATGGAAAACATAAGCATTTGCGAAGGGGAGGAGGTAGATGTTTTCGGTAATCCAACTTCGGTAGCGGGTACTTACTCAGAGGTATTTACTTCCTGGCAGGGATGTGATTCGATACATACTATTGATTTGGCGGTTCTGCAACCAGTCTTTACTGCAGAAGATCTGAGTATCTGTACAGGCGATTCCATTTTGATCTTTGGCAACTGGGAATCTACCGCTGGTATTTATGAAGATATTTTCTCAGCCTCAAATGGCTGTGATTCTACGCATACGGTAAATCTGATGGTGAATGCGGCTCCAATGACGTTCGAAAGCCTGGATATTTGCGATGGAGAAACCATTATTCTCTTTGGTCAGGAGGTTTCATCTTCCGGGGTGTATGAAGGGGTGTTCTCCACGGGGAATGGGTGTGATTCCATTCATCAGGTAACCGTTACAGAACATCAGGAGCCCGAGATCAGTGTGGATATTATTGATGCCTGTCAGGGCGAGTCAGATGCCGGTATATTGGTCACACCTATAGCCGGAACACCTCCTTTTGATTATATCTGGAGCCCGGCAGGCCCTAATCAACCGGAGCTGACAGACATCCCTGCGGGGGATTACCTCCTGACCGTGACCGATGCCAATGGTTGTTCGGAGTTCTTCTACCTGCAGGTGGAAGAGCGGCCTGTCCCTTTTTACAATATCCTCAGTGAGTCTCCGGATTGCAAAGATGAATTTGGGGGTATGATCTGGCTGGAGAATGCAGACGATGGTTTGTTGTTCAATTTTAACGGACAGGGATTCGAAGCAGAAACGGTTTTTAGCGGATTGAGCGGTGGCGAGTACAGCCTGGAAATTATGGATCCGGCGGGCTGTCTGTTTGAAGAACAGATCACCCTGGAAACCGGATTTACCGGCTACGTGGATCTTCCAGACCTGTACCAGATCCAGTTGGGCGAATCGGTTGTGCTGAGTCCCAGCGGAGCATTGGACAGTGTGGCGACATTTAGCTGGAGTCCTACTGATTATTTGACTTGTACCGATTGTCCTTTCCCGGAAGCTTCTCCTCCGGAAACGCAGGATTACGAATTGATGGTTACTTTTCCCGATGGCTGTAGTTTGGTGTTGCCTACACGTGTTGAGGTGGACCGTAGTCTGGGTATCTATATTCCCAACAGTTTTAGTCCGGATTACAATGGGATCAATGATGTTTTTAAGCCTTTCGGCGAATACGATCTTCCCCTAACGGTATTCCGGATCTTTGACCGCTGGGGGGATCTCCAGTATGAGGAAACCAATACCTCTTTGTTTAGCATGCAGGGATGGGATGGGACCAGTCGGGGCAGGAAAGCGCAGACAGGCGTGTATGTATACATGGCAGAAATTATTTTGCCCGACGGAACTTCCTGGGTATATAAGGGGGATTTATTGTTGATGCGGTAGGGGATACAATCGTTAAGATCTGCAGGCAATGGTGTTGCACCTTCGGTGCTTGGTAATTATTGTAGGAGCGACATCTGCTGATAAGCCAGGACCTGCGGAGCGGGTCGCATCTGGAACCACCAGCAAGCCAAATCGAGAAAAACATTCGCCGAAAGGCAAAAAAAAAGAGGCCGTCTCTCAGGGAGACAGCCTCTTTTGTTGTGTGTGGATCACGGTGATTAACCGTTTGCAGACTGGATCTTTACCACATTTTTGGCTATGAAGCCTTTTGAATTGGTCGAGAGCTCGAATTTCACCCGATCGCCGACTCGGAATCGGTCTTTAATTTCGGTGATGTGAACAAAAATTCTTTTCGACAGGTCTTTAGAATAAATAAAGCCATAACCTCTCGACCGGTTGAATGATTTGATAAATCCGGTCTTTTCTTTTTCCACGCTCTGACCTGGTTTTTTGCGGTCGAAGAACGCGATAATCCTCTCTAAAAGTGTCATGTTTTACGGGTTTGTAATCATTGGATCTCTTTAAGACCCTTTTGGTTAACAATTGTGAATAACCCCATTTGCAATCGTCTGTAGAAGAATGTACGGGACAATTGAACCTTTAAGCCCTTATCAGGGTACTCGATCCAGATGGATGTAGGTAATTCTTTGAGTATTCTGACAGATCGTGGTTCTGGTCCTTTTTCCATAACAGTAGCGGTTTTTGAATGAGATTAATTGAAATATAATTGGGTAGCAGTGATCAGACTTGTGCCTAAATAATGCAGGCCTGTTGCAGGGACTAAATGATTAGTTCTGCCGAAGTCTGATACACTTCAACAGGTTTTGGTTTCCTGTTTGGATCAGTGCTGATCCATTTTTTCTTCCCGCTCCTGGCGATAGATTGCATCCAGGATTTCGTGTCGTCTTTTAACAGACGGTTTGGTAAAGAATTTTCTTTCCATTAACTCTTGCCGCACTTTCGTATTTCGGTGCTTGCGTTTGTAACGCTTGAGTGCACGGTCAATACTTTCACCTTCTTTCACTTCAATAATTAGCATAAACTGATTTTGGTATTGAAAAATAATGCTGGAAATCGGTGAGATTTAGCTCAAATTCTCAACCTGAGCAGGCAAACTGTAATCCTTTACCAGCTTCTCCGTAAAGGCTTTGTGCCCACGTGGTGCCAGCAGGAATAATTTACCGCCTCTGGCTGCAGCCAGCGAACTCAACAATTTCCATTTGGAGATTTGACGATCCGTTTCGTCAGATTTGAGAGAAATTTCTACGAAGCTTTTGGTACCCAGTTTCTTTCCCGTAATATCCGGGATATACTGATCTACTTCCTCCTTGTTTTTATCCAACTTTGTAAAGGAACTGGGAATGTCAAACCCTTCGTAATTAGCCTTGATACCGGAAAAACCTTTGCGCTTTGCCCAGTTAATGGCTTTATCATAAAAATTCTCTTTTTCCATAAATGATATTTTGAATAAATAATGATATCCGGCACAGTTTGAGCCTAAGAGGAAGTCAGACTTAAAGATCAGAGAGATACAGCCAGACAAAAAAAAGGCTCCGGAAAAAAAACTTTTGCCGGACACTAATAAAACAAAAGGGTCTCAAAAATAGTTTCCCTCGAAACTATTTTTTTAAAATTAATCCTGTTCCGGGTCAGGAATATCTGCTCCGGAGGTGAAAATAGGCGCTGCATCCACCTTTTCGAGGTGCAAAAAGCCTATTATTCGTTCAAACGCATGTTCCAGCTCCTGAAGCTGACCGGGAGACAAGTTATTCAATTTTTTGCTCAATCGCTGATGAAGCGGATCCGGGGTTTCATCCAGCAAGGCTTTTCCCGTCGCCGTAAGCGCTATCAAACGCAGGCGTTTATCCGCTTGTTTGGGCAATCTCTGCAGCAGGGCCTTTTTTTCCAACCGGCTTATAATTCCGGTTACTGTGCTGGCATTCAACTGAAGGTAATCTTTTATTTCCTTGTGGGAAGCCTTTAAACCTTCTTTCGTATTGAGGTAGATGAGGCAAAGCAGTTGCGGTATGCTTAAACCAAATTCCTTTTCTATACGTTTGCTTTCAAGATTGACCGAGCGAATTATCTTTCGCAGGTTTATCAGGATCTGAGTAGAGTGCATGAAGTTACTCGAAATATTCGCTCAACATAATGATTTATGCAAAGATAAATGATCTTTAAGAGGACTTATAAACCTAGACCGATTTTTCTATCTTTGCAGCGCTTTTCTAAAGATAAGTTCTAATCGAATGAAGATACTCGTTTGTGTAACCAAAACGCCCGAAACGACGGCTCGTATTGCTTTCAAAGACAATAATTCGAGCTTCGATACCGATGGGGTGCAATTTATTATGAATCCGTATGATGAGTGGTATGCCCTCGTGCGTGCCCTCGAATGGAAAGAAGCCGATGGCGGTTCAGTCGCTGTTGTCAATGTAGGACCTCCTGCCAATGATACGGTAATCCGCAAAGCACTGGCAATCGGTGCCGATGAAGCGTACCGGATTAATGCAGAACCGCAAAGCAGTCTGGCAGTAGCCAAACAAATTGCCGCTTTCGCGAAAGACAAAGGCTTTGATGCCATCTTTACCGGTAAAGAGTCTATTGATTACAATGGTTCGGAGATGGGAGCGATGCTGGCTGAATTGCTCGACCTTCCTTATGTTTCCTTCGCCAACTATATGGATGTTTCCGGAAATTCGGCAACAATATCCCGGGATATTGAAGGCGGAAGTGAAGTGGTAGAAGTAGAAACTCCTTTTGTACTGAGTGCCTCCAAAGGGCTTGCAGAACAACGCATCCCAAATATGCGGGGAATTATGATGGCTAAGCGCAAGCCACTCAACGTAGTCGAACCCGTTGAGGCAAATGATCTGGCCGTTGCAGTAGCATATGAACTGCCACCTGCTAAAACAGCTGTGAAACTGGTTGATCCGGATAATATGGAAGAACTGGTTCGTCTGTTGCACGAAGAAGCCAAGGTTATCTAAGACCAGCCTTCTTTATTCACTCAACTCTCAACTCTAAACTCTCAACTATATGGCAGTTTTAGTATTTGCCGAAAGCCAAAACGGAAAATTTAAAAAGAACGCCTTCGAGGCGGTAACATATGGTGCCCGTACAGCTAAAGCAATGGGCACAGATTGTATAGCACTTTGTCTGGGTGTAGCTGAAGGTGCAGACCAGTTGGGCCTGTACGGCGCTTCTAAAGTACTTCACAACGGAGACGAAAGCCTGAACAAACTTGACAGCCAGGTCTACACGGCGGCTATTGCACAGGCAGCTGAAAAGACAGGGGCAAATGTCGTTATCCTTTCGCACAGCTCTACCGGAAAATCCCTGCTTGGCCGATTAGCTGCACGCATGGACGCCGGTTCTGTTTCCGGTGCAAATGCAGTGCCGGTAACCGACAACGGCTTTAAAGTGAAAAAGGGTGTTTTCTCCGGAAAAGCATATGCCTGGTATGAGATCAAGTCCGACAATAAACTGATCTCTGTTATGGGCAACAGCATCCAACCAGAGCAAACAGGCGCTGAAGTTGGTGTCGAATCCATCGAACTGGATTTGCCGGCATCAAAAATTACCGTGAAGGAGGTGAAACGGGTAGAAGGTACAACACCACTTCCGGAAGCGGAACTGGTTGTTTCTGCCGGTCGAGGTATGAAAGCTCCGGAAAACTGGGGCATCATCGAAGAATTGGCTGATGTGCTCGGTGCAACCACCGCCTGCTCTCGTCCGGTAGCGGATACCGGCTGGCGCCCGCATCACGAACACGTAGGACAAACAGGTATCGCAATTCGTCCTAACCTGTACATCGCCGTTGGTATTTCAGGAGCTATTCAGCATCTGGCAGGCGTAAACAACTCCAAAGTAATCGTAGTGATCAACAAAGATCCAGAAGCTCCTTTCTTTAAAGCAGCAGATTATGGAGTGGTAGCCGACTTGTTTGATGTCGTGCCTAAACTAACCGAAGCAATCAAAGCCCTTAAGGCAGGATAAACAGCCTTGCGCCCTTCTGATCCTATTCTTTAGGGCGTAGGTTTTGTTCTTAGTATAATATAGCGTACTTTTGCGCGGCTGTAATTGATTTTCGTAATCACCAACGGTAAAAATTAAACTAATGTCACAGTATTTAGCAAAAGAAAAGGTGGAGGAAATCTTCAAACAATATGGAGGAGATTCCAAGAACACCGGATCAGTAGAAGGCCAGGTTGCGCTTTTTACTTTTAGAATCAAAGGATTGTCTGATCATTTGAAATCAAATAATAAAGACCATTCCTGCCGTCGTACTCTTCTATCTCTCGTAGGTAAGCGCAAGCGTTTGCTGAAATACCTCGAGAAAACAGATATTGAAGGCTACCGTAAATTGATTCAGGAATTAGGTATTCGGGGGTAGTCCCGGGAAAAGTGTTCCACCTGCCAGGTGGAGCACTTTTTTATTTTCTAACCTGGCCATCCAGGTTTGATTTTCTGCTACTGCACTCCTACACCTCTCTTTTACGCCTGTTTGAATTTCTGACTAATTTAATAATCAAACAGGCAAATCAGAATGGAATTTTTAAGCGCAATATTTCCGTCTTTTAATACCGGGGTTTTTAACACCCAGGTTTGAAACGGTCAATGCAGCTTAACGCGATCAAAATGTACCTATCCCATTCGGTACGAGCTACTATCACAATTGAAAAACGATTAAAATGGGTATGCAAAATCCACTTTCTACTTCCTTTAATTTGCCCGACGGGCGGGAAGTAGTTATCGAAACCGGTAAACTTGCCTCGCAAGCAGACGGTTCTGTTGTCGTAAAATGCGGCGACACTATGTTATTTGCCAGTGTAGTTTCTTCAACGACTATGCGCGAAGGACAATCATTCTTTCCGCTGTCTGTAGACTATCAGGAAAAATATGCGGCTGCAGGCCGTATCCCTGGCAACTTCTTCCGCCGCGAGGCGAGACTCTCCGATTATGAGATTCTGATCTGCCGTCTGGTAGACCGGGCGATTCGTCCGCTGTTTCCGGAAGGTTATTTGTATGACACTCAGGTGATCATCAACCTGATCTCAGGTGATAAAGAAACATTGCCGGATGCCTTTGCTGCATTGGCAGCTTCAGCAGCTCTGGCTGTATCTGATATTCCTTTCCAGGGGCCAATCTCTGAAGTAAGAGTAGCCCTTATAAAGGGAGAATATGTAATCAATCCTCACCGCTCAGACCTCGAAGAGGCAGAGCTCGACGTCATCGTTGCCGCTACCATGGATAACGTTATGATGGTGGAAGGAGAAGCAGATGAGTGTTCCGAGAAGCAATTGGTTGAAGCCATTAAAATTGGCCACGATGCCATCAAAGTTCAGATTGAAGCTCAGCTTGATCTGGCAAAACAAGTAGGAGAGAAGGCAGCGGTTAAACGCCCTGATCCGGAAATTCCTTCGGATGAAACCATCGCAGCCCTCGTTGCAGATCGCACCAAAGACAAAATCTACGAAGTCTCTAAAGGCGCCCTGGACAAAGATACCCGCAAAACCCGCTTCAGCGAGATCAAAGATGAACTCATCGACGGACTCACAGAAGAAAAAGGGGAAGAGTGGATGGAAGAAAATGGCGAATTGGTTAAATCCTATTTCGGTAAACTCAAAAAAGAGGTTATCCGTGAAATGGTGATGGCTGAAAAGATTCGCCTCGACGGAAGAAAGCCCGATGAGGTACGTCCGATCTGGACAGAGGTTAATTACCTGCCTTCCGCACACGGTTCAGCTATCTTTACCCGTGGAGAAACACAGGCTCTGATGTCTCTGGTTCTGGGTACCAAACTGGATGAATTGATGGTGGATACTGCCCTGGACTTTGGCTTCTCCAACTTCATCCTGCACTACAACTTCCCGGCTTACTCCGTAGGCGAAACCAAGCCAATGCGCGGACCGGGTCGTCGTGAGGTCGGACATGCCAACCTGGCTGCCCGCTCTTTGAAAAAAGTAATGCCAAAAGAATTCCCTTATACAACGCGTCTGGTTTCAGATGTACTTGAAAGTAATGGTTCCTCTTCTATGGCAACTGTTTGTTCCGGTACTCTGGCACTGATGGACGGCGGCGTGCAGATTTCTGCTCCTGTTTCCGGTATCGCGATGGGGATGATCAGCGATGGAGATCGTAACGTGATCCTGAGCGATATCCTGGGGGATGAGGATGCACTGGGTGATATGGACTTTAAAGTAACTGGTACAGAAAATGGTATCACTGCCTGTCAGATGGATATCAAGATCGACGGTCTGCCATACGAATTGCTTGAAGAAGCACTCGAGCAGGCACGCCAGGGTCGGATTCATATCCTGAATGAAATGGCTAAAACCATTGAAAAACCAGCCGAAGATTACAAGCCACATGCTCCGCGTATCGTTGAACTGATCATCGATAAGAGCTACATCGGTGCCGTTATCGGACCTGGTGGTAAAGTAATCCAGGACATCCAGGAAAAAACAGGTACGACCATCAATATTGAGGAAAAAGGAGACAAGGGTATTGTAAATGTATCCAGTTCCGACAAAGCCAGTATTGATGCTGCTGTAGCAAGAATTGAAGATATTACCTTCACTCCGGAAGTCGGAGATGTCTATGAATCTATTGTGAAAACAGTAATGCCTTACGGCGTATTCGTAGAGTTTAAAGGAGGTAAGAGTGGATTGTTACACGTTTCCGAAATCTCTCACTCACGCATCGACAAAGTTGAAGACGTATTCAGCGAAGGCGATGAGGTGAAAGTGAAACTGATTGGTGTTGATCAAAAAACCGGTAAAATGCGCCTCTCTCGCAAAGCACTCATCCCACGCCCGGATCGGGGTGGAAATGATGACGGCGGACGTCGCGATGACCGGGGTGGTCGAGGCCGCGGACCAAGAGACAATGACCGCAATAGAGATTAATCTGGCATAAGCCAATGATCGAATAAAGTGTTAAGGCGTTCAATCTTCATGATTGAGCGCCTTTTCTTTTGGGAAAAGTATGTATTTTACCGGGGCAAGTACTCCGACGCCAGACTTGGTCATCCAATTGACAACCATATATTGTTTGTTAGTTTATGAGCAATTTTTTGTAAAATTTGGCTTTCGGGGATTGCAGCCTCTCCAAAGTTTTTTTTATTCTTAAGCAACAGTTAGAAACTTTTTTTCGGTTAATTAGTGTTGTTGTGTAGAATACATGGATGAAAGTAGCTTGAAACCGAATTCAATGCTCAAATCACATTCCGGTAAAACGTACGGCATATGCGTCAGCTAAAGATTACGAATAAGATTACCTCCAGAGAAAGTCTGGCTCTGGATAAGTACCTCAATGATATAGGCAAAATTGATATGTTGACTGTCGAGGAGGAGGCAGAAATGGCCCGTCGAATCAGAGAAGGAGATCAGGAGGCATTGGATCGACTCACCCAGGGGAACCTGCGATTTGTGGTTTCCGTGGCGAAGCAATATCAAAACCAGGGACTTTCTCTAAGCGACTTAATAAATGAAGGCAATGTTGGCCTTATGAAAGCCGCCAAACGTTTTGATGAAACCAAAGGATTTAAATTCATCTCCTACGCCGTTTGGTGGATCCGCCAGTCAATCCTGCAGGCTATCGTAGAATATTCCCGGATAGTTCGGCTGCCTCTAAACAAGGTTGGCTCATACAATAAAATCAATGAGGCTTATCTGACCTTTGTGCAGGAGTTTGAACGCGAACCGACCCATGACGAATTGGCTGAGGCCCTCGGCATTCCGGTGCGGGAGGTATCCAATATGCTCAAAGGCAATAACCGACATTTGTCAGTAGATGCACCCATGGGAGGAGATGATGGCAATTCGACAATGCTCGATCTCATATCCGGTGATGAGGAATTGAGCCCGGATCTTACCCTGATGGAGCAATCGCTGAAGGAAGAGGTTCAACAAGGTTTATCGATACTGTCGCCCCGGGAAGTGGAAGTCCTCTCTGCCTATTATGGACTGAATGCCCAGAAATCTCTTACGCTGGAAGAAATTGGAGATATGTATGGCCTGACCAGAGAACGGGTTCGGCAAATCAAAGAAAGAGCAATCCGCCGACTCAGAAAGTCCTACAACAAAAATGCCCTGCGATCTTATCTTGGTAAGTAGACTTTTGAGAAGTTCCCGCTTTAGTAATTTACCGGCTCCATCTTCTAAAATGGAGGTTCTTTGGCCTGAAACCCTCAGAAGCTTTATCTTTGCATGGATTTTTATAAACTCCCTGTATATCTATGCGATCATTTCTGATCTTATTTATTCTATTAGCCCTAGCTGCCTGTAGTTCCGAGCAGGAAAAGGCTCCGGCTTCCGCCGAATCAGACTCTGTGCCTGTTCTTTCGGGGAATTCCGTACCATCAAAGACTATTTTAACCAGCAATATCGAATACCTGCGTCTGCGATCTGTTCCCGGACCTCAGGGCGATATCCTGGATAATCTGGAAAGAGGCGCGAGTCTCGAATATCTGGGAGAAATGAGTTCGTTTAATACCGAAGTTACCCTGAGGGGAATAACCTTTAAAGAACCCTGGATCAAGGTAAAGACCACCAGTGGAACCGAAGGATGGGTTTTTGCCGGAGCCTTGAATTTCAAACTGGATAACTCTTCTTCGCTCCCGGAGCAGTTAATGGATATCAGACTCAAAAGCCTATTCGGCGAAAGCCTGGCAGCATCCATGAAAGATTATCGGAAAGGCTATGTATCGGCTAAAACCGATTTGGAACTGGGAACGCAATACGAAAATGTCAACAGCCTTAAAGAGCAGGCTGCCAATAAAATGGAATCCTTTATTCGGGTAGGAAATTCTCAGGAAGTCCCGGATCTGTTTTGGCTGGAAGAAGCAATGCCCGCTATTCAGCCACAGTTAGTTGCAGAAGGTACTGCATATGATCTGTTTCACGATTACGCAAGCTGGCGATCCAGAGCTTCCAAAACAAGCGGGAAAGAAGATGATGTTTTCTTTGACCTCTGTATTGCACTTTACTCCCTGGATTCCATAGAATATTACTGGCCGGTCTATTTTCTGCAAACCTGGGATTACGGCGGGCATAGCGAATTGGGAGCCGGTAAGCACGAAATGCTTCTTCGGAAAATGGATGAAACTATTCGTTCCGCGCCTTCTTTTGCTCCCCAGATTGAAGAAATGAAGCATGCTTTAGTCGAAGATATTCTTGGACCCAATGTCACTTATTGGAATAAACAGGAAGCTATCCTGCAAGAAATGGATTCTATTTTATTAGATCCACCAGCCATCCTGACCGAATCTGACCTTATTGCTCTCAAACAACGTAAAAAGCAGTTTGAAGATCCAGCGGCCAATGCCCTGAGTTTAAATAATCGGGATATCCCTCAGGAAGGGTAATCCGTTGCTTTCTCTATGGATTAATGGGATTTGTCGGATATTCCCATTCTAAAATCATCTAAAGTTTACCTTTGCGACATGGGAACTGCCATTGTACTTTTGGGAACGATCGCGGCCGGAATGGCCGGAACAGCTGCTCTTTATCGGGTAGTACAAAACTTCCAGCCAGGTAAGCAAAAGATCAAGCGGGATTACGAAGCCATGTCTGAAGAGATTCGGGACATGGAAAAAGACCTGGTTCCGCTTAAGTCGGAAGAACTGGAACTCCTGTCTACAAACCAGACAGATACTTCCCGGAAAAAGAGACTGGCCGTAAAGGCAAAAGGCGTTTTTACTTCTATTTATCAGGAACCTATGATTGCCTGGGCGAGTAGAAATTATCTGGGGGGAGATAAAAATGCACTTGTTTTGGTAAAAACAGCCCGGCATGAGTTTCTCCTTCGGGTCCGGAAAAAGCAAACGGATATATCTGTTGACAGTAAAACGGGTTTGATCCTTCATGCAGATGGAAGGCTAACCAATCCCAGAGGAAAAAAAGTACTGGGATATATTCGCAGTTTGGAGGGCAATACCCGCAGTATTTATGTGGATCGCAGGGAAGTGGCTTCCATTCAGGTAATTCCGGAAACCTCTTCGCCACAGCCAAGGGTATTTAATTTCATTGCAGAAAACATGTCTGCAAATGAAAAAATGCTGCTCCTGGCCATGCTGGTTACTTACCTTACAGACCCTGAGTAATTACCAGGGGCCATTTACTGTAACAGAAACAACAGCGTCTCCATCAAGGCGGAACAAACCCTGATAACCACCAATCCAAATCCGTCCGTCCCGTCCTTCGTAAATACACTGAACAGCACCGCTTTTTAAGCCCTCAGCTTCATGGTAATTTTGGTATTGCACACCATCGTATTTGTATACGCCATACCCTTCAGTCGGGAACCAGATATGACCGTTGCTGTCTTCTAAAAAACTCCAAACTTCCGGACCATACACCCCATCGGCTTCAGTAACATAGGTGAATGATTTTCCATCGTATTTACAGACTCCGTTGTGGTGTGTTGCAAACCAGTAGTTGCCATTTCTGTCCTCCAGAATGTCATTCACCCTGTTGTTACACAGACCATCTTCTTCACTTAGAATACTTAGTTTGTTTGCTTCAGGCTGGCTGCCATCGTATATGAAAGCACCTCCGTTGGACCCAAACCACATTCTACCTTTTGAATCTTCCATAATACTGTGAATGATCTTTGAACTGGTAACGCCGCGGAGAGGGTCTGATTCTGTTTCGGGGAGTTCAAAATCCGTAAAAGATTTCCCGTCAAACAGACTGACACCTCCCAGGGTGCCGATCCAAAAAATGCCTTCACTGTCAATCATTAATGCCCAGATGTCATTGTTAATTAGACCTTCTTCTTCGGTAAAGCTGGTAAAGGCAAATCCGTCGTAGCGAATAAGTCCGGCTTCCGTGCCAAACCATACATTACCTGCCTGATCACCAACAATGCCCCTTACTGCATATCCATCAAATCCGTTGTGTATGGAAAAGTATTCGGTGGTATCGCCATTGTATCGCACCACACCATCTCCATTGGTACCAAACCACAGGTGACCATTTTGATCCTCGTAAATTCTTCGTACAAACTGACTAAGCGGAATGCTTCCCCGGGGTTCATCGTTAACCGAAACAGGCCTGGCATCTCCCTGTAAATTTGATTTTTTGGGCTCGCTACAGGCAGCCAATGACAAAAGAAAGAAGAACGTAATGCTTAACAATCGAAAAGAGCAGGGCTGATTCATGGATATGCTTTATTAAATCATCTGGTAATGCCAGTAAACCTAAGCAAGCCCTGCCATATCTGCAATTTCTGTAATGCGCTTAACAGGTGGATAACAAGTTCTGAGAATACTGAGGAGTATTGATTAAATTGGCAAACACATCAATTCCAATGTATATGAAAAAGGGTATCTGCCAACTTTTAGTACTCCTGGCGCTATCATTCTTTGGTTGTCAGGATGAAGATTCGATTCAATTTACCCGGTCAGATGAGGCCGAATCCCAAAGTGGAGCGGGTCTCTCTATGGACCATTGGGCTGCCGTGCGGTCCTGGCCGGATGGAAAGATTCACAGCTCCAGGTTTTATGAAGGCTTTCTGCAAAAAAAAGCCACAGAATGGCTGCGTGGTCCGGATACCTTTGATTCAGAGTGGGAGGGGATAGGCCCTAAAAATTTTGGGGGTCGTACGCTTTGTATGGCTTTTCATCCGGATGATTCCAATACCCTATTTGTCGGTTCGGCCGGCGGCGGACTTTGGAAAACGACCACAGCAGGAATAGGAGCAGCGGCCTGGGATTATGTGTCGACGGGCTTCCCTGTAATTGGGGTAGGTGCCATAGCCATAAACCCGGATAATCCGGATGTAATGTACATCGGCACCGGAGAGGTATACAATTACAACGCAGCCAAACCCGGCGTGGTCGACCGGTTTACCCGAGGCTCTTATGGAATCGGAATCCTGAAAACAAACGATGGCGGAAACACCTGGGAAAAGAGCCTGGACTGGTCCCAACAGGAGATGACGGGTATTCAGGACATTGTTATAAACCCGGATCGGCCGGAAACCATCTATGCAGCAACTTCACTAGGGCTCTATCGCTCCTACGATGCAGGGAATAGCTGGGTTAATATTCAGAATATAGATATGGCCGTAGATATCGAAATGCATCCATTGGATACATCTACTATAATTGTAAGTTTTGGAAACCTGAACAGCCCACAGCAAGGGGTGTATCGATCAACGAATGGCGGTGATACATTTACTCTTTTAGACAGTGGGTTACCTACAAATTACAGCGGAAAAACGCTCTTAAGCTACAGCGAAAATAACCCTGACATATTATATGCTTCGGTGGCGGATGCAACTGGTGTGGTTGGCTTATTCCGGTCCGACAATGGAGGAGACAGCTGGGGTATGGTAAACAACACAAATGTTCCCTCTTACCAGGGGTGGTACAGCCATGATATAGCTATTAATCCACAAAATCCCGAATACATCATCTGGGTAGGAGTAGACGGGTATCTTTCCACCGATGGCGGAAGCAACCTCACACAGGTTTCCTACTGGTATTTGTGGGATTTGGGGCAAACCCCGGTAGGAGGTCCGGAAGGGCCGTCTGATTATGTGCATGCAGATATACACGCGGTGTATTTTCATCCGCAGGATCCGACTGTCGTATACGCTGTGACGGATGGGGGGATATTCTATTCGGGCGACCAGGGGCAAAACTGGGAAGGTCGAAATGGTGGCTATCAAACGCAGCAGTTCTATGCCGATTTTGGGTATAGCCGGCAAGACTCCCTATTTGGTATTGGAGGCTTACAGGACAATGCTTCCGCTATGTATATAGGTGATGATGCCTGGGTGCGGATATTGGGGGGTGATGGCATGACAGGGGCTGTACATCCGGAAAACGACAGTATTGTTTTAGCATCCTATTACTACCTGAATGTCTCGCGATCAGTGGATCGGGGAGGCAGTTTTTATGGATTGAATATAGCAAGTGCCAGCAGTGAGAATAAAGCATTCAATGCTCCATTTGCTTTTGCTCCGGGTATTAGCAACCGTATTTATGGGGGGGCTGAAAGCCTGCACCGATCGGATGATCTGGGAGCCACCTGGCAAGCTACAAGTACACAACCCGTGGAAAGTGGAAATTTGATTCTCACATTGGGACTAACGGACCTGAATACCAATCTGATTTATGTAGCTACTGTACCTGGTTCCGGAGTTCCCAGGGTTAAGAAAAGCCTTGATGGAGGTAATATTTGGACGAATATGACTGGTCTGCCTGATCGGATTTGTTCAGATATAGTTATTGATCCCCTGGACGAGCAAACCGTGTATCTGACTTTTTCCGGGTATGGCACAGAGCATATTTACAAGACTACAGATGGCGGGATAAGCTGGACTGCATCAGGAGCAGGTTTGCCTGATGTGCCGGGCAATTGTCTCTTTGTTGATCCTGAAAATAATGAGATACTGTATTACGGGAATGATTTGGGCGTCTATGTTTCATTTGATGCAGGTGCGAGCTGGGAACCCTTTGCAGATGGGCTGCCAGATGCCATAATGGTCATGCACCTGGTGTATTCTCCCTCCAACCGGAAACTTATTCTGGCCTCTCATGGCCATGGCGTTTACGCGGTAGATCTATTTGATTTTCCTGTCAGCCAGGCAAGCGAAATCGTAGGGGAGGGGGCCTCGTTAGAGCTTTATCCCAATCCGGTCACGGATCGACTTTTTGTTTCTACCGATAAATGGGAGGGGATAACAACCTGCTCTGTGTATTCAATGCGCGGGGAATTGATCCGCAGGGAATCATTCACCACACCTTATAATCAGATTGAAATGGATGTATCCACCTTAAGCAGCGGGATGTATGTTTTGGAATGTATGGATTCAGAGGGAAAAAGGCTGACCAGTACTTTTGTAAAGCAATAGTTAATCAACGGGTTCAGCTTCCAGAAGCATGTAATTCATGTAATAGAGGTCAGTATCATTCAGGTGTAGTTTTCCTCTGAAATTCATCTCATCGTCCTGTTTGGCCCTTTTGGAGAGCGGTTTTTTGAGTTGAATGTCCATGACGGATTCCGGGCCGGCGTTGCCACAAAAGAAGCAATTACTAAATGGAAAAGCACTTAGTATGAGCAGGTCTTCCTGTCCGGTTTCCTCGAAAGGAATAACAAATCCTTCGATGATCACAGGTTTGCCTTCCAGGGCTTTTACAGAAGGGTGGAAAATAGGGTAGAAGATGTAGTCTTCGACTTCTTCGTTGAACTTTTCTTCAAAATCTATTTTTGCCAGGAGTTGCCAATCGATTCGGTAATAGCCATCTTCCATTTCCAGTTCCGGCATTTGGTCTTCGGGTTCTGGTTGTAGAAGTGGTTCCTGGATTTCTGGTTTGGATTGTGCTTGCAGGCTATCCGTTTCTACGGAAGTGGTTTCTGGTGTTTGATCGGCCACAAAATCCTGTTTCAGGATGAGGTGTCTGACTCCGAAGAAAATCAGTATTGCCAGGCTGAGGATAATTAGAACGGTTGACCAAACAGATTTCATGCATTATAAGTTTGAGGGGAAAATAAAAAAAGGGAAATGACTGAGCCATTTCCCTTCCGTTTCACCAGATGATTCGGTTATTTAACGGAATCAACGATTGCTTTAAAAGCTTCCGGGTGATTCATAGCCATATCGGCCAATACTTTCCGGTTTAGCTTAATATCTTTCTCAGAAAGGCCGTGTATCAGGCGGGAGTAAGTCGTGCCATGTTGGCGGGCTCCTGCGTTGATACGAGCGATCCAGAGACGACGGAAAGCACGTTTTTTATTACGACGATCGCGGTAAGCATACTGCAAACCTTTCTCAATCGCATTCTTGGCAACGGTCCAAACGTTGCTTCTTGCTCCAAAGTAACCTTTGGAGAGCTTCATCATTTTTTTACGGCGACGGCGCGAGGCCACCGCGTTTACTGATCTTGGCATTTTTTAGATTTTTTAGTTCAATGCAGAGGGCTTTGCCGCTTTACCTGCATTCTCGTTAAAAAATTACTTACAGAGCAGCGCCTTCATGCGCTTCTCATCTGCTTTAGAGACAAGGGTAGAACCCCGCAGACGCAGCTTGGCTTTCTTGCTTTTGTTCCGCATCATGTGACTGGTCTTAGCTTGAAAGCGTTTCACCTTGCCCGACCCAGTAAGCTTAAATCGTTTTTTAGCACTGGAGTGCGTCTTCATTTTCGGCATGATAGTCAATTTTAATTTAAGAGGGGCAAAGGTATACAAAAAGAACCGGATATCAAGGGATACCCGGTTCTAAATATTTATCGTTTAAGGCTTATTTGCCTATTTCTTCTTTTTCTTGTTGGGTGCGATCATAACGATCATTCGGCGCCCCTCCATTTTAGGTAGTGATTCAGCAGAACCGACTTCTTCAAGTTCTTTGATGAAGCGCAGCAACAGGAGTTCTCCCCGTTCTTTAAAGACAATGGTTCGCCCACGGAAATGTACATAGGCCTTTACCTTGGCACCATCTTCGAGGAAACCTTTTGCGTGCCGTAATTTGAAGTCGAAATCATGGTCGTCTGTATTCGGTCCAAACCGAATTTCTTTAATCACCGTTTTTACGGCTTTGGCTTTGATTTCCTTTTCTTTCTTCTTCTTTTCGTAGAGGAACTTGTTAAAGTCAATGATTTTAACAACGGGTGGTTTTGCATTAGGCGAAATTTCCACCAGGTCAAGTTCCATAGTATCTGCCCAGGCTTTAACCTTACGGGTAGGATAGACGTCAGGATTTACTTCTTGTCCGATGCGTTCACTGAGTTCTTCTAAATTGTCACCTACTAATCGTACTTCCGGAATACGGATTTGATCGTTTACGCGGAAATCGAATTTCGGATTGCGGCGTCTTGGTTGTGGTTTTGATCTTCTTCTTGCCAAATGTGTTTTATTTTATGAAAGAATTTGCTGCTAAAGATACTCTATTCAACGTAAATTCAGCGTGCTTGAATAATAAAGCTTACTTATCAGAATTATCAAAACTATCCTGATAGATAGCAATTACAAGGTATTAAGTTGATTTTTAACACCTTATACAATTCTATAACCGGGATTTACCTAAATAAGTTTCCCCCAACTGTCAGAAAACCCGAAAAAAAGGGTGATTTTCCTTTGTTGGACCTATTTACATAAAAGACCACCTGCCTCAAATGGAAAGCAGGTGGTCTTCGGTAAGCCTCTCTCATTCGCGGAAGCGAAAAGAAAGGCAGTATTTTAAGCGTCAGTCTTCACCTCGGCTAATGTGATCTTAAGGCCTTTTTTATCCTCTTGCATAATAGCCTCCAGGACAGAACCTGATGGGGGCCCTTCATTGAGGATGAATTCGGCTAAAGGATCTTCGATGTATTTCTGTACGGCTCTGTTGAGTGGTCTGGCACCAAACTGCGGATCAAATCCTTTTTCCGCCACAAAGTTTTTGGCGTCTTCGGATAATGTGAGTTTGAATTCCATTTGCTCCAGCCTCTTATAGAGATCCTTAAGCGTGATATCAATAATCTTAAAGATGTCGTCTCTATCAAGGCTGTTGAAGATTACCACATCGTCAATCCGGTTGAGGAACTCAGGCGAGAAGGTACGCTTTAGCGCATTTTGTATAACGCCTTTCGTGTGATCTTCTGCCGCTTCCATTCTGGCCTGGGTCGCAAATCCAACACCCTGACCAAAGTCTTTCAATTGACGCACACCAATGTTTGATGTCATAATAATGAGCGTATTCTTGAAATCAACTTTGCGGCCGAGTCCGTCGGTAAGCTGTCCGTCATCGAGCACCTGCAACAGGATATTATAAACATCCGGGTGTGCTTTTTCGATTTCGTCGAGCAGAACAACGGAGTAAGGCTTGCGCCGAACTTTTTCAGTCAGCTGACCACCTTCTTCGTAGCCTACATAACCCGGAGGGGCTCCGATCAGTCGACTCACCGTAAATTTCTCCATGTATTCACTCATGTCGATCCGCACCAGGGCGTCTTCCGAGTCAAACATATATCTGGCCAGCGCTTTTGCCAATTCGGTTTTACCAACCCCGGTAGGACCGAGGAAGATGAAAGAACCAATTGGTTTAGACGGATCTTTAAGACCCACCCGATTACGCTGAATGGCTTTTGCTATCTTGCCAATGGCTTCGTCCTGACCAATGATGACATCCTGGAGGTCTGTTGCCATACTGACCAGTTTCTTGCTTTCGCTTTGAGCAACCCGGTTTACTGGAATGCCTGTCATCATGGAAACGACTTCAGCAATATCATCTTCACCAACCGGATAGCGTTTGGTTTTAGATTCTTCCTCCCACTTTTCTTTCTCTTTGTCGAGTTTTTTGAGGAGTTGAGATTCTTTGTCGCGCATTTCGGCAGCTTGTTCGTATTGCTGCTCCTTAACGGCTTTATTCTTCAGTTCACGTACTTCTTCAATCTTTTTCTCGAGTCCTTCTATATGCTTAGGTACGTGAATGTTTTTCAAGTGTGTACGGGCACCAACCTCATCGAGTACATCGATGGCTTTATCCGGGAGGAAACGATCTGTGATGTAGCGGTCGCTAAAACGAACGCAGGCTTTAATCGCATCTTCGGAATAGGTGACCTGGTGAAATTCTTCGTATTTCGGTTTGATGTTCTGCAGGATGTGCACGGCTTCTTCTGAAGATGGCGGATCAACCACCACTTTTTGGAAGCGACGGTCCAGTGCACCGTCTTTTTCGATGTGCTGGCGGTATTCATCCAGAGTAGAAGCACCAATACATTGCAGTTCTCCGCGAGCCAGAGCCGGTTTGAAAATATTGGAAGCATCGAGAGAACCCGTTGCTCCACCTGCTCCTACGATGGTGTGAATTTCATCAATAAAGAGAATCACATCGCGGGATTTTTCCAGCTCATTCATGATGGCCTTCATGCGCTCTTCAAACTGACCACGGTACTTGGTACCGGCTACCAGTGCAGCCAGATCCAGCATGACGATTCTTTTGTTGAAGAGTGTACGGCTTACTTTCTTTTGGATAATCCGAAGCGCAAGTCCTTCAACAATAGCCGTTTTACCTACACCGGGTTCACCGATAAGGATCGGGTTGTTTTTCTTGCGTCTGCTCAGGATTTGAGAAACCCGTTCGATTTCGTTCTCGCGGCCAATGATGGGGTCGAGTTTATCCTCTTCCGCCAGCTTGGTGATGTCCCGACCAAAATTGTCGAGTACAGGTGTGCGAGATTTCGTACCTCCTTTTCGCTGGTAGCGTTCCGGGCTTTCTTCTTCTTCAAATGGATCTTCTGACTCAGAAGCGCCTTTGAGGAATGGATCCGTATTGCTGTCTTGTTCCTGGCGTACATATTCGAGTTCGGCTTTGTAGATGTCATAATCTACATCAAACTGGTTGAGTATGCGGGAGGCAAGGTTTTCTTTGTGTTTGAGAATTGAAAGCATGAGATGTTCGGGCGAGATTTCCTCGTTCTTCATCATCTTAGCTTCCAGGAAGGTCACTTTAAGGACCTTTTCGGCTTGTTTGTTCAGCGGCAGGTTGCCTACGTTGAGGGAAGCACCGCTGTTTCGATCAGTACGGATAGAATCTTCGATCGTCTGCTTCAATTCGGAGGCATCGACATCCAGAGAAGAAAGAACCCGCATAGCGAGACTTTTCAACTCCTTGATAATGCCAAGAAGCAGATGTTCCGTACCGATATAATCGTGACCAAGGCGAACGGCTTCATCTCTACTGGTAGAGATGACCTGTTTGACCTGTGGAGAAAACTTTCTGTTATTCATAAGATTTACGACAATTCGTGCATTCGAAACAATAATAGGTATAATTGCGATAGCGTACAACCACCCGTAAATTAATATTTGTTAAAGATGTCGGATGATTGTTAAATACCTGAAAAAATTATGCCATGACCCTTGTGGCTGCAGGATTGGCCTGCTTGTCAGGTTAATCGGCCATAGCGGCATGCCGTTTACGAAAATCAAGCCAATTAGTCAGGGAAGTGATTAGGTGTTTGTGATACCAAACTTGCGCTGACACAGGGAAATACATCTTCCTGGAAAGGAAACTCTCTTTGCGTAACGGGACTTGCCCCGGAATATTTGTCTTGATAACAAACGTAAACAGGCATAGGTTTATGGCGACGGGCAATTTTACGTTTTGGACCCAGGCCCTGCCATTCGGCGAAAGCCTGAATCGTCAAATTTGCGTATAATTCTGTCGGAGTAATTTGATTTGAAGATAAATTGTTGAAGTTTTGAGGTTAATTGATACATTTGTATCATTCTAAAAAAGGATGACATGAAATTTTCCATCAATAAGCAAGACCGGTATTCCATTTTTAAAATTGAAGATGAGAATGTAAATACTACGGTTGCTCCTGACCTTAAGTCAGAGTTTTTTCTGCTGTCCAGCCGCGAGACTGAGAATCTTATCGTTGATCTTTCGCTGGTTAAATACATTGATTCTTCCGGTTTGAGTGCGATATTAACGGCACATCGTATCTGGAAAGAAATGGGCGGTAGTTTTGTAATCACCGGTGTAAAATCACCTGTGGTTGAAAAGTTATTTCAAATCAGCCGAATTGGACAGGTCGTAACTATCCTGCCAACGGTGCAATCATCTATCGAGCATGTGCTGATGGGCGAGCTGGAACGCGAGCTGAATTCGGATGAAGGAGAGGGCGAAGGAACCGAGCTGGAGGAAGAGAACTAAGAGAAGCCAATCTCTGTAAAAAGAATAAGCGCGTCTGACAATGTCGGACGCGCTTTTTATTTGCAGCATTTAAGTCATGACCGGACAAAAATCTGAGATGGTATGGCCAGCTCTAAGCGAGCCTGGCCATATCCCGAATCAGAATGCTTCTTCGATTGAAATAAATGAGGTTTTCTTTACGCAACTCATTGAGCACAGACGTAACGGTTTGCCGGGAAGTGCCGGTGAGATTTGCAATATCCTGCTGGGTCAGGCAATGCTTAAACAGCATTTCAAATCCTACTTTTCTGCCTCGTTTATTGGCGCAATCCTTAAGGAAGTCGATAATACGTGTGCGGGCATCCTTAAAGATCAGGGCCTCCAGTCGATCTTCTGTGTTTCGCAATCGACTGCCAACAAGTGATAATACACGTTGGCAAAGGTCAAAATTAGAGCGCATGAGTTGCCGGAATGCCAACACAGGCACGGAGTAGCAGTGTACTTCCTGATTCATGGCTCGAGCAAACTCCGGGCGGATGTCTTCGCCTACCAGACCCAATTCGCCAAACATGGCCGTTGGGTGCATAATGGTTTTGATTACTTCGCGCCCTTCATCAGAATGTGTCCCCACTTTCACAACGCCCTTCAATAGAAAAAATATCTGATCGGAAGATTCGTCGGCAAAATAAATGTGCCCATATTTGGGGTACACTTTATACTCTGCTTTGTCGGTGATTTCTTGAAACTCTTCCTCGTTGAGAATCTGGAAAAGTGGGAATTGGCGCAAAAATGATAGTCCGGTCTTTACTTCCATAATTGATTATTTCTTATTAACTGTTCCAAATATGATGACTTTCTTTACTGAAAAAAAGGACAAAAGCTCGGCTTTGTAGGTTTTTTAATTTTAGCTTTAATTTTATAAGTGTTTGATATTCAGTATTTAGTCATTTTTTAGTAGGCTTTTTTGTAATAATTCAATGAGCATAGATTCAAAATACCGGGAAAAAATTTCAGCTTTTCTGGGGCTGGAAGAAACAGCGATAGGTCTGTTCTGGAAAGGCAGGGTAGGTTTGTATGGATTGTTGCAGGTAATGGGAGTGAGGCCAGGAGATGAAGTTATTATTCCGGCTTTTACCTGTGTGGTAGTTCCTAATGCCATAAAATACCTGGGGGCAACCCCTGTTTATGTAGATGTGAATCCGGATACCTACAACATGGGGCCGGAGGAAGTGGAGAAGCATATTACTTCAAATACCCGGGTAATCATTGCTCAAAATACTTTTGGGCTTTCGCCGAATTTAGACCCTTTTGTTGCTCTTGCCCACAAGCACAAACTCCGACTGATTGAAGATTGCACCCATGGGTTTGGCGGTAGTTACCAGGGCCAACCCAATGGAACGGTAGCTGAAGCTTCTTTTTTTTCTACCCAGTGGAATAAGCCATACTCCACCGGACTTGGCGGCATTACCGTCTGCCAGGACCCGCAACTTGCCCGTCAAATCCGAAACTGGGAAGCTTCGCTGGAGTCTCCGGGGTTCTTCAAGCGAAATTTGCTGCAGGCCCAGTTGATGGCGAGAGACCACCTGCTCAAACCAGCGCTTTACTGGCAGCTGTTAAAGTTATATCGTTTGTTGAGCGCAAAGGGGATCATAACCGGATCCTCGAGCGGCGGCGAACTGGAAGGCATTCAAATGCCGGCCGATTATCTAATGCAGATGAGCGGGATACAGAAGAAAAGGGGATTGAAAGCACTTGCGGACTGGGAGGCCAATAAGGCCCATCGGCAGAAACTGGCTGCCTTGTATACCGAAGCACTATCAGATCTATCTGTCCCCTTGCCAGGCGATACTCCATACGCCAGTCATACCTATATTAAATATCCTCTTTTGGTAAGAGACCGGGATTATATTTTTGGGGAAGCCGAAAAAGAGCGGGTGCCGCTTGGAGACTGGATGTTGAGTCCGATACATCCGGTACGGGAAGGATTTGAAAAATGGGATTACCCTTATGGAAAAAATCCCCGGGCCGAGTTCTTGAGCGATCATGTGATCAACCTGCAAACCGATCCGGGGATTTCACTGGATGTGGCCAGGCGAAGTGCGGCCTTTATCCGAAATCACAAAAATCAACTTTACCGTAAAGAGGAGCTTCCTTTTTGATTATCCGGCATTATCACCTTTGTATTCTGTTTCAAGCAATTGCTCCACATCTTTAATAAAGCGGTCCACATCTTCCGGATCTGTTCCATTGCAGAAAGATCGAACGTGCCTGTCTTTATCAACGAGAATTAAGCGTCCGCTGTGATCAAAACCGCCGGGTGCATCCGGATTCTCAACCGCAACACTAAAGTAGTCGTCGGCAATGTCGAAGATTTCTTCTTTATCACCTGTTACAAAGTGCCATTTATTGGAAGAGACGCCCAGCCCTTCGGCGTAAGCCTTTAAGCGGGGAATGGTGTCGTGTTTTACATCAATCGTATGAGCAAGCAACAACACGCGGTCATCCTGCTTGAAGCGGTCGTGTACACGCAACATTTCCTTGGTCACTTTTGGGCAAATGCTTGGACAAGAGACAAAGAAAAAGTCGACTATATATGCCTTGTCGGCGAAAGTCTTATTGGTAACAAGCTGGCTATCCTGATTGATGAATTCAAAATCGGGGATTTTTGGATAAATAGTATCTCCTTCCACAATGTCGCGATTCCCTAAAATAGGGAGGTTTTCCTGTTCCGGAGAACAGGCCATAAATTGAAAGGTAAAGACCAAGAGCAACAGGTAGTTTACACTGTTTTTGCTAAGCATCATAATGAACAATTATCAGTTTCGTTGAGGTGTAAGCGAAATGCCTTTAGTGTCTGCACGATCCTTGAGCAATTCTTCTGCAGCTTCAAATGCTTCAGAAAATTTCTTTTCAACGCTGGCTGCCTGTTCTTCCTGAATAGCGAGTTGGTTCATGATTTCCTCATGGGATTTTGTTTCCCGAAGTTTTACGGGATTGGAAGGGCCTAATTCCTGCATCCAGGTCATCATGGATTCCTCCGCATCTTCGATAATAGCTATGGTTGATTCAACGGCTGCTTGTTTTTCGGCCGGAGCATCCTTTTTCCATTCGGTCAACTTTTTGGCCAATTGACGAAGGTTGCCCATTCTGGGCATGATCTCATCATGACGATCGAGTATCGTATTATAGGTCTCCATTTCCAACCCTTGAGGATTTTTTGTAGTTGTTTCTGTCTGCTCTCCATCGGCATTATTTGCACAAGCCGCCATTCCGGCTACCAGGAGAAAGAATAAGATCTTTTTCATAGAAATTTCACTTTTAAATTTTGGCAAAGATAATAATCGTTTGCTTGCTTAGTGGCGTCAACCCGTGCCATTCCGGAAGATTCTGAAAAGAAGGATTAAGCAACTTGATTGTAACCATTGTGTGTTTCAATTGTAACAACATTTTTGATCAGGGATTGTTAGCTAAGTACAATCATTTTTACTCGTTTCTGACCAGAAAAACTTTCCTATGCAACAGCCAAAAAGATCCATCCTGTGGTTTAGACAGGATCTGCGTTTACACGATAATGAGGCAATGGCTGAAGCACTTGCCCATTCTGACGAAATCATTCCCGTTTTTGTATTTGATCCTCGAATTTTTGAAGCTAAAACCCGATGGTTTGGTTTTCCCAAGACCGGAAAGTTCCGGACCAGATTCATATTAGAAAGTGTTGCAGACCTGCGGGAATCTCTGCGCAATCTTGGATCAGAACTATACATACGGGTAGGAAAGCCGGAAGAGGAATTATTCGAGATGGCTCATCAGTGTAAAACGAGTTGGGTGTTTTGCAACCGGGAACGGACACCTGAGGAGGTAGAAGTACAGGATGCACTGGAACGCAATTTATGGTCTATAGGCCAGGAGATGCGATACTCCAGAGGCAAAATGTTATACTATACCTCAGACCTGCCTTTTCCCATCACACATACGCCCGATGTGTTTACGCAGTTCCGCAAAGAAGTGGAGCGGATCGTTCAGGTTAGAGAGCCTCTTCCTGTGCCGGATAGCCTGGAGCCGCTGACCCTAAGGTTAGAGTCTGGCGAAATCCCCGGCTTACAGGATTTTGGACATGATGAATTCGAATGGGACTCTCGTTCGGTATTGTCTTTTGAAGGAGGAGAAACGGCCGGATTAGAAAGGCTGCGCTACTATTTGTGGGAATCGGATCAGGCAACTACCTACAAAAAGACCCGAAATGAAATGTTGGGCGGGGATTATTCCACCAAGTTTTCTGCCTGGTTGGCACAGGGATGTTTGTCTCCAAAAATGATTTATCACGAATTGAAAGCCTACGAAGCGGAAAGAGGTGCAAACGATTCTACTTACTGGATCTTTTTTGAATTACTGTGGCGTGATTTTTTCCGCTTGATGGGCAAAAAATACGAGGAAAAAATCTTTTTGAAAGGTGGGATCAAAGAGCAGTCGGATGCTGATTTAGAGTCCGACAGTAAGCGATTCAATCTGTGGAAAGACGGGCGGACAGGAGTCCCTTTTATTGATGCCAACATGATTGAGTTGAACAAAACCGGATTCATGTCCAATCGGGGACGGCAAAACGTAGCTTCCTTTTTGGTGAGTGATCTGAAAGTCAATTGGCAAATGGGCGCTGAGTATTTTGAGTCTCTTCTTATTGATTATGATGTAATGAGTAACTGGGGAAATTGGAATTATGTGGCCGGTGTGGGTAGTGACCCCAGAGAGGATCGCTATTTCAACATCTTAAGCCAGGCACGCAGGTATGATCCAAAAGGGGATTATGTGAAAACCTGGATTCCGGCACTGGAAGAGTTGCCGGCTGATAAGGTTCATTGCCCGGATACCCTGAGCGGAGAGGAGCAAAAGAACTGGCACGTGCGTTTGGGAGATGATTATCCCAATTCGCTCGTGAGCAGCAGTCGTTGGGCGTAATTAACTTTGGATTAGCCCGTCAACCATTTGGAGGCGACGGTCGCTCATTTTGGCGAGTTCTTCGTTGTGCGTCACGATGACAAAGGTTTGCTGAAAATCTTTCCGCAGATTAAAGAGCAATTGGTGTAATTCTTTGGAGGAAGCTGAATCCAGGTTACCGGATGGTTCGTCTGCAAATACAACTTCCGGGTCATTTATAAGTGCTCTTGCAACGGCAACCCTTTGTTGTTCTCCGCCGGACATTTGACCCGGCTTATGCGCCATCCTTTCGGTCAGGCCGAGATAATCCAGGAGTTCTTTGGCTTTCTTTTCGGCGAAAGCCTGTGTTTTTTTGCCAATGTAAGCCGGGATACAAACATTTTCGAGTGCGGTAAATTCCGGTAAGAGGTGATGGAACTGAAAAACAAATCCGATGTGCTCGTTGCGGTAGGCAGCCAGCTTCTTGGTCTTTAAGGAAAATACATCGGTATCATTGAGGACTACCTGGCCTTCATCCGGTCTGTCGATAGTACCCAGAATGTGGAGCAGCGTACTTTTTCCGGCACCTGACTTACCTACAATGCTTACAACCTCTCCTTTTTCGATTTCGAGGTCTACGCCTTTTAGAACCTGAAGGTCTCCGTAGTTTTTCCGAATGTTGGTGGTTTTGATCATAAGCGTTTGACTGTCATTGGCAGCGGCTCAAAAATAGGAAAATAATTGACGCAGCAAGATGGAGGTTGGATTTTCCCCAGAGCATTTGCAGAAATTTTCTAATTTCCCGTATGGAACGGAATAATCCGATCCGGGCATTGATCGTTGACGACGAGCCACACTGTCTCGAATTGCTTGCTTTAGAGCTGAAAAATCACTGTCCGGAAGTGGAAATTATAGAACAATGCCCTTCAGGCAAATGCGGAATTAAAGCCATTCAACAGCTTGATCCCGAATTGGTATTTCTGGATATCGACATGCCTTATCTGAATGGGTTTGAGATGCTCGATTTAATACCTTCTCCAAAGTTTAAGGTGATATTTACAACAGCACATGATGAATTTGCCATTCAGGCATTTCGGATCAGTGCAGTAGATTATCTTCTTAAACCAATCGATGGGAAGGAATTGCGTCGAGCGGTGGATAAGTATCGGGACCAGCGGGAATCGACAGCGGCCAATCGCCAGGTAGAGTTTTTGCTGCGGCAGATCGAAGATTTTCGAAAAGATAAACTTCAACGGGTGGCTTTTCCAACTTTTGAGGGATTGGTATTTGTGGATTTGGAAGATATCTTATACTGCCGCTCGGAGAGCAACTATTGTCACGTAATTTTGCAAAACTCCGATAACCTGTTAATCTCCAAGACGCTGAAGGAGGTGGAAGAGATGTTGCAGCCTTTTTCTTTTCTGAGGGTACACAATTCCTTTTTGGTGAATTTGAAAGAGATTTCTGAATTTCACAAAGCAGAGGGCGGATTTTTAATCATGAGTAATGGGGATGAAGTTCGGGTTTCCCGCTCGCGTCGCACCGACTTGCTGAATCATTTTGGCTAATGATGGATGTGTTTAGGAAAAGTCCGGAACAATTGCATTGGCGGCAATCTTTTGAAGAGGAGTTACTTTTTGAAAATCTCAGGAAATCCCGTTTTCTTAGTTGGTTGGGCGTCTTGTTCTTTTTTCTGTTGATGACCCTTGACGCCACTCGTTATTTTCATCAGGAGTTTACCACAAAGGCAAAGATCATTCAGTCTTTAAGCCATTTTTGGTTTTTATTTTACATCATTCCGGCGGTGGTGATCCAGCGAAACTGGCTTAAAATCCTGCGAAACAACTATTCAAAAGGTCGGCAGATAATCGGGTTGAACATCGGCTTACTGACAGTTTCATTGCTTACCCTGAGCGTAACCGGTCTGATTGACCGGGACAGCCTGGTCACCTTCCCGATATATATTTTGATCATAAATTTGGTGTATTTGCTCCCGACCAGAGAGCGGTTGTTGCTGAATATACTTAGCTTAATTGTGGTCGGTGGTGCCGTACTGATTATTCAGTGGGATGACATAAGCATGTTGATCGTTAATATGATAGAGCTTTTGGCCTTCACTATTCCGGTGTTTTTGGCAGCAGACTACCAATACAGTCAGAGAGGCAGGCAGTTTATCAATGAGCGGAGGCTGGAAAAGCAGAATGAGATAATAGAACGATCCCTCAAGCGGGAGTACGAAACAAAAATTGCTGAGTTGGAGCTCATGGCTTTACGGGCTCAGATGAATCCCCATTTTTTATTCAATGTATTGAATTCGATCCGCTTGTATGTGTTGAATAATAAGTCAGACCAGGCTGCCAATTACCTGAATAAGTTCTCCAGACTTATCCGACTCATTCTCAATAACTCCAAATCAGGCCTTGTATCTTTATCGGAGGAGCTTAAAGCACTAACCTTATACGTAGAGTTGGAACAATTTCGTTTTGACGACTCCTTTGATTTTGACCTGGAGGTATCTACCGAGTTGGATATCGATTTCGTAAAGATACCACCAACAATTTTACAGCCCTATGTAGAAAATGCTATTTGGCATGGACTCATGCATAAAGAAAAGGGGAGGGGCCATTTGTCTGTGCGCATATTTCCGAAAGGAGAGAATTTGTGGTTGCAAGTGGAGGATAATGGTATCGGACGGGAAATGGCTCAACAGGTAAGACCTGAAAAAACAACCAAGCACAAATCTATGGGCATGAAGATCACCTCAGACAGGATAGCACTGTCTAATCGAATCTTTAAAACAAATGCCCGGGTAGAAATTGAGGATTTGAGAAACCCGGATACCCAAAAACCGACAGGGACCCGAGTGTCTATTTTCCTTCCTGTGCCTGGAGACCAGGTAAATTTCTCTTCCAATTTGCCATTCACTCATTGAAACAATTCATTCACGAACCCGAATGGCACATTTGCAAAAAGGAGTTAATAAATGCCGGCAACCGGCTTATTTTTGTTGCAACTACCCTGTATGCCCCGTTTTTATTTGAAAACGGCCCCAAAAAACGGAAGCCGACCCTCCCTTGAGGATCGGCTTTTTCTTTTGTGTGAAGTTGCTTTGTAAATCACAGGATTGCCCGCTTACTAAGCAGCATTTGTATGATACCTCCTTCAGATTACCAGAAGTAACCTACCAGTAAGGCAGTCAGAATCAGCAAGCCAACGGCCAGGTATCGATAGTTGAGATACCACGGCAATGCCTGAAGCTCTTCAGATTCATCCTTAAACATGCTTTTCTTCCAGGTGTAGTGCTCAACCTGATCTTCTCTTGGTGCTTGTGTAAACATACTTACGACAGCATTCACGGCCAGGGATACAACAAACAGCCAGAATGTGCGATGCAGGAAGTGCATATTGTTTAAGCCTTCAAACCAATCAAATGTCTTGGAGAGAACGGCGAAAATGGAGAATGCAAATCCAAACAACAAACACGCAATGGATCCGGTGCTTGTCGCCCGTTTCCAGAAAAGCCCCAGAATAAAGGTTGCGGCAACTGGCGGAGCAATGTAACTCAGGATATCCTGCAGGTATTCCCAGAGCGAATCAAATTTTTCGATCTGCGGAGCCCACAGGGAAGCCAGAACTACCAGTACAAGGGTGGTAATCTGTCCGGCGCGAACCAGTTGTTGGCTCGTCATCTCTGGTCTCAATTTCCGCACAAAATCCATGGTCACAAGGGTCGAGGCAGAGTTGAAGGTTGCGGATACACTAGACATCATGGCTGCAAGCAATCCGGCCAGTACAAGTCCAAGTACTCCTTTGGGGAGGAGATTGAAAAGCAACAATGGATAAGTTGCATTGGGACAATCGGCCAGGTTCTCACAAATGGTTCCATCCGGCAGTGCATAATTCATGGCTGTCAGATCCAGGTCTGAAAACAGCAGAATGGCACAGGTACCCGGAAGTACCATGATGAATAGAACCGGTAATTTCAGGAGTCCGGCAAAAAGAGCACCCCAGCGACCGTGGTTGAGATCTTTGGCTCCCAGTACCCTTTGTACCATAAACTGGTTGTTTGCCCAGAAGTAGAACCCAAGGATAGGTGCACCAAACAAGAGCCCTGTCCAGGGCATAAAGTCATCATTGGCCGGCCTCACAAGACTGAGGACTTCTTCGGCCGATTTAAGGACCACCCCGCCTTCCTGAACAAATTCTCCGGCTGCTGCTTTGGCATCCAGGCCGGCAATCATACCACTCCAGCCTCCCACTTCGGAGAAAGCGAAGTAGGTGATCATACAAGAACCCAGAATGAGCAGGATCGCCTGCACCACTTCTGTTTGAATGACCGAGTTCAATCCACCGGGGATGGTATAGGCTGCTGCTGCAAATGCCAGGGTTACAATGATCGCCCAGCCGGGGACCTCCGGGAACATCAGTTTCAATACAATATTTCCAACATACAGACCGGCAGCTGTGTCAATCAACACATTTCCGACAATGGTTATAAAGGAAAAATAGTAACGGGATCTCTGGTCGTACCTGCGTTCCAGAAATTCCGGCATGGTATACACTTTGGATTTCAGGTAAAAGGGCAGAAAGAATATGGCAAAGAAGATCAACACCACGGCTGCCAGCCATTCGTAGTTGAAAACGTGGGTGTTGGTCTTAAAGGCATCACCGGCAAGTCCGACGAGGGTTGAGCTGGAGATGTTTGCTGCAAAAAGCGAAATACCAACAATAGGCCAAATCATATTCCGGCCTGCCAGAAAGTATTCCTCTGAATTTTTTCGCTTTCCATGGTATAAACCGTAGGCAATGATCAGTACGGCATAGCCGATCATAATGCCAATGTCCAGTGCACTTAAGGAGAAATTCGTCATGTTGCCTTTTTCATTGTTTTCAAAACAAAAAAAGAGCGAAGGTTTTAAAAGACTTCGCTCTTGTAAGAAATCACCCGACTGTTATTCTTTAAGGATGTTCAAATCCTCTTTTGTTTTAAAGTAAAACATTCTTTTTGAAAACCGGAAGAGAATTCCGTAGAATATTTCTAATTGATCAGTGGATAAAGAAGATTGAACCGCCTTGTCATTGATTTTTGATCAATTGTTCGGTGCTAAGATAATGTAATCAGGACAATAAGCAAGCAATTTTTTAAGAAAATTTTAAGACTTTGGTTTTATCCCTGTTTGCATTTTTCAAAGGCTCTGGATAAATCTTCCATGAGCCAGTCTGGATCTTCCAGTCCGATATAAAGTCGGAATAGGGTCCAGGGCAGGGGCGAATCCTCCTGGCCTGGTATCTTGTGAAAAGCAGCTGTTGGCATAACCAGCGATTCATGTCCGCCCCAGGAGACTGCAAGCAGAAAGCGTTCGAGGGCGTGGAAGAACCGCTCGCTGGTCTCAATATCAGGTGCTTTTAGGTGGAAACTTATTAATCCGCCGGCTGCCTGCATTTGTTTTCGGGCCAAATCATATTGCGGGAATGAAGGATGATGTGGGTAGATTATTGATTCTACCATTGGGTGTTCTGCCAGGAAGTTGGCAATGCGTTCGGCTGAGCGCGAACTGCGATCCAGGCGCAGAGGCAGGGTACGCAATCCGCGGATCACAAGCGCGGCGTCGTGGGGAGACATGATTCCTCCCAAGGTCATATACTCTCCGTGAAAGATCTTTTCAATGATCTCCCGATTGGCACAGATAGCGCCAAAGACTACATCTGAATGTCCGTTGAGATATTTGGTTCCTGAATGAACCACGATATCAATCCCCATTTCAATAGGTTTTTGATACAGCGGCGTACAATAACTGTTGTCGATGCAGCTTACCAGCCCATGCTTTTTGGCCAATTCGGCGCAAGCCTCCAAATCCTGTAATTCAAATGTTAGGGAGTTGGGACTTTCGAGCATGAGCAGGGTAGTGGACGGAGTAATAGCTGCTTCGATTTCCGAAATATCTCTGGCATCCACAAAGCTGTGGCTTACGCCGAATCTGCCCAGTATGTTTTCCAACAGTTTCGTGGTCCAGGCATAGGGCTTTTGCACACAGACAACATGATCGCCTGCTTTTACCTGGCTCATGATCGCCATAGAAATAGCGGCACTGCCACTGCCAACCACCAGCGCATCTTCGGCCTGCTCCAGTGCAGCAATTTTTTTACACAACATTCTTACCGTTGGATTATTCCCCCGCGTATAAATGGTGGCATTGGCCTCATTGGCAATAGCTTCCCGAAAGGCATCCAAATTCGCGAAAGCGAAATTACTGCTTTGAATAATGGGCGGTGAGACGGCATTGTAGTAATCCTCTCTGTCTTCGCCCAGGTGATTTAGAATATAGTCGAGATCCATAGTTGAGTTTTAAGCCCCCAATTATAGGAAATCCAAACGACTATTCTTTCCGAAAAACGATGAAGCTGTATCTGCCGTCCTCAAATGCAGCCAATTTTGTCAATCCGAAGGCAGACAGATCTTCAGCCTGGGTTTTGTGCTCCACCACCGAAAACCAGTTGTCCCAAATAACCAGACTTCCGCCTGGAATGGCCTGCACCTCTGTCTCGCCAACCGATCTCCATATCCCTTCCCGAAAGGGATCAAAGTCAAAGATCCAGGCAACGGATGGATGCGAAAAAGCGTAAACTTCCTGTGCGAATCCGGGGGCTGTTTTTTCCAGATATTCTTTCATTTCCAGAATCAATAACTGGTCGGCTGTATAATTGAAATCTGCTTTGTGCAGGCTGGCTTTATTGCCAATAAATGGAAAGAGCAGCGCAAGACCTAAGGGCAATAGTGCCAGATATTTGATGCCGGAACGCCGCTGAGTCAGCAATTTATCAAGAGGTACAGCTGCGAATATGGCTATTAACGGGATCACACAAATCAATACCCGGGCGAGGCCCATGGATTTGAAAATGCCAAAATACCAGAAGATGCTGTGGGCTGTGATGAATGCCAATACACTGGCTGCCAGGATGCATATTTTAAACTCCAGGATTTTAGCCGGTTTTTTTACCGCTTCCGCGAATGTAAACCCGATTCCGGCGAGAAAAAGGGCGTATACAATGGGGCCAATCAGATAAAATAGCTGTTTGGGGTAATGCCATATATCGAGTCCGGGATAATAGTAAACACCGGAGACGGCATTCGTCATTCGATTGAAAATCCACCAGGGATCCCCAAAAATCGGCCATCCGGCGAAAGCCAAAAAAACATGTCCGAAAGGCAAGAGTAAAAGAGGCTTCCATGCTTTGGAGATCAAAAAGTACAGGGCGAAAATCCCGATGAAAATCAATCCTTCCGGTCGGAGGAAAGGCATAAAAGACAATATCAAAGCACTGCCAAAAAAATGCTTGTTTTGGGTAAGGCGGGCACTGAGGATTAGGCTTAAAGCAAATAGCGGTTCTGTAAGGCCGGAAAAAATCAGAACCAGGTATCCCGGGCAGAGGAGAAGGAGCAAGGCCGGAAGCCAGTGGTGTTTTAGATCCAGGTCGCGGCCAATGCGACTCATGATAAGCATGCTCATTGCGGTAACCAGGAGGTTGAAAACCTTCATTCCGGCAAATCCAAAAACGGCAAAAGGAGCACTAAGGGTCGTGAAAACGGGTTTGGCCCAATGGTCCAAAAACAGTTTTGGATGTTGGAATGCATAGTGGGCATGCAGATAATGATAAACACTATCGCCTGAATCCCCGGTTCCGGGGAAACTGCTGATAATAAAAAGTCCCGCTACCAGTAAAAGCAGCGGGACCATATATTCTTTAGTATTCATTGATGTAAAGAAACGCTAGCTGTTTCCTTTGCGGTAATCGGCGAGGAATTTCTCCAATCCGATATCAGTGAGAGGATGCTTGAGCAGTCCGAGAATAGAATCCAGCGGACAAGTTACCACATCTGCTCCGGCACGCGCGGAATCTACGATATGCTTGGCCGAACGGATAGAAGCTGCCAGAATCTCTGTATCGTATCCCTGAATGGCATAAATTTCTGCGATTTCCTGGATCAGTTGTACACCGTCCCAGGTAATATCATCAACCCGGCCAATGAAAGGCGAGAGGTAGGTGGCTCCTGCTTTAGCGGCGAGGATCGCCTGTCCGGCAGAAAACACCAGGGTACAATTGGTGCGGATGCCGTTGGCAGAAAACCAGCTGATGGCTTTTACGCCTTCTTTGATCATCGGAACCTTAACAACAATGTTTGGGGCAATTTCGGTGAGTTTTTTTCCCTCCTCTATCATGCCTTCAAAATCGGTGCTGATCACTTCGGCGCTAACGTCGCCATCTACCAAATCACAGATTTTTTTATAGTGGGCCAGGATGTTTGCTTCTCCGGTAATTCCCTCTTTGGCCATGAGGGAAGGGTTGGTGGTTACGCCATCGAGGATGCCCAGGTCACGGGCTTCTGCGATTTGTTCCAGGCTGGCTGTGTCGATAAAAAACTTCATAAGGTGGCTTGGATTGATTTATTTGCCGCAAAGGTACGATGTGGAGCGGAAATAGTGTAATGGTAGGGTGGTTTACTGGTGGAATGGTGTAACGGTGTATTGGTGCATTGGTGGAATCATTCAAAATTCGCCATTCTTCATTCAAGATTTATTTTCGGGGAACAGGGGAGGAGGGGAAATAAAAAAAGGTGAGAAATCACGCCGCACCGCTACGACCGCCTACCCTTGCTCCGTTTCCGGCCTGGGGGATTCAGCAGGAGCTGGTCGCATGACCCTCACCAGTGGGCAAAGGTAAAACAAACTTCAGTAACATAAAATCCTAATCTGATAGTTTTCTAAAAAATTTGCGCAACCATACTTGATTCTTAGTTGTTTTCATGTTAATTTAATGTTAACTTTGTGTAAAATAGAGGTTATCTGATGTTATAGATAGACCTATTAAGAACTAAAAATGGAGGGGTATGAAAAAGCTGAGGATTGTAATTGTTGCCCTAATTATTTCAAACGTACTCTTTGCTCAAAGAGAAATTGCTTTTCTGGAGACCAACATTCCGGGTAAAGACTATGTAAATACAAATGCTTCCGCTCAGGAAGTATCCTTTGAGATTATCAATGGACTGATTGTTATTTCCGGTCAATTGGAAGGACAGGATGGATCGTTTATTTTAGATACAGGAGCTCCCGGGCTTATTGTAAACGAAGAAGCAGAAGCTGACCCGGAACTCGAAGCACGCAGTATCGGTGGAACAGTCGCTGTCTCTCACCGCACCGTTTCTCAATTGAATTGGGCTGGTATTTCCATGGAAGAGGTTGAAGGATATGCCATTAATATGGAGCATCTGGAAGCTTCCATTGATCGAAACCTGCTCGGCCTGTTGGGATTTGACCTGTTGCAGGAATATGAAATTCTGATTGATTATAAGTCCAGTACGATTTTTCTGCTCCCCCTCAATAATTACCTGCATAAATACAGCAAACCCCGCTTAGCGGTCGATTTCAGGATGGAACAGCATTTGCCGGTCATTCAACTCAAGGTAGGCCGAAAAAAGCTCAACTTTGGTCTGGATTGCGGCGCATCCATAAACCTGATCCACGAAAAATATAAGGATAAACTGGTCAACTTTATCGATCAGGAGTGTTGCCTCGGATACCTGCGCGGACTCGATGGCACCGGTGAACTATCTACCATCGTTACCTTCGATCAGGTTAAAGTGGGTAAAGAAATGGTAGAAGGCGGAGAATTCCAATGGACCGCCTTCCAGGGCCTCAGTAATCAAGGGATTTCCATTGACGGATTACTCGGTGCTTCCTTCTTTAAAAGCCACCGAATCTCCATCAATTACGATACCGGGAAAGTGTATGTTTGGTAAATAACCAGGTATTCCTATCCGGCCATAAGTTTGATTATAAATACGAGGACTACACTGACAACGAGTCCGAAAAAGACTTTGGCCAAATCGCGGGCGACCATTCCACCCACCTTTTTCGAAATCTTTTTCTCCAACGACAATCGAATAGCCAATTCTCGGCCGGCAAGCAAACCGATAAACACCCAGGTGGTACTCATTGGGAGTTTGCCACCCCACAATCCGAAGTAATCGTATTTGAAAATATAAAGGACAACTCCATAGATCAAATCAACGAATGTAGCGGAGCGAATATCGGCCGTATTGGTTTTTTCCCGCACCACTTTTTGTACAGATCCTCCCCGGGAGTAGAAGATGTAGCCCAATAGAACCAGGAGAATAATCAGCGAAATGGCAAACTGGAAAACGCTAAGTTCTGCCCCTCCTTTCAGGTAGATGTAGATATTGGCCAAATCCTGAGTAAGCCACTGAAACCAGAGGAAAGCCGTAGTAAACCACTGGGCAATCGTCCAGAATATATTTCCCCGTTTACTGATGGGGTTTTCAATAAAGTATTTTTCGGTAAGTCGGGTGATGCCCAGGTACAATACAATCGCCGAACTAAAAGCAATCAGATACCCCATCAGGGATTTCTGAATCATTCCCCCTAATTTGGTCCCCGAATCAAAGACACTGCCTACCATGGCTCCCAAATCATTGGGGATATCCGTGAGCGAGAACAGGGTGAGTATCATAAAGGTCGTACTCACCGGTATACCCCACCTGGTAATGGTGAGCAGCACCAGAGGAGGCAGGAGATAATACCATTGATAAACTTCCGGGAAAGTAAACTTATCCAGTCGGCCATAATCAATATCGGCCATCATATAGCCATTGATCAGCACATAGGAAAGTACGATTCCGGCATACAACCAAAGTACCCACCACCGGACGCGGCGTTCGTTGGAAGTCAGAAAAGTACCCAGGGTTTGGATGACGTCATTACCCACAACTGAATAAGAAGCGAGGGCAAATCCGAGCCACATGACGATAGGCGTTATTTCCATTAGCGTTGCATTGTGAAACAGAGGGCGAAAAACGGCAAATAATCGGGTTCCCCCAAAAGTAGGGTATTATTTCTATGTTAATTATATGTTTGGATGGATATTCGGCGGAAGCCCGATAAGCAATTCCAAAGCGTCTCCAAAAAGACCCTCCTGCCAAGCCAAACAACGGATGACAACCGTATATAAGATAAAATTCCCATCTTCGGGGCTTAAATCCGGCTTTCTGCATGAATATCCAAGTCTGGCAATGGATCATCCTTATAGCAACCAGCATCCTGCTCTACCTGCTTTCCCCCTGGGCAAAGAATGAAAAGGCTTTTTTCAAAGCCAATACCGAAAAGGGAGAGCCCGGCTTTTGGTTGCTCACAGCCAGTTTGGTAATTTCCTGGATCTTTGCCAAATCGATTACCAATGCCGCCAACCTCGGACTGGCTTTCGGTTTTGTCGGAGGTGTCGCTTATGCCGCTTATTACCTCTCTTTTTTGGTTGCCGGACAGGTGATCTTCCGGATGCGCAGCAAGGGCGGATTCAACAGTATTCACGAATTTTTAGGGGGCCGTTTTGGCCAAAAAGCCATGTGGTTGTTTTCGTTGCTCATCGCCTTTCGGTTGTTTAATGAGGTTTGGTCAAATACCATGGTGATCGGGACCTACTTTGGACCCCAAGGCAGCAATCCCTATTTTTTGGCCATCGGACTTTTCACCCTGCTAACCCTGGCTTATTCCCTAAAAGGCGGATTGCGATCTTCCCTGCTGACAGATGCTATTCAAATGGGGCTCTTTGCAATTCTGTTGTTTGTTATTCTGGGTATCTTATTACCGCGAACCGACTATGACGTGACCCGCTATGTAAGCAGCGGAACCTGGAGTTTATCTACAGGCGTAAACCTCTTGCTGGTCGCTTTGTTGCAGGTATTCAGTTACCCCTTTCACGACCCGGTGCTGACCGATCGGGCCTTTATTTCCAATCCGCGGATGACGCGCAAAAGTTTTTTCTGGGCTACCTGGATCGGAATGGCTTGTATCCTATTGTTTTCCTGGGTCGGCGTATATGCCAAATTTCAGGGTTTGGAGGGCCAGGCGCCGGTCGAGGTAGCGCAGACTTTGGGAGCCGGCATGATGTTGTTGATGAATGTAATTATGGTAACATCAGCAGCATCCACACTCGATAGTACATTTACCTCCTTTTCCAAACTGGCAGTGGTCGATTTGGCAGGAGGCAGGCAGATCAGTTTAAAACGCGGCAGGATATTTATGGCAGGGCTTACCCTACTCGGCACCCTCCCGATATTATTTGGTCCCGAGATATTGTCGGCCACAACGATTAGCGGAACCATGGTGATTGGCCTGGCTCCGGTATTTGTGCATTGGCAGGTAAAAGCGCCGCCAATTTCCTATTTTCTATCGGTCCTGGCGGGTATTGGTTTTGGCTTGTGTCTGGCTTTGGGTGCCTGGCCGGAGAGCTGGATCTTTTTTCCCGGCAAATATGGAGATTTATTGAGCGCAAACCTTATTGGTACCATTTGTTGTTTTATCGGATATTGGATACCCGTTTTATGGAAAAGAACACAACATTCAGCCTAAAAGACATCGGTTCATTTAAACCGGGAAAGCTGCTCGTCTTTGGAGGCGTGTACAGCAATCTGGAGGCATTGGAAGCTTTGAAACAGGAAGCGGAAAAGCATGCACTTCCGGCTGATCGGATCATTTGCACCGGTGATGTGGTTGCCTATTGTGCCGATCCGGAAGCCAGTGTCCGGCAAATAATCGATTGGGGAATCCATTGTATTGCCGGGAATGTCGAGATTCAGCTTCGCGAGCGTCTGGATGATTGCGGCTGCAATTTTGAAGAAGATACCCGCTGTGATCTCTTCTCTCGTCACTGGTATCCCTACGCCCGGAAAAACGTGAGTGAAGCTGCTCTTTCCTGGATGGAAGCACTCCCGCATCATTTGAAGTTTGAGTTTGGAGGCAAGCAATTTTTAGTCGTTCACGGATCGGGGGAGGGGGTCTCTGATTATGTGTTTGATTCTACGCCTTTCGGCGAAAAGAGAAAGCAATTGGATGCAGCCGGAGTTGATGTGATTTTAGCTGGGCATTGTGGTTTGCCTTTCGGCGAAAGCCGGAATAACAAAACCTGGTGGAATGCCGGAGTAATTGGCATGCCGGCGAATGACAGTACCCAACGGGTCTGGTACAGCCTGATCGAATGGGAAGGTGCCGGGGAGCCGATTCGCTTCTCACATCACGCATTTACATTCGACGCAAGTCGTACCCGCCAAAAAATGTTGGAGAATAATCTTCCAAGGGCGTATGCAGAGACGCTTGTCACGGGATTGTGGGACAATTGTGAGATTCTGCCTGAAGCGGAAACGAAGGCTCGAGGGATACGTCTTGAGCTGGAGGGAAAGGCGTTGTTGCTTCCGACAAAACAACTGGCTGATCAATAAATGTGTCCTGAATGTTCGACCCACCTGCGTGGGTCGGGCCTGAAATTAAACCATTTTGCTAGGGAGGTATGACCCGCCTGCGCGGGTCAATGGTCCAATGTTGAGAGGCTAAGCTGTTCTTGGGTTCCGTTCCTCTGGAGCCAATTGGTGTTTTTTGAATAATTCTGCTACAAATGTTGCCTTGTCTGGCTGCTACTAGAAATCGAGGAACCTGAAAACAGACGAAACAGAATCTATGGGTTTGACCCACCTCCGTGGGTCGGGGTTAGAATTGCACCATTTTTGCTAAGGAGGTGTGACCTGCCTGAGCGAGTCTGTCCACCGTATTAAACGTATTAAACGAATAAAACGTAATACGATAAAACAAAAACAGGCCGACCCACGGGCCGACCTGTATTGGAATTATAGACAGCAAAAACTCTCAAATTTATTTGGCCAGATTGTAGCTCAGGCCGAGAGAGAAGGTGCGACCTCGTGGGAATACCAGGATCGGATATTCTTCTCCCTGATAAGTTGCGATTTCGCGGTAATCGGTGTTTAGGAGGTTGTTGGCACTCAGGCGAACGGTAAACACATCCGCAAACTTCTTGGAAATATTGAAGCTGAGGTCCGGAGCCGGCATCTGATAGTAATCAGGTGTTGCACCGCGGGTAACTACGGAAATCCGTGGTCCTACGATGTTGAAGCTCAGGTTTGCCTGCCAACCTTTTTGGTTTTGGTATGAAAGCAGGGCGTTGCCGATATATGGCGCTTGCCCAAACATTTCACGGGTATCTTTTGCATCCGGATCCAATGCGCGAATCAGCGATAGTTCCTCTGCATCAATGGTCGTTTGTGAATAGATGTAAGCGAAGTTCAGACCCAGGCTGAAATCAGTCAGAGCGGCAGTAATAAAGCCGAGGTTCTTACGGATTTCAAGCTCTGCTCCATACAGCGATGCTTCGTCCACGTTGCGGAAGGTGAGCTCGGTGTTTGGTGCTTCGGTGTTGAATGTACGCTCAATCGGATTCGTAAAATTCTTGTAAAAAGCACTTACAGAGATCATCTCTCCGCCTTGTGCAATTACTTCCCAGCGCAAATCCAAATTGTCAATCAATGTGCGCTGCAACTCCGGATTACCAACGATCAGGAATCCACCGTCTACCGCAAAAGTGGTAAGCGGAGCCAGTTCCCGGAATGTCGGACGTGCCAGGGTGCGGGAGTAAGCCATCCGTAACTTCATGTCTTTGGTAATCTCGTAGTTGAGGTTTACCGCAGGAAGGATGTCTACGTTGTCGAGGATGTCTGTTTCCCCGTCGAGTTGTGGGTAATTGTCGAGGGTAGTGCCTTCGTCGAAAGTCTTAAACTGAATAGTTGTCGTCTCCATACGAGCACCCGTGATGATGCGCAGGCGGGAGGACAATGGCAGATCAACCATCGCATAGGCAGCAGCTGATTGCTGGCTTGCATCGTAGTTGTTCCGTGGGTCGTAGTTGTCTGTCAGGTAAACCCCACTGATGCCGTCAAAACCACTGTCACCAACCTGAATAAGATTGTCTTCTACAAAGTATTGCGATGGGTTTGGACCCCCCAATGCAAATGACTGGTTGTTGAAGTTGTAGCGATCTTCGCGGAATTCGCGGAAGCGGGTAATGTATGCACCTCCAATTTTTGCCTCAGCGCTCAATCCGCTCCATTGTGAAAACGGATAGGAAAAGTCGAGGCGGTTGTGCCAGTTGTTCTGGTTCATGTTCCGGAAGAAACGGGTCGGAACATTGTCTGAAGAAGGCTTGATGCGGTATTTGTCATCTTCCTCCACATAACGATTGGTGAAATAACGGAGATCCGGCTCTTCCTGCGTTGAAAGGCTGAGTGAACTCTGCCAGTCAATAGTGAAATTGTTTGCTCCCGGGATTACATGCTTTCCGGCAAGTTGGAAAGTCGACAGCCCCCGTTCGAGGTACTGCCAGGTACGGGTTTGAAAGATGTCATCCGGATCATCGCGAAACTTACGTCCTTCCAGGCTTCGCGCCACAGAAGTACCAGACTGGTTGTGCATAGCAGTCAGTCCGATTTTGTGATTGCTGGAAGGTTTAAAGGTCGCAGCCATAAGCGCTCCCCAAAGTACCTCATCAGTCGCTTTGTTTTCGTTGAGCATGAGCTGTGTGGTCAGGTCAGAAGTAGTGCTGACATCACCGGTTAACTCATGTATCCCATACTGGCCATTTGCGTAAGCCGAGTATGAGCGGTTGTATGTAAGGGCCACAATCAGACCAAGCGGCTTTCCGAAAAGGGACTTTTGGTCACCAATTGAAAGCGAAGCGCTGTGGTTGAAAAAGGGCGATTTATTGGTCATTTCCCAGGTATTCGGGAAAGCACGGGTAAGCGAGGCAATTTCCTGCGCATTCTCCAGGTCGTTGAGACCGGTAGAGAATTCCGGGATTACGTCTGTATTGGCAACTGCTTCCGGTACGGCGCGGGTTCCATCGTCAAATCCCAGCCAGTCTGTCTTGCCGGTAGGGTAGGTGATGAAGTTTTCGCTGTTGAAAGTGGAAAGGGTGTTGTAACCCAGGGAAGCGGAAGCGCTGAAAGTGAATTGCTCCGGGAAATCACGCGAAGTGATATCCACATAGCCTCCGGAAAAGTCGCCCGGCAGGTGTGGAGCAAATGTCTTGTAAACAAGGATGTTGTCGATCAGGTTGGTCGGGAAGAGGTCCATTTGAACCGTGTTGCGGTTTGGATCCAATCCCGGTACTTCCGCACCATTGAGGGTGATCTTGGTATAGCGGTCACCCAGACCACGGATGTACACATACTTGCTGTCTTCGATGGTTACTCCGGTTACCCGACGCACGGCAGAAGCCACGTCGTTGTCTCCGCTCTTTTTAAATTGAGCCGCAGAAATACCGTCGAGAACAACCGGTGATTTTTTCTGAATGGTTACCAGCGCAGCTTCCGTATTGCGGTAAGCCCTTGCGGTAACCGTAATGTCCAGGTCGAGTTCTACAGCCTGTTCGCCAAGTGAGATATCCAGCGGAGTAACTTCACCGGCTTTAACCACAACATCCGTGATCTGTTGTTTTTCGAAGCCAATGTAAGAAACATCGATGGTGTAAGTACCCGGATCCAAATTCAGGGAATAGGTTCCGTCCAGGTCGGTCGTTGTACCGACCGTCGTACCGGAAATCACTACGGTACCACCGATAACTTCGAAACCGGATTCGGCCTCGATTACTTTACCGGCAATGGTGCCTTTTTGAGCGAAAGCTGGAATGGCAGCGAATAGAAGTATGGCTGCCCAAAAAAGCGATCTTTTCATTGATTGTAGGATTTTGAGTTTTGCTGTTGTTAATAATTCCGGTACAAAAGTCCGCTTTGCGTATTACTGACCGGTTAATCCAGTGTTAATTGAATATTAATTCTATCAAACAGCGCTGAATATCAGGGATTTGGAGCCTTTCGGCGAAAGCCAAATAAATAAGGGCTTCCGGATAAATCCGAAAGCCCTCATTTGTGGTTTTTATAGAATCAACGATTATTCTACGGAGCTCACTTTGAAGAGGTCCTCGTTGCGGTCGCCCGCACCGATGTTCCAGAATACGTTGTTCTCAATTTTCAGGTTGCCGTCTTCCCATTGTTTGAAGGAATCCTGGTCCTGACCGAGCAGGTCTTCGATGTCGATACCGCGGCTGTAGTTTACGAAGATAGAGTTGTGGTACTCACCTCCTGCGTTGTCGCGGAAAGTCAGCGTACGGCTGTCGGGGTTACCGATAGAAGTTACGTTGAAGAATACCGGAGTGGCAAATGGCGTGCCCGTTTCCGGATCAGTACCACCGTCGTGCTCACCACCGCGATCTGCAGCGTCAACATCAGCATCCTGGTGTACGATTACAAACTGGTTTTCACCGAGGTAGCCTTCGTCGTAATCAAGCGCGTCGTCTGCACAAAAAGCAGAGATGAGGTATTTGGCATTAACGGTTCCACCGAACCACTCGATACCGTCGTCTTTGTTGGCAACAATTTCAACATATTCGATGGTTGTACCGCGACCAACACCGCCCAGTGTCAGGCCGTTGATTTCGTTGTCAGCACCAATGTTTGTACCACCGTGGCGGATAGAAACATAGCGAATAACACCAGAGTTGTCGTCGTCTTCAGAACCACCGTAGAGACCACGTGGCTCACCGGTTGGCAGACCTTCGATAGCTGTCTCACCCGGAGTAGAGTTGAGGGTTGCTTTACCGAGAACGATCAAACCACCCCACTGTCCGCGGAGTTGAGCGCTTGAGTTACCAGCATCACCTTCGTAAGTGAATACGATTGGGTCGTCTTTGGTACCTTCAGCCATGATGGTTCCGCCGCGAGCGATGATCAGCGCAGAAGCGTCGTCGCCTTCGCCTGATTTACCCTGAACAACAGTACCTTCCTGGATAGTCAGTGACTGACCGTCGTTTACAAATACAAATCCGTCAAGAACGTAAGTCTTGTCATTGGTCCACATTACGTCGTTGCCTGCAGCTTGCATGTCAGCATCTGTCCAGGTTTCAACTGTGCCTGTAGTCAAAGCATCAGACTCGAGGGTTCCATTAATAAGGTTGTCGTAGAAAGACCAGTCTGCATACCACGGCGTGCTTGCAGGATCAACGGCACCTTTAAAGTCAACATCCATGAAAGTAGCTGGCTCCGTAGAACCTGCACCCAGGTCGTTGCCGGGAATAATGCTGTTGGCTGCAAAACCAGGGTCGGCTACAGAGTTTCCTGTTTCGTCGAAAGACGCAGCAAAGAAAGCACCAGGACCACGGTCGAGCGTTACATTAAGCGTTTCAGTATCTGCAGATCCGTCAACAGTACCTTCAGCACTGATGTAACCGTCTTTTGCGAAAGTAAGGTCAGCGTCAGCATCGATGGTGATCGTGTAAAGACCGGTGGCATCAGTAGTTGCTGTCTTCGTGTCGTCGAGAGTAGAAGTAACCGTTACACCTTCAAGGCTTGCTCCGGTGTCGTCAGATACAGTACCGCTTACGGCTACTGTTTCAATAGATGGCATTTCGTCATCGCCACAGCTTGAGAATACAAAAGCTGCCAGGGCGAAAATGGAAAGAATTTTTGCGAATTGCTTCATGATAATTTTTTTCGGGAGAATGGTTTTAAATTCACCGCAAAGAACATCTATGGAGATAAACCAAATGTTACTCTTAGATTAACTTTATGTTAGGTAGATTAAGTCTGTGTTAAGTTGTAAGGGGAGGGAAGCGTTTGGAGATTTGGATGCGTTATAGGCGCCTGTTATTCAAAGTGGGTGGATGGTGGTTTGAAAAAATTAAAAATTAAGAATTAAAAATTCTCAAATCTCTCCCTATTCGCCCTACCTTTGTATCCCGTAACAGAACAACCTCTAACCGAAAAGCCCCAGGGCGGAGAAAATTATGACTAAATACATCTTTGTTACGGGAGGCGTGACTTCTTCACTCGGAAAAGGAATCATCGCTGCATCACTGGCCAAATTGCTTCAGGCTCGTGGTTTTGCCGTCACTATCCAAAAGTTTGATCCTTATATCAATGTCGATCCCGGCACCCTCAATCCCTACGAGCATGGCGAATGTTATGTAACCGATGACGGGGCCGAAACTGATCTGGATCTGGGGCATTACGAGCGATTCCTCAATACGGCTACTTCCCAGTCAAATAACGTAACTACCGGACGTATTTATCAAACGGTCATCAATAAAGAACGGGCAGGAGATTATCTGGGCAAAACCGTTCAGGTGATTCCGCATATTACCGATGAAATTAAACGTCGCGTACAAATGCTCGGCGAAAACGGGCAGTACGATATTGTGATTACCGAACTGGGAGGTACTGTAGGAGATATCGAGTCGCTTCCATACCTCGAAGCCCTCCGCCAAATGCGCTGGGAGTTGGGTACGGATAATTGCCTGGTGGTGCATTTGACGCTCATCCCTTATCTCCGGGCTGCCAAAGAACTTAAAACCAAACCCACCCAGCACTCAGTTAAAGAGTTGTTGAATACCGGAATTCAGCCGGATATTCTGGTTTGTCGCACCGAACATGAAATTACGATGGAAATCCGCCGTAAACTGGCGCTGTTCTGTAATGTCGACGTTACTTCTGTCATCGAAGCGATTGATGCCCCTACTATATACGATGTGCCGCTCCTGATGCTCAAAGAGAATCTGGACACTACCGTTCTGACAAAACTACGTTTGCCCGATCGCCGGGAACCCGATCTAAAGAAATGGAAGACTTTCCTCGGTAAGCTGAAAAACCCGATGAAGCAGGTGCGTATCGGACTGGTTGGCAAGTACAACGAATTGCAGGATGCGTACAAATCCATCCACGAGTCGTTTATTCATGCCGGTGCGGTAAATGAGTGTAAAGTGGAAGTCATTCCGATCCATTCAGAAGCTCTGGAGGGAAGTTATGATGATGTAGCACAGCGTCTGGCAGACCTTGATGGTGTTTTGGTAGCACCCGGATTTGGAGAGCGGGGCATAGAAGGAAAGCTTCGGGCCATCCGCTTTGTGCGGGAAAATAAAATCCCGTTTTTTGGTATTTGCCTGGGCATGCAATGTGCGGTTGTTGAGTATGCCAAAAACGTACTCAAACTGGAGGGGGCCGCTTCTGCCGAAGTGGATCCCAAAAGCGAGCATCTCATCATTGACCTGATGGCCGAACAAAAGAAAATTACCAAAAAGGGAGGCACGATGCGACTGGGTGCCTATGCCTGTCATTTGGAAAAGGGCAGCCTTTCGGCGAAAGCCTATAAAAAAATCAATATCAGCGAACGTCACCGACACCGCTACGAATTCAACAACCAATATAAAGACCAGCTTGAGGAAGCCGGATTGGTAGCTACCGGAATCAATCCGGAGTCAGGCCTGGTGGAAATCGTAGAGATGAAAGATCACCCCTGGTTTGTCGGGGTACAGTTTCACCCGGAGTTGAAAAGCACGGTCGAAAACCCGCATCCGCTCTTTGTAGCTTTTGTTAAAGCCAGTATGAAATAGCGGTAGACAACGAAGCAAGATTAATTTGCGTTTAGGAGGTATGAATAAGTATTTGCTTTTTTTAGGGATAGGTCTGATAACATTTGTTGCAGGTTGTTACAGTTTCCGTGGTATTCAGATCGAACCCGGAGTCAATACCTATTACGTCTCTCTCTTTACCGATCAGACTGCCGGTATGGTGCCCAATCTGGCTGCCAATTTCACCGAGAAGCTTAATGTGAAAATCCGGAATGAATCTCCATTGGTTTATTCCGATACAGATCCGGATGTGGAATTCTCCGGAGCGATTACCCGCTATGAAGTAACTGCAGAGGCACCACAGCCAGGTGATGATGTGGCTTTCAACCGATTGACTATTACCGTAAAAGTGGATTATACGAATAATCAGTTTGAGGAATCCAGCAAATCATTTACCGAATCCTGGTTCTCAGAATTTCCCTCCGACCAAAACCTGCTGGACGTACAGGATGCGCAAATTGATGTGATCACCGATCAGTTGGTGGAAAATATCTTTACCAAAGCATTTACTAACTGGTAAAAAAATCCCGAACCTTCCAAAGCAGGAAAGTTCGGGAATGTTATTAATTGATTTTGCTTTTACTTGCTAAGCATCAATTTTTCTGTTTGATGGAAATCTTCTCCCCGAATTTCGAGGTAATACATTCCGGCAGAAAGATTGGAGAAGTCCAATTCAAAATTGTTCCCCATCGTTTTTACAGTCCGAAGAACTTGTCCTGCCGTATTGATTACCTGAATGTTTAATTCAGAATCTGGTGTAGCATCCTTTAACTGAATATTTACGGGTCCGGTAGTTGGATTAGGCGTCATAAGGATCTGTACCCGGGAATCAATTTCTGCCAGGCTTGTTGCTTCGCCCGGAATCGCATAATACAGTTTGTTCTCAATGCGATTGGTATACCAGATGTTTCCGTCTGGTCCCACCTTAATACCCGTCAAGCCGGGATTGTTGGTCGGCAGGCGTCCCAATTCAGCAAAGTTGTCGTCCATATCATATACGACAATATCACCGGTCGCATAATCACCTACCAAAAGGTGATTTTCGAATATCTCAATGCCACATGGCTGTTCCAGTCCGCTGCTGATAATTTCCTCAGAAACAAATCCGGTAATGGCAAGGTGTTCGGCGAGTGGTTCATTGATCAGTGGCAATGTTGTAGATCCAGTTCCGGAATTGATATCCAATCGCAGAACGCGGTCATTGCCGTTGTCGACTACATACATCCAGCCGGTTTCTTTGTCGAGGATAAGGTGGTTTGGCACATCGCCATCGGCAAAGATGCCCAGGTTTTGGTATCGGTGTACGATTCCGTCTGCGTGATCGTCATTTCCGGGTCCGTGGTCTTCTACAAAATCGTAACGCACGATATCCGAATTCCAGTCGTCATATACCCAGAATACATTCTCCGTTTCTGCTGCAATACCCATGCTGAAAGGACTTCCGTGAAGCATATCGAGGTGACTGCCATTTCCGCCGGAGGGCTGTGCATAGATTTCGGGGTCGCTTGACCAAAGTGTCGGACCGGTAAAGGTGCCGCCACCGTGATTGGCATCCTGAACACCGGGAGAAGTTGCAAAGTTGAAGTTTTCTTCACTAAATGCGACTCCTGTTGGAATGGACATAAAATGCCAGGCGTTTCCATCTACGCGTTCCCAATAATCACTGGGTGATCCGGAGGTAGCGTCTGAAATGGTTAGCGTACTACCCCCAGAATTTTCGGTGCGTTGATTGACAATCCAAAGCTCATCTTTACCGGCAATCGGAAAAAAGTCGAGATCGGATGGTTTGTCCAGATATGGAGCAGCATCGGTGAGTTCTGTTAGTACAGGGACCCCTGCCAAAAAGTCTTCCATTTTGTTGGGAACATCTACCTGCTCGTAAATTTCGGTTTCAAAACTCAATGCATTATTGCTGGCATTTTCATCGGTGCCGCCATTTACAGCTGTAAGCTCCACATCAATGTCAAACACGCCTGCTTCACTGGGTACCCAGGGATTGGCCAGTTCAAATTCCTCGTAGGAGAATGCTTCAATGCTGAGGTTGTCGAGGGTTTCGGTTTCAGCCGAACCGCCATCAACGGTGTAGCTGATTTCAAGGGAAGTAATGGTATTTGCTCCGGCATTGTAGATCAATCCTTTGATCGGGATATCAT
>JAAEZH010000002.1:98635-201158 GCA_018222965.1 Bacteroidota bacterium
GGATATCATTTCCCGTTTCGCCAAAACTGCGGCTGGAAATTTCAGCCAATCCGGCATCGAGAGCAGGCGGGACTTCCAAAATAACATTGTCGATGGCGAATCCGTATAACCAACCACCATCATCGTCGTAGCGGAAGCCGATATAGACAGTTTCTTCGCCGGCATAATCGCTAATGTCAATACTGTGCGTATCCCAGGAACCATGACCGTGCAGGTCTTCCAGTAATACCCAGTCTGTACCATTAGTAGAGATTTCGATGGTCGCGTCTTCCTGGTCTCCCTGATAGGTGTTATCCAGAAAATAGGCATCAAAGCTAAGGGTGACGCTAGTCTGGTCACTTAGGTCAATTGCAGGAGTGATCAGGTATTCGTCGGACTTGTCGCAGTTACAGGCATCATCATTTGTGGCTGCAATATTGGAAGAACCGTTTGATTCAATCGTGAAAAAAGAACTGGAAAGTCCGGCTGCGGATCCCACCAGCCATCCGCCATCAGTGGAATTGGTTTCCATATTCCAGCCTGCAGGCAGGGAGCCTCCTTCAAAATCTTCTTCAAATATTGTTTGCGCAGTCATCATGCCTACGCAAAAAAAGCTTAGAAACAACAGAGTAAGAAATCTATTCATTTTATGATTTTATTATGATATTGAATTCAATTAAATTATTTGTTGATACAGAATCACCGATAGCAAAGAGTTATAAGATATACCCACGACGAAGTGGTTTGGGCCACTTCATGTACGGCATTCCTCCAAACCAAAGGGTACTTTGCTTTGGGTGTAAATCAGTGCTCATCATCTTGTCGTCTCGTCGAATTATATGGAGATCTGGTAATATTGTCGCTGGGATAAGGCAGAAAAGCCTTTATTCAAGCAAGTACAACTTGTTGATTAATAGGCTTAGAGAGGCTCGCTCAAGGCGATAATCTTAAAATTAAAAAGGGTAAGTCGGGCAAACTTATATAATAATGGAAGTGACTTATACCATATTGGTTTGCAGGCCTTAATGGCGGCCGGCCGACAAGGGAACAGAGAAGGCAGCAGTTAGAAAGCTATGGCTACATATTTTTGGCAAATTCGATAAAGAAATCCAGCGAGCCCGGGTTTTTCATACTATCCGGATTGGCAGCCTTACCAACAGGCATCCCCAACAGGATTTTTTTAACCGGCGCTTCCAGTTTCTTCCCACTGATCGTATACGGAATATCTGGTGCGAGGATCACTTCATCGGGCACGTGTCGGGGGGTGTATTCGGCTTTCAGGGTTTTCTTCAGGCGCGTTACAATCTCCTCGCTCAATTCCTGTCCTTCCTGCATTACCACAAACAAGGGCATGTAGTGCTTGCCGCCGGGCAATTCCAGGTTGACAATCAGGCTGTCCTTTATTTCAGTCACTTTATTAACCCCGCGATAAATCTCAGCGGTGCCAATCCGTACGCCCTGACGATTTAGCGTGGCATCTGAGCGGCCGAAAATTACCAGACTGCCCCGGTCTGTAAGTCGAATCCAGTCTCCGTGTCGCCAAACACCCGGGTACATTTCAAAATAGCTGCTTTTGTAGCGCTTCATATTCTCGTCGCCCCAAAAGTATATCGGCATGGAAGGCATGGGTTGGGTAATGACCATTTCTCCCAGATCATTGACCACCGGTTTTCCGGATTCATCCCAGGCGTCAAGGGCACAACCCAGTGCCCGACATTGTATCTCGCCTTCGTACACGCCCTCGTATGGATTTCCCCCTACAAAGGCCGTACAGACATCCGTGCCGCCCGCCATGGAGCAAAGCCACAAATCTTTTTTCACGGAATCATAGATCCATCGGAAAGCATCGGGTGGGAGTGGAGCACCGGTAGAACCCAGGGACCGCAAGGCCTCCAGTTTGAATTTTTTCCCGGGCTCCAGTTCTTTTTTCATGCAGGCAACCAAATAGGGAGCGCTGGTGCCGAAGTGGTGCATACCAATATCATCGGCAAATTTCCAGAGTGCATTCAGGTTGGGATAACCCGGACTGCCGTCGTAAATAACCGCAGTGGCACCCATGAGCAGAGAGGCCTGCAGGAAGTTCCACATCATCCAGCCGGTGGTTGAAAACCAAAAGAATTTTTCGCCTCTGTGCACATCGTTGTGAAAGGCCAGGTATTTCAAATGCTCCAACAATACGCCACCATGCGAATGGGTGATCGCCTTCGGAATGCCCGTGGTGCCAGAAGAATAAAGCACCCATATTGGATGATCAAAAGGGAGGGGATCAAAGGCCAACTCAGGCGCATCTCCGCGGAAAGAATCATTCCAGTAAATAGGGCTTTTGAGTCCGCCGGCATCCGCTTTCGGGTCTAAATAGGGAATCAAAACAGTGCGTTGCAAATCCGGCAGGGCATCACACAGCGAGCCGACTTCTGCGAGCCGGTCATAAGGTTTCCCGTTGTATTGATAACCATCCACCGTAAATAGAACTTTGGGCTTGATCTGACTAAAACGATCCACTACACTGTTGACCCCAAAATCGGGCGAACAACTGGACCAGATGGCTCCAATCGAACAAGCGGCCAAAAACGCGATTGTTGCTTCCGGAATATTGGGCATATATGCAGCCACACAATCGCCCTTTTTTACGCCTTCTCCAATCAGAAAGTGGCGCATGGAAGCTACCTGAGACCGCAATTCTGCCCAGGAAATTTCCAAAGGAGCTACCGTCTCGGAATGGAAAAGTATGGCAGGGAATTCTTCATTGGCTTCCCTGAAAATATGCTCGGCATAATTGAGGGTGCTTCCCTCAAACCATTTGCAGCCCGGCATTTCCCGGCTGCTTAAGACTTGTTTGTAAGGGCTGTGCGAAATGATCTCAAAATATTCCCACAAGCTTTCCCAGAAATCTTCAATCCTGGTTACTGACCACTGGTACAGGGAATCGTAATTATCGAAGTAATGGCCTTTTTCTGCTTCCAGCCATTTCAGATACCTGGTCAGGTGTGCCTTTCGGCGAAAATCTTTATCTGGTTCCCAAAGTAATGGCGGTGTTTGAGTCATTGGTTATTTTTATTCAGTGCGGGCAAAATCAAAAATTCAACTATTTTAGAGCGTGTTAGGGATTTAGTAATCGGCCTGCAAGCACCAATAATGTGCTTATACTTTGTTACAGAACCGGGCTTCGTAGCTTTGGCTACGATCCCGAACCTGTGCCTCGTCTAAGCAATTTATTGAAGCTTTCGCCTCAATGACCAAATTCCCTAACACGCTCTTAGTGCAAGGTCTAAAACTAACAAAAAATCAACTTCATGAACCGATTGATCCTTCTTCTCCTTCCCGTATTGTTTTTCCTTTCCTGTGATTCCTCCCGAAAACTGGCCTCCTCCGGCGATGACGGCCAGATCAGTTTTGGGATTCTTCACATCAATGATGTCTATGAAATCGCTCCCCTCGAAGGAGGCAAGGTTGGCGGAATGGCCCGGGTTGCCCAACTCTACAACGACCTGAAAGAAAAGGGCGAACCTTTATTGTTTGTACATGCTGGCGACTTCTTAAATCCATCGCTTCTGGGTAATCTGAAATACGAGGGCAGCCGCATAAAAGGCGCCCAAATGATCGAGGTGATGAATGCCTGCGGTATTGATGTGGTCGCCTTCGGCAATCACGAGTTTGACCTCGACCAGGAAGAGTTGCAAGCCCGCATGAATGAATCCGATTTTGCCTGGATTGGCACGAGTGTTCGATTAATGGAAAACGGAGAGCCCGTTCCTTTCTACAAAGAACAAAACGGCTACCGCACCGAGTGTGATGATGTTTATTTCTGGAATATTCAGGATGCAGACGGCACCAAGATAAAAGTAGGCTTGTTTTCATCAACCGTAGCTTCCAATCCGCGGGACTATGTTCATTATTTCGATCCGTTTCAGTCGGCCATCGACGCATCGGAGAATCTGGCCAAAGATTGTGATATGGTGCTGGGGCTTACCCACCTGAATATGGTGCAGGACCTCAAACTCGCCGGCATGGTAGAAAATGTGCCGGTGTTAATGGGGGGCCATGATCACGACAACATCATAGAGCGCGTTGGAGAAACGACCGTTAGTAAAGCAGATGCCAATGCTAAAACAGCCTATTACTACCATTTTACCTACAATACCAAAACCGAGAAATGGACATTCAAGCCGGAGCTGATCAACATCACAGACGGCATGGATGAAGATCCAAAAGTTGCTGCCCTGGTAGACAAGTGGCAAAATATCCAGGATGAAGTCATCAGCGAGGTGGTTCCCGATCCTTATCAGGTAGTATATCAAACCGACATTCCCCTCGACGGACGGGAAAAGTCCATCCGGAATATGCAGACCAATATGGGTGAAATGATCAACAATGCCATGAAAGCAGCTGCAAAAAAGGAACTGGATGCAGCATTCTTCAACAGCGGTTCCATTCGTATCGATGATCAGATCGTCGGCGATATTGTAGCCGTAGACATTTTCCGGGTTTTGCCTTTCGGCGGATCCATGGTTGAAGTAGACATGACCGGGGAACTCCTCATTCAAATCCTCAAAGCGGGCAAAGAAAACAAAGGCACCGGCGGTTACCTCCAAATAATGGATTTAAAGGAAATGAACGGAGTATGGCACATTAAGGATGCTCCCATACAGCCGGATGAAGTCTACCATGTAGCTTTTACCGATTTCCTGCTCACCGGCTATGAAAACCGTCTCGACTTCATGACTCCCGACAATCCGGGCTACAAAATGATCGACCAGCCGGAAGATGCTTCCGACCTCCGATTTGATATCCGGAAGATGTGGATTGAGTATATGCTTTCGCTGTAGTTGAGAGAGGAAAGAGGAGTGGAGTGTTGAGCGGGTAGCGTTTAGAGAGTTTCGTTTTTGTAAGGATATTTAAGTACTTGTTAGCAGATTCATTGACTGCTAATCTGTGCCGTCCCAAAAATCCGAAATAATCTGTGATCCAGACCCTCTCTCAACCCTCCTCTGTCAACTCTAAACTATCTATTCAAAATCCTCCAACTCAATATCAAAGATCAGAATGGACTTGCCGGGAATCGGACCATAATCGTTTGGGCCATACCCCAGATCAGAAGGAATGAAAAGCTTGCCTTTTCCTCCTTTTTTAAAGAGGGGAATGCCTTCACGCCATCCCTGGATAACATTTTGGAGGTTAAAGGTCACAGGTGTTCCATTGGATGCGTCAAAGTAGGAGCCGTCGAGAAAGGAACCTGTGTAATAAACGGTCACATCTGAGCTGGCAGTAGGATGCTCGGTTCCGGTACCCTCGTCTTCAATGATGTAGTGCAATCCGGAATCGGTAGATTGGGCGTTCAGCCCTTTATCATCCAGGTATTTCTGGATTTTGGTTACGTCTTTTTCAAGTTGTTCTTTCCCGCAGGATGCAAATACAAAGCTACAGGCGAAGAGTAAAATAAGCAGTCTGTTCATCTCTATTCAAATTTGCGCGAAAGATACGAATAGTAGGAAATAGTAAAACGTAATTGTAATGACACTTCAAGGATAGGTGTTTCATTTTTGAAGGTGGCTTTTGTCAAAGAAGGGGGAGTTCTCCTCGTACCTCCTTCGTCGGTCCTTGTCGGGGGAGCCCTCCGCCCCAGGCGGAGGTGGCGGGGAGATGATTCTCGATACGGATTTAAAGCTACGTTTACTTTACTCGCCCAAGGGCGAGTAAGAATAAAAATAACTTTTTATTGGAGCAAAAAACCTCTCCCCACGATATCCGCCGGAGCCTGGGGCGTAGGCGTATGAGAGACTCCCCAGGCTCACCAAAGGGGAGCCACTCCCCCGACAAGAGCCGACGAAGGAGGCTCGAGGAGTACTCCCCATATACCTCTTACCGAAATATTTTTCCCTTACCTTCTGATCACTCGTTGATGATAAACCGGCCACCCTGGCACCTCCAAACTGATGAAATAAACTCCCGAAGGAACATCCATCATTTCCAGACTCAGAGAAATCTCCCCGGACTCAAGGGTACGCATTTGTAGGACGCGGCCATTGACATCCGAAAGCTTGATCAATCCCGGATTATCGAGGATTTGTTCTAGTCGAATATGGACTACCTCATCAAACGGATTGGGATAAACCAACATCTTATGCTCCTTGAATACTCCCTCACCATTTATTCCCTCCGTAGAGGGCGATTGAATACCCGGATCGCAATTTACCGGACTGTTGCTCACATAAACCTGCATGAAATTGCTGGCTGTACAGCCTGGCGTACTTACCGTCAGGGTGATGGTTTGGATCCCGGTACTGGAAAAGCTGACGTTGGCCCAATAGTTATTGGATGAAGCAGGTGTTGCATTTGGTCCGAAATCCCATTCATAAGTTGCTCCGGGAGTAGGAAGAACCATGTAAAAACCTTCCTCGTCCAGACAAATAGATGCCGGACCAATTGGATTTGCATCCACTTCATTTCCTACCGCTTTAATAACGGTGTTTGATTCCAGAGCAACCAGACATCCATCCATAACAACACAGCGTGCAAATTCAGTGGTGATGTAGATTGGTCCCGGATCATAGGTGAGTCCGGTGGCACCGGGGATGACTTCCCACTGGCCGTCGCCTTCCTTTTTCATCCAGAAATACGTGACCGGTCCAATGGCTCCCATTACAGGGGAAATTTCATAGATTGGGGCCGGATCATATCCGGGGCCGCAGAAGTATTCATCTGCTGCAATGACACCCGGAGATGTCAAATTGGAAGTGATCACCACTTCTGTAGAAGATTCGGCGCCACAGCCGTTGGCATCGGTGATTTCCAATTCATAAGTGCCTGCATCTAACTGGCTGGTTCCCTGGATATAGACTGTCTCATTGTCGGAGTTAAATCCGTTTACATGAGACCAGTTATAATTGTAGGGTTCTGTTCCGCCAGCTACCTCAGCCTCCAGAATCAAAATATCTCCTTCACAGATAGGGCCATTATTAATAGCGTCCAGATCAGGTTGGTCGAATATTTCCGCGGTAGTGGAGCAACTGCTTATACAGCCATTTTCATCCGTTACTTCTACCGTGAAGATTTCACCCTGAGAAACATTTTCGGCCATTGGGTTCTGTGCAGTGGCATCATCCAGAACGGCATCGCCATCTGATGTCCACAACCAGGAAACGGCATCGCCTCCTGATTCAAACAAGGGGAGGGGTTGACCATCACAAACCGGACCATCATTGCCGGCCTCGCAATTAGGGAGTGGGAAAACAACCGCAGTCACTTCGCAGCTGCTTACACAGCCGTTGGCATCAGTTACCTCTACCGTAAAAGTTTCGCCGTCTGAAACCTCTGTCGCTGTCGGATTTTGAGCATTTACATCATCAATTACTGCTCCGCCATCGGAAGACCATTGCCAGGAAACGGCATCTCCGCCATTTTCCGTCAATGACAACGGACTTCCCGCACAGATAGGTCCGTCGGTTTCCGCATTGCAATCGGGGAGGTCGTTTACAACGGCAGTAAGCTCACAGCTGCTTGTACAGCCATTTTCATCGGTGATTTCCACCGTGAAGGTCTCTCCATCGCTTACGTTGGAAGCGGTTGGGTTTTGAGCTCCCGTGTCATCGATGCTGGCACCGCCGTCTGTAGACCATGTCCAGCTCACCGCATCACCTCCCGTTTCAAAGAGCAGGAGATCTTCCCCAATGCAGATGGGGCCGTCGGTTTCCGCATTACAGGCCGGGATATCAAAGACCGTTATAGTGAAAGTGCAAATACTGGTACAACCATTGGCATCAGTAATCTCCACACTAATGGTTTCCCCATCCGTCAGGCTGGTGGCTGTCGGAGATTGAATGTTTGTATCATCAAAAGATGCGCCGCCGTCTGAAGACCAGATCCAGCTTACTGCATCGCCGCCATTTTCGGTCAGTGGCAGAGGTTCTCCCTGACAAATGGCCGTTGCTGCTTCTATAGAACAGACCGGAGCCTGGAAAACGCTGGCGACAGTCATACAGGTATCGCTCAAACCACTGGCCGATGTAACAACTACAGAGAATACTTCTCCATCGGAAACATTGGTGGCAGTCGGGTTTTGCAAAGAGGCGTCATCAAAAACCGCACTGCCGTCAGAAAACCATTCCCAGCTCACGGCATCACCGCCGGCTTCAAACAACTCCAGGGTATCGCCTTCACAAACAGGAGAGTTGGTGCTGGCATCACAGGCAACGACGCATTCTACGGGTTCAAATTCGAGGGTGGAAATGCAATCGGGCAACTGGGTATCCATGACTTCCAGGCTGTATAGGAGCGACGGGTCTCCCAAAAACGGACCCACTTCCACCGGCAGATCGGTATAGTCGAAAATGCCTAAATCGTTTCCATCCTGATCGAGTACCTGGAATTGTCCGGTAGTATTTTCAAACTCAAAATCGAGCGTAACCATAAAGAAGCCATCCATACACTCTCCGGTTTCGATGATGAGGTCACCAATGGAGCAGGCACAATTGAAATCCAGGGTAACTTCTTCACTGGTACAGGTCATTTTGGTGGTTTGCAAAACTTCCACTGTCACAGAACCCGAATCTCCCGGATTGATGACCGGTATATCTCCGAGCACCTGTATATATTCGGCGCAAGCCGAATCAAGCACCACATCCACCAGACAAGGCTCTTCAATTACATCGAAAAATGGGGTTATATCATCTGTTATGACGGTGATATAAGCCGTATCAGTAAGCAGGGTTGTACTATCATCGGGACAAATTCCGGAGACTATGTATTCGTAAACGCCTGGCTCGCAATCATCGTGTTGAATGCTGATTCCCATTGGATTGATCACATCTCCATCTGAATTGGTCCAGCTAATGCCGGAAGGGTCGCCGGAGGAAGTGTATTCCAAATCAAAGAGCTCATTGCTACACACCTTCAGGTCGGTAGCTTCCAATGCATTAATCGATAAGTCGACTTGCGTCGAAAAGGTGTCTTCACAAACCGAATTGGGTTCTACTATGAGGGTAACGGTATAAATGCCGGGTTCTGGAAAGGTGTATTCCGGATTTTCCAGGAAAGAATTAGGGCCGGGATTCGTAGGATCGCCAAAGTCCCAGATAAATTCATCTGCATTGATGCTGTTGTTGAAGAAGCTGACTGTCAGTTCGTTACACTCATTCTCTGAATGTGCGAAAGCGGAAGTGGTTTCTCCGCAAACACCCACATTGTATTGGAAATCGCGTCGAGTGGTAGAGATCAGCTGGCCATCCCGGTATTCTTCCACACAAACACCCACCACAAACTGGCCGATGGTATTGGGCAGGCCCTCGAGCAGTCCCGTTTCGGGATCAATGGTTAGTGGGGCACCGCCGGGAGTACCGTTTAGCATATTGGTTTCATTGTAGGGGGGATCAATCCAGGTAATCTCATTGTAAGGCGGCGGATTCGGAGGAACAGGTTGAGGTATTGATGGATTAGCGCCCTCCAGGGGGGTACACAATTTATAAACCAGGGAGTCGCCATCGCTATCAGTAGCGGAATGGTCGAAATTTATGGGTTCATTCACACATATATAAATGGGCGGCCAGGTATTAAACTTGGCATTGCTGTTGCATTCTTGCAGGGCATCTTCAGAAATAAATGTACTGTAGGTAGCACCTGTATCCAGGGGGCCGACGATATTACTTATAGTTACATTTCGACAACAACGCTGGTAGGATAATATATAACCTCCCGGAATAGTCGGAAGATTAACTACAGCGGTATAGGTAGTCGTATGCACACAAACATTGGGAGGAACCACCAGACAATTGCTGGATAAGACCGGATCCAGGGTGTCATTTACCATTGGATCAAAGGGGATGCTGATGGCATCGATCAGGTTATTGGTGGCACCGCTGAAAATCCCAATAGAAGCCGGATTGTCAAAAAAGGCCGCCGGATTGCCGTTGAAGCAATCCCTAAAAATGGTCAGTGTAATTTCGTATTGATTATTTCCCAGGCAGGTATAGTTCATTTCTCCTCCAACAATATGGGTCGCCTGGAGGGTTGACAGACCTGAGAAAAACAAGGTTAGGGCAAGTATTAGGTTTCTCATAAGGCGTGATTGGGTTTATTTACCTACAATTTCCTAATTAGATGCAATTAATCAAAGGAATGTGCCCGGGGATGAGAAGAAATGTATGGTTTGAGGCGGTTTTTGCTTGTTGGATGGTGAAATAGTGTAGTGGTGAAAGGTGAAATGGTTGTTTCGTTTTATTTACGTGCTACGTGCTACGTTTTGCGTGCTACGTATTTCATATCTGGCAAACTACGACCTAACCATTTCTTATCTTCATGCAAAATTTGAAAAGAAGATGAGAATCCTTTTTGGAATAGTAGCTGTACTCTTATTAGGGGCTTGCGGAGACTCAAATGAGGTTGCGGAAAATAAGTATACAAATAAACTGGTAGATGAGCGGAGTCCTTACTTGCAACAGCATGCCCACAATCCGGTAAACTGGTATCCCTGGGGAGAGGAGGCATTGCAGAAAGCTCAGGAAGAAAATAAACTCCTGGTCATAAGTGTCGGTTACTCTGCCTGTCATTGGTGTCATGTAATGGAGCATGAGTCCTTTTCGGATACAGCAGTAGCCAACTTGATGAACGAGTATTTTGTGGCCATCAAAGTTGATCGGGAAGAACGACCAGACATAGATGATATTTATATGACAGCCTGCCACATGGCCGGACAGGGGAGCTGTGGTTGGCCACTTAATGCTTTTGCCCTGCCCGACGGCAAACCCATTTGGGCCGGCAGTTATTTTCCGCGCGACAACTGGATGGATATTTTGAAATACTTCCGGGATATTTATGAAAACGAGCCGGAAAAAGCCATTGGATTTGCCGAAGAACTCACTACAGGTCTGAAGGAAACCAGTATGATCGACTTGCATACCGGTGATTTTGATTTTGTCGATGCTGAGGTAGATTCCATCACACAAACCCTGCTTTCGCGAATTGATTTTCAGAAAGGCGGACGAAAAGGTCAACCCAAATTCCCGCTGCCCGTGGTCTATGAGTACTTGCTGAAGTACCATGGGTTAACAGGCGATACGGAAAGCCTGAAGGCTGTTGAAGTAACGCTGGATAATATTGCCATGGGCGGGATATACGATCAGCTGGGCGGGGGCTTTGCCCGGTATTCTACCGATGCGCTTTGGAAAGTGCCCCATTTTGAGAAAATGCTGTATGACAACGGGCAGTTGGTTAGTCTATACAGCCAGGCTTACCAATTGCTGCAAAAACCGCTTTACGAAAAGGCGGTAAAAGAAAGCCTTGAGTTTGTGGAGAGAGAGCTACAGGCGCCTGATGGCGGATTTTATTCCTCGCTTGATGCCGACAGTGAAGGCCGGGAAGGAGCTTATTACATCTGGGAAAAACCAGTGATAGATTCCATTTTAGCAAATGAAAAACAGTCGGAAGTCTTTGCAGATTATTACGAAATCAGGGAACGCGGCAACTGGGAAGAAGGAGAAAACATCCTCTTTCGACGAAAGTCGCTGGAAGAAGTAGCAAGCAACAACGACCTGAGCGAAAGTGAGGTTGCCACGATGATTGATGAGGCCCGCGAAAAACTGCACGAGGCTCGCCAACAACGCGAACGTCCGGGCCTGGATGATAAAATTTTGGCTTCCTGGAACGGACTCATGTTAAAAGGATATATTGATGCTTACCGGGCCTTTGGGGAGGACTCTTATCTGGAAACCGCCCTCAAAACCGCCCGGTTCCTGGCGAGCGAAATGATGGATGAAGACCATCGACTGGTCAGACACCACGGATCAGATATCAATGCGTTTTTAGATGATTATGCCTTTGTCGCTCAGGCATTTGGAGCTCTGTATGAAGTAACTTTCGACCAGCAATGGCTGGATCATGCGAAAGGACTTACTGCTTATGCTGTTGCACATTTTCAGGATCCGGAATCAGGCATGTTTTATTACACATCGGATTTGGATGAGGCGCTGGTTGCCCGGAAAATGGAACTGCACGATAATGTGATTCCCGCCTCCAATTCGGCTTTTAATCGGAATCTGTTTTACCTGGGCAGTATGTATTCAAATGCGGATTGGGTGGAAACGAGTAAAACAAATTTACTCAGTATGTGGAAGGAAGCTGCGGCCTCTGATTTTGCCGATGCCTATTCCAATTGGGGACAATTGTATCTCGAACAACTCTATGCTCCCTACGAAATTGCCATCGTAGGCCCTGAAGCTGGAAAATTGCGAGATGCTATGATGGCCAACTTCTTGCCCAATGCGCATTTCCTGGGCGGAACTTCAGAAGGAGAATTAGAGCTCCTAAAAGATAAACTAGTTGATAGTGAGACGTTTATATACGTTTGCCAAAATAAAGTTTGTAAGCTGCCTGTTCAGGAGGTGGCTGCAGCACTGCCATTAATGGAAAATCAGTAAATCTTGCTAAATTAGCATTAGAAAAAAGAACACCATGCGGAACCTTCCCATTATCTTTACAATGCTTGTTGGTTTATTTCTGGTTTCCTGCCAGGAAGAAACAAATTCTGATCTGGAAGCTTTAAAAGCGCTGGAGGCTGCCATTGAAAGCGACACGCCTACGGAAGCTCAAATTGAGGAGTTGTCTGCCAAGTACATGGCTTATGCTGAAAAGCATCCGGAAGATCATGATTCCAACAGCAAACACCTTCAGACATTAGCTCGGATCCAATTTGAGCAGGGCCGGTTTTCCGGGGCTGTTAAATTACTTAAGGAGGCACTCCGAGATCATTATGTGGCGGAAAGAGCTGCAGCCCAAATGCAATTTATGGCGACGATCTACAAGGATCACATGAACAATCCGGTAGTAGGCAATAGCGCTTATTGGGCGTTTACCGAAGCCTTTTCGGACCATTCCATGAAGCAGAAAATACAGGATAGTCTTTTAGTAAATTATCCGGGTATACCCTCTACCCTGGACAGCCTGCGTGCGCAACTCTATGATGAGGAAAATGCCCGCATCGATTATTCGAAAGCCAATCAGTTTATTGATGTATCAGAAGTCTACGCTTTAGCGATGCCGGACAATCCCGAAAGTGCAGGGATGATTGCAGAAGCTGCGAAAGTGGCAGGCTATGTAAATGCACACGGCCGGGCATTGGATTTATACAATTGGGTTTATACCCGTTATCCGGATCATCCGAAAGCCGGACAATCCCTATTTATGATGGGCTTTATTCACGATAACGAGGAAGAGTATCGGGATAAGGATAAGGCCAAAGAGTTGTATGAGAAATTCATTGCCAATTATCCCGAAGATGATTTTGCCGATGATGCAACTTTTCTCCTGCAAAATCTGAATAAATCAGACGAGGAGATTCTCAATGCTTTTGAAGGAGAGGGGGAGTAATTTTATTCGCTTCTCTGCGAATTGTTTTGGCCAGCTATCCGCCAGCGGCGGAGGTAGCGGGGAGATGAATTTCGACGGACTTAAAAACACGTCTCCTTTACTCGCCCCTTGGCGAGTAGGAATAATAATCATTTTCTGGTGATGCAGGATGCTTCTCCCCGCAACATTCGCGTAAGCGGAGGGCGCAACTCCCCAGACTGACCTCCGGTAAGTCACTCCCCCGACGAGAGCCGACGAAGGAGGCGCGAGAAGAACTCCCCTAACTAATAGAAATAATTTGCTTATCAAACGGATTGAGCGCTACGCCCTTCACCAGGGCTTCCGCCTCAATACGGTATTCTGATTTGACCCCTTCCATCCATTTCATGGCTTTAAGGAGGCCTCCGTTTAGTGGATTTCTTTTGCCCCAGTCATCCATATCCGAGCGAACCAAATTGAATGGGAGGCTAAAGTTGAGTTCAACTGTGCCGTTTGCAGGCACCTGAATCGATTTTTCTATCGTGATTTCTCCGAGTTTGTATTCATCGACCAGTTTGTCTTTGCGGCGGCCGCGGGCATAGCGCTCCACCATCACGATCCGGATTTCCTTTACTTCATGCGCTTCGATGGATTGTAAGCGTACACGTCCGTTTAGCTGTCCGTCAGACTCAAATATCTCTTCGGGTAAAAGCAATTCGAGTTTTACGCCTTCGATTCCCAGCCATTTTTTTACGCGCTTCAGCATATTATTTGATTATTGAGGATGAAACCTTTCATCCACTACTAATATAAAGCGAAAAAGAGTCGACGGGTTCCCAATATTCTATGAATGACGAGGAATATTAGATGAAGCGACGGTGCCAGCTTTTGGCAACAGGCTTTTGCCAGTCCTGTTCAAAGGCTTTCTTGGTATTTACCAGATTGTCAAACACGAGCGTGTTTTCGTTGATGTCTCCGGCATCGTAGGCGGCTTTAAATCCCTGCATATCTACTGAGCGGATTTCTCCTTCATTAGTCAGGTAGGTGAATGTGGTTCTGTCAAAAAGATTGACGCTAAATTCTGATTCCAGTTCTTGCAAAAAACGCACCGAGGAATCAATGGAGCAACCACTGGCTCCTGCCTGGGTCTCATCCACCATTAAAACGACAAAGCGGTTGTGCCATACTTTTGCCATCGCCTTCAGCGCCCTGTTGTGGCTGACCCATTGTTGAGCAAAAGTCCCTAGCTTTTCATTCATTGCCTCGGTTTCGGCATCACTCAATGGACGATTGATCTGATAGATCCAAACCCGGCTTTCAGGCGCCAATGTATCGTAACTTACCATGGGTTTTTATCGTTTAATACGTTTGATGCGTTTAAATAGTTTTATACGGCCGTATTAAACGTGTAAAACGAATCAAACGAATAATTCGTTACAACGAATTATTATTCACAATCAACTCTGCCAGGTCGTATACCATAATCTGTTCTTCCTTCTCTGCGGCAGATACGCCGTCGCTCATCATGGTCAGGCAAAACGGACAATTAGCCGCAATGATATCAGCACCTGTGGCCAGAGCTTCTTCGGTGCGCTCGGTATTAATGCGTTTGTCACCGGGTTCGTCTTCTTTAAACATTTGAGCGCCACCAGCGCCGCAGCAAAGACCTCTTTTTCCGTGTCTGGCCATCTCCACCAGGTCGTTGTCAAGTTGCTTTAAGACAGCTCGAGGGGCCTCATACACATCGTTGGCCCGTCCTAGATAGCAGGAGTCGTGGTAGGTGATGCGTTTGCCCTCGAAAGCACCGCCTTCTTTCATTTTCAGCTTGCCTTCTTCAATCAGCTTTTGAATAAACTGGGTGTGATGTACTACATCGTAATTCCCTCCCAGCTCCGGATATTCGTTTTTCAGAATATTGAAACAGTGTGGACAGGTCGTTACGATCTTCTGCACATTGTACATCTTCAGCGTCTCGATGTTTTGCAGGGCCGTCATTTGAAAAACAAACTCATTGCCAGCCCGGCGGGCCGGATCACCCGTACAACTTTCGTCTTTTCCCAGAATGGCATAATCTACGCCGGCTTCCTGAAGGATCTTGCAAAACGCCATCGTAACTTTCTGGGCGCGTGCATCAAAACTGCCGGCACAGCCTACCCAAAACAGGATTTCAGGCTCCTTTCCCTGGGCGGCCAGATCGGCCATGATTGGTATATTTAGCTTATCGGACATGTATCTTTCTTTTAGGAGTTGTCAGTTCTTAGGATTTTTCCATGGCGTCTTTCGCCCACTTGTCCCGGTCGTCGGGCATCTGCCAAACGGCGCCGGTGTTTTCAATGCTGTTAAACATCGGCAACCAGTCTGATGGGCCGGCCGATTCGGTCAGCAATTCATAGCGACGCAACTTGAGGATCGGCTCCAGCGGATTGATCAGCACCGGACAAGCCTCCACACAGGCATTACAAGTAGTACAGGCGTGGATTTCCTCGCGGCTGATGTAATCAAACAGGCTTTTTCCATCGTCGAAGTTTTCGCGGCTCAGCTTTACGCCTTCGCCTTTGGCATCCTCCCGGATGAATTCCGGGTTGCCGCTGCGTACTTTTTCGCCGACTTCTTCTGCCCGGTCCCGGATATCCATCAGGATTTTTCGGGGAGATAGTTTTTTGCCGGTGATGTTGGCCGGGCATTCGGAAGTACAGCGGCCACATTCGGTACAGCTGTAAGCATCCATGACATTCTTCCAACTTAAATTGGTGACATCATTGGACCCGAAAGTGGGCAATTCTTCGTCCATCGGCGCTTCCGCGAATGCGGCCTCCGGATCCATCATGCTTTTTACCTCATCCATGATAGCCGGCATGTTTTGCATTTTGCCTTTCGGCGAAAGCCGCGCATAGTACGTATTGGGGAAAGCAAGGAAAATGTGTAAATGCTTGGACTTAGGCAGGTAATTCAGGAAAACCAACACCATGGCCAGGTGCAGCCACCAGCCAAATCGTTCGACCACCACCAGCGACTCTTGTTCCAGTCCGCCAAAGAGCGCAGGTCCGAGCCAGGAGCTTACCGCCAGGGTGCCTGTGGAAGGGTAGTGGGCCGGGTCGAGTTTCTGCAGGAGTACATCGGCACCATTCATGCTGAAAATCCCAACCAGGAGAATAAATTCAAAAATCAGGATCAGGTTGCCGTCCAACTTGGGCCATCCTTTCATTTCCGGTTTGTGAAAACGCGGCAGCCTGAGCATATTTCGCCGCCAAAGGAAAATGATCGTAGCCACAAAAGCCAGGAGGGACAGTACTTCAATGAAATTGATGACAAAGGTGTAAAAACCACCGAGATAGGGGGCGAAAAAGCGGTGATTGCCGGAAACTCCGTCAATCACTATCTCTATGAGCTCTACCTGGGTAAGGAGGAAAGCCGCATAAATGAAAAAGTGAAAGAGGGCCGGAATCCAGCGCTTAAACATTTTTTTCTGTCCGAATGCTACAAGCAGCACATTTCGCCAGCGAGCACCGGAATCTCCGCTTATGGTCTCGGGTTCGCCCAGCATGATGTTTTGCCGGATCTTTAAAAATTGCCAGGCGGCAAAGGCAAAAGCCCCGCCAAATATGACGATGAACGCAATTTGTTGAATCATATAGTTCTCGTTTTGCGAATTTTCGCTGAAAATATACAAAGAAGTTGATTAAAAATACCGGATGAGATTCTTAATCAACTTCAGGGGAAATGGTAAAGGCCATAACCTGAAGGGAAATATAGGGAAAAGCCCGGCACCGAACCGCCTTTTTTGTAAGTTTGCGAAGCAAAAGGGCTGATTCATGAAGATCCTCAATCAACGACAGATCCGGCAGATGATCGAAAGGCTTTCGATCCAGATCCTGGAGAACAATTACGAAGCGAGTGAGATTATCCTGGCCGGCATAAACAACAACGGCATGGGATTCGCTCGTAAACTTCACGAGAAGCTGGCAGAACGAACGGATGCCAAACTTACCCTGGTAAATATCCGCCTGAATCCGGCCAATCCCCTGGCTGAAGAGGTTAGCCTCGATCGGGATTTTGAATCGCTGGTTGGAAAACCGGTTATCATCGTCGATGATGTAGCCAATACCGGCCGCACCCTCTTCTACGCTTTCAAACCTTTTATGGAGTTTTTGCCGGCCAAAATTGAGGTAGCCGTTTTGGTAGACCGCAAACACAAGTCTTTTCCGGTGAAGGTGGATTATATGGGCTTGTCGCTGGCTACCACCCTGCGCGAGAATATCGATGTGCAGATTATGGATGTGGAGGAGGAAGCGGTTTTTCTATCTTAGTTTTTTCTGTAAAGTCTATGCAGCCGAAATCTAGCTAGACCTTAACTGTACTAGCACCCAGTCTTAGGGTCAAAGCAGGAACTACGAATTGGTGTCGCTCCGCTGGAGCTTATCAGGCAAAATCGCAAAAAATACTACAAAGGTTTGGCTCCTCTGGAGCCATTAACCGCATTTATAGTAAGCCTCCAGAGGAGGCACACCTTTGTAACAAAAAATATCGGATTTACTTTAAGCGCCGTAGGTGCGGCACCTGGTTTTGTCCCTAAGTAATCGTGTCAATAGACTTAACCTCCAACCTTTTCACCGCTTCCAAACCTGCTTGATAACCCAACTCCACCAGCTCATCTACTTTCTGAAACTGGAAGATATTGTAATTGGGTAATTCTTTGGGTTCGATCAGCAGGTCGCAGATCTCGCGTTGTTGTTCGGAATTGTTGATGATGGTCAGGTCGAAGCAGCGCTCGAGGATGCTGCGCATGGATTTGATGTTCTTTTCTTCCACCTCCTGAAAAGGAATGAGATTTACGCCGATCAGGTAATCGCATTTGTCGCGGATCACAGAGGCGGGGAGGTTCATCAAAAGGCCACCATCTACATAAGAATCGCCATCGATGCTCACCGGTTGAAACACCAGCGGAATGGCACAGGAAGCCGTAATCACATCCAGCAGCGAACCTTCATTTTTGATGACCGCTTTGCCATCGCTCAGACGAGAGAGCGTGATGTAGAGTGGATATTTGAGGTCCTCAAAATCATTGGTAGGCAAATGATTTTTCAGGTGTTTTCTCAGATATGACAAGCTGATAAAACCCTTATTTGGCCAGGAAGGAAAAATGGCCCTCCAAAGACTGGCCGAGCGCACAAACTTCGTCATTTCATCGGTAGTCATGCCGGCCGCATATAAAGTGCCGACAATGGATCCCGCACTCGTGCCGGAAATAACCTGCGGAACAATGTCATTTTCCAGCAGGGCTTTTAAAACGCCAATGTGTGCGATTCCTCTTGCACCACCACCGGAAAGCGTGATCCCGATCTTTGGTTTCTTTACCGCTTCTGTTGTCATAATCAAAAAACGATCTGAATTAATAAACTGTTCCCCGAAAGGGGGTAAAAAATTAGCGCGCTGGAAAATAAATTCCAACGCGCTAACCAGTTGGCTAAAAATTCAGCCTGCTACTTCACCATCAATGTTTCTGTATGCTGTCCTTCATTCGCTGTAAAGCGGATCAGATACATACCAGCCGGCAGGCCGGATACATTCAGAGAACGGTCATTGTTGCTCAAAACCCGGATGCTGCGACCCAGTGCATCGTATAGTTCTACCCGCTCCAGATCCAGCGCCGTTTGCCAGAAAACTTCATCCTCTACCGGATTCGGGAATACCCGGATCTGGCCTTCCAGACTGACTTCTTCTGTGCTGACCAGCGACATGATATCCGCTGAATATCGAGGCAATAACTGGTAGCCGTCATTACAGGTGCCGTCATTGTCAAACTGACCACCAATTCCGATTACATCCCAGGGGAAGTTTGGAATTGGCTGGCTGTAAAGATCAACCGCATCGTCGATGCGTACCACAAATTGGTTGTCGTCTCCATCAATGACATCAATATCCATACCGGTACCCATATTGTCCCACTGGCTCGGATCAGTTGGAGTTACACCATTGATACGTACCAGTTCTGATTCCGTACTCTCATCCAATTCTGTCACTACCGGAGGCGTAACCAGACTGTTGCCGGAAGAGTTGAGTACGATATTATCAGGCGCGATTTGAGACAAGCAATTGAAAGCTTCGATAGTACCCTGTACCGTCACTTCGTCGCCTTCCTGAACGGTATAACCCAGGTCTGAAGAAGAGAAAAGACTGATACCACCGGTAGCGTCGATAATGGTAAATTGAATAGAACCGGAAGTTTGAAGATCTACTCCGTGAACCACCCCGGTGATCTGACAGGAAACGCCTGTTGAATCGACATTTCCATCCGCACCAATTGTGGTAACTGTGGCGATATCATATTCCGGATAAGTGGATGGACATTCTACAGTAATATTCACTGTTCCGGTGTCACAGGAAGGGATGGTGTTATCGCAAACCTCGTAGGTAAACATGTCAGGACCACAGTATCCCGGGTCCGGAATGTAGGTGTACTGGCCTTCGCCAAAGTCCATAAGCCCGCCATTGGTTGGTTGCGTTATGGTAATAACAATTCCGCTTCCGGGGCCATTAGGCAAAACATCGTTGGTGAGGGTGTTGAAGTCAACTTCATCATCCTGATCAACCGAAACAACGTCGTCATTGGCAATCACTTCCGCGCCAGGATCAAGACTGTATGTACCGAGGGGTACCGGGTTAGGCGCTTCAGCATTGGTATTGGTACCATCGAGCGCATCAACCCCGCTAAAGATCCAGTTTCCAATCTGAAAAGTAGTACCATCAGGACCTGTGCCATCGAGGCGGTAAGCCCAACCATCGGTGTGCTCCCAGGCGGTACCGGAGCCATCCATGTCAATTTCTCCGAAAACATCAATTACGACACCGTTTTCAAAGAGTTCTACAGCATCGTCACCATTGATGTTGGTCGCTCCGTCGTCATCAATAAAATCAGGTGCAAAGCCAAAATAGCTGGTAAAACCGGCCTCATCAGTGGTAACATAGAGGTGGTCACCAGCAGAAGCTGCAACAGCCGGGAACGTAAATTCCTGCCCGTCAGAGCCCTGTCCGTTGTTGGCAGATCCAAGCCCGAATGTACTGAGATCGGGAATGTCATTTACCACATAAACCTCAACGCCTTTCGGCAATCCACCGGTAAGCGGACCGTCGTAAACAGCCGTCAGGATCATATCATTGGTTGGAGGGGGAGGAGTCATTACAGTAATGGTACCCTGCATAATTCCGGAGTGTGGATCACATTGGTAATTGTACACACCAGGGGTATTGAATGTATGTGAGAAAGTCCAGGGAGCCGGAGCCGCAGCGCCAAACATAAAACCTTCCGGATTGTCGGGGAAGGTTGCCAAAGATCCGTTCACATTGTGCGTGCCTCCTGTATTTTCCCATTGAACCGTTTCGCCCACCATAATGGTTAGGTCTGCGGGATCAAATTGGAAAGAGGAAACAGTTACCGTATAATCCTGAGCCGTCAGGCCGGAAAATACGATAAGACTAAAGAGGGATAGAAGTAACGTCTTTTTCATAAAATAAATTGATTTTTTGAAACATAACATGATACATAGCCGGGTTGTGCCCGGAACGGGCAATCCAATGGGTCAATTCGCTGATGCTATGAATGATAGGGCAGCCCCTAAAGTAGTTAGAATGAGCAGGGCGGGAAAGTGTTCGATATAAAATTATTGTTAATTAGATGTCAGGGTCTGCTAATTGGCAGATTCAAAAACGCCCCGGTGTTCAAAATCTCTGAAGTCAACCTGACTTACATTCGACACCCCTTGTTCCTGCATATAAACACCGTATATGGTATCAACAGCTGCCATCGTCAGCTTGTTGTGTGTCACTATGATAAACTGCGAGTCTTTCGAGAACTTCTTAATGATGCGATTGAATTTCTCAATATTGGCATCATCCAACGGCGCATCTACTTCATCAAAAATACAGAAAGGCGCCGGTTTGAGTAGGTAAAGGGCAAAGAGTAGCGCCGTGGCAGTCAGGGTCTTTTCACCTCCCGACAATTGGCTGATTGTCTGTGGGCGTTTACCTTTAGGGCGTGCCACAATTTCGATCTTTGATTCCAGCGGATTTTCCGGTTCCAACAGGATCAGGTCACAGGTATCATCTTCGGTAAAAAGACTTCGGAATACATCGATAAAATAAAGCCTTGCCTGATTGAAGGCCTCCAGAAACTGGGTGGTAGCGGTTTCTTCTATCTCCTTGATCGTCTCCAGCAGATCGTCTTTGGCCTTCATGATGTCTTCCCGCTGTTGCGTAATGCTGTCGTAGCGTTCCTTCATCTCGTCGTAGGCCTCCACCGCCATCGGGTTGATTTCCCCGTAATTATCCAGCCGGTTTTTCAGGCGGTCTACCTTATTCTGTAATTCCTCTGTAGGGAGGTCAGACTCTGTTTTCCGGTCCTTAATATCTTCCAGCCTTACGGCGAATTCGGCATGCAGGCGCTCACTGACAGCCGAAAGCTGAAAACGGAACTCTGTTTGTTTCTCTTTGAGCTGATTGATGAGGGATTGTCCGCCTTGTTGTTTGCGATTCAGAACCCGAAGTGCGTCTTCCAACTCGTTGATGCCGCCCCGTGCCTGGAAGTAATTTTGCTCGGCTTCGGTAAGCGTGGACTCTTTCTGTTCTTTTTCGGCGTAAGCCGCTTTAAGGGTCTTTTCAAGCTCCGCCTGCTTCTCGTGAAGCTCGGTCATTTCCTGAGCCGTTTCTCCCTGATTGCTCTTGTTTTTGGTAAGGGCGTTTCGGGTTTCTTCCAGCTGGTTTTCCTTAAAGTTCATCTCCCGCTGAATGGCATTTACCTTATTCTGCTGGCGGATAAACTCAATGTTTTGCTGGTTGTATTTGGCAGATGCAGCACTCAATTGCTCAGCTACTTTCCGGTAGGAGCCGTCGGTATTGGCAATCTCGTCTTTTACTTTCTGAATAAGCTGCTCGCGATTCCCCAATTCGGAGGCAATGCGCTTTTCTTCTGCTTCCAGTTCCTGAAGGCGAACCTTCATGTCGGTGAGTTTTACCTGCGATTGCTGCACGAATTGATCGTGATTTTCCAGGCGGGTTTGCAAGCTCACTTTATCCTGCGAAAGCTGGTTGATATTGCGCGTCGCTTCCTGCATCGCTTCCCGCGAATGCTGGCTCTTTAATTGTTCCAGTTTCGTTTTTTGCTGGAAGAATTTGGTCGAGATCTTGTCCTCTTCCCGCTCGAGTTTGGCAATAGCCGTTTCGAGCATTTCGAGGTTTTTCTTCCGGCCGATTTTTTTCCCTTCAAACAATCCGATGGATCCGCCGGATAAGGTAAATCTGCCCTGAATAAACCGGCCGCTCCTGGAGAGAACCACCAGCTTGTCGTCATCCATTTGTGCCTGGATCTGCTCGGAATCGGTCACAGCCACATTTTCGAGCAGATAAGAGACCAGCTTTTGATATTGGGGATCCACCTCGATCAACTCAACGGCCTGTTGCAAATCGGAGGTCATCCGCATGGGCGGCTCATAATTCGCGAAAGCGTCGAGCAGGAAGAAATTGGCTTTTCCCTTTTGCGATCTGCTAAGCAATTGGATCGCCTGGGAAGCTTCTTCCAGGTTGGCGACCACGTAGTAGTTGAGGTAAGGCTCGAGGTAGTTTTCAATAGCTACCCGGTATTCTTCCTGCACATACATGAGGTCGGAGAGGAGAGGGGTATCCTTTTTCCAGCTTTTATGTTGACTCAAAAACTTGATGGATTCCGGAAAACCTTCCAGATTTTCCACCATGCTTTTGGTGAGTTTGTATTCGTTGCGTTTGGCATCCAGTTTCCGATTGATGTCGCGGATCTGGTTGGTATATTCTTCGAGTTGTTTTTCGGCCTGCTCAATGGCTTCCTGGCGTTTATTCTCTGCCAGTTCGAGGGTTTCCAAATTGCCCTGGTATTCTTTTTCCAGGGTTTTGAGTTCCTTGAGTTTTTGCAATAAAACGTCGACTTCCTTTTGGCGTCCGGATTGTTCGATGGTCAGCCGCTCCTGTTCGTTTTCCAGGTTTTGGGCCTGGTTGTTGTTGATGGCCCGTTGTTTTTCCATTTCAAACACGGCGCGTTCGGCCTGCTGCTGTCGATCCATGATGGAATCGAGGTCCGATTTGAGGCTTCCGTGTTCTTCCTGTACTTGTTTTAGGTTGGCTTCCGCCGAATCGAGTTGTTCTTCGAGCTCGGCTTCTACACGCTTCTCGGCGGTTAGTTCGGTCTGGTAGCGCTCCACATCATTGCGCAGGCTTTCAATACGACGGGAAGCGTCCTGTATCTGCTCGTCCAGCTTGGCATTGTTTTGCCGCAAAAACTGGATGCGCTGCTCCAGTACGCGTCGGTCGCTCTCCATATTCCGGATACGTCCAACCGATTCATTGAGATCACGCTGGCGATCGGAAAGGGCTTTTTCTTTATCGAGATTTGCTTTTTTCTCCTTTTCAAGTGCAGCTTCCTTCTGGCGAATTTCTGCTTCCACACCCCGATAGGCATCCTGCTCGGTGGTGAGTTTTTTATTGATTTCGGTTTGTTGTTCGCGCAGGCTGGCTGTTTTGATTACGGCCAGGTCGAGGCTAAGTGTTTTGTATTTTTCTTTGAGCTCGAAGTAGCGCTTGGTGCGTTTGGCTTGCTTTTCCAGCGATTTGAGGTTGTTTTCGATTTCAAAGAGCAGGTCTTCCACCCGTTCGAGGTCGGCCGTGGTATTTTTGAGCTTATTAAGTGTCTGCTTCTTTCGGATTTTGTATTTGGAGATGCCGGCTGCCTGTTCGAACATGCGGCGGCGGGCATTGTCCTTGTCGGCCAGAATATCATCGACCATGCCCAGGGCGATAATGGCGTAGGAGTTGGATCCAATCCCGGTATCCAGAAAGAGCGAGGTAATATCTTTAAGGCGACAGGGTACATTGTTGAGTCGGTATTCCGAGTCGCCGCTGCGGTAGAGAATCCGGGAGATCGTTACGGTGTGATAGTCGGTAGGGAGGAGGTTTTTGGTGTTTTCGAAAGTCAGTGACACGGAAGCCATGCCGCTTTGTTTCCGTTTTTTGGTACCGTTGAAAATGACCGAGATCATGCTATCGAGACGCAGTTCGCGGCTCTTCTGCTCCCCTAAAACCCAGCGGATAGCATCGACAATATTTGATTTCCCGGAACCATTGGGACCGACAATACCAATCACATCCTCATCGAAGTGGATGACAGTCTCATTGGCAAAGCTTTTAAAGCCCTTTACTTCCAGGGTTTTTAACCTCATAGCCCGCAAAAATAAGCAAAAGTCTGATAGCTGGGAAATGGAGTTTTCCACAAAGGGGAATTGGCGGGGGGAGTCTGGTGGAGTCAGTTCGCTAAGGCTTACTGGTGGGTTGAGTTTGGTTGAGGCTGGGTAGTCAGTCGTCTTGAAATGAAAGCCCGGTAGAGCGGACATGGTAAAAAAAGCTACGCTTGTTGGCGGCAGACGACCATCTGCCCGGAAATTTTGATTAAAGTGTTTGCAAAGCTCTTCATTCGGGTGTTAAACCGCTTTCATGAAGATGGAATCGTACACAGAGTCGTAGCCGATGATGACAAACAGTATTTTGCAGTCTGCGTCAATTGCGAAGACAAAGCTCTGGCGGGCCACCACTTTCATTTTCGATGCCGCCGCTGCGATACCATCGAGTGTTTGCCGGTTCCGGTTTCCTTTGCTATCCCGGGGGGCTATCAGGTCGAAGGGGTGAATTGTGTCCTGTCGGGTGTTTGTAAGGATTGTGCCTAAAATAGACAGACGAATCAAAAAAGGGCAGCAGAATCAATTTTTTGGGATTTATCGGGTTAAGTAAGGTATATCCATACCAAACTTTCCGTAATTGTTCAGGCAAACAGCAAATCCCATTCGACGAAAGTCGAAGAAAAACACCCTTTTATGAGAATTTATTCCCTTTTGTTCCTCTTCGTTATCGTTAGCTTACCTATTCACTTGCAAGCCCAGGAAGTCCGACATGCAACCGAAGCTGTTTTGGATGATGCCGAATTTCTTCTCGCACAATTGGAAGCCAAACATCCGAATCTGTACACTTACAGCCACCCGGAAAATTATCAGCAGTGGTTGGAAAAGCTGAAGGCCGATCCACGGGATTCTGTAACCACCACCGAAGCCTTTAGGCTGATTGCCTCTATTTCTCCGCTGCTTCGCGACGGACATTCATACATTTACCCCGGCCAGGCTCAGCTAGATGCTTTTTATAGCGGGACGCCTCTTTTTCCATTTGATGTTTTCCTACGGGAAGACCAATTGATAGTGCTGGCTGATTTTAGCAGGGAACAACTCATTTCCCCCGGCTCGGAACTGTTGGCGATCAATGGGAAACCCATTGCAGAAATTCAGAATCTGATCGTAAACCACACTTGTCGGGACGGAAATAACATCGGCTATCCACGCCATTTGTACTACCAGTTTTTTACTGCTTATTATGGTTTTTACTATGGATTTCAGGATTCCTTTTCCATTCATTTTCGAAATGAAAATGGAAAAGAGGAAACGGTCAAAATCGAAGCTTTGCCTCGTAGTGAAATAGCTGCCCAAAGAGCATCCGAGCTCGAAACAGGTATTGCGTTACAATTTCTGGAAGATCAAAAATCTGCCGTGTTGCGTATTCGTTCCTTTGATAAGAAAATACTAAAGGATGATTATGGGCAGAAATTCAAAAAAGAAATCAAACAGGCTTTCAAAACGCTTCAGTCAAAGGGGATAGAAAACCTGGCCGTTGATTTGCGCGATAATCAGGGGGGAGAATTAAGTCATGGGATATTTCTCCTGCAACATTTTATGACCGCAGATTTTAAATGTGTGGATAATTATCAGATGTTTAAAGATGGCCGGGAAAAGACCTTAAAATCGCGCTGGGACAATTATTTTTCTCCCCGAAGAGCTGCCCATTTCAATGGTAAGGTTTGCGTGTTTACCAATGGCGGCAGCTTCTCTTGTTCAGCCATCGTTGCGAATACCGTTAAAGAAGCCGGAAGGGGGGAAATACTTGGGGAAATGACAGGAGGCAGCGCTTATGTAAATTCCGGAGCCCCCAACGAAACACTGACACTCCCGCAAACCGGCATCCTTTTTACTATTCCGAAAACCCGCTATAATCTAAGGCGCGATTTGTCTGAAATCCGGGCCGGTGTTATCCCGGATATTGAAATTTCCGATACTCCGAATCGGAGGTTGTCCAAAACAGATTCGTATTTGGATGTATTTTTGGAGGACTTTAATGCAGCCAATAAGCTAAAATGAACAATGCCAGAGAATGAGAAAAGCCACCCTATTTCTGGGAACAACCCTGCTGGAAAGCCTAATCCGGGAAAATGACTTCATGGCTGGCAGCCTTGCTCTTTTACAACTGTGCAAGGGGGAAGCAGCTTTGTACGAGGCCTGGTTCTCCCTGATTTCTTTGCATGAGTTGAAGCAAACAGTTTCAGTAGGCGAGTTGCAGGATTTGACCTCTACTTTGAAGGAGCACAATGTACGGCTCCTCCTTCACAAGACTCCCAGAGAGGTAGACTATTTTGCCATCAACCAGAAGCATTTAAACAACTTCCAATTGCAAAATGAATATGAATTGTACAATCTATTGCTGTACAGTCAGTCCTCTCTGGAGCATTTTGTAAGCTGGAGTATGGCCGACACCATAAAGCACCATGTCCGGGATTCCCTGATACGGGACTACTTGTCCAGCGGGTATCGACCTTATCGCCATGTTGAGATCCATTCCCCCAATTATTTTCTGGCTTCGGCCGAATTTTATGCCGTGTCAAGAGAGGCGATACTGGCGCAAAGTCAAAAGAAATCAATCAGTGGCTTTGTCCAAAATAAATTCGTGTATGAGCAAATCCAAAACTCGGGATTAGCCTTTCTGAAGGAACACGGTATTACCTGTGAGACAACTACCATGCCCGACGAAAAAGTCCGCGATCAACGAGTGCCAAGGCTGCCCTTGCAATCGGATGAACTGGAAGTTGCCATTCGTTCCTACCAAAAAGAAATTGATGCGGAAGAAATTCCATTGCTGCGGTTTAAATCTGATACCGTCAGCTTTGACATGGATTATCACTTGTTTAAAATCCAAATTAATTCTGGTCGGGAATGGCTCAAAAATATCATGGAAGACCTTATCTTTTATCGACCGCTGAAAGAGGAACTGGATTTGTCTAAAGAAGCCTATAATGCCCGCAAAACGGCAGCCTTGATGAACCATTTTGCGAAAGCCGTAAAACCTCGTCTTGACGGAGAAGAGGTCTTTGATTTTCCGGGCTTTAGTCCCGGCGATGTGCGATGGGAGGGAACCAATAACTTTGAAGGGGCGCTTGTCAACTCATTCATGGATGTGTACCAACCGTATCTGGTTAAAAGGGAAGCCATTGATCTGGCAGAGATGTTAATGGGAGAGAAGTATAAAAACTACCGGTTGTTTCAGACCCATGTCGAGTGGACCAGCTTGCATCATTACGGAGAGGGAAGTGTGGATTCGCGCAACACACTCTTACTGTTGGATCACGAAGCCGATCATGCATTTTTGATTTTGATTAATTGTTATATAGATTGATTTTTTAAATTTGACGGAAAACCAATGAAAACAATGAAATTCCTATCCCTTTTAGCGATAATTCTGTTATCCGCCAACCTGTCTATTGCACAGGAAATAGAAATGAAAAAATCTTTTGGAGGATACAACTTCTACCAGAACGGCGAGCACCTGAATAAAGGAGAATTGTATGATGCTTTGGCACCAAACCCCGAATCATTATCCATGATGCAAAACGCTCAAAACACGGAACTTTTTAGTACGATCTTGGGTTTTGCGGGCGGTTTCTTTATCGGTCGGACACTAGCGCAAGTCGTAATTTCCGGAGAACCAAACTGGGCAGTGGGAGGTATTGGAGCGGGCCTGGCCCTTATTTCTATTCCACTTTCTTCGAATGCCAAACAAAAAAAGATACAAGCCGTAAAACTGTTTAATGAATCGCTTGATTCTGAATCCTTTTTTGAATATAAACCAGAATATAGGATTGTGACTTCCGGAAGCGATTTTAGGTTATCCATTTCCTTTTAATGGTATGAATGGAGAGATGGATTAACTTAACCTTCCAAATACAACAGCACATCTTTACCCGTCTCCTCCGGTATTTCCTCCATCGGTACATGGCCTGCATCGGGATATAAAATCAACCGACTATTGGGAATAGAATCGCGAAACAAAGGGGCATGGTCCGGACTGATCCAGGTATCCGCCTCTCCCCACAGTATTAGGGTAGGAGAAGCTACGCTTGTTAGCGACGGACGACCATCTGCCCAGAAATTTTGATTCAGACGGTCAATGAACGCTCGGCGGTTGCCTTCGCGTAGTTGGAGATTAAAGTATCGGTCAACCAGCGCATGTGTAAGCCGGCGATCCTCTCCATAGGCATCCAGCAGACTTTCCTCCACCAGAAACCGGGGTGTGATCCAGCGTACCAACGGACTGAGCAACTTATTTTTTGCCAGTCGAATGGCCAATGGCGTGTAATCTTTCTTTCCCTCAATCCCTGCCGGATCAACCAGAATGAGCTTTTTTATCCAATCGGGATTCTCCGCTGCAAAACTCCAGGCAATTGCTCCGCCCAATGAGTTTCCGGCCAGGTGAAAAGTGTCTTTGATTTGCCTTTCGGCGAAAGCCAAAAGCAGCTCTCCATACCGGGCCGCATTATAAATTTCGCTCGGGTCTGGTCCGGTGAGGCCATATCCCGGAAGATCCAGGCTGTAAACTTTGTAGCTTTTACTCAGGACTTCAGTCCAGGCTTCCCAGGTATGCAGACTGGAACCCGTTCCGTGTAATAGCAAAATGGGATCTCCATTTCCGGTTTCCCGAAAATGCACCTGCATGCCTTCCCATTCAAAATACTGAGAGTCCGGATACCCATAATCGAAAGCAAGCGATTCGGGCGATCTGTCGGCCTTAAAGAATACCAGGAAGGAACCAATAAACAGGAAAATCAAAAAGAAAAAGATAAAACGAAAGAGCTTTCGAAGCATAGGAGATTTTACTTTTTGCGTTCTACATAGGTCTGGGTTACCTTTTCTTCATGACGCTGGATGTATTCACTTAAAAGTGCCTCCTGCTCGCTTTCCGAAAGAGAGGGGTTCTCGTCATACATGCCTTTTTCCATGCGCTGCCGAAAAGCCTCATACAAACTCACGGCACAGGCCACCGAAATATTTAGACTCTCTACCATACCCACCTGCGGAATGTAAAAGGTGCCGTCGCAAAGGGCGGTTGTTTCGGCAGTTACGCCGTCGTGCTCATTTCCAAATACCAAAGCGGTGGGAGCACTCAGGTCGAGATTGTGCAAGGCTTTTGCTCCCTCGTCTATCTGCGAACTGAGAATCTGCTTGTACTTCTTTCTGACTTCCACGAAACAGGAAATAGCATCTGTGTAGTATTGCACATCTACCCAGCGGCGGGTGCCGGCAGAGGTGCGTTTACCCAGTTTAAAGCCTTCCTTCGCCAGATCCGGCCGGGTATTTAATACAAATATTTCCCCAATACCCACCGAATCACAGGAGCGCATGACCGCACCTATGTTGTGGAGGTCGTGTACGTTCTCCAGAATGACTGTCAAATCACCCTGCCGCTGACGTACCACCCGTTTGAATTTTTCAAGTCGCCGTGGATTCAATCTGTAGAGTTTTGCTGACATGAAGGTAGGGAGTTTTTGTAAATGCCTGCAAATGCCAAAAACAGGTTTATTTGCAGAAGTTAGGAATCCTAACTATATTTGTTCCAGTTATATTAATCAACCTCCTAAATAAATCTGTAATCATGCAAAAATCTATTTTTTACCACGCAGGCTGCCCGGTATGTGTTAGTGCCGAACAGGAAATCGTCCAACTCATCGGATCCGACAGGGTAGAGGTCGTCCACATCGGGGAAGACCGCAACCGAATCGACGAAGCAGAAAATGCCGGCGTGAAGTCCGTGCCGGCATTGCTTACACCAAACGGCCAGGTTCTGCACCTCAACTTTGGGGCCTCCATGGCCGATGTGAAGGGATAACCTTCGCCTAATTCCCACAACACCAATCTGTTACAGGTTGGTGTTGTCTTTTTGGTTTGCACCGAAAAATGCCATTGAGCAATCCATTGGGTTTGTTTGGTAAGGATCGCTAACTTTACAAATATTACAAGCAATGCGATGAGCGAGAGTCCTTTTGATCCCAATAAGCAATCTGTTAGCCTTTCGGCGAAAATAACCGCCGGTCTGGAGCGCATTTCCGGTGTGTTTAGAACCCTGTTGTGGGAACATGCAAAGAATATCGGCTTGAGTCCCATTCAGATTCAGTTGCTGATTTTTGTGTCGGCTCACCCTGGAAATTTGGGCACGGTAAGTCACCTCGCCCGGGAATTTGACCTGAGCAAACCTACCATCAGCGATGCGGTAAGAGTGCTGGCCAAAAAAGAGCTCATTCGGAAAATCCCGTCAACCCGGGACAAACGAGCCTATGGAATCGTACTTACACAAGCCGGCCAAAGTATGGTTAAAGAAACTGAATTGTTTGCCAGCCCGCTTGAGAAGTCGATCGACAAGCTCACCTTGCCTGAGAAGGAACAATTGTTTTTCAGTTTAAAACAACTGATTTTTACTTTGCACAAAACGGGGGTAATCAGCGTTCAGCGAAGCTGTTTCGGTTGCCGGTTTTATTCGGGAAATAACCAAACCCATTATTGCCAATTCCTGGAGCAAAACCTGAAACCCGCAGAGTTGAGAATTGATTGCCCGGAGTTTGAAAAAGCCTGAAAAAGAATAAATCGGACTGTATTGTCCGATTTACAAAGTATTTTTATCTTCGTCAAAATTTAAACATTGTTTTCAAGAGCATGTGAATATGGAATCAGAGCCTGCATCCATCTTGCCCAAATATCAAAAGAGGGGGGAAGGAGCAGCCTGAAAGCAATAGCTGCTGCAATTGACTCCCCGGTAGCTTTTACGGCTAAAATCCTCCAAACCCTTGCCCGGGAGGAAATAATTGTCTCGGTTAAAGGGCCAAATGGAGGATATGAGGTAGAGGCCTCCAGATTGGATGTCATAACCCTGGATGATATTGTGGATGCCATAGACGGCAATTCCATTTATCGGGGATGCGGCCTCGGGCTGAAACACTGCAATGCCAAAAAGCCCTGTCCGCTTCATTTTCAGTTTAAAAAAATCCGGGATGAACTTAAAGAAATGCTTCAGTCTACCTCGCTCAATGATGTTGCCACGGGACTTCACGAGGGACTGGCTTTTTTAAAAAGATAAGAACACGTTTTTTTGGCTTTATATCGGATAAATATGTCCGACTTTAAGTTTGAAAAAACGGTTTTAACATAGGAACCAATACCTAAATAAGGGCTGATTAACATAGCCCAACAACCAAATTAAACCTTTGATATTAACTTAGATCTGTTGGAGATTACTCTTGTTGCAAACACAGACAGGTTGACTTTTGATTGAGTTGTGATGAAGGAGCATCCCGATTCTATCGGCACGCCACGGAAGAACAACAAAGAACAAAAGCAACCTTTGCCTGGCACAATCCAAAGGGAAAATCCCAAACAGGTTCTTAATCTGTTAGACCCATGAAAAAGATTAACATTGCCCTATGTGCCCTTTTTTTGCTCTTTGGTTCCTGCTCAAAAGATGATGAGATTCTGATTTATAATGAGCCGGCCTCTCTTTATACCCACAACATTCCATTGGTGTGGAATCAATTGTTCCTCGAAGTGGAAAGGTACAGTCCGGGATACAGACCACCGATTTCAGCCCGTAGTCATGCATTAATCAATTATATGGCTTACGAGTCAGTTGTGCCGGGCAGCGAAGGAATTTACAACAGTTTGTCCGGGCAATTTCAAGGACTATCCATTCCGCAGCCCCAACCTGATCGGGAATACAACTGGGAGGTTTGCCTGAATGCTGCTTACGAAATGGGGTTTGAACTCTTTTTTCCGGTTGCCCCTTCCGAACAACAATTTTTGATGCTCGATGTAAGCCACGCCCTTAAGGCCGAATTGCAGCAACAGGTTGCAACAGCCACTTATCAACGTTCCATTGAATATGGCCAGAGCGTAGCACAGGCTATTTATGATTGGTCAACTGCCGATGAGTGGGGACATGAATCCTACCTGACCAATACGGATCCGCAGTATGTACCGCCTTCCGGCGAAGGGCTCTGGGAACCTACCTTTCCCGATTACCTCGATGCCCTGCTCCCGCACTGGGGAAAAGTAAGAACCTTTGCAGCACTGTCAACTGATATAGTTCCACCCCCGCCTACTTTTAGTACAGACCCTTCCTCTCAACTGTACCTGGAAGCCATGGAAACCCGCAATCTGGTTAATGATATAAAAGCAGGGGAGCGCCAGGAGGATTTGTGGATAGCTGAATTCTGGAGCGATGATTGCCCCATCCTGACTTTTACCCCTGCCGGCAGATGGGTGAATATACTCAATCAACTTATTGGGATTGAAAGACCCGATATGATGGAGACCGTTGTAGCTTACACCAAACTGGGTATGGCACTTTCTGATGCAGGCGTAAGATGCTGGGGCGAAAAATACCGGTTTAACTGCCTGCGGCCTATTGATTATATTCGTGAGAACATGGGCGACGAAAATTGGAATACAATCATGTGCCCCGATGGATCAGGTGGATTCTATACTCCAAACTTCCCGACTTACCCTTCCGGCCATGCGACCTTCGCCGGAGCCGCAGCTGTTATCCTGGAAGATATTTTTGGTAGTGATTATACCTTCACCGATCGAAGCCACGAAGGAAGAACTGAATTCAACGGTACGCCCAGAACTTTCAATTCCTTCCAGGAAATGGCCATTGAAAACGGTTACAGCCGGGTGCCGCTGGGAGTGCACTTTCAATCAGATTCAGATGCAGGCCTGGATTTGGGAAATGTGGTCGGACTACGGGTAAAAGCTTTGCCCTGGAAATAAACAAACGCTAATGGCAGCAGACAATATAGGACTAACACTGACTGATATTTTTATCCTCAAACCCGATTCATCGGGCTTTTCAAAAGCTATGCTGTCTGCTTCCAGTTTAAACCCTAAGTTTATTCAGCTTGTCGCGAATAAATTTGACCTTCAGTTTGTAAGCCCGGATCAGGAATTTAGTGGGAACACGTGTTTTGCTCAAAACGACTCATTGCTCCCGGGCTACAAACAGTTTTTTACAAAGGCCGATGTGCTTAATATTGTTTTTAAACAGCACAACAAAAAACGGGTGAAAGCAGATGAAATGGTACACATTTCATCGCACGACTTTAACCAACTCCAATCAGAATCATTTATGAACGAAAACGATGTATCGCTTTATATCCCCGATCAAAAGAAAAAATTGCGGAAAATCATGCTCGAAGAACGCGACAGCATGCCCAGGTCGGAACGAAATGCCCTGTCAGAAAATATTTGCGATCAAATTTGGTCCCTGATCCGGGAAAGAAATGTGAAGGTGTTACACAGCTTCCTGACAATGGGCTCCGAGGTGAATGTCCTGCCGCTCCTGCAAAAAGCCCTGGATGCCAACATCACTGTTGTCGCACCCAAAACACTGAAGAAACGCAAAATGCAAAATCTCATCCTGAGCGATATGCAAAAAATGGAAGCGGGGGTCTTCAACACCTATCACCCCGCCGATGCTGACGAATACACGGGACAATACGACCTGATTATTGTCGCCGGATTGGCTTTCCAAAATAATGGATATCGCCTGGGGTATGGGGGCGGATATTACGATACCTTTTTGGCAAAGCACAAAAATGCCTGCAAAGTTGGCGTGTGTTACCCCTTTCAGATTTTGGAGAAAGTACCCCTTGAAGAACACGACATCAAAGTTGATCAGGTGATCTATTGATAAGTGTACCCGGAATAAGGTAGAAGTTGTTAAATTACCCAAAAATTAATTTGAACATTCTTTAAAATGCTTATCTTTCTCACGGAATCGTAATCCGTTCTGTCAGAGTTTGTTCGGGTATTGCTTTAAATCAGCCCCGTTTTCAGAATAGCATATCTCCTGGTATGTTAGTTGCGATTCTCTGAGTCCAATCCTGTCTATAAGTACCTAAAGCACATTGGCCTGGGTACACACCACACAAAGTTTATTGAAAATTATAATGGTTTTCGGTAAACCAGTTTGGTTTGTCCCTGATGAAAAATCAAAGCCTTCAGCATGTCTTTAAACGGAGCTGTCGAAGGCAAACCCGAAATTGAAATTATACCCGTATGAAGCTGTTATTAGTCATTATTGTCTGCCTGACATTCGGAACCCTCGCTTGCGAAAATGACACTCAATCCAGAGAAGCACTCGTAGATTTGTTTCGGGAGGAAAAAAAACTACAATGCCAACTTGCATCCATGAAAGACAGCATTGTTACCGAGTGGGATAACATGAACCACATGCTGGAATCCCAGCTTCCCCCCGAAATGCCTGCCGAAGAAAAAAATAATATGCTGAAAGTCAGAAATTCCAGCCTGATCAGGATGTTTCAGTCCTACGAAGGTTTAAATGAAGAAGTGAAATCAGCCCTGGATGACCTCGAACAACGAGATCGCAAAATGGCAGAAAGACTGGGGGAATTAAAGCAGGAAATCCAGCGAATAGAATCCGAAAAAATGCTGCTGCTGCAAAAGTTACAGGAAACCAACGGCAATGATGCCATCGAAGAGATAAACACCCTTAACCAGGCTATCCTGACTGAAAATTGTTAGCCTCCACAAGTTTGAAATAGCTTTCTATACAACTTTACAAAATGTTTTAATCCCCATGAGAAAAATCTACATCCCTTTAGTGAGCCTGATTGTGCTTTTTGGCTCCTGCTCGAAAGATGAAGTGGTTCCTGTTTATAATACGCCGCCTTCATACTACACCTACAACATCCCGCTGGTATGGAATCAGTTGTTTTTGGAAGTCGAACGCTTTAGCCCGGGGTATCGTCCGCCGGTTTCTGCCCGCAGCCATGCATTGATCAATTTTATGGCTTACGAATCGATTGTAGCCGGAACAGGCGGAGAGTACAACAGCCTCTCCGGACAGTATGCGGGGCTTTCCATTCCACAACCCGAATCCGACCTGGAATATAATTGGGAAGTTTGTCTCAACGCTGCCTATGAGATGGGCTTTGAATTGTTCTTTCCAATTGCTCCTGCCGAACAACAGTTTCTGATGCTCGATGTCGGCCATGCACTCAGAGCAGAACTACAGGAAGGGGTCTCCACCGAAACCTACAACCGATCGGTTGAGTATGGCCAGACAGTAGCACAGGCGATCTATAACTGGTCTACAGCCGATGAGTGGGGACACGAGTCTTACCTTTCCAATACGGACCCGCAATATGCGCCTCCCTCAGGCGATGGACTTTGGGAGCCAACCTACCCGGATTTCCTGGATGCTTTATTGCCGCATTGGGGCAAGGTTAAAACTTTCGCTGCCCTGTCTACTGACGAAGTGCCGCCGCCGCCGAGCTTCAGTGCCGATCCTTCCTCCCCATTGTACTAGGAAGCTATGGAAGTCCAACAACTCGTTAATGACATTAAAGCAGGAGGCAGCCAGGAGGAATTGTGGATCGCTCAATTCTGGAGCGATGATTGCCCCATCCTCACGTTTACTCCCGCTGGCAGGTGGGTAAGTATCCTCAACCAACTGATTGCTATCGAGCGACTGGATATGATGGAAACTGTTGTCGCTTATGCAAAAGTGGGAATGGCACTCTCCGATGCGGGCGTCCGATGCTGGAGCGAAAAGTACCGCTACAATTTCCTCCGACCCATTGATTACATCCGCGATTATATGGATGACGAAGACTGGAATACGGTTATGTGTCCCGATGGTTCCGGTGGCTATTATACGCCAAACTTTCCAACATACCCCTCCGGCCACGCTTCCTTTGGAGCGGCTGCAGCTGTTGTTCTGGAAGATATCTTTGGAAGCAATTACACATTCACCGACCGAAGCCACGAAGGCAGAACTGAGTTTAATGGTACCCCACGTACGTTTAATTCATTTCAGGAGATGGCCATTGAAAACGGATACAGCCGGGTACCTCTGGGCGTCCACTTTCAATCAGATTCGGATGCGGGAATCGACCTGGGTAATGTAGTCGGCCTGCGGGTGAAGGCTTTGCCCTGGAAATAAATTTCTGACCCAAATATTCAGCAAACGCAAACCAGCCTAAATTTTGACGCATTCGGCGAACGATTTATCCGCCTCGGCCTGGCTGTCCGGTTAACAAATTAGCACCAATTAATCACCCGCCGGAAAGCGAAGCGCCTCCGGCTCTCAACCTCCAGCTTGCGCAGCGAGCTGGTCTCAACCCTCAACCCTCAAATCGCTTTAACTGATCCCACTCAAAGGTCCACTCCGGTGTATGTAGTGACCGTGAAGTATCAATAGAATACCAGGGACTATCCGAGTTTTCCGGATTGCGCAGTACGTGCATCTCCTGAGCCGGCATGTAACTCTGCGCCAGCAAGAATCGCTTTTCACGAGTTTCAGACTCCACCACATCAACAACTATCACCGCATGGCCGGGATATCCGCCCCGGATAAAAACATCTCCGGACTGTAGGTTTTCAGGAGCTACTGGCTGCAACTCTTTTTCTAAAGAGGCTGTACCTGCATAACCAAACACCAAGGTCAAGTATTTTTTGAAATTCGAATAACCGGAGTCCACAACTCCATTGCCCCGACCAATCCGCCAACTGTTGCCATTCAGTACCGGGCGATTGCCCTTTCGCCAATCATCAAATGAAATGACCGTGCCATCCGAAAAATTGAAATGGATATCAGCATATTCTTCCAATCCGTAGTGGTATTCGGCCTTGAGCCGCATCACCGCATCGGCACATTGCTGCAGGTCGCGTGTTCCAACATCCATGTTGATCACGGCATGATGAGCGCCTTGAAAATATTTTTTCTCTCCGTTATAGAGATAAACCGGACTGCCCGCTGGTTTAAGGGGCAATCCCCGAAGCCAGGAAGCAAAACTCTTTTCTGCTGTTGCCTTTCGGCGAAAGCCGGATGGAGGTTGGATACGACTATGAATGCAGCTTTCCGGATCATAGGCTGAAATCCAGCTGTAAATATTTGATACTAAAGGTGGTTCCTGAAGGGTTTCTTCCGGTTCGGCTTGCGGAGCCGGGGCCTGCTCGGTATCGGCAGGAATGCTGGCAGGCACAGCCTCCTCCACTCGGGAGGAATCAGCTGGTCCGGAGGTATCACAGGAAAAAATGCTTAAAGACAGCAGGATAGAAAAAATGGCGTACATCATTACACAGGGGTTTCCTATGTAACGCTATTCGTCTCACAATAAAGTATCTAGCGCCTAAAGAAAAAGGATTCAACCCAAAATAAATAGACAACCCACAAGCCACGGGCTTGTGTTTTAGACCAGAGTCCGCCCTTAGACGCTTACTCCTCCACTCGCTGAAAATGATAATCCTCAAACTTCAGAATATGCAGAAACTGATTCTCATACCGCTTAGTTGTATTGAGCAATTCTGCATCGGAAGAAGTCCCCGGATCTACTACCTTTCTGAACTGATATTGCGTGTGCAGACTCACACCATCAGCAGCATCCAGCTGGTTTAACCAGTCTGCTCCGTATTGATTGAGCAGGCGGCCGAAATACAGGGTGGTACCATAACCCACATAGGCTTCCTCATTGGGAACGGTACCATAAATTTCAAAAAACTCGGTTTTAAAGTCTTTTATATCCTGAGAATACTCATCAATATGAAAGAAGTTGCTGACATGCAGGTTGAGGTCTTCATAGAGCGAATAATCGATCTGCTCAAAATACATCCATTGCGGCATGCCGTATACCTCAACCTCTGAGAATCCCGCCTGAGCAATTTTCAACTTTCTCAGAAAGGAATACACAAAGCTCTCGTCATTCCAGGTTGGTATGATAAATATGGTTTTCTTCTCGGCACGAAGGTAGGGGCCAATTTTAGTGTCCTTTAAATCAGCCGACTCGTCCATGACGATAAATTCTTCAAAACGCGCCGTAGAATCTACGGATCCCATAAATTCGTAATTGGCTTCCTGGAAATACTCCAGCCGTTGAATTTCATTCGGCTTATTTGGAACTACCATTACCACCTGATCGGCATCGTAATTGGATCGAACCTGCTTTACGATCGCCTCCGCATGGCTCTTGAATGTTGGATTAACCTGCACCAAATACGGATTGTGATCGGAGAGGTTGGAACTTGGGCTGTATGGAATTACTGCCGGAATCTTATTGCGCTTTCCAAAAGCGGCTACCACACGGGCATTGCTGCTGAGGTAAGGGCCGAGGATCATATGTGATCCGCTGATTGCCGGCTGGCTGTTGAGGATCTGATTGGTCGTCGTCTCGGTACCTTTGGTATCGTAGACAAAGAATTGCAATTTGGCGCCCTCTTTGGTAAGCTGCTCCATGGCCATTTTGGATCCGGAATAGAATTGCAGCGCCCACTCGCTATTGTCGTAAATCTCTCCCGAGGCGCTGTAAAAGCGATCGGTAAAGAAAGGCAACAACATGCTAATGCGATAGGGCCCGCCCTGAACGCCGGTTTCGCCATTACCCGTTGGGAAATAGGCGGTTTCGGAGGTAATAGGCGGGTACTTACTTGCCGGATTCATGGTCCACTTAATGGTATCCATTGCTTCCGAAAGGGTCGTTACCGTTTCGTATTCGCCCGTTTCGGGATCCAGTTGTTTGGGCCCCTGTATTTCGTTGAGATCGTCGTCCGTATCGGTTATCTGATCATCATCGGGGAGCTTTTTAAAAAGATCACAGGAAGTAGTAAGACTTAACAGGAAAAATCCCAGTAAGATCCACTTACTCCCATTCAATAGTCGCTGGAGGTTTTGTACTGATATCATAGACGACGCGATTAATGCCTTTTACGTTGTTGATTATTTCACTGGACACAGCAGCCAGAAAATCGTGTGGGAGTCGACTCCATTCGGCGGTCATACCGTCCATGGAGTTTACTGCCCGTAGGGCAACGGTTTGTTCATAGGTGCGTTCATCACCCATTACACCCACAGATTGAACCGGAAGCAGGATCGTTCCTGCCTGCCAGATTTCATCATACAGACCGAATTTACGAAGGTTATTGATGTAAATATAGTCTGCCTCCTGAAGCAGGGCCACTTTTTCCGGTGTAATATCTCCCAGAATCCGAATACCAAGACCCGGACCCGGGAATGGGTGTCTGCCCAGAATGTCCGTGGGAATATTGAGTTCTTTGCCAACCCGGCGCACTTCGTCTTTGAAGAGCATCCGAAGCGGTTCTACGATCTTAAGGTCGAGTTTTTCCGGCAAGCCACCAACATTATGATGCGATTTAATGGTTACCGAAGGTCCATGTACCGAAACCGATTCAATTACATCGGGGTAAATGGTGCCCTGACCCAGCCACTCAATATGGCTGAGTTTTTTGGCTTCCCGCTCAAAAACCTCTATAAAAACGCGTCCGATGGCCTTTCGCTTGCCTTCCGGGTCGGTTAATCCTTCTAATGCGCTGTAAAATTCTTTTTTGGCGTCCACACCCACCACATTGAGCCCCATTTGTTTGTAAGACTCCAATACTTCCTCAAACTCGTGTTTTCGGAGCAAGCCGTTGTCTACAAAGAAGCAGATCAATCGGTCGCCAATAGCGTGATGCAGCAGCTCAGCAGCTACGGTAGAATCCACACCACCGGAGAGCCCCATGAGTACCCGCTCCGTACCAATCTGCTTTTTTAGAGCTTCAATGGTTTCTTCTGCAAAGGAAGCCGGTGTCCAGTCGCCCGAGCAACCCGCAATCTCATAAGCGAAATTGCGCAGCAGGTCAAGCCCCTGCAAGCTGTGGGTAACTTCCGGGTGAAATTGCAGGCAATAAACCGGCGCACCTTCGTTATTATCAGAACGAAAAGCGGCTACATCAATACTTGTTGTTCCGGCAAGGAGGTGAAACCCCTCCGGCAGTTTATGGATGGTGTCGCCATGAGACATCCACACTTGTGTGCCCGTTTCAATGCCTTTAAAGAGGGGATCGCTGTGATCCATTTTATCCAAACTGGCTTTACCGTATTCCCGTTTGTTGGAAGGCAAAACTTCTCCGCCGTGTGTCGAAGCGATAAGCTGCGCTCCATAACACACTGCCAATACCGGGATACGCCCCAAAAAGGCATCTAAATCCGGATGCGGAGAATTTGGCTCCGTAACTGAAAACGGACTACCGGATAAAATAATCGCCTTGGTATGCTCATCGGGATTTACCGGAGCGTTGAAAGGCTGGATCTCACAGAAGACATTCAATTCGCGTACCCGTCTGGCAATCAATTGCGTATATTGGGACCCGAAATCCAGAATGAGAATTTTTTCGCTCATGGGGCAAAGATAAAATTATTGTTCGATTGACTTGCCTACATTTGCCGCTAGAAAAGATACTTTATGCCTGTTGAACAAAAGACCAGTATTACTTCTTCTAAAGGGTTGTTATCCAGAGTTTTGTGGCAATCAAAACCGAGGTGGCAGCTGTTTGGAGCTGCTATTGGCACCGGTTTGGGCTTCTTTTTATTGTTGGGCGCTCTGCAGGTGTTTTTTGATTTGCAATCCTTTATGAGCGACAGTGGTTCCGACCAGTTTGTACAGGTAAATAAGCGGGTAAACCTCATCAATACCCTGGGCGCAAAAGTCGGATTTACAGAAGAAGAAGTGGCCGAGCTGGAAGATCAGACTTTCGTCGAATCCCTGGGTCGTTTTGTTTCAAACGAATTCAAAGTAGGAGCGGGCAGCAGCACTTTTGGGTTTTATACCGAGCTGTTCTTTGAATCGGTACCTCCCGATTTTGTAGATGTGGAAACCAGTTCCTTTCGTTGGAAAAAAGGAGATCAGGAAGTACCCATCATCCTGTCCCGCGATTACCTGGCCTTATACAATTTTGGTTTTGCGCCCTCCCAGGGTCTTCCGCAGTTTACGCCCAATACCATTAAACGCGTTTCTCTCGACCTTATCCTTCGCGGGAACGGGCACCGGGTAAATATGAGCGGCCGTATCATCGGATTCAGCGACCGCATAAATTCCATACTGGTTCCGGAAGCATTTCTCGAATGGGCCAATAAAGAATACGGATCTTCAGCACCCAACCGGCCTTCCCGGCTGATCCTGAAGGTCGATAATCCCATGAGCAAAGAATTTCGCGACTTCCTGAAGGAGCGCAATTATGAGCTCAGCACCGGCCGCCTGGTCGGTCAGGAAGTGCTGACTGTTGTTTCCCTGGTTATTGGAATCCTTGTTTTTCTCGGCTTACTCATTGCTTTGCTGAGTCTGCTGGTCGTAAACCTGAATTACCGCCTGCTCATTTCTGAGGCATCTACGGGGATAAAAAGACTTTACGAACTGGGCTATACCCAGGACCAGCTGGCTAAGATTCTGAGCCGTTCTTCCATAAAATGGTATGGCTTGAGCTGGTTGGCAGCAGTGGTGGTACTCGCACTCTTGCATATGTTGTTGGCCGAATTACTTAAAGATCAGGGGTTGGACCTGCAGGCTTTATTACATCCGCTGGTCTGGTTGGCTGCACTTATGCTGGCCATCGGATTCTTTTTCTTCCAGAAACGGAATATTCAAAATAGTCTGAGTAGATTGTTTTCCTAATAACCACCTAACACTGCATCGACGCCTATGAAACTGGCCCTGCCTGATCTGCTCATCATTTTAGCTTATTTGCTCGCTACCGTGGTGGTAGGACTCGTTTTAAAACGCCAGGCTGAAAGAAGCAAAAACGACTACCTGCTGGGGGGAAACCGCATGCCCTGGTATATGCTGGGTCTGAGTAATGCATCCGGCATGTTTGACATTTCCGGTACCATGTGGCTGGTCACTTTATTATTTGTCTATGGTTTAAAAAGTGCCTGGATTCCCTGGCTTTGGCCGGTATTTAACCAGATCTTCCTGATGATATTCTTGTCCATGTGGCTCCGTAGGTCCAAAGTGACTACCGGTGCAGAATGGATAAATACCCGTTTTGGGATTGGAAGGGGAGCTTCCTGGTCCCATACCATTGTGGTGGTTTTTGCCATCTTGCTGGGACTGGGTTTCCTGGCCTACGGATTTATCGGAGCCGGTAAGTTTATTGAGATCTTTATTCCCTGGGAGACTATTTCGCCATACATTCCTTTTAATGTAGCTCCCCAATTTGTCCCGCATTTTTATGGGATCATACTTACGAGTTTTGCGGTATTTTATGCCCTGGTGGGCGGAATGCTGAGCATTGTCTGGGCCGATGTATTGCAATACCTGCTGATGTTTGTTTCGGCTATTGTGATTGGGATCATTGCCATGCAGGCTGTCGCCGAAAATACTTTGTTGGTCCCTGATGGTTGGAAGACGCCCTTTTTTGGGATGAACCTGGATCTGGATTGGTCTCAAATTATGGTGGAAGTGAATGATAAAATTGAGAGTGACGGATTCGGTTTGTTTGGGATCTTTTTTATGATGATGATCTTTAAAGGAGTATTAGTGAGTTTAGCCGGACCCGCTCCGGGCTATGATATGCAAAAGATCCTTTCAACCCGCTCGCCCAGAGAAGCTGCATTGATGAGCGGTTCGGTAAGTTTCATCCTTATGCCGATCCGTTATTTTATGATTGCCGGATTTGGTGTTTTGGCCTTACTATTTACCGATCAACTGGATCTGATTGTTGCAGGGGAGGTCGATTTTGAACAAATTCTTCCTTCTGCTATTAATGAATTTGTGCCTGTCGGATTTTTGGGGCTGTTGCTGGCCGGATTGCTGGCTGCTTTTATGTCGACCTTCGCGGGAACGCTTAACGCAACACAGGCTTACATTATCAATGATATTTATCTGAAACGAATAAAACCGCAGGCTTCCAATCAGCGCATTAAATGGATGAATTATGTGATTGGTTTAATTGTCGTTGCCATAAGTGTGGTGTTGGGCTTCTTCGCTCAGGATGTGAATGATGTCCTGCAATGGATCGTTTCGGGTCTGTTTGGATCGTATGTCGCAGCTAATGTCCTGAAGTGGTACTGGTGGCGCTTTAACGGCAATGGATTCTTTTGGGGAATGGTTTTTGGCCTGATACCGGCTCTGTCATTCCGCTTTATTTTTGAGGGGGTATTGGACCTTTATACCTTCCCCTTGATGTTGTTGCTTTCGGTAGTTGGCTGTCTGGTGGGGACCTATACTGCCCCCCCTGTTGAAGAAGAAACGCTGAAGGCCTTTTACCGCAATGTAAAACCCTGGGGATTTTGGGGCCCGATTAAGCGAAAAGTGATGGAAGAAGATGCCGACTTTGTACCAAATAAAGACTTTAAAAGAGATATGTTTAATGTGGTGATCGGCGTTATCTGGCAGACGGCCCTGGTGATATTCCCAATTTACCTGGTCTTGCTGGAAACGGTTCCATTTCTGATTGTATTTGGAGTGGCCGTAGTCTGCACCCTTATTTTAAAACGCAGCTGGTATGATCGACTGCCAGCCTAAACCGAAAATAGATGGCTGAATTTCCAAGTGATTTTATTTGGGGTACTGCTACCTCTGCTTATCAAATTGAGGGAGGCTACCGCGAGGGTGGTAAAGGCATTTCCATTTGGGATGCTTTTTCTCGTATCCCCGGCAAAATAATGAATGGCGATACGGGGGAAGTTGCCTGTGATCATTTCCATCGCTTCGAAGAAGATGTGCAGCTGATGAAGGATATGGGCGTTAATGCTTATCGTTTTTCGCTGGCCTGGACGCGCATCATTCCGGATGGTACCGGGGATGTGAGCGAGGAGGGAATTGCCTTTTATTCCAAACTTATTGACCTCCTGCTGGAAAATAACATCACCCCCTGGGTTACGCTTTACCACTGGGATTTGCCAGTGGCTTTGGAATTCGAGAAAGGGGGCTGGCTGGGGGATGATATTTCAGATGCCTTCGCGCATTATGCCGATGTATGTTTTTCCCATTTTGGAGATCGGGTCACAAACTGGATTACGCTCAATGAGCCCTGGGTTGTAGCCATGTTGGGATATGGTCAGGGTGTTTTTCCCCCGGGCATTGTATCTAATGAAGCACCCTACATCGCCGGACATAACTTATTGTTGGGACATGCCAAAGCGGTGGATGTTTACCGGAATAAATACCAGGACAAACAAAAGGGTCAGATTGGGATAGCCAATAACTGTGATTGGCGCGAGCCGCTTACTGATTCTCCCGATGATTTGGCTGCCGCCGAAAGAGCCCTCGAGTTTTTCCTCGCCTGGTTTGCCGATCCCATTTATAAAGGAGATTACCCGGCATCTATGCGGGAACGAGTAGGAGAGAGGCTTCCTGAATTTACTGCCGGGGAGCAAGCCATGCTTAAAGACTCCTCAGACTTTTTTGGGCTAAATCACTATACCACCATGTATGCTGCAGATGCGACCAATAAGAACTCGGAGGATAGCGTTTATGGCAACGGAGGTATTTCCGAGGATCAGGATGTGCAACTATCCGTAGATCCTTCCTGGTCAAAAACGACCATGAACTGGGCAGTTGTACCCTGGGGATTCCAGAAGCTGCTGGAGTGGATTGATACCCGCTACGATCATCCGCCAATTATAGTCACTGAAAATGGCTGTGCTTTTGACGATAAACCGGAGAATGGAGAAGTACACGACGCCGAACGACTGGACTTTTACAAAGGATACCTGGCTGGTTGCCGAACGGCTATCAGCAACGGAGCCAATGTAAAAGGATATTTCGCCTGGTCCTTCATGGATAACTTTGAATGGGTATTTGGTTACAGCCGCCGCTTTGGCATGCACTATGTAGATTTTGAGACGCTGGAGAGAATTCCCAAGAGTTCAGCAAAATGGTATGCACGTGTGATTGCAAAAAACAGCCTGGATGTACAGGGATAAAATTCGGCGAAAGCCACAAAAGAAAACCCCGAATCTTCCAGGCTGGAAAATTCGGGGTTTCTTATTTTTTGAAGGGTGGAATTACTTCAGGTACAGGTCAAATTCTGTACGGCGGTTTTGCTGACGACCATCTTTGTAGCGGTTGTCACCAATTGGCTGCGATTCACCATAACCGGCCCAGCTCATGCGGCTGGCTTTAATCCCTTTGCTTACGAAATAATCGTAACAGGCTTTTGCCCGGTTTTCAGAAAGTGTCTGGTTGCTTTCAGAACTCCCCACACTATCGGTGTGACCACCGATTTTCATGCTGTAGTCTGGATACTTTTTCAGGATGGAAACAATCTCATCCAGAATTGCGTAAGAAGTGGACCGGATCTTTGCAGAACCTGTTTCAAACTCTACAGCTTGTGTGGCAAAGTCCAGACGCTCCTGATCTTCCTCCTTAATTTCAGGACAACCATCATTGGAAGCCGGACCGGCAGTTGTTTTACACTTGTCATCTTTGTCCAGGACACCGTCGCCATCCGTATCCGGACAGCCATTGGCGGCAGCGCTGCCGAAATCATCCGGGCAATCGTCGTCGCCATCTGCAACGCCGTCGCCATCGCGATCCGGACAACCCATAAGGCTTACAATACCAGCTACGGTAGGACATTTATCCTCAGCATCGGTAAGACCATCTCCATCGGAGTCGGGGCAACCTTTCATGGTAGCGAGGCCGGCAACTGTCGGACAATCATCATCACCGTCAGCAACGCCATCGCCATCGGAGTCGGGGCAACCATTTAGGTCTTTCAGGCCTGCTTCTTCCGGACAGTTGTCTACGTTGTCAGCAATCCCATCGCCATCTGTATCCGGACAGCCGAAGAAGGCAGCTACCCCCGGGGTGTCCGGGCATTGGTCGTCCATATCTGTGATGCCATCGCCATCCCTGTCGGAAGGTGGTTCTTCTCCTTCATAAGGATGCAGAATGAAAGTGGCACCCAATCCATGCTGGAGGTTATCGCGAAATGCTGTATTGCTAAAGCGATACTCGGTCTGTGCGGTCAAATAAAAGTGAGGCATGATCCGGATATTCAATCCAATACCTACCGGAAACATGAGGTTGGTTTCTTCGTTGGCAAATTGCAATCCCAATCCACCAAAAGCATAGGGGTAGAAGCGGGCATCTTTCTCAAAATATTTGAGTTGAAGCAGCGCGTCCACGCTCCCGAATATATCTGAAGACATAGAGCTTTTCTGGTCTACGGGAAGGTTTGCGGAACCGATTTTAACGGGAACAGCCACATTCCAGAATTGACCCAGGCTTCGGATGTACTCAATTTCCAATCCCGGAGAATAATCTTCTACCACAAAGGGCAGCCCGGTGTAGGGATAATCAAAATTAATAAAGGTGCGTTTAACGGATAGGGCATTCGGAGCTTCAGGGTATTGAGCTTGTACGCTGGATACAAACAGAAACAATCCGAACATCATACATAGTAAAGACTTTCTCATGATGCTTTTTTTGTTGGTTGCGTATTCATTTTGCCGAAACGAGTATGTTTCGGAAAATTAAGATATTAAAAATTGGCCGTAGCCACGTAAAATACCTGTGTGAATTCGCCTGAGAAGTCTGTTACTCCATCAATCCTCTGCCTTCTTTGTTGATCTTACCCTTCTTGGAGAGTTCTTTCATCAACCTGTCCAGAATCCCGTTTATAAAATCCTTGCTTTTGTCGGTACTGTAAAGCTTGGAAATCTCCACAAACTCATTCAGGCTAACCTTTGTGGGAATGGTCTTAAAGTAGATCAATTCGCACAAGGCCATTTTTAGAAGGATCATATCAATGACTGCTACCCGATCCACATCCCAGTTTTTCAGGGTGGGTTCGATTATGGACAGCAATTCTTCATTTTCCTCACAAGCAAGGGACAGGAGCTTTTCCCCAAAATCCCTGACCGTTTCGTCATTGGGAATGTAATCGTCGAGAAAGTCATCATTCGCCGGAAGGCCTTTCAAAACTTTCTTAACGGACCCAACAACCAGACTCTTATCGTCGATCCAACTGGAGTAGTGGTCTTCTACCAAATCGACAAAGAGGTCATTGGTCGCACAATGCCTGTAGAGTTCCAGAATAATAGACTGGTGATCCTCTGTTTTGGAAGTTTTCTGATAGATGTAGTTCTTGTACTCCTCCGTTCTTGCAAAGGAAGAATACAATTTGCGCGTGATATCTGCATCCAGTCGACCCCGTAACTTAAACTTCTTGTAAGATAGGTTTAGCCGGGTGTTTTCTTCAAGCGATTGAATAAGCTCATTGTGAAAAAGCTTATCGGTAAATTGCTTGTCGAGTTCGGAAGGAAGCAGTTTGGAAGATTTTGATGCGGCATCCTTTTGAGCATAGGAAGCAACCCGCACCAATTGAAGTATGTGAAATAAAAATAACTCGTAGGAGCGATCCACACTTTGCCGGTAACGAGACAAGGCTTGCTGGTAGGTGACTTCACTGTCGCGATTCATCGCGTACAGGACCTGCATGACTTTTATGCGAATGTTTCTTCTACTCAGCATAGTGGATTAATCCGGGCACAAGTAAATACTTTTTTTTAAGAATGACGATTCTACTTCAAAAATTCAGCCTGAATCTCCTCAAAAGAGGGCAATTTTCTAATATGCCACTTTGCAATGATCTTCCCTCCATCCATCAAAACGACTCCGGGATTAGACCTTACAATCGTCTTTAAGAGGATATCGTCGGCAACGTAAAATGGATAGGCACTCTGTGTCTCATGTCTGAAATCGTCGATCATTTCAGGTGCTGCATAGCCCGTAAGCGCATGGACCGCCACGCCGGCAGCCTCGGCTTTTTCCAATTCGGCATTCAGTTTTTTATACTTCTCCGTAAAATATTCCGGGAAGGAATAGGTCTCGGTGTTTACCTGACGTTCGTTGATGGCTCCGGGACGGCGCTTCATGGTTAGCGTATCGTTGACCATGACCGTATCTACCATCCAGGTTGTATCCATAACCATAGTCGAAGTGGTTTCACTTTCATGCGGGATCTTATAGGAAACGATCATAAAATGGTAACCTTCGTGTTCCAGTACTGCCTCGGTGGCCTCATTGCCGTCGAGGTCAGAGAATTCAAAATCGCTGATCTTGGTGGGCTCCATTTCCGGTTCCGTTTTTACCTGCTCCAGCTCAAAGGCATCTTTGGGGAATTCTTTGTAGCGTTTCAGGTAATCGTCTACAGAAAGCTCAACAGTTTCTCCCGATTCCTTATTCGTAATTTTATAAGCCACTACCTGCACGGTTTCCTGTGCATCCATTTCGATTTGCTTCTGCTCAGCCACATTTACGCCTTCTTTAAACGGACGGAAATCGGTGTGTGGCAGGTCCCACTTGTAGTTGCTGCGGCAATAGAAAAAGAGGGCGATGATACCCAGTCCGACAACCGCAAATCGCACCTGTTGGCTAAACAACTGGTGCATGTACTTGTGCTTCCAGATGAAGAAAATAGCCGGGATCAATAAGAATACATCTTTGAGGAAGGATGTTCGGGGTTCCAGCTTAATGAAATCGCCAAAACAACCACAATCCGTAACCCGCATGCTGGTTGCATCATATGCGCCCCAGGCGCTGAAGTTGAAGAAATTTTCGCCGGAAGGCACATAACCGGTCAAATAAGTGAAACCAGTCAATACGGTGAAAAAAGCCACCAGCAGGAAAAATGCCCAGGAGGTAAACTTGGGGCGTGATCCGAGGATCAACATGATTCCCAGCGCAATTTCAAAAATGATCATGAATACCGAAAACCCGGTTGAATATTCAGACAACCAGGGAAACATGGGTGCCAGAAAAGAAAACCAGGTACCGGAAAAGGTAGCTTCAAACTCGGCAAAATACTGCTCCATTTTATAGGCAGTACCTAGTGGATCTACCGCTTTTACCCATCCTGAGAATACAAACAATGCCCCGGTAAAATGTTGGGCAAAGGTCATCAGAATGTTTTTCTGTTTCTTCATTACCACGGTAAGAAGGGTCAGCAAAATAGCTGCGATACCAATGATTAAGATCAATTTCGTCAGTGTCATGATCGGCTGTTTTTATTTCAGCGCTGGTTCTTCTTCCAGCTTTATTAGCGCAAAGAGTGCATAATTAATAATGTCCCGGTAATTTCCGGGCAATCCTTCAGAAACCAACATTTTACCTTCCCGGTCTTCTATCTGCCTAACCCGTATCAATTTCATCAGGATTAAATCAGTGAGGGAAGAAATGCGCATATCCCGCCAGGCTTCCCCATAATCGTGATTCTTGTCAATCATCAGCTGACGCGTCTGATCGATCTCTTTCTCATAAAGGGAAGCCACATCGTCGGCCGGCATTTCCAAAGGGCTGTCGGCCGGCAGGCTCAATTGTATGAGTGCCAAAATACCGTAATTCACAATGCCAATAAAGGCATCAGAAACAGGCTCGTCTACCCGTTTGGCTCCGGTTTCCTGAATTTGCCGAATCCGGCTGGCTTTGATGAATATCTGGTCTGTCAGGGAAGCCGGACGCAGGATGCGCCAGGCCGTTCCGTAGTCCTGATTCTTCTTCAAAAACAGCTGTCGGCAGATATCCAGTTGCCGGTCGTATTGATTGAGGGTTTTCTCCACGAAAGGATTCGTTTGGCGCAAATATACCAAATGCCCGTGCATTCTTATTAAACAGTTTTCAAACCTTTGTTAATTGGCTGTTAACCAAACTGGAGGCAAAGGGAAAATCCATTGCCGTGAAAACGCAATTTGCTTAGCAAATCCTGAATCTCCGGATTATCGGCAGACAATACAATCGCTGCAGTGAGGTCAAATACAAACAGAAAGGCTCCCTGTAAGACTATCGACCGCCCAAAACCTAAAAAACGATCGGCTTTTTCACCGGTTTCTCTTTTCGAACGCTCAATCATCCAGGCACCTCCGGCCATGTAGCCCACATCCAATCCGGCATTAAACAAAAGAATCTTTTGAAAGCGGTGTTGTTGCTCGATCGTTTGGTAGAGATCAAAGGAACCCGGGTCGGTAGTCAGTGCTCCATATAATCCAAAACCGGCGAGGGTGAGATTGACCGCGTTCCAACCGATATTCATCTGGTGGAAGTATTTGTCTGGTCCTTCACTGCCGCCCACAAGAATGGCTCCCGTAGCCATATTTCCCACAGCCCAGGTACCGAGGATGGTCATGGCCGTTTGCTGTTTCTTTAAGCGGGATTGATTGTAATCTGTGAGTGATTGAAGGCCCTGTCCCAATGCCATGAAACCAAATAGCAGAAATAATTGGGTAAGTAGATATTTTCTCATGGCTCTTAAACAGCCAAAATTTACAGAGGTTCTGGCTTTCGCCGAATAAATCACCATCCGCGAGCATCGTCGTCCGGCTGCCGGGGATCACCTGCCCCGATCAAAAGCCCGTCCGGACTGCGCATGATGGCTTTGATGCGTCCGATGGATTCTTTTTCAACCATCTTGTGCCCCAGGTTTTGCATATCCTCCAGCCACTGGATATCCCATTTGCCGCGTTCATACCAAACTTCGTTGGGCAGCCACTGATGATGGAATCGTCCCCGATTGACAGACTCTCCAAGGGGTAGTCCGTAGAGGGCTGTATGAAGAATGACCTGATAAACCGAAGTGATGATGGTCGATCCACCCGGAGTACCTAAAACCAGAAATACCTGATCGTCTTTTTCGACTATGGTGGGTGTCATCGAACTCAGCATCCGCTTTCCAGGCTCTATTTTATTCGCTTCAGCACCTATCAACCCAAATTGATTGGGAACACCCGGTTTCAGCGAAAAGTCGTCCATCTCGTTGTTGAGGAAAAATCCGGCACCACCTACCACGACCTTTGAACCGTAATTTGAATTCAGGGTAGTGGTAACGGATACGGCATTGCCTTCCTGATCAACAATGGAAGTATGTGTGGTTTCAAAGGATTCCAGATGCACACTTACCTTACCGGCAGCAACGGAATCGCTTTGACTGGCAGCATTTGGGTCAAAGTCTGCCAAACGATCTTCGAGGTAGATTTTATTTAAAAGGCTGTCAACAGGTACGGGATAATAATCCATATCTCCCAAAAACTGAGCCCGGTCGGCATAAACGCGCCGCATGGCTTCAACCATCAAATGGTGGTTGGCTGTTGATAAGGGTTTATTGGGAATCAGCCGATCCTCTGTCATTTTTAATAACTGAAGCAGGGCTACGCCACCACTGCTGGGCGGAGGCATCGCTATGACTTTATGCCCCAGAAAGTCTCCAAGGAGTGGTTCTCGCCATTGAGCATTGTAGGCAATCAGATCTTCGGCAGTAATGAGCCCCTGGCCCCGTTCCATTTCTTCCAAAATCAGGCGGGCGGTTTCTCCGGCATAAAAGCCGGATTCGCCTTCATCCCTTATTCGCTCCAGGGTTATTGCCAGTTCCGGTTGAATGATTACCTGCCCGGCCCGCCAGACTTTTCGACTGAGAAATGGATTGTCCTGAGTGGAGTATTTTTCAAAATCTTCTGCATATCTATTAAGCCGTGTCGCTTCTGTTTCTGAAATTCGAAATCCGTCGCGAGCCAGTTTAATGGCTGGTTCCAGCAATATTTTCCAATCTGCTATCTTGCCATATCTCTCATGTACCTTAACCATGCCATCTACAGTACCGGGTACGCCTGATGCGAGATGTCCCTTCAGGCTGAGATCCGGAATGACAATACCGCTGCTGTCCAGATACATTTCGGCGAAAGCCGCAGCAGGTGCCTTTTCCCGATAATCCAAAGCGGCTGTACTTCCATCGTTGTTTCGCAAAACCAGGAATCCGCCGCCACCGAGGTTTCCGGCACGTGGATAGACGACAGCCAGCGCAAATTGAACGGCCACAGCAGCATCAACGGCATTGCCACCTTCCTTCAATATTTGCAGTCCGACTTCAGAGGCGAGGGGATGCGGAGAAACTACCATGGCTTCTTCTCCCATAGCCAGTTTTGACGCCTCGTATCCCGAATCGAGTTTACAGGAACACCAAATAAGTAGGAGAGACAGGGAAAGAAATCTCAGCATAGCGGAATTTTTCCAGATTTATAGCCGGCATATTTCGGCCGGTAAAGGCGACAGGTAAAATATTAGGATCTCGGGGAGCCCACAAGATAGCCTTTACCTCGAAGTTGTCTAAAGTTTTGCAGCCAATCTGTTCATTAGTTGCTACATAAAAAAACCGGCAAACGATCAGAACGTTTGCCGGCTTTTTAAAAAAGTGATCAGCGGATTGTTATCCGGCACTATTTTGTACCACATCCACCCAGCGCCCTGCATGGCGGGCATAAATGCGATCGTCATACATGGCTTCACAACTCACGCTCGGCAGGTAATATCTGCCCGGATATGCGGCTGTAAGCTGCACGCGATAGGTTTGCTGTTTGCCGGCGCTAATATCAAAGAAACTAACCACCCGGTCGTCGCGGATGTCCTGATATTCAGCCTGCGAGCTGTTGGAGAAATAACTCACATTGGTCATGCGGGAGTTGGTAATCTCCCAACCGGACGGGAATATCTGATCCAGGGCCATTTCCTCGTAGCGATACTCAAAAGGAAATCCAGGGTGTGATACACTAACCTCTGCGACAAAATCGGTTCCCTGAACTATCCGGCCCGGGTCGATGACATTGCCCTGCAGATCTTTGTATTGAACAGCGATCTTGAGGTTGTTTGCGGCATCTGTTTGATCTCCCACGATTGGTTGTCCGCGTCGCACTACACGCGCGAAAAGGACTCCCTTACCTGTGTTTTTGATCCGTACTTGTCCGCCTTTCGGCGAAAGCCCGATCAGCATCACAGGTTTATCTGCGGCTGCATTCACCGCTTGCGACTGATCCAGCTGATATTCAAAGGCAACGTTTTGCTGCATGTCAAATTTGCCTACATATTTCCCAATAGCCAGTAGGTTAAAGGACAATTCCTGAGTGCTCAGCCAACGGCTGCCACTGAGTTCTTCCGAAAGGATTTTGACCAGTTCGCTGGCTTCTTTTGTCATTTCCAGGAAATTCATGGCTTCGAGTATCATGGCCCGGTCCCGCAGGCCGGAGCCAAAGGTGAATCCGGTTTCCTGATATTCGCGAATTTCATTTCCGAGTCCCTGAACGAGCTGTGCGGCAATGTCGGGTTTTCCGGCAACCGCATAAGCCAGTGCTAAACGCCATTTTGCAGCAGTTCCTAAATCTGTTGATTCGCGGAGTCTGTTCATTGCTCCCAGTTCCGGTTCATTGGCTAATGACAAGGTATAAAGTCGGTATGCCTGACTCAGCTGATCATTTGCATGACTGTAAAAACCCTGCTCAAATTGCCGGGGATCCCAGTTTCTGGCCAGCTTTCGCTGAAAATCGGTCCAGCGATTGAGCATGCCTCCCGGGATCGTATAGCCCTTTGCTTTTGCTTCCAGCAAGAAGTGGCCGGCATAGGTGTTGGACCATAGGTTTACGTGATTGTTTCCGGGCCAGTAGCTGAACCCACCATTGCTTTGCTGAAACTGTCGCAAACGATCAATGGTAGCCTGAATATTTGCCGGGACCTTTTCTTTTTGATCCTCCTTCAGATCAACCAGTTCTGCCAGATACAATTGCGGGAACCCGCTCGACAGGGTTTGTTCCAGACAACCATATGGATAGCGCAGCAAATACTGCAAATGCCGGTCCAAATTGATGGGAGGGAGACTGGAAACTTCAAGTACCGCTTCATTAGTCCCCGGACTTCCCAGTGGTTGATAAGTCTGTGTCCATTCAGATCCGGCTTCCAAAACATAATCGCTGACATCTGTTACAAATGGATTTGGATTGCGTACCTGGATTTCAATTTCCTGACTGGCTTTTTTGCCGTTGCCACTGGCTTCAACCGTAAATCGGGCTACGCCGGTTTCCTGTCCGACCTGAATGTCGAAAAAGGCCAGTTGATCTCCGGTGCGACTAAACTGAAGATTCTGGCTACTCTGAGAAATCGTCACTAAGCCACTGCTTTCGCTGAGGCTGAGGCTTACATTGTTTATTCCTTCTTCCATAGCAAAAACATCAACGGGCAACTGAAGACTTTCGCCGGGGCCAAGAACTCGAGGCAGGGTAGCAAGTACCATCAGTGGTTTCTTGACAGCTACCGTTTTTTCGGCACTTCCATAAGCGCCATTTGAGGCTCCGACCACCATGACTCTCACCGAGCCTACATAGTTTGGAATCACCAAATCGTGTTTGGCTGTTTTGCCTTTTTCGAGTTTAAACGGACCAAGGTGAAGGACCACCGGTTTAAACCGATTGGCTTGATTTTCTTCTTTTTCGCGATTGATCTCACCGTCTCCTCCAATACTGAGAATACGTGCAAACTCGCCTCCATAACCACCGAGAACATAGTTGTAAACGTCGTAGGTTTTTACCCCGAGGGCTTCCTTGGCGTAAAACGCATCCCAGGGATCAGGAGTGCCAAAATTGGTCAGATCAAGCAGGCCTTCGTCGACCACCGCAAGGGTGTATGACATGGCCTGACCGTTTTCTTCGCTGACGGCAACGGATACTTTTTGCTCCGGTTCCAGTTTGTCCGGCATGTCAATCTCCGGCTTAATGTGCGTTTTCGGATCTTCTACCTGAATCGGAATGACTCCGTACATCCGGATGGGCAGATCATTTTCTCCATTGGCGTGCGGCTGGAGCAGGGAAACATGTGCATAAACCGTAGGCGACATTTCAGGCTTGGCTTCAAAACGAACGATATTTTCCCCGGATTGAGCTTTCTCCCAGCGCGTTTCAATTACTTCCGTACCATTTTCGAGAGAAAGGAGAATGCGTCCGTCGGCACTGGCCGGAATCCGCAATTCTACGGTTTGTCCTGTCTCATAACTTTCTTGCGAACTGCTAAAAGCCAGCATGGCTGCTTCCTGCTGGTTGGTGCCACTTTCGTCATACCAGGGATATCCTGCATAGAAAAAGTCGCCGGAACAGTGGTCGCCATCCAGGTCACAGGCACGGATCATATAACGTCCCCAATCGTCGACTTTCACTGACCAGGTAGCAATACCCTTGCTGTCGGTTACCAACTCGGTCGTTTGCTTGGCAGCGACGTGATTGGAAGAAGCGTGTTGCGAGAGATTATCATTATTTCCATCCCACCACCAACGCCATTCAACTCGATAAAGGCCAACATTGATGCGGCGGTTTGCCATCGGATTACCATCGGCATCCACAAGGGCAAAACGCAAGCTTTTTTCCCGGCCGATATCGAGCCTTTTCTCGCCGTACTTGCCTTTCGGGATTTCAACTCCTGCATAGGATTGATAGGGAGAGAAGGGCATGTTTGTTTGATTAATGCTTGCATCTCCACCCTTTTCAAATACCCGGGTTTTAAAACTGGCTCGCAGCTTTCCGGGGGCAGACTTTTGTTTGAGCAGATTGGCGGAGAACTGCGCTTCGCCCCGGGCATTCAGACTGCCGTCGAATACAACTTGTGGCTGGGCATTAAAACGACGAGCCGGGTCATCAAATTCAAAGCCTGGAAATTTATCAAATTTGGTATTAATAGCACTAAGTTGACTTTCGACTTTGGCTTTTAAATTGGCGGCAGGGGCACCGTGCAGCCACCTTGATTCTAAGGTCGCATTTACCTGTCCGTCAGCTCCTCGAATTTCATCGCCCCCAAAGTCGAGTTCTATCTTTAATCGATTGGGTTTTACGGTTTCAACCCGAATGATTTTGCTGAAACTGGCGCCTCCCACACTAACGGATGCCCGCCAGTTGCCTGTTGGCGAAGAAGCATCCGTAGCAACATGAAGCGGATATATTTGCCCTACATGTTCGGAGGTGATCCGCTTTTCGTACAATTGACCCCGGGCATCGTAAAGTTCAAACTGAACCGGGTGACTGGCCGGGAGTGTACCCAGTTGATCTTCCAATACAAAATGGAGATAAATAGAATCACCGGGCCGCCAAACACCACGCTCGCCATACAAATATCCTTTAAGTCCTTCCTGTGGCTGTACCCCGCCCACATCAAAGCGACTTAATTGGAGAGACATGCCGTGGTCCAGTTTTAGATAACCGACTTCATTGCCGGCTTCAGCAACGGCAACAAATGCATCGCGCTGAAGTTTGGCTCGTCCAAAACCGTTATTATCGGTAGTAGCTGACCCAACCAGTTGCTGCTGGTAATCGTAAAAAGACACCTTTGCTCCGGAAACGGGTTGTCCGCTGCGGAGATCGGTTACGACCACATAGGAAGATTGGTTTCGGTCGGTTTTGGCAATCAGGCCTAAATTTGAAACGAGGACATTCCGACTGATGAAATTATCGGAATTGTAATAGGCCGGATAGCAGGGATCTTCCCGGTGTTGCCAGCGATATCCTTCATAATATCCATCGATCCCATAATAGCCAGACATAATGCTGGAATATTCTGTTTCTGCTTCCTGCGACTGATAAGAAACCAGTTCTACATCTGCTTCCTGGTCTGTTTCTTTCCCCGGACAATAATAATTGGAGTATTCGGGGCGGTAGCCAATGCGAACCTGATAAATAGCTTCCGGATCTGCTTCAATCAATTTGCTTAGGTCCAGTGCGTACCGTTGTTTTTTATTGGGATCTGCCTTGGCATTTAAACTGGTCAGTTCTACTTTTTGCTGGTGGATAATGCGCCCCACGCGTTCCAGATCGTATTGGCCATCCAGGTCATTATACTGCAAGAACTGAAGGATGTTATTGTTGTAGATCTTAAATATTTCTACTTCAACTGCATTCAGGTTGACCGCCTCAAAAGGGAAGTAGAGTCCGTCCGACTTTGGCATGATCACTCCGCGACCGGCCAGGAATACAGCAGGTGCTTCTTCTGTAAAGGTAACGGTATACCTCCCAGCCAAAGGCATCTTCATTTTTTGGCTGTTGCGCAGTCCCGGTTCAACCACCAGGGTCTTTTCGCCGGTTAATCTGGCGGAAGGGTAAATCAGGACCGCATTGCCGTCTACGCTGAAACTGAGATTGGAATTATCGGAATAGTCCAGTATACGGATCAGTCCGTTTAGATTTTGTTCCGGGTCAATAGGGTCAGAGAAATGAAGGCTGATGTATTGTTGCGGACTTTGATAAACCTTGGCCCCGGTGATTTTGAAGTCGCCCAAAGCGGGTACTTCATATTGGATGCTCGCTTTTTGAGAAACTCCCAGAGACCGTCCGTTCCAGGATATTTCAACGTTTTCCGCTTTTTCGCCGCGTTCCACATTCTTTATGGTAAAGCGGTGTTCCGTTCCTCCTCCAGCATGAGTCCAGCTAATATTTTTTGATTGGCCATTTTGGGTAGCTGTTAGGATGCCTTCTACTATTTCCTCATCTGCCACATCGGTTGTACTTAGTATGCCGGTGATTTCCTGCTTGGAAAGATCGGCAGGATCGGGAGCTTGCAGCCCTTCCATACTCACATCAAACTCCATTGCTTTAATATGGAAATCGAATTCAAAACTTCGAGCATCCGCCGGAACTCCCTGGAAGATTTCACCCAGGTAAACGGTAGCAACATAGGTGGTGGCAGGTTCCAGATAAGTGTCAGGCTGAAAAACCAGTGTAAAAGGATCTTCCCAGTAAGTCCTGCCGGAAGCAGCAGGGGAGAGGGAGATCAGTTTTTCATCGAGGTTTTGACCGATGGCTTCCTGATCTACGGCAGCCTGTGTAAAGCGCACGCGTAGTTTTGCATTCCGCGAAAGCGTACCCGAACTGTAGGCATACACATACGAACTAACGGATTCATTCATGGGAGCAGCAGACTGCTCTTTTTTACAGGAAGAAAAACTGAAAGCCAGGGCCAGAATCAGAGAAAACAAAAAAGCCTGTGGCTTAATGGATGTAAAGGGCATGGGGTTGATTTAGTGAATTATAAGGAAGAAGTTTTTTATCGAGTCTTAAAAACTTCATATAGTGTAAAGTACAAATTGCCGGTAAATCAAGGAAATTTTCAACTCATTTGTATGAATTCTGTTTAGTAATCAGTTTGAAACAAAATTTCAACAACAGCAGTAGTCATTTATGTCGCAAATCGTGCCTTTATTTCCGCTTCCAATGATCGTCTTCCCCGGGGAAGAGGTAAACTTGCACATCTTCGAGCCTCGTTATAAACAGCTCATAGGGGAATGCAGGGATCAGGATCTGCACTTTGCCATTCCTCCGTTTATCAATAATAAGCTGATGCCAATCGCCACGGAAATGGAATTAGTGTCTATTTCTAAAGTATATCCAAAAGGAGAAATGGATGTTACAGTTCGGGCCATCCGGCAATTGCGCATCCGCGAATATTATACGGAAGCTCCGGATAAATTATACCCTGGTGGGGAATGCAAACCCTTTATTTTTACCGAAAACAGCGATATATTCTTCCAACAGGATATTCATCGGATGCTGCAAAGTATTCTTACCGACCTGCCTTATAAAGGGAAATTACCCGATAATCCGGCAGAACTTGAAATACACAAGTATGTGCATCTGGTAGGTATGAATGTAACGGATATGTATGAAATGTATGAGGCTCCTCAGGAAAGAGATCGTCAGCAACTGTTTTTACAACACCTGAAGCAGGTAATGCCCAGAGTTAGAAAAATGGAGGAATTAAAAAGAAAGGTCCGGATGAACGGGCATTTCAAAAATGTGATCCCGCCCAGAGTATAAAAAAATCACACAAGCGCCAGGGTTGTTTTGAACCCCAATAATGACATGTATGGACCAGCTGTTATGGATCGGTAATCCCCTTGTCGAACAGAGTCGAATCCCGAAGGACTGAGGCCCGCCCTAGTCATAACAAGTCTAAATCCAATTTAATAAGTGTTGGATCAAAACGTTGGTTTGGCACCTGTGTGAATGTCTCTTCTGCATGCGTTCATGCATCGTTACTAACAAGCCCAAATGTAGAAAGTTTTTGAAGTGCTTGTCAAGTTCTTTGTCAAGTTTTTTACAAAATCTAGCCCTTGCTTTTATCTCTTGGCTTAAGGTCCAATCGCAGCGAAATCACGTGCGAATACCGATTTTGAGAGTCGCCCAAATCCGTGAAAGCATAATCAATGACAAGGCTGGAAATGTTGAGGCCCAGTCCGATGCTCGGGCGCAAAGTGAGTATTTCTCCTTTGTCAAAATCCTGCTCCCGCTGGAATTGATTCACTCCTGAGCGAAGGTAGATCAAACTTTTATAGCCAATCTCCAGACCAAAACCCGGATCAATACTAAAGGGATCGCCCTGGATAAGGGTGTTTCGTTTTCCATCGGTGGTTACCACAAAATTCAATTCCGGATAGAAGGTCCAATTTCCTTCGCCGATGCGGTAACCTGCACCCAGCAGTACCGACGGACGTGTAATTTCCACGCTGTTGATATCGGGCAGATCATTTCCGGTGGCAATCAGTACAGCTTGTTCGTCTTCCGTGAAACTCGTCTTCCAGGCATTAAAGGTGGTCGTAATGTCTTTCGCCGTAAGGCCAAAATTCCACTTATTGGTGCGGTACTGAGCGCCCAAATCAACACCAAATCCCCATGAACTGGCAAAGGAACCTATCTGTCGGTAAATGACTTTGATGTTTCCACCCAAAAATAAATTGCCATTCAGCCAGTTGGTACGCTGGGAGTAAGTACCCAAAAAAGCATAGTCTGCAGCAGAAAACTCGACGATGTTGTCGTAATTAACGGTACCATCATCTTCGTATAAGGAGAGCGTGTTGGGAATACCATCAATGCCAAATCGGATGAAGGAAATTCCCATTCGCCGGTCGGGATTGGAGGTCGGCAGGCTCAAACCAATGTAGTCATACTTGCCAATCCCGGCAAACCACTCGGCATGCATGGCACCGATTTGCAATCCGCTGGCAGCCCCGGCTTGTGCCAAACCCGCCGGATTCCAGTAACTGGCAGTTACATCATTTACTCCGGCAACCACTGCATTTCCCATGGCTTGTGCACGTGCACTGAGGCCTATGGTCAAAAATTCATTGCTGTATTTCTGGGCCTGCAGTCCGGATACCGTTAATATAAAAGTGCCAAGCAGGGCAATGCGTAAAAGAATTCGCATGTATTGTCGTTTTGAGAATTGCAAATTAAACGAAAACTCCAGATTTAACGATGGTAATTAGACCTAAGTATTTCATCCCATGTCCTTAGGATTACAATTGAGGGTGAAATGGTGTACCGGTTTAGGGTGGAATGGTGAAATGGTGTATCGGTGTAATCGTTGATTCCGCTGGTTTGAAAAAGCGGCATTAAAAATTAAGCATTCTCCTCATTGATCATCCGAAACAACATTGTTTTCACCAGCTCATCCAAATCGCCTTCTCCCTGAAGCTCGCCGATCATGCCATACATCGCTGCCTGTCTGCCGCCCGATTCCACCGAAAGGCGTTGCCCGGCCCACTGTTGAAGTCTGCTCATCCAGCTCTTTGGCAGGCTTTTCTTCATGCCGCGGATTAGGCCAATCTGTGCCTTCTTTCCCAGTTTTTGTAGATTCCCTTTCCGGGCTTTCGCCGAAGCTGTTTCCAGGTCCGTTTGCCATTGATCAACCAGGGTTGCATGGGCGGGAGTAATGGTAAAATGCAAACTCGGAGGCAATTGTTGTCGATCCATATACCAGCCAAACTGACTGAGTTCATCCCCCAATTCATAGATGTCAGAATCATCGGAGGTCAAAGCGAAGATGGTACAGTCCGGTTTTCCTATGACCTCAATACCCGCTGTTTCCTTTGCTATTTTCCTGAATAGAAGAGCTGTTTCCATGCTTTTGCGGGCCAGCTTTCGATATCCTTCCAGCCCCAGATAATGCAAGGCCATCCAGGCAGCTGCGATGCTTCCGCCCGGTCGGGTTCCCTGAATAGAAGGGGATGCATAAATGCCGCCCGACCAGTCGGAATACACATAAAACTGACTCTTGTGCAGTTCTTCCTGATTGTAAATAATCAAACTGGCTCCCTTGGCTGCATAGCCGTATTTGTGGATGTCGGCAGAAATGGAGGTAACTCCGGCTACACTAAAATCAAAAGCTGGAATTGGATATCCCTCCATCTTCAAAAAGGGCAGAATAAAGCCGCCGACACAGGCATCCACATGGCAAAGGAGTCCGTTGGATTGAGCAAGTGTGGCAATTTTTTCAACCGGATCTACCAGACCGTGCGGATAGGATGGAGCAGACGCAACCAACATTATGGTATTGGCATTTATCGCAGTTTCAAAGCCTTTCGGCGAAGCCAAATAGTCTTTGTCCACCTCCACTACCCGGGCACGTATTCCAAAATAATGGCAGGCTTTGTGAAAGGCCGGGTGTGCAGAATTTGCCAGAACAATTTCCGGAATGGCAATCTCCGGCTTGTGCTTTCTGGCCCATTCCCGGGCACTTTTAACGGCCATTAAAATACTCTCGGTTCCGCCGGAAGTTATGCTGCCGCAAGCTTGAGCAGAGCCGTGAAACAGGTCGGCAGTCATCTGAACAACCTCTCGCTCCAACCGCTTCAAACTGGGGAAAGCCGAAGGATTTAATGCGTTTTCGGAAAAGAACATATTGTAAGCAGCACGCACCGCCTCCAGGGTTTCTTCTCCAGCGTAATAGACGTAGGCGAAATTGCGCCCGCCACGCCAGTTTATATCTTTTTCCTTTAGGGCTTCCAGTTGTGAAAGTAAGGCTTCAGCAGCTTGTCCCTTTTTGGGAATGGGAGTGTTTGATTTCATGTCAGAGTAAATATTTCAAAAGACTTCCAATACTGATTCCCAGATAGTTGCCTATGGCAAATCCAGCCAATCCGCAAAGGATACCTGGAAAGATTAATCCGGGTTTCTGAATAGCAGCAGCTACCTGAGGTACAAATGGCGGACCATAAAATGCAGCTGTTGCAGTTATAATAGTAGTGTCGCGGTCTATTTTAAACAATCGGCTTAAAAACAAATGTATGATGGCAGCCGTAAAGAGCACAGCTCCGGTAAATAGCAGTATAGGGAGTCCCTGACTTTCAAAATTGCTAAAATCGGCCATCATTCCAATGGCTATGGAAAAGATGAGTAAAAGATATTCTCCGGCAGGGTAGGAGGCCTTCATCGAACGCACTTTCGGCAAAAAGGAAAATAACAAACTTACACTTGTCAATAGCAACAACAATAAGGCAACACTTTCCAGATTTCCTTTGATCAGCCAGGTCAGGCCAACGGCCATCCCAGTGGCAAATACTCCCAAAAGCAGGCTTTTCAATAGCGGAACAATTCCCGGCCACTTACCGGATTGTTCCAGATCGAATTCAATATCTGAGTAACTATTGTCCTTTTCGGTAAGGAAAAGTCCGTATACCTTTTTTCCGACTGAAAGAAGGATCAATAAAAAGATCCCGCCTGTAATAATATCGGCTGAGTTGAGATAGATGAACGCCTCTTCAGGGGCATTCAGCGCCATGCCAACCAAATTCATATTTGGGATTCCTCCGGTATAGACGCCGGTGAGCATACCCCCGTAAATGGAAATGTTGGCAATGCTGTTTGAAAACAACAAACTCATGATCAGACTGGAAATAATTCCACTCAGGACCACCAGGCCAAAACCCACCAACGTGTTTCGCGCCTGTTTCAGAAAAGCCGTCAGATGGGTGCCAAATAACAAGAGTGGAATGCCCAATAATATACTGGCATCCCGCAAAGGTTCAATTACAGCCAGGGGCTGTTCAAGTCCGGGTAAATTGGCCAGTAAAATACCAACAGCATAACAAAGAAGAACCGGGCTCAACCAGGATTTGCCGGAAGCTTTTTGAAGCCGATAAGCCAGTGCCGGAAAGCCCAAAAGTACCAGTAAATGGAAGATTTCATTGAAAATCATCTTGCAAAGAAAGAAAATTCAAGAATTTAATGCTTACAGGCAGCGAATTGCCCCCTTGCGCTATCTTTCTGTAAATACCTAAACCCGGGTCAAATTTGAAGCTATGTTTCGCAAGTTTACACTCTTTATACTCATAGTCCTTTTTGCTTCCTGCGCAAAGGATGTTGAGTTGTTTATTCCGTACGACAATCAGCCTGACCCCCAGGCCGGCCTGGTTACTACCAGTCTTACAGGCGTACTTACAGATACCGATGGCAATCCCATCTCGGCACAAGAGGTCTACTTCGGCAATGCCTCCACACAAACAGATGGGTTTGGTGTTTTTCATTTTTCAGAAGTGGAAGTTCCTGTATCACATGCTCCGCTTCAGTTTGATGTTCCTGGGTATTACATCAACAACCCGGTTTTAAATGCCAATGAAAATGGCAGGGCCTTTGTTCGGATCATTCTACGGGAGCGTGTCCAAACGGCCAGTTTTGATGCATCCGGCAGCTCTACGGTTGATCCGGACGACAACTTCAGTTTTCAAACGGAGAACGACATGCTTCGCGATGAAAACGGTGACCATTACACAGGCGAAGTAGCTGTTTTCTCTGCTCGTTTTGACCCCACCAATATTTCAGATTTTCGTCAAATTCCAGGTAATTGGTTTGGGGAAAACCTGATGGAAGAAGAAGCTGTACTCGAACCCTTCGCTGCATTTGTTTTAGAGATGGAAGATCTCAATGGACAGGCGCTTTCCCTCAAATCAGATAATCCGCTTATCGCGAATGTGCGTGTACCGGCCGCTATTGCCTCAGAGGCACCTTCGGAAATTGGGCTCTGGCTGTATGATGCCGGTTCCGGACTGTGGACTGAAACCGCTCAGGCTTTCCTGAACGGAGATTTTTACGAAGCAGAAATCAACCAATTGGGTACCTGGGCATTTGCCAGAGGCCATGATTATGTTGAAATAGAAGGAGTGACCCGCGACGATGACAGCAGAGGTTTTGTTCATGCAGGCTTGAGTATACGTTTTGAAGCCGGCAACTACTGCGCAGCTATTTATGTGGATGACGAAGGAAGTTATGCCCTGCGTATTCCGGCCAACACCAACTTAGTTCTCGACTTGCTCAACGATTGTGAGGAGTCTGTCTATATGACCAGCCTGAGTGGTTTTGACGTTAATACGGTGCTGCCACCGGTTATCGTAGACCAGGCGGATGCCTGGCAAACTTATGTTCGGGGCAGGCTGATCAATTGCAACGATCAGCCCCTGGAGTCGGCCTATGCCTGGATTTCCAGCGGAGACTGGACAAAGCCCGTGTTGGTAAATGCCGATGGTTCTTTTCAAGCGCATGTCTCAAGTTGTGGGGCTACGCTGTACACACTGCAGGGGGTTTCTCTTTCAGGGGATGCGCTCAGCCTTTCCTTGTCCCATTCGCTGTATCAACAAGCTGAACTGGGGAGTATCAATGTTTGTCCGGATATTCCGGAAGCTTTCTCCGGATTCAACGTGGACGGGGAAGAGTTCCTCAGTCTTGAAACGGAAGCTACCATGGATGCCGATGTACTTCACTTCGAGGAAGCTGATCAAAATTTGCAGTTTTCTTTGGCTACAACACCGGGAGTTCCCGGAGAGTATCAGGTATTGGCAATAAACCAGCAATTTGGACCCTATTCAGAAGATGAAATCCAATCCATGGATGTGAAGGTTGTGCTGGAAACTTTTGGGGTTTCAGAAAATCACCTGGAGGGAACCATCAATGGGTACTTTACCGACACAGACGGCAACGATCATTGGGTGTTTGGGCGATTCCGTTCGGCTAATCCTCTTTAGCAGCTCGAGCTTTCGCTTCGCCTTTGGCAGTAATTTCACCTTTAATGTAATCAAGCCTTAGCACGCAATTCTTTTTTGTGGGATGCGCAGACATCCATTCGGCAGCTACTTTTCCCAGCTGCTGGTCGATCGTGCGTTGTAACGGACGAGCCCCATATTTTACATCAAACCCAATTTCAGACAAATACGCCATCAGTTGATTGCTCACCTTTAATTGAATATTTCTCTTTTTAAATCCCGGCCTTTCGGCGAAAGCCTTTATTTCAATCGCGGCAATCTTTTTGATAGACTGTTGATTCAGGGCACTGAAAAATACAAGCTGATCAATCCGATTGAGAAATTCCGGACGGAAATGAGCTCTAATAGCGGCATTGTACCGGGCATCTGCTCCATCGGTATCGGTGTATCCAATGGATTGCTGGCGACCTGCCCCCAGGTTGGTAGTAAGAATGACAATGGAATTTTGGAAATGGATCGTTCGGCCACCGGCATCAGTCATACGTCCTTCATCCAAAAGTCCAAGCAAAGCATCCAGAATGATGGGATTGGCTTTTTCTACCTCATCCAGCAATAATACCGCAAAGGGTTTTCCGCGCATTTCTTTGACCAACTGACCCGTCTGACGTGCATCCCCAATCAACCTCGAAAGCTGAAAGCTGAATTGGAATTCGCTCATGTCAATCCGGATAAGCGGGGACTGTTTTTGACCCTGGCCAAAAAAGTAGCTTGAAAGGGCTCTGGCACTGGCGGTTTTTCCCACCCCTGTTGGTCCGGCAAAGAGTAAAGTGGTTATGGGCTTATTGGGATTGTTCAGGCCGGCTTTGTAAACCTTTACAATCTCAATGAGGTTTTCGATGGCTGTATCCTGGCCAATGATGCGGGATTGGAAATATTTGCGCAATGCTTTCTGATCCAGCAAAAGATCGTCCCGCAGGAAAATCTCGGGCAATCCGGTCGTTTGGGAAAACCGTCGAATGATCTCCGGCCGTCCGATCGTTTTTTTCTTATTTTCCTTCACCCAATGGAATACCTGCGCTAAAAAGCGAATCCCCTTCCCTGGAAATTGTTGTTCGGGTTTATAGCGTTCCAACAACCGATACATATATAATATACTGTCGGAGGATATGGCAATTTCGTCCTTCTTTTCCAACTGCCGGGCATATTTCTCCAATACCCGAATGGTATCCATCTCACTCAGAGGTTTAACTTCCTGGGTTTGAAAGATGTTGGCAAAGTCTGGTGCAAGCTGTCGCAGTTTGTCCAACTCTGCCGGTGTAATTTCCCCAACAATCTGTATCTCCCCTCGGAGGATATAGGGATACATAAAGTAGGCCACACTATCCTCAGCTCCGGAACCTCCCGTTCGGGCGAGTTGAATGATATTCTCAACCCAAAGGACGCCGTTGGCTGCTCGTAGGTCGTTGATGAGTTCCTGCACACTTTCCTGCCATTCACCCAGATATTTGCTGCTGGCTGTAATGCGTTGAGGTTGTAGTCGCCAAAAAGTATTCCAGACCTTTAATCGCCTCGACATATTATCAATGCGTCGAATAGCCTGACTCAGAATGGCTGATTTTCCAACTCCGGAATCACCAACCAGTAAAACATTGGAGCGTTGTACAAGAATGCGATCAATCAATAATTTGATATCCTGATCCCGTTCCCAAACCTGTTCTGTTCGTATGCCTTTCCATTTGCGATCGGATTTCGTGGGAGGGTATTGATCTGCCAGTCGTTCGAGTTTCTTAAACTGGCGTTTGGGTGCCTGTTTCTTCTTGTCAATGTTTCGATTGTAATTGATCCGCAAACTGATTTTTTCCAGCAATGGTTCCGGGTACTGGCTCATGCGGAAAAGGCGATCCGGCTCCAACTCCATCAATGCATGTACGGCCATGTGTCGAAACAACGGACTAAACTGATTGGCCTGATAGTAATAAAACTCAACGCCTAATAAGGGGATGTAGCAGATGTATTCGCTGTCGTCTTCCGATTTGCCGTAAATGGCTGTTACAGGTACCCGGATTTCATCCGGCCAGGGATAGGCTCCGTCACCGTCCTCGACCATAGGCCTGACAGCAATGCTCTGGTGTTTCATCTTATACTCAAAAAGATCAATCCAGGGGTACCAGTCAAACTTCTTGTATTCCCGATGCAGGAAATCCGAGAGCTCCTGAATTACAGTTTGCTTATCCGGCCCGGCAGTCCGAAATCTGGTGCCGACCAATAATCCTAAAACCCAGTCGGGGTTCACCTGGTAAATCAATATGGGGTAATCCATTTTTTCCATGGACCCACTAAGATAGGCAGAGCAATGGGAATTATTGGTTAAGAATTTTGAATTTATAAATCTTAGGTTTTAATACACCAATACACTTCCTTACGTAATAAACTTAATTATTTGTTAAAGAAAATCTAATAAACACCAAAAGACTATCGAAATACATCATAGTACCGGATTTAACAAACAACCACATTTTTAACCTCCAAACCATACAATTATGAAGATGCTCATGCTTGCTTTTGCCTTTCTGTTTGTGCAACCCGCGCTCAACACCCAGGTAGCGGAAACGATTGATGAAAAACCCACCATCCAAATTGCCTTGCTGCTGGATACCTCCAACAGTATGGATGGATTGATCGATCAGGCCAAATCCCAGCTGTGGAAAATGGTCAACGAGCTTGCTACTACCAAGAAAAAAGGAATCGCACCTTATATCGAACTTGCCCTGTATGAATACGGCAACAGCGGACTATCAAAGGAGGTTAATTACATTCGCCAGGTGAGCGAAATGACCGCCGATCTCGACCTTGTATCCGACAAACTTTTTAAGTTATCTACTAATGGAGGCGATGAATATTGTGGAGCAGTGATTAAAGACGCCACTATGGACTTAAGCTGGTCTGAAAACAACGGCGACCTCAAGCTGATCATCATCGCCGGAAATGAACCCTTTACACAGGGGCCCGTAGAATTCCGCAAAGCTTGTAAGGAAGCGATCTCAAACGGCATTCAGATTAATACCATTTTCTGTGGCAATTACGAAGAGGGCGTACGCACCTTCTGGAAAGAAGGAGCAGACCTCGCAGATGGAGAATACCTCAACATCGACCAGAGTCAGGAAGTAGTACATATCCCAACTCCATACGATCAGGAAATCCTTGAGCTGAACCGAAAATTAAATGATACCTACATCGGTTATGGTGCCGAAGGCGCATCCCGGAAAGAAATGCAAATGGCTCAGGACGATAATGCCGCTGATTATGGGGCTGCCAATGCGGCCAGCCGGGCCACTTACAAAGCCAAAGAATCTTACCGAAATACCTCCTGGGACCTCGTAGATGCCATGGAAGAAGATGCTGAAATCCTCGAAGAAATTGAGGAAGAAGCCCTGCCGGAAGAAATGAAAGCGATGAGTACCGAAGAACGTGTGGAGTTTGTGGAAGCAAAATCTGAAGAGCGGGATAATATCCGCAAGGAAATCCTCCAACTGGAAGAGAAAGCAGAGGAGCACCGCGCCAAAGAACTGGAATCTATGTCTGGCGAAAAGTCTACTTTAGACCAGGTTATGCTGGAGGCCGTGCGCAAGCAGGCAAAAGCAAAATCATTTGATCCAAATAAGTAAAGCATGTAAGGTTGAATGCTGTCCATCGGCATTCAACCTTTTTAAACACCTCGTTTTCCGGCAATCCTTCCTATATTTCACCCTCTCAAAATCAAAGATCATGAAGTGGAGTACACGATTAACTTGTAGTCTCCTGGCCCTCCTTTTTGTCAGCAGCTTAAGGCTGAATGCGCAGCGAATCATCATTCCGGAACCCCCGCGCCCCATGCCGGTTGCCGGTCTGTTTGAACTGGAGTTGAAAGAGATGCAGGTTCAAACATCTATTGTGGATCAGGTGGCAGAAGTAAACCTGGATCAGACTTTTCACAATCCAACAAGCCATCAGCTACAAGGCTTTTACATGTTTCCTATTCCGGATGGGTCCAGCATACAAAGTTTCAGTATGTACATCAATGGGGTAGAAACCCGGGGAGAATTACTGGATGCCCAAAAAGCTCGAAGTATTTATGAGGAAATCCTACGGAAGTTTCAGGATCCGGCATTGCTGGAATACAAAGACAAAGGTTTGTTTCGGATGAGCGTTTTCCCTATCCAGCCAGGCTCCGATCAGCGCATTAAACTCACTTATACGCAGGTATTGCCTAAAGACAATGGCACAACGGCCTTTTCGTTTCCCATACCATCCAACCATGCAAAGCTCGGACCAGAGAGTTTTAGCGCGCGCATAAATGTGGAAACCACCAATCCGGTGAAAACCATTTATTGCCCCACCCATGCCGTGGAGATCAACCGCAAGGATGCACGTCATGCTACAGTGGGTATTGAACTCGATCAAAAAACGCCCCCCGCAGATTTGCAACTCTATTTTTCAGATGATAAATCAGAAATGGGCGCCTCCTTATTGAATTTTAAGGAGGGATCTGAAAATGGGTTTTTCTTTCTCAATTTCAGTCCCGGACTGAATGAGCGGGTAATTCCGGTATCCAAGGATATCACCTTTGTACTGGATGCCTCCGGAAGTATGGCCGGTCCAAAAATGGAGCAAGCTAAAAAAGCCCTCCTATTCTGCCTGGAAAACCTGAATCCCGGTGATCGCTTTAATATTGTCCGTTTTTCTACGGAGGCGGAAGCCTTATTCCCGACACTGCAACTGAATACCTCCGACATTCGCCGAAAGGCCCGGGAATATATTGAAGACCTACAGGCAATTGGCGGAACGAATATGGAAGAGGCGCTGGATCTGGCTTTCAGTCAGGATCAGGGGAAACGACTGAGTATGGTCATTTTCCTGACCGATGGAAAACCTACTATCGGACAAACCAATGAAGAGCAATTGCTCGAACTGGTAAAGGAAAACAATACCAATCAAAGACGAATATTTACGTTTGGCATTGGTACTGAACTCAATACGCATCTGCTGGATCAGATTACAAGTATGACGCGTGCCTACCGCACCTACGTCTTGCCGAAAGAAGACATCGAAGTAAAAGTTTCCAATTTCTTTACCAAGGTTAGTGCACCTGTGTTGACCAATTTGGAGTGGGAAATTGCCGGAAACAGCAAAGTAGAACTGGTGGAAGTTTATCCTAAAAGTCTGCCCGACCTTTTTAAAGGCGGTAGTATCTCGCTCATCGGGCGATATAAAGGTAGTGGAAAGGCTACCTTATTGTTGAAAGGCGAAAGCAATGGCCGCTCAAAGGCCTATGAGTATGAATTGACTTTCGAAGAGGAGGCCAAAGAAAATGACTTTATCCCGCCTCTTTGGGGAGCTAGAGCTGTTGGTTATTTGCTCGATCAGATACGGGTGAATGGCGAGTCTCAGGAAGTGGTGCAAGAGGTGATCCGTCTCTCTAAGCGATATGGAATAATTACACCGTATACCAGCTACCTGATCCTGGAGGATGAGCAAAACCTATTGGGCAATCGCAGAATCCGAACAGAAGATGCACTCCTGAGTCCGCGGGTTTCTGAGGCACCTGCTTCTATGGATGTACAGGCTAAAAAGTACAAGGAAAGTATCGAGGAGGAAGCCGGAGAAGGGAGTGTGCGGGCTAGTGAGGACATTCAGATCCTGAATCAATCAGAAAATCTGGCTGAATATCAAACAGGGCGCTCAGAAATGGACTATGAGGATGCTGCCGGACAATCCCGGAATTTGGCAGAAAATATTGTCAACATACAGGGACGAGCGGTATATCAGAATGCCGGTATTTGGACCGATTCGCGGATCCAGGATAATCAGGGGGCCCCGGTCAGAAGAATTGCATTCAACTCAAGCGAATATTTTGATCTGATGGACGAAGCGCCTGATAGTCAGGAGTTTCTGGCTCTTGGTCAGAATGTACGCTTTATTATGAATGGAGAGCTGATCGAAGTGTATAATAACTAGCGCTGATCGTTCTTTTAAAGAAAACCCGAATCCACCAATGGCGGATTCGGGTTTTTTATTTTTACTGTTTTATGATTCGATGATGTTGGGTTTGTCCGTCCGGACTTTCCAAACTTAAGATGTATAATCCCGGCGGTAAATCAGATAGATCAAGTTCCAGTTGTCCGGTTCCGGCTTTCGCCGAAAGGCGCTGAAGCACCCGCCCCTGCATATTACTGATCTGCACCCCTGTTTTAAACAAAACCGGTTCATCAAACTGCAATTGGATGCGGTCATTAAACGGATTTGGAAAGATCTGCACACCCGGCTGCTCATAGGCAGAAGTGCCCGGAGCCGGTGGTACGGATGGCTGACCGTCGCAATATACCTGACTGTTGGTGACAATGATGTCCAGGAAATTGGATCCTGTACATTCCGCGGTGCTCACTGTAAGCGTAATGGTGCGGAAACCCACATTGTCCCAGGAAACCATCGCCCAGGAATTGCCTGAAGTCGGTGGCGTGGCGCCCGGCCCAAAGTTCCAGGAATAAGTAGCTCCCGGAGTGGGAACAACAAAGTAGAAAGCTTCATCGCCCAGGCATACCGCGGTTGGACCCATAATGTTTACATCAACTTCATCGCCTACCGTTTTTGTTACTATGTTGGACTCCAAGGCGGAAATACATCCGTCTATACGTACACAACGGGAGTATTGAGTGGTAACGTAAATGGGGCCCGGATCATAAACGGGGCCTTCTGCACCTGGAATAATCTCCCAGTCAACAGCGCCCTCTTCCAGTTGCATCCAGAAATAGTCGATTGGCCCCGGAGCACCTGAAGGAGGTGTAACTTCGGTGATAGGGGCCGGATCGAAGCCGGGTCCGCAGAAATATTCATCTCCCTCAATGGAGCCAGGATCTGTTAGGTTTGGTGTGATCTCTACTTCCGTAAAAGCGCTTGATGTACAACCATTTGCATCGGTTATTTCAAGTTCGTAAGTACCGGCATCCATGAATGTGGTCATCTGGATGTAGACGGTCTCACTGCCGGAGCTAAAGCCGTTTACATGCGACCAGGTATAGGTAAATGGAGGCGTTCCTCCAGTGATATTTGCTTCCAGGATCAGGATGTCTCCTTCGCAAATTGGTCCGTTGTTTAAGGCTTCCACCTCCGGTGCATCAAACACCGAGGCAGTCGTACTGCACGAACTGATGCAACCATTTGCATCGGTGATTTCAACCGTAAATATTTCGCCGTCTGCTACATTGGCAGCAACCGGATTTTGGTCGGTCGGATCATTAATGTTTGCATTGCCATCGGAGGTCCAACTCCAGGAAACCGCATCGCCACCGTTTTCACTGAGGTTTAGGGGATCACCGGCACAAATCGGACCGTCATTTTCGGCATTACAGGCAGGCGTTGGGAATACGATTGCCGTAGTGGTACAGGTATCCGAACAACCATTTGCATCGGTTATAATGACCGTAAAGGTTTCGCCATCTGTTACAGCTGTGGCTGTTGGGTTTTGTGCCATTGGATCGTCTATATCAGCAGTACCGTCTGTGGACCAGGACCAGGAGGCAGCTTCACCACCTTCTTCAAACAGTCCGAGCGGTTCACCCTGACAAATGGGGCCATTATTGCCCGCATTACATACAGGCTGGTCATTTACCACTGCTGTGATAGAGCAGGTTGAAGTACAGCCATTAGCATCTTCGAGTTCAACCGTGAAAGTTTCTCCATCAGATACGTTGGTTGCCGAAGTAACCTGAGCTGTAGGGTCATCAATTACAGCACCGCCGTCTGTACTCCAGGTCCAGCTAACGGCGCTTCCCCCTTCTTCAGATAAGTCCAGGGTTTCTCCAATACAAAGTGGCAGATTGGTAACGATGAGGCAGAAGGGATCGGGATTTACGGTAGCGGTTACGCTACATGTAGACACACAACCATTTGCATCGGTAATTTCGACCGTGAAGATTTCGCCGTCGCTGACTTCCGTGGCTGTTGGGTTTTGAGTGCCAGGGTTATTAATTACTGCTGCCCCATCGGATGTCCAGAACCAGCTTACTGCATCTCCTCCATCTTCCATCAGCAGGAGATCCTCACCGATACAAATTGGACTGTTGGAGGTCGCGTTGCAAGTTGGAGTTGTGAATACACCGGCAATTGTAGTACAGGTATCAATTAGGCCGGAGGCCGTGGTTATGATTACCGAAAACTCCTCGCCATCAGTAACATTGGTTGCTGTTGGGTTTTGTGCGATTGGATCGCTGATCACCGCACCCCCATCAGAGAACCATTCCCAGGAGACTGCATCACCGCCATCTTCGTTAAGGCCAAGGGTATCTCCTTCGCATATTGGACCATCATTGCTGGCATTGCATTCAATGGTACAATTTACCGGTCCAAATTCTATGGTATTGGTACAATCCACCAGGCCTGTATCCTGAACCGTAAAACTGTAGATGGTACTTCCATCTCCAAGGAAAGGGCCCAGTTGTATTGGGAGGGCCGAATAATCATAAGCACCTAAAGACATGCCATCCTGGTCTGTGACTTCAAATTGTCCGCTTGTGTTTTCAAAGGCAAAATCCAATTCTGCCAGGAAGAAACCATCGACGCAATCGAGGGGCGTGACATTCAGATCAGAAATAGAACAGGCACAGTTATAGGTCAATTCAATATCCAGTGAAGCACAGGACATCTTGGCTGTTTGCATAACGGTTACCGTAACGGTTCCGGAATCTCCCGGGTTAATATCCGGAATATCACCTACCAGCGTGAGGTGGTCAGCACAATCGGGATCAATGATCACATCGATGTTACAAGGTTCCTCAATGATGGTAATAAAGGGCGAGAGATCTGTAGGCAACACCGTAACAAAAGCGGTATCCTGCAGTACATTTGTAGAATCCTCAAGACAGACGGCCGTGACATAGTACTCCGCTATCAGTGGAGCACAATCCGTATTTTCTATGGTAACGCCAATTGGGAAAACAACATTTCCGTCTGAATCCGTCCAGGTGATCGTTGCATCATCGGGTGTTCCACCGGTCATGAAAAAATCCAGATCGATGGTTTCTCCGCTGCAAATATTTCGGTCAACAGCTTCGATTGCTGTGGGACAAGCACTGAGTACACATGCTTTAAACACAAACACATCTCCACCAATTCCTTTGGCATCGGCATCTCCAGGACCGGGACCGAGGTATGAAATGACTCCGGCCGGACTGGCAGGGGAATTGGAGGCTCCAAATACACCGGCCTCCTGGGTGCAGATTCCGTGAGGACCTTGTTCGCTTAACATATCTGCGCTGGAGATGACGTATTCGGTTGTTCCATTCGGGTTTTCAAGTACAGAAACGCCCCCATAGGCATTTTCATCATCCAATACACCATTTGAGGTGTAGATGTTGCCTAAATAGTTATTGTAAAACCCACCGGATTCGCCTACTACGACGGTTCTTCCACCGTGATTGTAAGAGGTATGTACGGTCGCCTGACATCCGCCACGATTGCCAATGAGCAAATCTCCGGAAGGGGTGAACTCCAGATCTGAGATATAGGAAACAGAACTAATCGCATTAAGTGGATCCATCGTGTAATGGAGAAGCTCGCTGTCAACATAGTTGTCCCAGGTAGCACCAGCAGGGAGGCTGCTGTTATCAACTACTCCAGGGAAACTGCCATCCCCTTGCAGGTCAATGGAATAGATGGAAGGCTGTGATACCCCGCCGCTAAATTCATCTGCAATGTTTCCAAAGAAAAGTTGGGTGCCGTCATTGGAGATATCTATGCCATAGGCCAATTCGGTCAGGGTGGGGGTTCCAATGGCCCCGTCATCATAGGAGAGGGGATCGTAAGAATCCAGGATGTTTCCATTGGGATCGAGGCGATAAATTCGTCCATCCTCAAAGTTGGTTACATAAAAGAATTCATGATCTGTGTGGTAAACAATGTTCCCTAATCCGGGACCCGTGAAACGGTCTACTTGTGCGATGCCCTCGCAAGTTGTATTGGTAAAGGCAAAAGCCTGCTGTGGCAAAACGCTGAAGACGGAAGCTTGTCCGTCAATAGCATCAATTTTGTAGACAGTTCCGGCTGCATTCACATCATCGGCACCTCCTCCAATGTCCCCATATCGAATAACCGAGGATAAGGAGAAGAATTCGGAGGAGTAGTTGGAGGATGCAGTCACGTATATGTTTCCGGCATTATCCATGGTGATACCAAAAACATTTCCCAGAGAGTCAATAACCCAGGAAGGGTGATGATAAGCGGCCTGTGTCATGGAAACATCAACGCGGCCCGCAGCCGGAAGTGCTCCAATGAGGTTGATCAAACCAAATGTAAATTGCATGTCCTGTGGCAGGACCTGAGCAGTACCACAGGTTACGGCAACAATGCCTTCGGTGACAATACTTCCACAATCCGGGTCAACCTCCCAGGGGAGATCCTGCACCTGTGCGTGGGTTTGTCTCGGGCAAAAAGAAAGGCAAAATACAAGTGCGGCAAGCATGAAAATCAGCTGCCGGGGAGGAGTGTGTGTAGCATTCAGCATATTATGGTTTTAATGGAGAAATTTAGACAAGTAAAATACTGTTTTGCACAAGAAATCGGAAGAAAGGGGATTGGCAAATCTGACTTTCATTTAGCAAATGGCCGAAATACCGTGTTATGGGGATTAGCGGTGGGAGAAATAAAAAATCCCGGCTCTGCTGTTGCTGAACCGGGATTTTCCTGAGAAGTGAAAGATCTACTTCTTTTTCGGATGTACGAGTTTCATCTCATCAACCAAATGGGAAGCATTGGCGTATTTGTCTATGATGAATAGTACATAACGAATATCAACCATGATGTTCCGACAAATAGACGGATCGTAATTGATGTCACTCATCGTTCCTTCCCAAACCCGATCAAAGTTGAGTCCGATCAGATTGCCTTCCGCATCAATGGCCGGGCTGCCGGAGTTTCCTCCGCTGGTGTGATTGGTGCCAATAAAGCAAACCGGAACTTTGCCATTTGAATCGGCATATTGCCCATAATCTTTAGAGCGGTATAATTCGAGCAATCGATTTGGAACGTCAAATTCGTAATCGCCAGGCACGTATTTTTCAATAACTCCGTCCAGGTAGGTCACCGGATCATAGTAAACGGCATCTCGCGGCGCATATCCATGTACCTGACCATAGGTTACCCGCATGGTGCTATTGGCATCCGGGAAAAAGGTCCGTGTCGGAAAGACTTCCATTTGAGCAGCCATATAGATCCTTTGTAATTCGGTAAGCTGCGTATTGATGGCTTCGTAATTGCCTTCCACTTTTTCGTGATAGGCTTCAGCCAGTTTGCTGTACATACCAACGAGCGGATCGTTTTTGATCAGGTCGGCTGCTTTGGCAGGTTCCATCTCCAACCAGCTTAGAACGTTTGACCAGCTGGTAATGCCAGATTGGCTGTAAATGGATTCTGCCCATGCCTGTACAGAGGTTCCTACTTTTGTGTATTCACCATACAGATCTTCCGGCAGATAAGCGGGATCAACATCTTCAAAATACATCTGGATGAGGGCAGCAAAAATCTCTTTGTCTACGCTTGCATCGTAATCTTTATAAAAGCCTTCGAGGTAAGCTTTCAGCCTTCCTGCATAATCGGTGAAGCCCGCTTCGCCGTTGTTGGCATAGCGATCCAACAAACTCTTAAAATAGCCGGCAACGCGTAAACCTTCTACATTTCTGGATGTAACTTCGGCATAATATTCCCGGGCATAGGCATAGGGCTCGCGGTCTTTGTAAAGCACCTTCATGTCCCTGAGCAGGTTGCCGTATTTTTCTGTCCAGGCTTTTTTGCTGTTTACCAACTCTGAAAATTCAGCTTCGTATTTGTCTTTTTTGGCGAGTGCCTTAGACTCTTCCAGTCCCTGTATTTCGCCGATCCACTTTTTCCAGCCGTTGGCGATTCGCGCAAACTTGGAGGCATACTGGATCTTGGTCTCCGGACTTTGGCGCATGGCTTTATCCAGGATGGCCAGGGATTTATCCCGAATGCTGATACGCACCGGATCGATGATTTCCATAATTTGCCTTACGGCGGATGACGGCAGGTATTGGTCGGTACTGCCCGGGAAGCCAAAAACCAGCGTAAAATCGCCTTTTTCTACTCCATCCAATGAAATGGGGAGGTAATGCTTTGGCGTGTAGGGCACATTGTCTTCACTGTAATCGGCCGGAAGATTATCCGCTCCGGCATAAATGCGGAAAAGGGAAAAGTCTCCGGTATGACGCGGCCAAACCCAGTTGTCCGTGTCTGCTCCAAATTTACCGATGGAAGAAGGAGGCGCCCCAACCAGACGTACATCCCGGTAGGTGGTGGTCACAAAAGCAAAGTACTGGTTGCCTTTGAAAAAGGGTTTGATGGAAACATCCTGGTATTCCTCTTTAGCAATGCCCGCTTTTACTTTTTCGAGATTCTTGTCAATGCGAGACTGCCGTTCTTTAGAGTCCAGTCCGGCTGTCACATCGGCTAGTACCTGATGCGTGACATCCTCCATGCGGTCAATAAAGGTGGCGGTGAGACCGGGGTTGGGCAATTCTTCCTTGTAGTTGCCCGCCCAGAATCCATCTTCGAGGTAATTGTTTTCAAGCGTGGTGTGGGATTGGATTTGTCCATACCCACAATGGTGATTGGTAAGCAAAAGTCCGTTGGGACTGATTAGCTCTGAAGTACAGAATCCGCCAAAATGCACAATGGCATCTTTCAGGCTGCTCTGATTTACATTGTATATATCCTCTGCCGACATTTCCATGCCGAGCCCGCGCATTTCATCTTCATTGAGTTGCTCGAGCAAAAGAGGTATCCACATGCCTCCCTGCGCAGACATGTGGATACTGATGAATCCAATACAGAGGATCAATAGACCTTTCTTCATAATTAGCTTTGGTTTGATGATTAGAAAAGGAATGCTAAAATAGCCCTACAATCAGGATTCCCCAAAGCTAAAGGCGAAAGAATGGCAAACAGCTATTTCCGTTTCTTCATTTTATCGGCATTAAATCCGACAGAAATACCGAAACGGTGGCCTTCATTATCGGGAATGAAGAAGGCATTTACCGGTATATTAAGTCTTCCGGACTTAAAAGTCTTACCGACGCCGATTACGAAACCGGTGCCAAAGGCTGCATCCCCTCGACTGTCAAGTCTGGATTCGATGGTGTATGGGTTGGGTTCTCCATCCGGAAATGCTTCCCACCATTCGTATTCCAGGTGCCAAACATTTTCTGCGTCATAATATCCGCGGGCCTCTCTGGTCATGTAGAAAATAGGGCCAAAGGCAAATTCCCAACCTCCTTTATTGTCCCTGAGACCATTGAGGAGGGAAATACTGGGGATAAATCGTCCCTGATCCAATCCCGTGATAATTGGCAGAAACTCAAAAAGAGCCTGAAATCTTCCTTCATTGAGGTATTTTATCTCAAACTGATAGCCAAATTGAAAGAGCACGGGGGGACCGTCAAATCCACCTTCCTCTTTAGATTGGCGGTATATTTTGGCAGTTTCACCGCTGTAGAAGGTCAATCCTGAACGAGGTCCGTCGAGTTTCAAGCGATCGGTTTCCGGGAAATTTAAGGTGTTTTCAAAGTCAAACTTTTGGGTGAGCTTGTTGAGCACATCTTCATCAACTTCCAGGCCGAAAAGTTTGTGGAGCGTCAGCGAGATCATCATCTGCACTTGTTGATTCAACTCGAGAAACTCAAGTACTTGTGAGCTTTCTACACTGCCTGTGGCTACATCAACAAGCCGAAGATCTACCAGGATAACATCGCCCAGCAATTCTACATTACCAGTAAGCATTTTATCCATGCCCAGTTGCTTTCCGACTTCAACCATACAAATCTTGCCGTAGCAATTCTCGATTTCCAGTTCCAGTTTGTCAATGAGGTAGGCTGCATCATACTTATCCATTACATCAAACAGCCCCAGCTTGTTAAGTTCCAGGCGGACCAGATTCCCCATTTGTACGGGGTCCATGTTCAGGCCTCGAGTATCAATGTTTAATACAGCTACTGTAGGTCTTTCATTGTTGGCCAGGGCTTGCGTTTCCTGAGAAAGGCCGGTAAACAGGCCAATCATTGCAAGCATTATCCAAAGATTTTTCATGATTAGGGTATTGTGCTTTACAAATACTCCCTTGCCAATTGCCCATGCGGGCAAGCCGAAAGGCGGGAGATCGCCTTTACATTCAGCATCCTCTAAAGTAAAGGACCTTTCTGGTGGGTTTTTATGATAATTGTCCTGTAACAAATAGATTTTTATCACATATCAATAATTGTGTCAACAGGGTATTATTCAAATACAGATGGATAGTAATACTATTATTTACAATAGTAGGTTTATCGAATTTTTTTATCCGTTGGTGGAAAAAACTGGAGGGGGAGTCATAAGATGTTCAATTTATGATCAACATAAGCACAAAAACCTATGACAAGTATCCTTGAAATATTGAGTGTGACGGCCTGGGTGAGCGGTGGGTTTTTAACCATCCTGTTGTTGCTTTCGCTGATTGGCGGGCTGGAACTGGACTTTGACCTGGGCGGAGACTCTGATGTAGATTCGGATGCAGGCCTCGGAGTGATCAAGGGAATTCTTGTATTCCTAACCTTCGGAGCGCTGGTTGCGAAAATCCTGATCGAAAGTGAATTTAGTTTTTTTTGGGCCGGCATTGGTGGTATGGCCGGAGGTACAGTTGCTGGCCTGTTTTTATCCTGGGTAATGAAGTTTTTGCTTCAGAATCAGGAAGAAGTAAACTGGCATCCGGAAGAAGCTATCGGATTGCAGGGCAAGGTATATTCCAGAATTCACGCAGGTGGAAGTGGGATAGTCAGAGTGGTCATTCGCGGAAGCGCAAGAGAATTAAAAGCCTGTTCAGAAGAGGCTATTCCCACGGGTGCCCAAATAGAAGTTGTTGACTTGAAGGATGGCTTGCTGCAGGTAGAGATGCTGAAAAAAAACGAGGACTCTGTATAACCCCTAATATCAGCGAAATGCTGACATCTTTAAACTCTCTAAAATCAACCTTATGAATGTATTGTTGGCGATTAACCCGACCCTGATGGTCACCCTTGGAGCCATTGGCTTCTTCACCTTCTTGCTGATCCTGTTTTTTATCAGCCGTTATAAGCGTTGTCCGTCGGATAAAATCCTGGTGGTTTACGGCCGCACAGGAACCGATCAAAGCGCCAAGTGTTATGCGGGCGGTGCAGCCTTCATCTGGCCGGTTATCCAGGACTATGAGTACCTGGACCTGAAACCCATTCCAATTGATGTGAACTTGCAGGATGCCCTTTCTAAGCAGAATATTCGTGTATCGGTACCGGCGCAGTTTACCGTTGGAATTTCCAACAAACCGGAATTGATGATTGCCGCAGCAGAGCGTCTGCTCGGATTACAGCGCAATGATATCAGTTCGCTTGCTCATGATATCATTATGGGACAAATGCGCCTCGTAATTGCCAATATGGATATCGAGGAACTGAATGTTGATCGCGATAAATTCGTGGAGTCAGTATACGGACACGTAGGAGAGGAGCTTCACAAGATCGGGCTGGAACTGATCAACGTAAACGTAACGGATATCCACGACGAGTCCAGCTACATCAAAGCCCTCGGACAGGAAGCTGCAGCCAAAGCCATCAATGACGCTAAGGTGAAAGTAGCGATGGAAGAGCGCAGTGGTAGCATTGGTCAGGCGGAGGCTAAGCAGGAACAACGGACCAAAGTAGCGCAGGCTAACAGCCGGGCCGAAATTGGAGAAGCAGAAGCAAGTGCAGCTGCCATTGAAGGAAAAAACCTGTCTGAGATCACAGTGGCAGAATCCAATGCCAAGCGCGATGTACAGATGACGGAAGCTGATGCACAGGCAGAAATCGGGAAAGCAGAAGCAAATGCTGCAGCGACAACCGGAAAAAACCTGTCTCAGATCAAAGTAGCCGAATCGGATGCCGAGCGCGATATCAGGATTGCTGAATCTCGTCGCCGCTCCATTGCCGCTCAGAAAGTTGCTCAGGCGAAAGCCATGCAGGAGGCGTATATGGCAGAAAAAGAAACAGAACTTGCCCGCGCCGAAGTGGAATCTGCCAAGCGCAAAGCCGACGAGGTGGTAAAAGCAAGCATAGAAAAAGAGAAAGCAGTGATTGCTGCACAGGCAGAGGCAGAACGAAATCGGGAAATTGCTAAGGGAGATGCTGATGCGATTCTTTCCAAACTGGAGGCACAGGCGAAAGGAACGGAAGAATTGCTCCGCAGCCAGGCCGAAGGATTCAAGAAACTGGTTGATGCAGCGGGAGGAGACGCGCAAAGTGCGATCGGATTACTCCTGGTAGATAAGCTCACAGAACTGGCTGAAATTCAGGTGAGTGCGATCAAGAACCTCGACATCGACAAAGTAGTGGTATATGACAATGGTTCCGGACAGGGAGTTGGCAATCTGGTACAGGGATTGTACGCTGCGGTGCCTCAACTCAATGACTTTCTAAACCAGGCCGGATTGAGTCTGCCAAATATGCTGGTGAAAAACCCGGATGGTCTGGAGAAAGGGAAAGCCCGAAATTCGGCGAAAGCCATAAACGGAACCCCTGAAACTTCGGAAGAAGAGAACCAGTAAACCCTGAAACCCCACAGGAGTGCCGGCAGTGCGAGAGTGCTGACCGGCATTTTTTAAAAGTACCAGTATGGAATAATCAAAGTGGCAAGTAACCAAACCAGCAAGGTGAGAAATCCGCCTACTTTTACAAAATCGAAGAAGCTGTAATTTCCCGGACCATAAATCAGGGTATTGGTTTGATAGCCTATTGGAGACATAAAGCTCGCATTGGCTGCAAACATTACCGTAAATAGCAAGGGCCGTGGATCCAGCTGGAGATTACCGGCTATAGAAATGGCAATAGGAGCCAATAATACGGCTGTCGCATTGTTGGATATAACCGCACTCAATATAGCCGTAAAAATAAATAGTACGCTGATGAGACTACGGGGTGAAACAGCACCAAATAAGGCTACAAAAGTATCGGCTATCAATTGACTGGCCCCGGTGTTGTTCATGGCAATACCCAGGGGAATCACACCTGCCAGCAGGAAGTAAACACTCCAGTCGACCCGCTGATAAGCTTGCTGCATTTTGAGGCAGCCCGTCAAGAACATAATCGCACAGCCAGCAAGCGCACTTACGAGAATAGGTAATAGTTGAAAAGAAGCTACCAGGATTACCGCTATCATTATGCCTGCTGCCAGCCAGCGCTTGTCGGTTCGGGGAGCCAGGTTTTCATGCTCTTGCAACACGACAAACCCGGGTAGGTTATAGAAACGTCGAAAATTGGATTTCCCAACTTCCATGAGCAGCGTGTCTCCCGATTCAACTCTAACCTTATTGAAGTTTCTGGAGTAGGTTTTTCGGTTTTTCCGTAAGGCCAGCGGAATGGCATTGTAATCTCTTCTTACAGGAATCTTTTTCAGGGATTTACCGAGGAGGCGTGAATTTGGCTGCACAACCACTTCACAAAGAATCATATCCTCTGTATTTAGACGATCGTCGTCTTCAATTTTTTTTCGGGGAAGCAGCTTTACCTCATTATCCAGCCTGAGCTCAGCAATGGTTTCCAATCCGGCTTTGATCAGCAATACATCGCCTTCCCGAAGGATTTCAGTTTCGGTCGGAAAGTGGGGCTTTTCTTCCCGGGTTTTCAATTCAATCAGATCAATCTCATCGTCGGTAAAAAAGCTGGTTTCTCCAATTTTCTTTCCCGCAAGGGTTGACCCGGGCTGTATGGATATCTCAGTTAGATAGTCCTGTATCTCATATTCGTTGATGAGAGAGTCTTCTTTCTTTTTTCGAGCCGGAATGATATGCCTTCCGGCGAATAACATAAAGAGGATACCTCCAATCCAAAAGATCACACCAATTTTAGAAAATTCGAATATCCCGAAAGCTTCTATCCCGTTTTCCCGTGCGATGGAGCTCACCAGAAGGTTTGTAGAGGTGCCAAACAGGGTGCACGATCCTCCCAAAATAGCGGCGAAGGAGAGGGGCATCAAAAGCTTGGAAAGGTTGGTTTGTATCTCTTTGGATAAGTTAATGATGATCCGGAGGAAAACGATTACAACCGCGGTTGTACTGATGAAGGCAGAAAAACCGCCCACAATAATCATGAGTGTGAGTATAATGACCCATTCCTGCTGGTCGAAGAGTTTTCTAAGCCGACGACCAAGGCTGGTGATGACCCCGGTCGTTTCTAGTCCGACACTCAATATCATCAGTGCCAAAACCGTCACCGTTGCCTGATTGGACATTCCCGACAATCCCTCCTGAGGACTGACAAATCCTCCTACCATGAGTAAAACCATGAGCACCAAAGAGGCTGTGTCTGGCGGGATCAATTCCAAAGCCAGAACAACAATCAGTCCCAGAATCAGAGCAAAAAGTATGGCAATTTCCAGTGTCATAGCAAGGATTGGGCTTCCTAAATTAGAAATTTGCCAGACAATTATTTGTTCGATTTCTCCCCAAAAAGATGGTGTAATTTGTAGGGCCTTCTATCTTTGATGAAATTTTTCTCAAACAACTAAATGAAACAAATGAAAAACCGCAACTCAATTCTGTTGGGCTGCCTGGTGGCAGGCCTGTTCCTTTTCGCTTCCTGTGGCAAGGACAAATTCAAACAAGATCCGGAAAAACTGCCAAATGGCACCATAATCTGTAAGGCAGACGGGGATGTTTACGAGACGGCAATTGGAACTGCAATACTAACCGGCAATGGTGGGTTTTCACTGAATATTACCGGACTGGCGTCTATTACAGATCCACGATTATTAAATATTATTGCCACCATTCCGGACGGTCAGATGTTGGATGCTATTTCTTACACCAGTGCTGATGGGCAGGATTGCATCCCGAATCCGGATATTTGCTTTTTAGTGTCTTATGCGGATACCAATATATCAGAATACGGATTCGATAACGGAGGAACCAATGGAACTGCAACCATCACTTTCACCACCATGGAGTTTGAAGCGGGTGGGCAGTTGGCAGGGACCTTCTCCGGATACCTCGTCGATGATTTTGGAAATACCGGAGCGGTGGAAATCACAGAAGGTAAATTCAATTTGACCTTTGCTAATTAACTAATACCCCGATCTGGTATATTCCAGGTTCGAGGTTTTAAATCTAATATCATGAACCTAAAACCAACATACCTTCTCCTAATTTTCTTAATTATTGCATTTTCCCTTCCATCTTGTACTAACGATCCGGGAGGAACAAAGCTCGGTACCATTCAATGCAAAGTGGACGGCAAGAAGTTTAAAACAAAGGTGGGATCAGCCACTATCGGAGATATATCTTCCGGGTCTGGATTTTTTTCTATACAGGGATTCGAAGATTTGATCCCAATTGGATCTGATTATGTACAAATTTTTTCCGGAATAGAGGATGATCAATATAGTCTTGAAGAAATCATGTATGGTACTACAAATACCATCGATTCAATGTATTGTGATCCATATCCGGATATCTGCTTTGGTATGGTTTTCAGAGATGGTGATTCACAGGAAGAATTTAGCTCAGGGGAAGTTGGAGGAGCATTTGAAATCACCTTTGAAAAAATGATTTTTGAGCAGGGTGAAAACATTAACGGGACCTTTTCCGGAAGATTAATAAGTTCTGATTCCGGGGAAGAAATAGAAGTGACAGATGGGGTCTTTAACCTTGAAATATTGTAAAGGACCAGGTAAGACTTAATTGCATTTTATAAAAAATTGGCCTAAAAAACGCTTCAATGAGATACCTGAAATCTAAGCTTATTTTTACTGTTATACTGGCTGTGGTATTGCTAAGTTCTTGTGTCCGTGACCCTTTTCAATCGGAACCCGAAAAGATTCGTTTGGGAACCATTGCCTGTAAAGCCAAGGGAAAAGAATTTAAAACTGAATTAGGAACAGCCGTTTACGGAAACTTTCAGGGAAATGGAATTAATAACATCTTCTTGATTTCCGGGTTCGAATCTCTGGGGATAACAACCAGTGGATTGATTCAAATTACAGCATATATAGACCCTTCAATTGGGATCGAAGAAATTACGTATACAACTGGGGGAAATCGAACAAATTGTGTTCCTGATTTACAGCTATGCTGGGGTATTATTTATGGAGATGTAGCGGAGGAGGTGACAGGACATTCGGATGATACCGGAGGTGCATTTACAATATCATTTTCTCGGGTAGACTTCCGTGAAGGCGGGGTAATATCAGGTAGGTTTTCTGGCACTGTGATTAGTGAGGAAACTGGTGAAATTTTTGAAATTTCTGAAGGCATTTTTAATCTGGAAATTACTGGAGGATAGAAAATCATTATAGGTGCCTTCCTAAAAAAACATCAACTATGTTAGAGAGTATTTATCGTTTCTCATTCCTTAGTCTGGCCGTTTCTGTGATTCTGCTATCAAGCAGTTGCAGTCCGTTTGGTGCAGATCCGGACAAAGTCAAACCGGGCACCTTTGTTTGTAAGGTCGATGGGGAAAAGTTTAAGGCCAGTCTGACGACCGCTTCGGTAACGGAACTTAGCAGTACCACTTCGTTGAATACTTACGGGTACAAATCGGTCATTGCCCTGGGGTCGGACTTTGTCACTTTTGGTATTGATTATCCTACCTCCAGTGGTTTGGATGCCATCACCTATACCTACAACAGCGGGGCTACCGATGCCTGTATGCCCGACCCGGAGATCTGTGCGCAACTGACCTTTTACCAGTGGGAGGAAAACAAAACCTTTGAAGCTGGTTTTGGTGTTGGTTCGATGGAGGTCACTTTTGGTACGATTGAAATTCAAAGCGGTGGATTGATTACTGCTTCTTTTTCAGGCACGCTCGTTGAGGCGGGAAGCGGCAAAGAAGTGCCGGTAACAGAAGGTGTATTTAGTGTCGAAATTGAATAACAGGTTCATGAAAGAACATGAGGCCCGAATTAAAGCTTCAGAGACGAGCATTTTTAAAGCGGTATTTCCCAATACCACCAATCACTACGATACCTTGTTTGGGGGCATGGCTATGAGCCTGATGGATGAGGTAGCTTTTATTACGGCGACTCGGTTCAGCCGGAAGAAGGTTGTGACGGTTAGTTCTAGTAAGATCGATTTTAAGAAGCCCATCCCGCATGGCACCATCATTGAAGTTGTTGGAAAGATAACCGAGATTGGCACCACAAGCATGCAGGTAGATGTACACATTTATATGGAGGAAATGTACCGGGATCATCGGGAGCATGTAATTCGCGGCCTCTTTACTTTCGTAGCTGTTGGAGATGATAAAAAGCCGGTTCCCATCTTGTAATTCCGGGATATTTCTTAATTTGATCCATCCTTTCTTATTGCTCTGCAGAAACTTCGGTTGACCGTCAACCGATATAATGTCAATTCTATGAGCCAAACCAAAGAAACCGCGCATCATTTTCACGTTCGTCCGAGATTTCAGGTAGAATCCGATCAGTCTGTGGATGATATTGCCGCTAATATTAAGTCCGCTTTACAACGCGAAGGAGCTACCTGCAAAGGAAGAATCAAGCACGGCTTTGCTACTTTGTGGATTCCTCATGAAGAGCAGCACTACTGGTCTCCGCAGTTGACTCTTACGCTCGAAAAAACAGAAGAAGGGACCAGTTTATTGCGGGGAGTTTATGGTCCGCGCCCCTCCGTTTGGACCATGTTCATCTTTTTTTATTCTGTGATCGGTTTTGCGATGATGGTGATCTCCATCGTGGGGTTTAGTAATGTATCACTCGACAAGTCTGGTAAGATTCTTTGGTTATTACCGGTTTTGTTTGTGATTTTTCTGTCCCTGTATCTGGTAGCATATTTTGGGCAGAAGCTCGGCCAAAAGCAGATGGTTGTTCTGCATCTCTTTGTAGAAAAGAGTACCGGATTTGTTATTGATCCCAGACAGGATTTGATGGTAGATCCGGAGGAAGTTTTAAAGAAGAAGCCGTAAAAGATTGATTCATCATCAGAATGAACGAATCTCTTACGGCTTTCCTTCCATTCAGTTAGACCGTTTCAGGAAATGCCAGAAAATTAATTACCCGTAACACGGCCAATGTACTCCCCATATTGTTCGGGAGTCATGAGTTGAGGTACGTATTCTGTTCCCTGAAGTCTTAATTCTCTAACGTAGGCACGCAGGTGATTAACGGAGGCTGTAATTAAGTTCTCATACAGCGTGCTAATATCCAGGTTGTCTACCTGATTATTGATCGCATCTTTGCGATGGAGAATGGCAAATTCCTGAATATAAGCACCTGCCAGAAAGGCTTCGGTCAATTCTGTTTTGCCATTGGCAAGAAGATCGTTGTACATGTTTTGAAGCTCAGTATCGGCAAACACTCCGGTACTATTGCTGCCAATCGGATCTTCCAACTCATATTTTTCGAGCAGAAGAAGCATGGCATCCATGTGGTTTTGCTCGGTAATGGCCATTCTGCTAAAAATACGGGGTTCATAGTTTTCGCTGAGGCTTTCATTCAAATCCCGAGCGAGTTTTTCTTCTTCCCGCATCCAAAGAACGCTGTTGATTTCTGTCTGACTCAGGTTTTCTGCCGGATTCAGATTTAAATTGTGATTAAGTGCAGTCAGATTGATTTCGGTATAACCGGTATTTCGGTTTACATCCAAAATGTCGGTGTAGGGATAATCAAATGAGCGGTCGCAACTACCGAAAACGAGGACCGCAAAGCTAAGGATGAGTAGTTTTTTCATGATGCTTCATTTAATGGTTTACAGAAGCAAGTGGTATTTCCGATACCTAATGGGTTGTACAGTGCCCGGCACTGTAAATATAGATCAATCATAGACGCAGTTTGGTGATCCGGGTCACCGGGGAAGAGTGATTTTTAAATGTAAAATTTTAAATTAAGACGTGGCCAGATTCGCCGAAAGGCAACCGGTCAAAAAAAAAGCGCATAAAGTCGTGTTTTTTCCTGGAGCGGTTAAGGCAGGATCGGAGGTGTTTGGCAAAAGCTTTCTACCTTTGCAGTAACAAGTTGTAATCTAATGAAGCCACAAGCAAGACTTATCTCTCTTTTGTGCGGAATAATTTTCGTATTCCTGTTTAACAATTTAGTTTATTCCCAGACAGCTGCCGAAGAAGTACTTCGGATTGGTGAAATTAAATCTGGTCAGGCACAAGAACGCACCCTAATCGTAGAGCAGCCCGATCCGAACAGCGGCGATCTCCGTCTAAAGTTCTTCACCGGTGAAACCTATGAACGTACGGAGCATGCCGGAATCCTCAGCGAAAAGGATGTAAAAAACCTTTTATCCCTTTTTGAATCCTTTCAGTCTCATATGATCAATACCAGTCCGGAGTCATACACAGAGCAGATCTTCACCAGCGAGGATGGCCTTCTGGAAAGTGGATGTTTCTTTTCCCGGGAATTTAACGATTGGATGATCTATTTTGAGTTGAATAAGAATCAACCGGATTCATTCATTTTTCTTTCGGCTGAGAAGGTAAAAGAGGTGGTGGATTTGTTGAGGATAGAGGATAGAGGATAGAGTGAAAAGAAATTCTTAGTTAATACCCCCTTATGAAAACCAGATATTGGAAGTCCTTGCTTCCCTATTACTTTTTGATTTGCACCTTCGTTTTTTCCCAATGCCAACTAAAAGGCCAGGTGGCTGAATTAGACTCCTTACGTTATACCTTTCACCGATCGATGGATGCGAAGTTTTTTGTGTTGGACGCGCAGGGAAAGGAAATGGCTGTAGTCGATATGAATGCATTTTATATCGGACAGTTTTACAGCTTTGATCATTTTCAGAAAACCGATCTGGATGTTTATGTAACTCGAAAGAGCGATCGCCAAATTTTTCGGCTGGACAGAAACGGGCAGTTGCATGCCATAGACCCAAAGGTTCAAAGCGTGGAATTACTTGGCAACGAAACCATGATGTGGGCGACCAGCGATTCTCGCAGCTTCTATAATGCCGACCTTAAAAAGCTGGATGCAAAAATCCCCTTTGAGTCCTGGCGGTTTTTGGGGCATGGCGTTTCTTCCTTTCAGGATCCGGAAAGCGGGGACTGGAAGTTGATGAATGAATATGGGTCAGTAATCCATAATTTGGGGGACATCATTCCTTCAAACATATACTATTACAACAACGGTTGGTGCCTGGTAGTCAGGCCGGACGGGGATTATGTTATGTATTCTATTGATGGGCCTGTTGTAAATGTCAGTGCCCTAACCAAAGCGGAGCGTTTAAGAGTAGAGCTTGTTTCAGAAGACATCATTCTGGCTATTTCCAATCCGGGTAACAGAAGTCAAAAAGCCTGGTACATCAGTTCGGAGGCTAAGGTCTTATGGTCTTCCAAAGATCTGGAAATTGAATCAGCATATCCTTTTGAAAATGGTGTGGCGCGTATAGAGGAGTACACCATATCATTCGAAGACCTCCAAATACTACGGGAAAAAGAAAATCGGCCTGTTGAGCGGGAAACAAGGCCTTTATTCATAAATCGATTGGGTCAATATGTAACCAATCCCCAATTGCCTTCAGATGCAAAACCGTTGGCAAGGGGGGAGGAGGTATTGTTTCGTGACGATCAGCGATTATTCGTAAGCCTGCTCTCGCCTGATGGAATTCAGGTTCTTCGCCTGATCGGGTTGGATGGAAAAGTTTATTGGGAATATTGATTTCCTCTATCCTCTCTCTTCTTTCCTCTAAATATTCTATCTCAGATAGTCAATCTTCCCTTGAAAGGTTCCATTTGAATAGCTTACAATGCCTTCCGGCGAATCAATACACACTGAAAAAGAGCCACTGACGTCTCGTCCGTCGATCTGCTCAATGGTCAGAGTCCCTTCCGCGTTTGGGCAATCGATTTGATCATAGAAAGGGGAGTGGAAGTCATCCTGATATTCATCGTAAAATGCAGCCGCATATTGTTGAACCTGCGGGATTACGCCTCGGGGTACCAGAGTATAGCTTACATTTTCCATTCCGTCTTCCAGATCTACTCCTTCAAAGTATAGCGTTTTAATGATGTTTTTGTCTTCGTCTACCACCAGAAAGGAAATCAGGGAAGGTTTATCATCCTTTTTGTAAGCGACAATTTTGGTGAAAGCGGTCCAGTTCTCGCCATCCTTTAAAGCTTCGGCTCGTTCCGATTCTTTTGGGTTAACAAAGTCGGGCTGACAGGAGAGCATCAGCAGGCAAAAGGGGAGGAGCAGGGTAATTTTCATGTTGTCAGATTTTACAGGTATAAGTTTATAACACTCATTTTATTTCCCATATTTTTGGTTGGGGAAATTTTAAGGTTGTTCGGGATTTATACCCAAGTCGAAGTGATTTGGGCTTTTTTTATCTCTTTCTTTTTCCGATCTGCTTTGTTAAATCACGATAGCTGTCGGGACGCTTTAGCTATGGCTATAGCTACGCCTGCCTGCAGGACCGAGCCTTTCGGGCAGGCAGGTTTTTTAACGCAGTATGAGTCAAAAAAATGCCACCATAAAAAGATAATTTAGATTTGCTCACTTACTTACAATTCAATAATTATGAGAAAGGGGTTAATTTTAGGGACACTAATTTTGTGTTTCGCATCCTGCAAAAAGGATGATACCATGCCTCCGGAGGAAGCTCTGTTTCACACCGCTGAGAATCCGGTTTATCAAAGTCCGCTGAATTTGGCCGCCGATCCTTCTATCCTGGGCACGGAGGATACCCTTTTTATGTATTTCTCGGCTGCTGATTACGAAATTGGCGTGGTTTACTCCCTGGATAACGGAGTAAACTGGATTACTCCGGATGGAAATAGTTCAGAAGATTATGGCGCGATAAGTGGTCGAGCAGATAATTGGGATCAGACTTTGGAGACCGTAGATGTATTAAAGAATGGAGATACCTATTTCATGTATTATACCGGCTATCGGGAAAACGAAAGCGACAACAGCCATGTCGAAAACTATGAGATTGGACTGGCTACCTCAACTAATGGCATAGACTTTGTCCGACACCCATATAGCCTGGGTGGTCCCATTCTGGCACGGGATCTCAGCGATATGAATACCAATGACCGACACGCCATGACCAGTCCGGCAGTTCAGATAACAGGCGGACAATTCTATATGACTTATACCGGGTGGAATGTTGCAAGCGACTGGACAGGGCCAAATGCAGGGTTCCGAATTATTGGAGCAACCTCATCAGACGGAGTAACCTGGACAAAACTCCCTGAGCCACTTATTGAATCATCTGAAGTAACCTACAGTCCGGATATTAACGAGTCTTCCCTTATATATTCATCAGAGGATGGAAGGTGGTACATTCCTTTCTCTACTGATATTTCCATTGGAATTGCCCGGGCAGATAACTTTGCGGGGCCTTATGAAATTTATCCGGAGGCTATAATCCGCTCAAATGATTCCTGGGGTGGGGAAGTGACTGCTCCGGATGGAATTATTGAGAATGGCAAAATGAGACTTTGGTTTCACGGCGTAGAAATTCCTGCATATTGGCCCTGGGTTATTGGTTATAGTGAAGCAACTTTTCCATTAAACTGGTGAAATAACAACAAGGTGCATCTCTCTTGCAAAAAGAATCAGAGCGTGTTCGGGTTTTACACTTTGAGCTGCGCTTGCCGAATTTCATCCTGTATTGTTTTGCTCATCAGTCGCTTAGCTTTCCAGATAGCTATCGGGATGCTTCTTCATCTTGCCTCGCTTAGAACAAAACTTTGAGGCGTTCGCTCCAAAAGCAAATCCCGAGCAAGCTCTCAGTTATTTCTTATCGATTAATATTGTCCAGGCAATTACTTTGTTTCCTTTAGCCTTTTTATAATTGCCTCATACTCCTTTTGCGCTTCCGTCGGGGGTAAAACCTGAATCGTGCTTTCGCTAAGGATTACATCTTCATCATTTTGTCCCTTTTTTACAAGTTGAATCTGATAATTACCTGGGTCTTCCGGATTCCAAGCCGCCATTTGCCTTTTATCTTTCAGTGCATTACCTTTTACCTTCCAGAAAAGCCCTGATTGAGCCCAGCTGAGTTGCCTGCCGTTTTCATCAAAAACAGAGGCGATAAGACTTCCACGCTTTTTGTAGGGCCACTGACTATCGTTGGCTGGTTCAAGGATTAATCCTTTTGCGTTGGTCGGAGGGGTAGTGATCGGATCTGATTCCACCCGGGTAGTTCGAAGATCTTTTGTGGCCTCCACAACTAACTGTACTTCTCCCTGTCCACTAAGGCTATTCAGTTTAACTGCTATACCCTTGATTTTTGGGTCCAAACCAGGTCTGATCAGCCGCTTATCTGCAAGCCTTGCATAAATTTGAACCCCATCAGCTTTTGCATCTGTTTGGAATTCAAGAATAGCCAGATCACCGGATGTTTTTACTTTCAGTTGCGATAATTTCGGACCTGATTTGCCAATTGGTGAAGAAAAAACTTCCTTCTCTCCAAATTGAGCAACCAGCTTTGTGGCATCACTGAGCAGTGGGATTGCTGCTCTGACGGATGCACTGCTGACCACTTTAGCTCCTGCATTACAACCGTGGTTAAACAAAACCGGAAGCTTTTCCGTGTATATAGCTGATCCCTGATCATTTTCGAGAATCAAATCCAGGTGTTTTGTTCCTGCATAGTGGGATGAGGATATCAGGGCTTCTTTGGTTTCAACGGCCCGGTACAATTCAAAACTCCCGGATTCTTTCAGCAGACCTTCAATGAAAATATAAGTATCCATTTAATTTCAGATTAGAAGTTAATAACGAGAATTCATTATGGTACGGCCCTCTACCCATAATTCGGGGCTTAGCCAGTTGTTTGCCGAAGTTCCCCGATAAGACATCAGGTCAAATGCGCCGGTAACCAATTGATTGCTTACAATATCAAATGGAATTTGAATCAGTGCCCCCAGTGGTCGTCCAGGCAACCTGTGGCAGGATACTGGCTGGGTATCAGCACCACCTGTCAAGGCAGGTCCCTCCCAACAACCCTCTCCTGCGCCGGTTATGGTATGCCCAAGCCCGACTGTGTGCATAATTTCATGGGCGGCAGTTCCTACATTCTGAATACTCAGGCAGGTCGAAGTGGAAGGCCAGGCCATGATACCATCCGGTGTACAATCAAATGGAGTTACCAACCCGATCCAGCTAGATGAATGAGATGCGGGTGGATACCCTTCATTGTCATTGTGCTCATAGGCAATAGATAATGCCAATTGGTAAAACCCTCCATCCCGACAATAATTATCTTCAGTAGTTCCAGCCTGTATCTGATGCACTCCAGGGTGAAATGCGATAGCGGTTTTGGGACTGGGCAACCTGGAAAATACCCGGTTGATAAAGGTGGTTGAAGTGGCAAGAGACATTTGCGTCCCATTTGAATTGGCAACAATGCGAACAGTTACCGGGAATGGTGTCCGATCATGCCAGTCCATTATTTCTGCCCGGTATCGAACAGGATTATTACAAGGATCGGTTGCGTTAACTAACTTGATAAGCGCATTTACGCCCAATCCTGTGGCATCCGCAGCCGGGATCAGGAAATTTAGCGAATGGTTAATTCTAGCCCTGGATGGAAAACGCCGTGCCTCAATGATTGGATTTGGACCAGCGGAATCTGCATTGATAGGGGCGTAGCTAATTCCATTGAGTTCCAAACTACCTGTTAACCTTGTTAAAGCCGGAGATAGTGCCCGCACATACACCCGCAGGATAGTGTCCATGCCACTGATGAGTTCCAGGCTGTTATTGGCAGGGTCGGTGGGATTTGTGAGGTCATAAACCTGAATAGCCTGGGTTTTTTCAACACCCACAATCTCAAAAGGAGGGGCAGCTGGATCTTTGACTTCGAGGCTTATGGTCCGACTAGCCGTATCACAAGTTGTAGCAGCGGGATTGGTGGCTACTAGTTCAAATTCATGGGTTCCGATGGCAGAAGGCGTATATGATATTTCGTCGACAGCACCCAGATCCGATCCTAGAATATTTGATGAAGCACCAAAACGATGTCTGACCTGCACAGATGTATTAGCAGGAGATACCCGCCAGTCTAGCGCAAGAGCCTCTCCCAAAGGCCAACAGCTTCTGTCGGAGGTAAAAGAAATGATGTGGGGTTGTCCCACAAGCAATTCCCCTCTCACTCCCGGTAGGGCAACCGTATGCTCAGTGAGGCAAAGCCTTACCTGTTTGGGAATGTAGAGCCAAATTGGTCCGCTCACAGCATTCTCGTCAAGTATAAAAGTAATACGGGTGCTTGTAGCTGATAAGGGATCTGTAGAAATTGTTCTGCCTGAATTGTCGTAATACCGAACGGCGACCACGCCGTCAAATCGTTCACCTTCAATGGTAATTGTAGTGCCGGGGCAACCGTGGTCAGGGCTGACGTTTTCAATCACATAATTGGTACCCACACCATAAACCAAATCTCTGAATCCAATGCCTAAATGGTGAAGTTCGGGAATGATGGTGTGGATAAAACATTCTTCAAAATGCTCTGTCAATCCGCCATCAAAACGAGGTATTTCGGGAGTTGGCACTTCCGGTGCGGGGGTATTGGGAAATGGTTCTCCAGGAATTGGGAACGGCCATTCGTACCAGGGAACCCCAAACCAGGAGCCAAACCCAAAACCAGAACTTCCGCCTTCCCCGGGGGTAAACCCATTAAATGACGGAAAAGAGAATGAAGAAATCCTGACAGCTGTATCAAACGCATTGGCAATATCAACCGGCGCTGCCTGACTCAAAACCAGTTGGTATAAGGTGTTCAACTGGTCTGCGCCAACAAGCGCATGTTCAATACCGGCGGCAAGTGTGGCCAGTTCCCGGGAATCTCTTGCAGATAAGGCAGCAGCTACCATCAATTTTTCAAGCCGAAACGGGTTGATCAGACCGGGGCTGATTCCTTGTGAAAAGGGAACCGCTTTCGTTTTTCGCTTTTTATGCGATATCGATTCCCCAACATATCGTCCATTGTTAAATTGCCTTAAAACGGTTAGACCTAAGCTGGAGGGAATGGCCTTCCCTCCATAACTCCACAGCAATTCCCGAAGACGTTGCATTTCCTGTTGATTTCCTGAGACCGCAGCAGAAGCGAGATCCAAAAGGTCTGACACGCCCTCAAAAGGGATGCGCAATGCCTTGATTCTTTCAGCAGAGTTTCGCAAGCCAAATCCTGCAAGGATGGAAGAAAGCGATCGTTTGAAATTAAATAATACTTCAGGGTCTGTCAAGGCTCCGGATGTCAAGGGAGCCTGAGGAACCGGAGTACCGTCTTCGGCAGGTATGTCCAGATAAATTCGAATAAAATGATTGCCGGGTTCCAGGTTGCAGTTTACATCATGGATGGTGTTTTTAAGCAGGCGCCCGTCGTCGAAAATCCGGAAGAATACATCGGGATATTTGTCCAGGCCAATCTTGTCGAAATAGGCAGATGTGAATTCCAGACGGAATACTCCATCAGAATCTGTGCTTGTTTTTCCCAGGAAATCGTGAAAGATAAAATCTTTATCCCAGGCCTCAATTTTTAGGTTCGGTATTGCCTGCCGTGTGAATCGGTTCATTATCTTCCCGGAGATGGTAAAACGAGGTATTGTTCCCATGGTTAATTTGGTTGTATGTAGGGTGGAAATGGAAAAACAGGGTAGCAGGAGTTATCCGAAGCGGCCAAACTTCTCAGGTGGTATTGTATAAATATACTGAATTAGATTTATACTACAGCGAAGCATTATATCCGGGAGAAATAAAAAGCCCTATTAAGCAGATATGCATTGACCCGGGAAGCAATTGATAACTACAACAACTGGATTGTTGTAAGCGATCCCATTTTTGCATTAAAGCCCGGGTGAAAGGGCAGGATTATACCTACGATTGGGAGGAATTGGGCACATGGGCGAATGTGGTGATGAACATTGGTGAATGACTGCTATCGCGGACGAAGCCCGGTTCTGTAGCAAGGTATAGCACATTATTGCTGCATATAGGTGGATAACAAAATCCCAAATACGCTCTATCTCTTTCAGGAATATCTATCTTTCCATTTTTTAGCTTCCATTTTCAACTGTTCCCTCCAATGAAAAGAGCAATTTTACTCCTTGTTTGCCTGTTTTTCTTTTTTGCCGCCTTCGCTCAGGCTATTCATGATGATGAACGCTATGTTCCGGAAACAGACTCCCTGGTTCTGGAAAAACTGGACCAGTGGCAGGATCTCAAATTTGGATTGCTGATGCACTGGGGCACCTACAGTCAATGGGGCATTGTAGAATCCTGGTCTCTATGCCCGGAAGATTATGGCTGGTGCGAACGAAAAAAAGGGAGCAATCCGCAAGACTATTTTACTTACAAAAAGGAATACGAAAACCTGAAGACGACCTTCAATCCGGTACAATTTGATCCGGAAAAATGGGCGAAAGCAGCCCGGGCCGCCGGAATGCGCTATATGGTGTTTACGACAAAACACCACGATGGGTTTTCCATGTTTGACACCAAATACACCGATTACAAGATTACCGATCCGGCCTGTGATTTTAGCCAACATCCCAAAGCAAACATCACCAAAGAAATCTTTACGGCTTTTCGGGCTGAAAATATGTGGGTAGGAGCTTATTTCTCAAAGCCGGACTGGAATCACCCAGGCTATTGGGATCCCTATTTCCCGCCTCAGGATCGAAATGTAAATTATGACCCTGCACTCTATCCGGAAAAATGGGAGTCTTTCGTGCAGTTTACGCACAACCAACTGCTGGAATTGGTAAGCGATTATGGAGAGGTTGCCATACTTTGGCTGGATGGAGGCTGGGTGAAAAAACGCGACAAACAGAATCTGGATGAAAATTATGCCGAAAAGTTTGCCGAAAACAAATCGGGCAATGGTTTCATCAAACACCGCGTCGTATCTCAGGATATTCGCATGGATGAACTGGTCGACAAACTTCGCGAAAAGCAACCGGGTCTCATTGTCGTCGACCGGGCCGTTTACGGGCAAAATCAAAATTACCTGACACCGGAAAATCGGGTGCCGGAGAAAGAATTGCCTTACCCCTGGGAATCCTGTATCATTTCAGGAGGTGGCTGGTCCTACACGCCGAATGCTACCTATATGAGTGGCAGAGAAGGCGTACAAATGCTGGTTGATATCGTGGCAAAAGGCGGCAACCTGCTACTCAATATTGCTCCTTCGCCGGAAGGCGAATGGCAGGAGGGAGCCTACCGCCTGCTTCGCGATTTTGAGAACTGGATGGCGATCAACAGCGAAGGGATTTACAAGAGCAACACCCTGGCGCCTTATAAAGAAGACAATATTTGTATGACCCAACAAGCCAATGGGGATGCTTACTTTTTTTACCTGGCCGATGAAAATGAAACGGAAATGCCTGCCTCCATTAGCGTAAAATCACACCAGCCCAAAAAGGATAGCAAGGTATATTTACTGGGCTATGAAAAAGCTCTTAAATGGCGTACCACTGAAAGTGGCTTTACCGTAGATATTCCCAGAAAATTTCGCGAAAATCCACCTTGTGCATTTGTATGGACCTTAAAAGTGTCCTCCCTAAAATAGATTTATGAAGTTTCCTTCCCGATGTATTTGTCTCCTTTTGGCAGGGTTATTCCTGCTATCCTGTAATCAGGAGGATGTATTGATTTACAAAAATCCGGAAGCTGCCATCGAAGACCGGGTTGAGGATCTACTGGGGAGAATGACCCTCGAAGAGAAATTTTGGCAGCTTTTTATGATCCCAGGAGATATTTCTGATGGCAAAGAAAAATACCAACACGGAATTTTTGGGTTTCAGGTTTCCACCCAGGGTGCTTCGGATACTGAAGCAGGTCAATTGCTGGATTATTCTGCGGGAGGCAAAGCAAAAGAAACGGCAGTACGCATTAATGAAATGCAAAAATACTTCCTGGAAGAAACCCGGCTGGGTATTCCAATCATTCCATTTGATGAAGCACTCCATGGGTTGATTCGGGAAGAGGCTACGGTCTTTCCACAGGCAATCGGATTAGCCGCTTCCTGGAATACGGAACTGATGGATACCGTAGCGCATGCTATTGCAACGGAAGTAAAAGCCAGAGGAATCCGGCAAGTGTTGTCTCCTGTAATAAACATCGCCAGAGATGTGCGTTGGGGGCGGGTGGAAGAAACCTATGGCGAAGCCCCCTTTTTAACCTCAAAAATGGCCGTGTCCTATATATCGGCATTTGAAACCAAGGGAATCATCACCACGCCCAAACACTTTGCCGTAAATGTCGGCGAAGGTGGCCGGGATTCTTATCCCATTCATCACAATGAAAGGCTGCTGGAAGAAGTGTATTTCCCGGCATTTAAAACCAGTGTTCAGCAAGCGGGGGCTCGGTCAATAATGACAGCCTATAACTCATTGGATGGTACGCAGGCTACGGCCAATGATTGGCTGCTTCATAAAAAACTAAAGACGGAATGGGGGTTTGATGGGTTTGTAATATCCGATGCGGGAGCAACGGGAGGAGCCAATGTCTTGCATTTTACAGCCAGGGATTATGCAGAAGCAACTAAGCAAGCGCTGGAGGGCGGACTCGATGTCATATTTCAAACCTCCTATGATCATTATCCGCTTTTTTATGAAGCTTTTGAAAAAGGAATGATTTCGGAAACGGCTATAGACGATGCGGTACGTCGTGTGCTTCGCGCGAAGTTTGGTCTGGGATTGTTTGAGAATCCCTATGTTCAGGCAGAGGAGCTGGTCCAGGTTGATTTAAAAGCTCTGCATAAGCCTCTGGCCCAAAAAGCAGCCCTGGAATCGATCGTATTATTGAAAAATGAAGATCAGACTTTGCCTCTCCCAAAAAGCCTGACCTCTATTGCGGTCCTGGGGCCGGAAGCCGATGACCCGCGGCTGGGGGGCTATTCAGGCCCCGGAAATGATCCCGTTTCGATATTGGAGGGTATCAAAGCCAAAGTAGGAAGTAGGGTAGGAGTCGCTTTCGCGAAAGGCTGCTCAAGGACAGCGGAAGACTTTACCGCAATCCCCGGAGATTTCTTTTTTCATACGGAAAACGGCCAACAAAAGCCCGGACTGAAAGGCGATTATTTCAATAACATAACAATGGAAGGCACTCCTGCGATGTCCCGGATAGATGCCAGTATCGATTTCCGGTGGACCCTGTTCTCGCCGGACCAGGAAACCATTAATTACGATTATTATTCAGCCCGATGGACGGGCACTCTGGTCGCGCCGGAGACCGGGAATATCGATATCGGGATCAAGGGCGATGACGGCTACCGTATATTTATCAATGGAGAATTGGTGTTGGATAACTGGAGAAAACAGACCGTACAACAGCTGAATACTCCTTTTTATTTTGAAAAAGGGAAAGCCTATGATCTGAAAGTAGAGTTTTATGAAACAACAGGGAATGTATGGTTTAAGCTCATTTGGAATGCTGGTTTAAACGAAGACCCCGATGCGGAAATAAACGAGGCGGTGGAACTGGCCCGTAAATCGGACATTGCGGTCATTTGTGTGGGCATAGAGGAGGGCGAATTCAGAGACCGGGCCTTTTTATCCCTGCCGGGCGAGCAGGAGCGGCTGATCCGGGAAGTAGCCCAAACCGGTACTCAGGTAGTGGTGGTTTTAGTGGGCGGTAGTGCGGTTACCATGGAGGCCTGGCGTCGGGACGCAAATGCCATTTTGGATGTTTGGTACCCCGGCGATGAAGGAGGAAAGGCTGTTGCCGATGTGCTTTTTGGTGAATACAATCCGGCAGGCAGATTGCCCATTACCTTTCCGATTCACGAAGCCCAACTTCCTCTGTATTACAGCCATAAGCCCACCGGCCGGGGTGATGATTATTTAAATTTGTCGGGTAAGCCCTTGTATCCTTTTGGATATGGATTGAGTTATACGCATTTTGAATATGACCAAATCAAATTAGAAAGAGATTCCATTGGGCCAGGAGAAACCACCCGGGTAAGTTGCACGGTCACCAATACGGGGGATTTTGATGGAGATGAAGTGGTACAACTTTATATCAAAGATGAATTAGCAAGTCTTGCCCGACCTGTCAGAGAACTTAAAGGTTTTCAGCGTTTACACCTTAAAAAGGGGGAGACAAAGACGGTAAGCTTTGAGCTATATCCGGAGTTGCTTCAAATGCTCAATCAGGAGCTGGAGCCAATTGTTGAACCGGGCGATTTTCGGATCATGCTGGGTGCTTCCAGCAACGATATTCGGCAGCGGATAATTTTAAACGTAATAGAATAGTGTCCAACATCAAGCACCCTGCCAATTCTCAACGCCTAAACCCTTCGAAATTCAGTCTGATCTCTCCCGGAAATAAGAAATCTTCTTGGCTTAATTAAAGGAAAAAAGGAATTATTACTTTTGAACCAGTTGAATGGCAATCTTTCAGTCCATTATTTAACAATCTCTGATAATCATTTTTTTCATGAAGTTTGTCCTTGTTTTTTGGGTATTAATAGGGGTTTCTACAACTATTTCGGCACAACAGAGTAAAACCTGCCTGTCATGTGTTGGTTCGGGCAGTGTCTACGTAGAACGGGAAGTAGTAAAAAGTACTACTACCACTTTTGAATCTTACGGTTCGCTGCCCCACATGGTTCGATCTTCCACAACCGAGCAATACGGAACGGAAGGAGGCTATGAATCCTGTGCACGCTGTGGCGGTACGGGCCGGATCCATTATACGGCACCGGCAACTCCGACTACGGCTCCAAAGCGTGTACTCACGTTGCGAGAAAGCATCATGAAAGAATATTTGTACAAGATGAAACCCGAGTATGAATTGTTGGATGTACCCGGTGGCAGGTTTCATGAAGTATCGTATCGTTCGGATGGAAAATATGAGCGGGATATCCTCTTTAGCTCCGGTGGTAATTCTTTCCGAGTTTTTTATCAGGAAAGGAGAAATAGTTCCTTTGATGTTCTAAAAGACGGAGCGGGAAATTTTGTGGCTGTTAAAGTATTCGAGGATGGTACAAGCAAGCTGTATGATGCCAAGGGGCAATTAAAACTAAGTTTAAGAGGGCATATTCAGGCAGCCAGCACATCTGCTATTTGGGTGGAAGATCTTCAAAGAAGTGCCGGAAAAGCTTTCAACGAAAAATATTACCGCCTGGTTAGTTATCCGGGGCAAAAGCAATTATTATCTAAAAGTGTACAAATACAGTTGCCTTATTACTGGGGAGATTTACTCGATAAAAAACAGTTGGCCGTTGAAATTGACATTGATGAAAAAGATGGATCCTGGACAGAAACCATCATAGATATGTCGGGGAAAGAAGCCGTTTCCCTTCCCGATCTGGATTTGGTATACGTCGACGGAACCGACCCATACATTTATTTTGTTGATCGAAACACGAATGAGTTATTAATGTACGATTTTGCCGGGAATCCTTTCTCAACCCGCCAAATATTGAAAAAGGATTGCGGACAGGGAGTCGAATGCCAGGAAATCAGTTATCAAAAATGGCCCGATGATATATACGCATCTCCGCAGGAGAAATACGAAAAGATGCGCACCAAAAAGATTGTAAGTGTTACCGATCCGGCTTATCCTTATCTGCATGGGTATGAGTTTGACTACTTTGGGCGCTTTGATAAAACGGGCTGGGCTTCCGTATCACCCAGGAGTGATGACGATTTATATCTCGCACATACCTCCGGTCTGATTGCCAAGGAAAAGTCAGGCAGACGCATGAGGGACTATTACAACCACTCTCGCGAACTTGATATAGAAGCCAATATAGATTGGATTTCGCCCTATCATTTTGAGTTGGTACGGAAAGGGGATAAGGTGGGTGCGAAGGTTGTTCGGAATTTTGAGGAAGGAAACTTTGAGTTGAAACCCGCTTATCGGGATGTACGCCTATTCTCCAATAACATCATCGCCGTGCAGGATTATAAATCCGGAAAGTGGGGCGCTTTTATGGTTTACGAAGGCAGATATGGAAAACACAAGATCAAGCCGCAATACGACGAGGTTTATTCAGTTTACAGGGAAAATTATGTTTTTGGCCGCAAAGGGGACGAGTGGTACAAAACCTTTTTTGAAGGGAAACGACTAAAAACTGTGGAAATTACCGATGATCTGAAATCGGATGAGAGACGGTCAAAGGAACTGAAACTTGCTATTGAATCGGGGCTTAGGGATTATTTACTCATCGATTATATTCTGGATGAACACCCTTCGATAAAACCCGATCTATTTGGGGAAACGAAAATGGTGGACGGCCGTCAGCATACGTATTTGAAGGATGGCAGAGTGATAGTGAGAACCACTCAAACCATACATTATCAGTATTCGCTATTGGATCGGACGTACAAGGATTATTTGCCCTCCAAAGTTGGATGCCTGGCTGTTAAAGACGATGATGGCAAATGGCGTCTCCTACGCGAATCCGGAGACGGAGAATCCATGAAACCATACGGCGGGCCTGCTTATGCATTCGACGAGGCAAAATACATCGAAAGCAAGAGGAAAGGGCATATTACCAATGAACTGTGTTTAATAAATAAACAGGGAGCATTTATCCTAATTGAACATCTCGACGATCCGATCCTCGAGCCGATTTGGTTGAATGAGAAATAGAGGCCTTGTTTTTTTATTTGCAGAAGGACAAAATTCATATACGGAATGGTGCGACCCGCTCCGCAGGTCAAAAACTACTTACCAAATTTTGATTT
>JAAEZH010000002.1:201168-217264 GCA_018222965.1 Bacteroidota bacterium
ACGGAATGGTGCGACCCGCTCCGCAGGTCGAATTCTTTCGGAAAAAACTATGCTATGAAGATTTGACCCGCTCCGCAGGTCCAAAGCTACTTACCAAATTTTGCTTTCCAATGCCTAAATTGAATGGATATCAAAGCGGTCTCTGTAAACCTGGACCCGCGAAGACGGTCTCCTCTCATTAGTACAATTGTTCCCCCTCCAGAACGACCCGAGAAGGCGGGTCGAACCATTAAGGATTTAGGTATTTATCGCTTTGTCCAGCAAACAGTTTTTTATTCTAAAGCCACCCCATGCCCAAACCAAATCTCTACATAGAAACCGAAAGACTCCTGATTCGCCCTTTCACCCCGGCCGACATCGATGCTGCCTATGCCATGAATTTGGATACCGAAGTAAGCCGGTACACCGGAGATGGCGGTGTTGTCTCTAGAGAGGAAATGGAACGAAGGATACACGAAGACGTATTCGGCGATTATGAAAAACACGGTTTCGGCAGACTGGCGGTAGAATTAAAATCCGAGCAAAAGTTCATCGGATTTACCGGACTAAAATACCTGGCAGACCTGAAAGAGGTAGATCTGGGCTATCGTTTTATGAGTCCATATTGGGGAAAAGGCTATGCCACCGAATCGGCCAAGGCCTCCCTGCATCTCGGTTTTGAAACCCTCGACCTGGACCGGATCATTGCCATGGTCTTGCCGGAGAATAAAGCTTCCATACGAGTCCTGGAGAAATTGAATTTTGTGTATGAAAAAGATATTGTAGAGGAGGGGATGTTGGCGCGCTTGTATGCGCTATCCCGTTCGGGCTATTTATCCGGCTTTCGCCGAAAGTAAATGGCGATATGCAGGAAAGTCTGAGAAGGCAATTTGATGTAAAATCCTGGACCTTTGAGCTTCAGGAAACAAGAGCGGATTGGAAAAAATCCTGCGCTGGGATTTGCTGTTTTATTTCGCACAATACATTCTAAAAGCACAGCTCCCATATCTAAGCCATGAATACGAAGGCCTAACCAATAAAGAAATCGAAGCCAAAAACCGGGAGATAATCCTGCGGACTAATGCCCCAAATTTACTCCTGGCACAATTTATTCAGGCTTTGGAGATCCTTTTAGGGGAAAGTTATCCCTTCTATAAAGTACAAGTCAATTGGGATTCCCCGAGTATGAATCTGAGGGCTTTTATGCCTGCTATCAAAATGACTATCTCTTTGATATGGGAGATGCCATTCTCTTCCTGCATTTTGGGGGGAGTGATTGAGGGGCAAGTCGTAAATCATCTATTTGAATAAAGACCGGTTTTGGGTTCCCAGTCTTTGGAATAATGAATTACGATTTAGAATGTGTTAACAATTAGGGTTACTATGAACGGATTTGTTTAAGGTTAAATTGAGTTGTGGAGGGCTAAGAGGCTTCGTTTTTCCAGCTTTTTGATGCTTTTCTAACTGCCCAAGTATAAGTAAATATTGCAGAACGACATATGTGTAACATGAATAGTGTTTTTTCTATGAACTCACTTCTTTTTATTAAGAATTTTGAATCTGGGAAATCAAGTTCCAAAGCAGAAATTTTTGCATCGTCAGACACAAGATAAAATTGATCGTGCTCCATAGCATTTCTCCATTCTTTGTAGTCTGAAAACTCCCCTTGGGTTTCTTTGTTTAAATCCAGCGAAAGGCTGTAAAGGGCAAGTAAATAGAGGTTGTTAGGTTCTGTATTGATTTTATTCCTTGTTATCCTTTGGTTGAAAAATTTAGTGAAGTTAATTTGTTTAATTTTATTTTCTGAGGTAATAATGCGGTGGATTGAATTTACCCCTAATGCAATCTTGTCTAATATTGAAAAACAAGTCTTAAAGGCGTTTATTAATTCTTGTGAAGATGGAGTATTTAGAATGCCAGAATGAGCAATTGCAGCTTTAAAATGCTTTTTATATAATTTTTTCTTGCCATTTGAGTCTGTGGCTCGATAGTAATTCTGTCTAGCGCTATCAAATTCAACTTTTAGCTTGTCGAGTAAGAGTTGTGGGCTACTATTTAAATTGTTTTTTGTGTGGTTGCAACCTGATTCTATTTTTAGGTTATCGTTAAGGGCTTCTTTGCAGTTACAGAAAATTGAATGTTCATTAAGTGACAGCATATTGCAAAGAATAAATTTTTGATAGTTTTTGTATGTCAATATTTTTTTTTGGTTTTGGTGTAGTGTTTTTCTAAGCGTTTTAGTGTTGGTGTTGTATTTTTTGCAATAGTGCCCTATGGTAGATTTAATCGAATTTATTTTTTCTTTAAGAATTGGAATGTTTCGTTTGTCTATGTTTTTGCTTTTTAAGGCTTTTAGGGCATAATCTTTTATCAGGATAAGTGACAATGGATTAGTATGGTTACATGTTTTCTCGTTGATTGCCTCTAGTAGTTGGATTCTAGCTAAAGCTATGCTTTCATGAAGAGAGGTTGTATTTTTCTCTAAATTTTGAAGAAGATAAAATGGCTCAACATATCTACTTAAATACCCTAACGACTGACAATATTGAAGTATTAAAGTATTAGTGTTTCGAATGTTTTTAGGGATTTCTCCGTTTTGGAGTTTTTTAATTAAAAATGAAAAATATTTCTTTGCTTCAAGTAAGAATTTTAAACTATTTATCTTTGAGTTGTCGATCTGCTCTTCATTAAGTAATAAGATATAATATTGAAGGCAAACCTGACCTTTTACTAAGTAATAGCCATTTAAAAGATCAGGTTCTAATATATCTTCATTAATATCTTTAGTCAAGAAATAGGCCTTCCTAAGAGAGGCAAGATCTTCATTCAAATATCCAAAGAGTCTTAACAAATTTGCTTCTGTTAATTTCAGGATTTGTAACGATGATTTGTCTGAAGTTTTTTTAGAAAGTTGATGAACAAGCAATACCTGAATGAGAGCCTCTTTACTTTTACTTTCATTGGATTTTTTTTCGTTGATAGTTTCGTAGGCTTGTTTAATAAACTGGCGAATTGAACTTTGGCATTGAAAAAAGTCTAGTGAAAACATATATAATCTACTATCTTCCATAAGTAAATAAAACCGTATAGTTGTAATTTGGTTCCTTTTAGAAAATATATTTATTGCTATAAAGTGTTTTACATTATCTCTGTTTATCAACAAAAAGGTGACTGCCTGAGGCTGAGAATGCCTTTTTAAGAAAAGTTTGGTGGAATAGAGGGGTACATATAAAGGTGGCAAAATAATAAGATGTCCCATTAAAGGATGGTGAAATCTACCCCCCCCAACAAAAAAGCCCCACAAGACAAGTCTTGCAGGGCTTTTGCTTTGTACCGAACTGCTCCACCGTCTCCCCCATCGGATGCATCACCTTCCATTGAAGGGTCTCCCAAATCAATTTCCAAAGGTTTAGGTTCAAGCCCCTCAATCTCTTTCAGGAATGATGGCTTTTCTTCCTTAAAGTTATTCATTGCTAAAACAAGCTTTTCCTTATTTTCATCTAAAAACAAAGGTTCGTTTTGGATTGAAAGCTCGTTCTCTTTAACCTCCACAGGTTCAAGCACTTTATTCCGTTCAGTTTCTCCTTTTTGTGGCAATTCATATTTTTTCTCTTGAAAATCGCCCATTGTAATCAGAATTTTTTCTTTATCACCTGAATAATTTGGACTGTTGGTCTCTGGCTCTATTTTTTCATTTTCAAGTTGAGACAAAGGTTTTCTGGGAATCATCTGTTTCCTATCAATCATTCTTTGAAATGGGTCAGGCACAAATCCTCCTCCCCTTCCGCTTCTTCCTTGCCAACCTCGACTTTTGGGTGGTTCGGATGGAGCTTTGGGAGAATTTTCTTTAATTCCTTCCCGTTCCACAAAGGGTTTCTTTGTATCACCAATTTTCTCAACAAAAGGTTTGTCCTTGCCAATCCTCTGCTCTTGTTCCCTGACAGCTTTCCCAAATTGGTCTTTACCATCAGCATCCCGAAAATCTTTCAATTTGTCACCTTTCCCAACTAATGAAGGGTGATTTATTTTTGGAGGCTCATTGCCACCACCTTTATTATCTGCCATAACTCTGAATTTTAGTTAAGGCAAATTTAACGAAATTGTGATAGAATTTAATGACATATCCAATTCATATCACTTATCCCTCCTTTTTGTTATCTCCTAACGGTGGGGAGGAAAAGAGATAATCAAAAAGGAGAAATCAGTATGAATTTTCAGTATTATAAATTAAAAAATCATAAAATTGGTAACATAAAAACCATTCAAAATGTCCTTACTATCGGTGGAAAATCTGTCTTTTTGGATTCGAAATATTTACCAGTAATTGAAGCCGCTGAAAATGGAGACATTACAGCAATTGCTGAACTTGCGGAAGCCTTTAGGGACGGCAGACAAGGATTAAAAAGAAATTATTTTTTAGCACGTCACTATACAAATCTGATGCAGGAAAATGCAAAGCGAAATTTAATTCTTGCAGAAGAAGCTTATAGAAATAGTGGTTTTCTGGAATTATCATTCGGAAATTTTGAAAATGCCATTGAAGATTACAAAAAAGCAATTTACATAATGCATCAACACTTACCATTTGAGGAATGGGAATTTAGAACATATAAGAATATGGCAAAGGCAGTCGAATCCTTATTAAAAGAAGAAGATAAAAAACCATAAATTTTTATTTTCAACAGCTTTTCGAGGCTTATTAATTATCTAATATGCCAATTCCACAACCCTTCCAATGCTCTTAGCTATATCAACAAGCTGCTGCCTTGGAACAACCTGATTCGCATTCTCATCAAACAAGGCAAGCCCGTTTAAAGCCTTGTTCAGTATTTGTTTAAACGAATGTTCACCGTCCAAACCTATCACTTGGCCACGCTCTTTGGGCAATTGTTCAAATGCAGAATAAATATTTTCAATGAGTTGCTTACCAGCATTGTCATTCCTGAACATCACCTCCCATGCGATAGGATATTTCTCGGATTCTGCAAATCCGGCTGCTTTTGAACTATCGTAAACTTCACTTACACAATAAACCATATCAAGTTGGTTCAACACCATAGCAATCCCTATTATTCCATGAATTCATCATATCAGTATTTTAGGATGAGGCAATGGTTGATTTAATTCAATTCAGGAAAAATATGTACTTGACCACAAAGGGATATTCGATGATTATTGGACATGATTATGGAGAAAAGAAATTAATCATCATCAACACGAAGAAAGGATACTTGCAAATATCGGTTTGAACAAACCTGATTCTCAAGCTGGATTCAATAGATTCCCTCCCAGCAAATATCCATTGGAATTGATGCTTATGATAGGAAAATGCAATGCTGGGTTAGTCCAAGAACTCAAGCCGATTATGGACAAACAATCCGGTGATGAATCAAAATATTATGCAAAGGTTGCGAAGCACGTTGGAAATAGCATTACCATGAGATGCTACTTCAAAGACGTAGATTCATTCAGAGCAGTAGCTTGGAAGCTTGAAGACAAAAACATTTGGCATGATGCGCTGCAATATGAAAGTACAAAGCTGACACCTCGGATTTTGATTGAGAAAGCAAGTTCCCTTTTGAAAAAAGAACTTAAACCAATGATATAATCAAACCTACCAATTGGTTTTTCCCGTATTCCTGCAAATACAGAAATCTGCATTCCTGCTCTACCAGTATTTCATAAAACTGTGTCCGCATGAACACAGGTTCTTACATTCCTGCCAAAACATGAATGTTGAAATACGATTTTGGGGGAAAGCAGTTTACAGTATTGCCGGACATCTGCTAATACTGGTTTATGAAAATCGGAATTACAAATCTAAAAGGTGGTGTTGGTAAATCTACAATAACTCAAAATCTGGCGGTGTGCTTTGCTCATCTTGGATTTAAAACGGTTATTGTTGATACCGATACCAACCAAAATTCTCTTTCATGGTTTGGGGCGAGGGATAAAGACTTACCAAACGTGAATGTAGTCGGAGTGAGCGAAAGCGAGGCTCTAAACAAATCGGTGCATAATCTTCACCAAGATTATGACATTGTTCTGATTGATGGCACACCTAACCTTAGCAAAATGGCAACGAGGATAATTTTAGCAAGTGACATTCTGCTAATACCTATTCGACCAAGCGCACAAGATTTTAGAACGATGGATGAGTTTTTTAAGAGGTATGAGGACGCAAAAGAATTTCGGAATACCATACCAGCCTTTTTTATCTTAAACGAATTCTCGGAGCAAAAGAGAGTACATGAGGGTATATCAAAACAAATTGAATCCTCTTTTGACGTTCCAGTTCTTAATTCAAAAATTAATAGCCGTGTAGCCTATACGGAAGTGAGCGTTTTAGGGCAGGGGGTTTTTGAATATTCAGACCCAAAAGCAAAAAACGAAATGGTAAGCCTGACAAAAGAGATTTTAGAAAAAGCCAAAGAACTAAAATTGATGGAGTAGAAAATGAGCAAAAAAGATTTAGATTTTGATAAGTTGTCATCCCTGAAACCCAAGAAAATCAAAGCAAGAGCAGACCCAGAGAAGGCAATAGAATCTATTCACAATAAAAGCCCTGAGAAAGAAAAAGTCAAAAGAATTACCATAGACTTGCCGTTTTCGCTTTATGTGGACATCCGAAAAAAGACTATTGAAGAGGAAATGACATTGAAGGATTATTTCGTCAATATATCTAATAAAGACATAGAAAAATAATTGACTTAATCCCATTTCATCTTTTGCAACCTAACCGCATTTAAAATAGCCAGTAAAGCCACCCCTACATCTGCAAAAACCGCTTCCCACATTGTAGCCAATCCGCCTGCTCCTAAAATCAAAACAATAATTTTTACGCCAAAAGCCAAAGCGATATTTTGCCAAATAATCCGTTGAGTAGCTTTACCGATTTTGATGCCTGTGACAATTTTAGAAGGCTGGTCAGTTTGGATAATAATGTCTGCGGTTTCGATAGCTACGTCACTTCCCATTGCGCCCATTGCAATACCTATGTCACTTGCTGCCAATACAGGTGCATCATTGATACCATCACCAACAAAGGCAACCACATTGGTCGCATCTTTTTTGATAGTTTCGACTTCGTTCAATTTATCTTCGGGAAGTAAGCCCCCTTTTGCATTGGTGACACCTAATTCCTTCGCTACTTTTTGAGTTATCGAATTTTTATCCCCTGATAACATAACTAATTGCTCGATACCCGAAGCTCGTAATTGTTGAATGGTGGTTTTGGCATCTTCTTTTAATTCATCAGCTATGGTGACATAACCAGCAAACTGCCCATCAATACCCACCATCACAATGCTTTCTACGATGCTGTCAGTTTCCGTTGGTACACTTACCCCAAACTGCTCCATCAGTTTTTTATTACCAACCAAAATATTTTTTCCATTAACTTTTCCCTGCAATCCTTTTCCTGCAATTTCCTGAATGTCTGTCGCTTCGGGAAGGTTGGTATCAGCCGAGTATTCCATGATAGCTTTGGCAATCGGGTGGGTAGATTTTGCTTCTACTGCCATTAGTAATTTCATGAATTCGTTTTCACGAAAATCACCTGTCAGGACAATATCTTTAATTTTGAAAACGCCTTTGGTAACTGTACCCGTTTTGTCCATGACCAAAGTATTTACCTTCGTCAATTGGTCAAGGAAGGTTGCTCCTTTGAATAGTAAACCTTTACGGGAAGCAGCACCCAAGCCACCAAAATAACCCAATGGAATAGAAATAACCAAAGCACAAGGACAGGAAATGACCAAGAAAATCAAAGCCCTATACAGCCAATCCGTAAACACATAATCCGCAACAAAAAAGTAAGGAACGATACAAATGCCAATCGCTAAATAAACTACAATCGGAGTATAGATTTTTGCTAAACGCCTGATTAATAACTCTGTTTTGGATTTACGGGAAGTAGCATTTTGTACCAATTCCAAAATACGGGCAATAGAACTATCATTAAATAATTTTTCAACTTTCAGTTCAATAACACTATCGAGGTTGATAGAACCTGCTATCACTTTTTCACCATTGATTACATTTTGTGGTTTACTCTCTCCTGTCAATGCTGCGGTATTCAAAGCTGCTTTTTCGGAAAGTAAAATACCATCCAATGGAATTTTTTCGCCAACTTTAACTTGTATCGTTTCACCGATGGTAACGGTTTCAGGATTGACCGTTTCGTAGGAATTATTTCTTAAAACACTTGCTGTTTTAGGACGCACATCGAGTAATGCCTTGATGTTGTTTTTAGCTCGCTTGACCGCAGCCGTTTGGAATAATTCACCAATGGCATAAAAGAGCATCACCGCCACACCTTCGGGGTATTCACCAATGGCAAATGCGCCAATGGTAGCAATACCCATTAGGAAAAATTCGGTAAATACTTCGCCTTTGCGTAGGGCTTGCCATGCTTCTTTGATGACAGGCAAACCAACTGGAATGTAAGCAATGGTGTACCAAATAATTTTTATCCAACCTTTAAAAAAAGATGCTTCCCATAAATGTTCAATGGCTAAACCTGAAAGCAAAAGAACTAAACTAATTAAGGCAGGTAGATAGGCTTTCCAACTCAATGCTCCACTGTGGCTATGGTCATGCGAATGGTCGTGACCATCTCCTTCGTGATGTTCTTCTTTTCTCGGAGCGATGGGCGGCGGTGTTTTTCCATCTATCTTTTCTTCCAAAGTGCAGCAAATCAAATTGCCGTTTTTGTCATATTCTGGTGGATGGGGATGGGTAATATGTCTGTTCATTTCTATTAAATTTTATCAGAAGTATCCCCCTTGTCTATTGGTTCAAATTCTAAGGTGATGTGGTCTATATGAAATTGTTTTTTCAACTCAGAATGAATTTTATCTTTTATGGGTTCTAAGTCGGATATAGTCTGGTCTTGGTCGGTTTGGATGTGAACAGATAATAGATTGTATTCGCCATCTAATGTCCATAAATGGAGATGATGTGCTTTTTTGACTTCCTCCATATTTTCCAGCTTATCTTTCACCGCAACGGGGTCAATATCATCGGGAGTAGCTTGCAGAATAATCTTGCCTGCCTTCCATAGTTTTTTAACTACGTTTATTAAAACATAAATGGTTATACCGATTGATAAGGCAGGGTCTATCCAAGGAGCTTCGTAAAAGTACATGATAAAACTACCAATCAGTACCGCTACCCATCCCAGAACATCTTCCAGCAAATGCCAGGTCATTACCTGTTCGTTCAGGCTGCCCCCTGCTTTTTTCAGACGGAACACAGCTAAACTATTGATAATAACGCCAAGTACCGCCAACCAAATCATGCCCTGAACATTGGTTTCTTCGGGATTGAAAAGTCGGGGTACAGCTTCGGTCAAAATATAGACCGAACCTGCTGTCAGCACCACTCCCGTTATAATTGCTCCGAGGGTATTAAAGCGTTTATATCCATAGGTGAACTTACTATCTCTACCCTTACCTGAAAGGCGCTGAAAGTACCATGCAAATCCCAGAGAGATTGTATCGCCAGCATCATGCAAAGCGTCCGATTGTATGGCTACGCTATTGGTTAGAATGCCACCGATAATTTCAATGATAGTGAAACCGAGATTTAGGAAAAAGGCGGTGGCTACACTTTTAGTGTCAGAGGGATTGTGGGAATGTGCCATTATATCCAAAATTTAAGCGTTATTCCTATTGCCAACCAGGTATAACAGATAAAAGCCAGATATTTTAAAATTTGCTCCATCCATTCACTTTTCGGTGCCATCTCTTTATGCTGCTCCATATCCTTTTTTCTAAAAAAGCCCAAATACACCAAAAAAGCAGATAACAGCACAAAGGCAATATTCAAATAGAAAGTGTAATCAATTTTAAAATGTTCTGTTTCGGTAATTTTAGTATCGGAAGGGTTGGGAAGTATATTGAACCAGTCAAAACCATAATGTAAGGTCAAAGAAGTTCCAATCAAAGCGGTAAATAATAGTGCTAAAATAAACAAAGACATTTTCCAGCCATAATATTTTGCATTGATTCTCAATACTGGAAATACCACCAAATCGCTAAATATAAATGCCATTACACCGGCAAAGCTTACCCCTTTTCCAAATAATAATGCTGCCAACGGAATATTTCCCATCGAACCAATAAAGGTCATAAAAGCAGCTAAAGGACCTACTAAAATATGTTCGACCAGCGTCAGAAAACTAAAATCGGTATTGCCATTACCACTATTGATAAAAAGCGTCTGAAAAAAACTATCGGGTACAAAAGCAGATACAATTCCCGCAATCGTAAAACCGAGCGTGACATCTTTCCACACCATTCTCCACTCCATTGCATACTGTTTGGCTACCTTTGCCCAGCTCTTGGAAGATTGCATTTTTTCTTTCCAATCCTTATCGCTGTCTGATTTAGAATCGTTTTGCTCCTGCAAATTATTTCGGGCTTGCTCAATCAGTTTTTTTGGATTGATAAGTTTAACCAACACCCAACAGATGATGATTAATAAAAGCCCACCTACGTATTCTCCCACTACAAATTGCCAGCCCAGAAAAATAGAAATGATAATACCCAATTCAATAACTAAATTGGTGGAGGCCAATAAAAAGGCGAGAGAAGCAACAAAGCTTGCCCCTTTTTGAAAAAGCGTTTTGGTCGTAGCCAATGCCGCAAAACTGCAAGAACTGCTGATGAAACCGAAGAATGTCCCTAACAGAACCCCTTTCGTACCTTCTTCTCCCATTGTATCTTGCATGTGCTTTTCTGTTACAAAAACCTGAATGCAACTACTCACAAAATAGCCTAAAACAAATGCCCAAAGTGCCATCCAAAAAAAACCAGCAGAAGTGTAAGCTGCTTCGCCCCATTGGTCTAAAAACTCATTCATGATTTTTATTTATCCTTTTATCCATGCTCTTGCCGCAGCTTGTTCCTCCAATTCAAAAAACTTAATTTCGGCACTCGTAAATGGTTTCATCAATTGCGTCATCCAGTCCATCCAATCTTTACGACCTACCATAGCGATTTTCTCGAAATCATTGCGGTGTTTAAAATCAAATTTAGCATCTGACCACAAGGCTTCCATTGTCCACCCGTCAAAATCTTCCATTTCAAAATACCAGCGAAGTGTGCCGTGTTTTTCAATAATATCTTTGGCAATAGGCAGTAATCGGTCATAGTCTGCTTGGTCTATTTTTTTAACGGCAGTTGTCATTAGAATGTTGGTGTTCGGTTCGTGGTGAATTTTTAACATGATTATTGATTTTATAAAATTATTTAATTCCAGTTGCTACAAATACGCCCCCTTTGTTAAAAGAAGTATCAACCTTAAAGTTCAGCACCTTTAGTTTTAGGTATTGATAAATTTGTCTTATTGCATTCCATTTTAATATAATTTCATTTTTGAACAAGCCCAGTGCATCAAAAATAACTGGCAAATCCAAACTGAAATCCCGCTGTTTTTGCCGGAGGATTTCCGAGCAAGTCGGTATCCCATTGATACCGATAATTCATCCTCAAAAGGGTATTTGGAGAGAAACGCAAACCAATACCCGGCATGACAGCAAATAGATGGTCACTTATATTGCTTCCTGTTTCTTCAAAATCTCCAACATTATAGTCCAGATACTCAAATCGAAAAGCAGCATTGAGGGTCATGTTCTGCCATCTGAAAAGTGTTCCTTTCCATACGGGATAAATCAGGTCGGTATGAAGCCCCCATTGGGAATCTCCAAAATTTTGTCCGAGGTCGGTAGGAATATCTGCCTTGATAATAGCCAGTTCACCCAAACATTGTAATTTTTTGATTGAAAAATTATAGTCCAATGCGCCAATGAATAATGTCCGTTTTTCATCAATGGTCAGCCCCTCTTTTTGGAAAGTGTTATAGTTGCCGAGGTAGGCGGACAAGCCAATTTCACCAACTTTCCTCTTTTTCAATCCAAGCCTTGTGGCAAAAGCAGGCGAACCGTTATTATCCTGACCAAAACGTTCTTCGTTTTTTCCTGAAGCTAAAAAAGTTCGATTTTCTTCATTGGCAACTACGCCGTCCTGTAAGCCGTTGAGAACGTAAGCCTCATAAGTAAATGAGAGGCTTTGAACAGGGATTGTTCCATGAACTCCAAACCCAACATCCGAATAAGTGGAGGGAATCAGATTGGTGGACACCAAAGGGCGGTCAATAAATTCCCATTTTGGACTATCGTGGTTTTGGTTGAAATAACCGATTGGCACTAAGACAATTCCAGCCCGAAAAATCAGGCTTGGGTGCAGTTCAAAATCCAGTAAAGCAGTTTCCAGTTCAATTTCTTCCGTACCATGCCCAAACTCCAATTCGGAGAGGAACTTGATGCGCTCTTTTATAGTGGAATAAAGGAAAATATTGAATCGGCGCATTTCCATTGAAAAGCCCTCACTTACCCCATCCGTTGAAAAATAATTGGTATTGGCTTCCAGATAGCCACCGACTGCTGCTGTTAGATTTCCTTTTTGACCTTCAAAAATAAAGGGTCGCTGATAGACCGCATCTTTGTTGGTAGTGTTCAGGCTGTCCGCATTTTGAGCGATAACCCATTGAGAAAAAACCAACCATAAAAAAAGAATAACTATTGGTTTCATAAGCTATTTGATATAAAGGTATTCTCCGTCCTCGATAACCTGAAAACGGCGTAAAGGGCGTTCTGCAGGACTTTCCAACACTTCACCCGTATTGCTGAAAACACTACCATGACAGGGGCATTGCAACTCTTTTACAGCAGGTCGCACCTCGCAAGCCCTATGGGTGCATTGTAGCAGTAAAGCCGAATATTCGTCGTTTTCGAGTTTGGTTAAATAAATAGGTGCAGGTAAATTGGCAGGCTGAATAAGCACAAAGGGATGTTCTGCCAAATCCGATTTTTTGACCTGAATCCTGTCTGCTTCCGTAGTATGGGAAACGTAGGCAAAGCCCTTGCAAGACTGCCAGAGAAGGGGGAACAAAACCCCTGCCCCTGCCAGCCCCGCACAATTTTTCAAAAAATGCTTTCTGTCCATTCTTTCATTTTAAAGGCTTTCCAAAAAGGCGAGTACGGCTTCTTTTTCGGTTTGCGAAAGTTCTGAATAATTGGTGCGGCTTTTGGCAGCTTCTCCTCCGTGCATTAAAATGGCTTCTTCTATACTTGTTGCCCTACCGTCGTGCATTAGAAAATAATTGCCGCCTTGTGCATCGGGAGATAGACCCAGCCCCCATAATGGAGGAGTTCGCCATTCAGCAGCTTCGGCAATGCCTTCTGTATAATTATCATTCAATTCAGCCCCCATGTCATGCAACAACAAATCTGTATATGGATGAAATTGAATTTCTGATAATACCTCAATATCACTGATGCCTGTCGTCATAGTCGGAAGGTGACATTTGCTACATTCAATATCCTTAAAAAGTTGTTCGCCCAATTGCACCATCATTTCCTGCTCATTTCTTCTGATTGGAGCTTTTAACGTACGGAGATAAAAAACCACACTCTGGACGGTTGCCGCAGGGATTTCATGGTCAGCAACAAGGTCGGTTTGTTGTGCTGAAACTGCGTAATTAATAGGGTCTTCCATGTCAAAATCAGAGGTAATACCCATGTCCTGTTTATAGGCATTGACAGTTTGATGTAGCAAATCAATGGCGGCTGCTTTTTTACCAAACCTACCAATGTACCTTCCTTCATCATCTGGTAAATGCCATTTAAGTTGACTGAAAAAATCAGGTGGGTTGATATAGTTTACTCTGCCTGAAATACCGTCCCCATCTGCATCATCAGGGTCGGACAAAGCAAGCAATGTAGCATCAGGAACGGCAGCTAATAATCCCAAGCCTGTAACTGCGGGAGGTGTGAATTTTGCAATTCCGTTAGCTTCTACTGGGATTGTTTCTGCCTGAAAACCTGCTATTGCCCTGTTCTGCAATTGTCCGCCGCCAAGATGGGTCAATGGGTCAAATTGCCCGTTTTCCCATTTGCCAAATCTGGTCAATGTAGTAGAAGGATGTCCTTTACCATCACCTGAATGGCAACTAATACAAGACGAAGTGACAAAGTAAGCACCCAATCCTGTTTCGGGAGTGAATACTTCCGAAAATGCCTCGTCACCTTCCAAAAATAATCTGGTTTGAGTAGCGGACAATCCTTCCATTTGTCCATCCAGTACTTCATTGTCTGCGGGTGCAGGAGGCAGTAAATCTTCGCAGGCGAGGAAAGAAAGAAGCCCTATCACCGTGAGGCATAATAAAGATGTTTTGATTTTAAGTCTCATTTTTAGTCTAACATAATAATATTTTTAGATTAGCTTAAATATTTTATCAAAGGACTATAAATTTTTTCTAACAGGGAAACTTTTGAGCTTATTTTTCTTAGCTAATAGAGATATTAATTATCAGCAACAGTCCTGATTTAACTGAATAGGCGGACAAGCCACAGTTCCAAAACTGCAATAAACGCAACAATCACCCTGATTAGGCTTCAATACCTTTTGACAATTTCCACACTCGTAGAAAAATTGACAAGCATTCGTAGGCATGGTTTCTTCTTTGGCATGTCCGCATTCAGGACAAGTGATAATTGACTTTAATTGAACTTTGTTTGATTGCATAATTGAATTTCTTTTATTATAAAATTGATAGCCTCCATATAGTAAAACACCAGCACCGATTGCCATGAAGATACCGCTGAATTGCTCTAAGCCATTGGCAAATGCCATTAAACTACTTGCACCACCAATTGTAATAATGAGTGCAGGTAGCCAACAACAACTTGTCGCTAATAGAAAAGCAATCGAACTTCCTATAATTGATTGTTTAAAATTCATCTTTTTAAAATTTTAGAGCCAACGCCTGACTTGATTTAAATAGTCTTGATAATCCTTTCCGTGACTACTTTCCAAAAATGCTTCTTCCAATCTTATTTGTGTATTGATACTAACCGTAGAAAGCGAAATGATAAGCAAGGTAAAGGCATTCGGAATTATCAGAAACAGCCCAATATTGGCAATCATCACACCCAAAAAAATGGGGTTTCGTGAAATGGAGAATAAGCCGTTCGTGACCAACTCAGATTTGTTCTTTTCATCAATTCCAATCCGCCATGAGTTTGCCATTTGTGATTGAGCAACCCAAACCAAAACGAGTGATAGCAGTAATAGCCCCCATCCGATATACTGCAAATAGCTATGTTCTAAATACCAAAAAGGTAAGAGGTATTGATACCATTCGCTTTTGAAAGCATAGATGAATACCACTACAAATTCTAATAGGGAAATGAAGGTAAAGACTTTCCCGTTGTAGCCGTGTGCATCATCTGATTTGCTAAAAGTCAAAGGGTTTACCCCTGTTTTTTCCAAAGCAGGTAAGACCGCAGGAAGAAAACAAAGAAGAAATAGACGATAAGAAATAGGAACAAATAAATCTGCATACTTATTATTTTTCTACAATAATAGGTCGGTATTCAATGCAATGAAATTGCAAAGTTAGGTCTGACAGCCAGAGCAAATTCCCTTTATCATCATAGTGACTTCTTTTTGAACATAACCATTGGGAAGTTCCATTGCAGGTATCAATTGGCTGTCAATGCAAGTAACCTGTTTGCACTTTTGACATTGAAAATGTGGATGCTTATCAATGTGGTAAACAGGCGTACAATGCTCATTACAAAGCGCATATTTTGCTTCATCTCCTTCACCTTTGATGCTATGTAGAATGCCTTTTTCTTCAAAAGTTTTGAGGGTGCGGTACATAGTAATCCTATCGGATTTTGGAAATGCTTTTTCCAGTTCTGATAAACCCAATACTGCATTTTCTTCTACAAAATATTCTAAAAGTAGCTGCCGCATCGGTGTGATACGAACAGCTTTTTGGTCTAAAATTTTATTGACTTGTTCCATTATTTTCTATTTTGCTATATTCAATATCCTTATTGCTCCTTGAACGACTATTACGAAAACTATTGTTCCAATTATCAAATCAGGCTTACTGGAATCTAACCAATTCACTAACACCCCTGCTGTAATTACCCCCAAATTAATCACTACATCATTGGAGGTAAAAATCATACTGGCTTGCATGTGAGCTTCTTTACTTTTAGATTTTTGCAATAGATACAAACAAATCCCATTCGCAATTA